>JBAZSM010000028.1:0-26859 GCA_041662425.1 Pseudolabrys sp.
ACAGCAGCCGCCGCGCCGCCGGCCTATCAAGCTGCCAACGCCGGTCGCGCACGAGGCGCGCCGGAATGCTGGAGAGACATCATGAAGAAGACCATTCTCGCCGTTGCCGCCGCTGCGACCGTCGCCGCCTTCGCGGCCTCCACGCCCGCCGAAGCCCGCTGCCACGGTTGCGGCGTCGCCGCCGGCGTCGTCGGTGGCCTCGCCGTCGGCGCCATCATCGGTTCGTCGATCGCCAACAGCCAGCCGAGCTACTACGCGCCGCAGCCCGGCTACGTCATCTATGACGGCTACTCCCGCCGCTATCCGGTGTCCTGCGACGGCGGCTACTGGTCCCGCCGCCCGATCCACGACCGCTGGGGCAACATGGTCGGCTGGAGCAAGCCGCGTTTCGTCTGCCCTTAAGCTTCGCGTAACCGCTTCGGCGCAAACTCGCGCCTCGTCATAAATACGGCTTCGGCCCGAGAGGAACTGTCATGAACTACAAGGTCATCGCACTTGCCGCGGCGGCTCTTTCGGTTGCCGCCCTGCCGAACACCGCCGAGGCGCGTTGCCACGGCTGCGGCGTCGCCGCCGGTGTTGTCGGCGGCCTCGCCGCCGGCGCCATCATCGGTTCGGCCATCGCCGGCCCGCGCTATTACGACGCGCCGCCGGCCTACTACGCCCCGCAGCCATATTACGGCGGCCCGGCCTATGTCGAAGAACCGGTCTGCCACACCGAGCGCCGGCGCTTCTGGGACGGCTATGGCTGGCGCAGCCGCCGTGTCGAGGTTTGCGACTGATTTGAACTGAAGACCATTCGCGCCCGGCCTCAGCATCCCCGGACGCTGGCGCCTGAAAACCTCGAAGGATCGACCGCCGTTTTGAACCTCCGGCCGTCTCCTTCGAGGATTTTTTTTGCGGCCCCGCCTATCGCTTCATGTGCGACAGCACCGCCGCCGTCGGCCAGCAATCCACCTTGAGGCCATTGCCCTTCTGATACTGGCCGACCGCCGCGCGCGTCAGCATGCCGGCCTTGCCGTCGATCTTGTCCTTGTAGAGCCCAAGCTCCGTCAGGCGCTGCTGCATCGCCTCGACGTCCCGGGTCTTGAGCTGTTGGCTCTTGCTCCACGGCGTCTCGAAGGATCTGGCGCCGGCAATGCGGTCCGACAGATGGCCGACGAACAGCACATAGAGATCGGAGAAGTTGTAGTCCTTGATGACGTAGTAATTCTTCGTCGTCAGGAATGACGGTCCGTAGCTGCCTTCCGGCTGCAACAGCGACGCCGGCATCGCCAGCGCTCCGGCGTTGAGCTTGCGCGACGGCATCAGCAGAAATCCGCGCTTCACCCATTCGCCGACCGGCATCGTCACGTCGGGCGTGCCGATCGAGCAATCGGCATCGTGCGGCGCGCGGACCTCATAGGCCCAGCGCTCGCCGCGCTGCCAGCCGCGCCCGGCGAGTTGCTTGGCCGCCGAGGCCAGCGCATCCGGCACCGAATGAAAAATATCGACGCGGCCGTTGCGGTCGAAGTCGACGCCGAACTTGTCGTAGTCCGACGGCAGGAACTGCGTCAGCCCGAGCGCGCCGCCCCAGGACGAGCGCATGTCGGCGCGCGGCACGCCCGCCTGCAGCATCTTCAGCGCGTAAGCGAATTCGTTCTGGTACATCGCCTTGCGCCGGCCGACATAAGCCTGCGTCGCCAGCACGCGGATGCCGTCATAAGGCAGCTTGTACGAACCGTAATCGGTCTCGCGCGCCCAGATCGCCAGCACCACATTGCCCGGCACGCCGATCTCGGTCTCGATGCGCGCCAGCGTGTCGCGATACTGCGCCGCCAGTTGCTGGCCGCGTTTGGCCAGCCGGTCGAAACTCGACTCCCGCAGATATTGAGACGGCGTTTGCACGAACTCCGGCTGGCCCGGTTGTGGCTTCTCCGGACGGCCGGGTATCTCGAGATCGGGCAGCGACAGATCCGGCTGCATCCCTTTGATCGCCGTGTCGAACACCGGCCGCGTCACGCCGAGCGCCTTGGCGCGCGGCCACATCGATTCGAGGAACCGGTCGAAGGCCGCATCGGCATACGCATGATTCGGCATCATCAGCGCGACGATCAGCGCAAATGCCGCTAGATGTGGTTTGGATGCTTTGAGCCAGCACAGCATCGGGGATTACCTCGAACGTTCGATGAACATCCGCGAATCGGAGAACGGAGAGTGTCCGGTAAATCAAATCTGAACGCGACGACCTTTTTGCGGTCAAACGCTGCATTTAATCGCGGAGCCGGTATCAAGACTGTGCCTTGATCGCGATCCGCGATCCACGTCTAGTGAGCCCCGTCGCAATCTTCTCAAAGGTGTTTCGTGGCCATCAAACTCAACGTCATCATCGGCTCCACGCGGCCGGGCCGCATCGGCCTGCCCATCGGCAAGTGGTTTTACGAGACCGTCAGCAAGGACGCGCGCTTTGCGTCGACTTTGGTCGATCTCGCCGAGGTCAACCTGCCGGTCTTTGACGAGCCGAAGCATCCGCTGATGCAGGATTACCAGCACGAGCACACCAAGAAGTGGTCGACGATCGTGCAGTCCGCCGACGCTTATGTCTTCGTGACTCCTGAGTACGACTATTTTCCGCCGGCCTCGCTGATCAACGCCATCACCTACCTCTCGAAGGAATGGCAATACAAGGCGGCTGGCCTGGTCAGCTATGGCGGCGTGTCGGGCGGCTTGCGCTCGGCCCAAGCCCTCAAGCTCATGTTGACCGCCGTAAAGATAATGCCGTTGCCGGAAGGCGTGCCGATCCCGTTCGGCGGCAAGCAGATCCATGACGGTGTGTTCAAGTCGAACGAGCTGATCGATCTCAGCGTCAAGAACATGCTCGATGAACTGGCGAAGTGGTCCGGCGCGCTGGCGCCTCTGCAGGCCAAGTAGCAGCACCGCCAGACCTGCAAAAAAATACGACGCCCGCTCGCGCCACGAGCGGGCGTCTTTTTTTCGGACCTGGCGTTCTAGTGATGCGCGCCTTTCGGACTGCTTTCCTGGCTGATCTTCTCGACATAGGCGATGCCGATCGCCGAGAACACGAACAGGCCGTGAATGATCGCCTGCCACATCACGCCGGTCTCGGTGAACGAGTTGCCCGGCTGACCGAGCTGACCGGCGTAGATAAACGTGCGCAGCAGGTGGATCGATGAGATGCCGATGATCGCCATCGCCAGCTTGATCTTCAAGACGCTGGCATTGACGTGGCTGAGCCATTCCGGCTGGTCGGGATGCCGCTCCAGTTCGAGCCGTGACACGAAGGTCTCGTAACCGCCGACGATGACCATGATCAGCAGGTTCGAAATCATCACCACGTCGATCAGGCCGAGCACCACCAGCATGATCTCCTGCTCGGTGAACTTCATGGCGCCGAGCACGAGGTGCCACAGCTCCTTGACGAACAGGATGACATAGACGCCCTGCGCGACGATGAGGCCGAGATAGAGCGGCAACTGCAACCAGCGCGACGAGAAGATGAGCTGCGGCAGCGGCCGCAGGCGGCCGGCAAGTTCAGGGGGCGGCGTTGGAACGTCGGCCGACATCGACATGGGGAAAATACCTCGATTGCGCGCCCCGGACGGCTGCCCGGAGCTACGGCCGCTCGATCTATAAGCGATTCGCGCCATGGCAAGGACGGGTGGCTGCGCCCCTCCTGCGCCATGAAGCCGCGCCGGGGCGTCATAAAATCGAACGGGTACTGCGGAACCCGCACTCGGAAACGGGCTTTCAAGCCACGGCAAACAATGGGATCGTCCGCGCGACAGACGACTGAAAGGATCGACATTATGGACATCAAACGGAGCGGCTCGCGCCCATCGGCCAAACCACCGGCCGACTATTTTACCGGCGCCGTCCGGCTCGATCCGCTGGCCGAAGCGCCGGCGCCGGCGCGCATGCGCGCCGCCCATGTGACGTTCGAGCCCGGCGCCCGCACCGCCTGGCACACCCATCCGCTCGGCCAGACCCTGATCGTCACCTATGGGCTCGGCTGGGCGCAGCGCGACGGCGGCCCGATCGAGGAAATCCGCCCCGGCGATGTCGTCTGGTTTCCGCCCGGCGAAAAGCACTGGCACGGCGCCTCGGCGACGATGGCGATGAGCCACATCGCCATTCAGGAGGCGCTCGACGGCAACGCGGTGACGTGGATGGAGAAGGTGAGCGAGGAGCAGTACGGCAAGGGGAAGAGGGCGTAAGTCTTACGCTTCGACCAAGCCCAAACGCTGCTCGATCCTCAACACGCGGCCGTCCAACCGATCAATGCGACTCGACAAGCCGGCATACTGGTTTTCCAGGATGCCAAGACGGCCTTTTACCTCGTGCATGTCCTCACGCAGGCTGTCGACCGCGCCACGGATATGACGCAGGTGTTCGAGGACTAGGCTTTCAACCTCGGTCATTTTCGAAACCTAGCACAAGCCTTCCGGCAGGTAAACTTCATGACTTTGAGCAGGGCATCATGCTGCGGGCGCCGAGACGGCGCGGCTTGCAACTTGAACAGTCTATAAGAAATTCATCCATCCATTTTCCGCGGCGCGATTCCGCACCGCCTTCACTTCCGCATTTCCGCCAGCGCCCGCTCCAGCGGCATGGGCGAGACCTGGATGGTACCGTCGAACGGAACGTCCATGTCGAGCGTGAGATAGACCGTGCCGGCGATCAGCATGGCCGAGACGACAAAGCTCGTCACCATGATCGGATTGCGCTGCGCGCGATAGCCGTAACTCGCAAATACCAGGACGAACCAGGCCGCCGTCAGTGCGATCAGCGGCAGCGGAATGGTGCCCTCCGACTGTTCGACCAGCGCCCAGCGCATCGCGTAGACGTTCTCGAACCGGCGCTCGAGCCGCGCCTTGAGCGCGACGCGGTCCGCATCGGCCGGCGCAAGCGCCCGCACATCATTCCCTATATCGTTCAGCAACGCCTCAGCCGGCCGGCTGCCGAGCAAAGGATCGCTCTGCGCCATCCGGCGCGCGGCCTGCTGCACATAGTCTTGCAGATATCGCCGCGCATCGGCCGTTTCCTGCCCGTACTGCCGCATCGTGCGATCCAGCAGAATTAGCTCTGTGGCGTAAGCGTGGATCGCCTTGTCCACATTATCGAATGTACTGCGGGCCGAATTGATCATCAATCCGAGCACCAGCGACGCCAGCACGACGAAGATATTGGCGATCAGGCGAACAACTTCTTCGGTCTCGGTGCGCCGGTGCTTTTCGGGCAGCCGGCGATAAAGCGCCGCGCTGCCGAACGAGGCCGCGATCAACGCGGCAAATACCATAAGTGATATGATTGTTTCGTGCATCGCAAGGTCCCGCCGCCGGCGGAACCTTAGCGTGCCGGCCGAGAAAACTCTACCGGCTGAATTTCTTGTACTTCAGCCGGTGCGGGATGATGCTGTCGGTGCCGAGACGGCGCATCTTGTCCTTCTCATAGTCCTGGAAGTTGCCCTCGAACCATTCGACGTGGCTGTCGCCTTCGAAGGCCAGGATGTGCGTCGCGATGCGGTCGAGGAACCAGCGGTCATGGCTGATGATGACGGCGCAGCCGGCGAAGTCCTCCAGCGCCTCTTCGAGCGCGCGCAAGGTGTCGACGTCGAGATCGTTGGTCGGTTCGTCGAGCAGCAGCAGATTGGCGCCGGCGCGCAGCATCTTGGCCAGATGCACACGGTTGCGTTCGCCGCCTGACAAAGTGCCGACCTTTTTCTGCTGATCGGCGCCCTTGAAATTGAACAGCGACACATAGGCGCGCGAGTTCACTTCCTTCTTGCCGACCATAATGAGGTCGTTGCCTTCGGAAATCTCTTCCCAGATGGTCTTCTTGCCATCAAGCGCGTCGCGCGACTGGTCGACGTAACCGAGATGCACGGACTCACCGACCTTGATCGTGCCCTTGTCCGGCTTTTCCTGTCCGGTGATCATACGGAACAGCGTGGTCTTGCCGGCGCCGTTCGGGCCGATGACGCCGACGATGCCGCCAGGCGGCAGCTTGAAGGTGAGGTTGTCGATCAGAAGATTATCGCCAAACCCCTTCGACATGCCCTCGAAGTCGACCACGTTCTGGCCGAGACGCTCGGTCACCGGAATGCTGATCTGCGCGACATTGTTGGTCTTGGCGTTCGCGATCTTGAGCAACTCGTCATAGCGCTCGTAGCGCGCCTTCGACTTGGCCTGCCGGGCTTTCGGTGACGACTGAATCCACGCTGTTTCGCGTTCCAGCGTGCGGCGGCGGGCTTCGTCCTCGCGGCCTTCCTGCTCCATGCGCTTCTGCTTCTGCGCCAGCCACGAGGTGTAGTTGCCCTCGTAGGGAATGCCGCGGCCGTGATCGAGTTCGAGGATCCAGCCGGTGACGTTGTCGAGGAAGTAGCGGTCGTGGGTCACGATCAGGATCGCGCCCGGATAATTGCGCAGATGGCCTTCCAGCCAGTTCACGCTCTCCGCATCAAGATGGTTGGTCGGTTCGTCGAGCAGCAGCAGGTCAGGCGCATCGAGGAGCAGTTTGCACAAAGCGACGCGGCGCTTCTCGCCGCCCGAGAGCTTCGAGATGTCGGCGTCGTCCGGCGGGCAGCGCAGCGCGTCCATGGCCTGATCGACCTGGCTGTCGAGGTCCCAGAGGTTCTTCGAGTCGATCTCGTCCTGGAGCTTCGCCATCTCGTCGGCGGTCTCGTCCGAGTAATTGACGGCGAGTTCGTTGTAGCGGTCGAGGATCGCCTTCTTGGCGGCAACGCCTTCCATGACGTTGTCGCGCACGGACTTCGAGCCGTCGAGCTGCGGCTCCTGCTCGAGGTAGCCGACGCGGGCGCCCTCGGCGACCCAGCCGTCGCCGGAGAATTCGGTGTCGATCCCGGCCATGATCCGCAGCAGCGTCGACTTGCCCGAGCCGTTGACGCCGAGCACGCCGATCTTGGCGTCCGGGTAAAAGGACAGATGGACGTTATCCAGCACCTTCTTGCCGGCCGGATAGGTCTTGGTCAGACCCTGCATGTGATAGATGAACTGGCGACCGTTCATGAGCGTGCGAAACCCCTTAAATCCGGCCCGAGTGCGCCCGTCGCGCACAAGGTATTCCGCGTGCAAATCACGCGGCCGGCCCCAATGTCGGGAAAAAGCAGGGTTGATGTAGCGACCGGAACCCGGAAGGGCAAGCCGCCGGACGGCGCGTGTTCCCGCCTTTGACGGAACCCGTCGGTAAAGGTCTGGAAACGCTGCCTTTGAATTTCTTTGACGCGCCGGAATTTACCAACCGGACCTTAACCGGTGGACGCCAGGATGGCCTTCGCGTGAACCTGACGCGCCGACAAGGCGGTTCAGGGGGAGCCGGCAAAGGTGCCCGTTCCGTTGCAAGGTCAAAGTGTCATGGGTCGGGCCATCCTGGCCATCTCCGGTTCCGCGGCGGGTTTCCTGCATCGGCCGTTGTCGTCCTTCGGCGGCCCCATCGGCAGGTTCTGGCGCAACCTCGCCCGCACCATGTTCGACAGCTACCGGCCCGAACGGCACTATATGCGCGGCCCGGGTCCCGCCTGTCAGGCCAAGCACGGCCCGCTTCAGCGCTGATCTGCAGCCCTGACCGGCAGCCCGATACCCCTTCCCTTTCGCCGCACCCTCCTTAAGGTGTCGCCGCCCGGCCGGCGCCGGACGCCACCGGAGGAGTTTCGCGTATGCTGAAGGCCGCCATTCTCGACGACTACCAGGACGTTGCCCTGAAATTCGCCGACTGGTCGCCGATCGCGAAAGATGTCGAGGTTACGGTCTTCAACGAGCCGTTCAAGGATCAGGCCGAGGCGATCGAGAAGCTCAAGGGCTTCGCCATCATCGCCGGCATGCGTGAGCGCACGCCATTCCCGCGCGCCGTGATCGAGGCCCTGCCGGACCTGAAGCTGTTGATCACAACCGGCGCGCGGAACAACTCGTTCGATCTCAAGGCCGCCACGGAGCGCGGCGTCACGGTCTGCGGCACCGGCACCTTCGGCAATCCCACGGTCGGCATCGCCTTCGGCCTGATGCTCGAACTGACGCGCCGCATCGGTTTCGAAAATGCGCGCATGAAGGCGGGCGAGCCGTGGCAGGTGACCATCGGTCAGGATCTCGAAGGCCTGACGCTCGGCATCGTCGGCTTGGGCAAGCTCGGCCAGCGCGTCGCCGCGGTCGGCAAGGCGTTCGGCATGAAGGTTATCGCCTGGAGCCAGAACCTGACGCCGGACAAGGCCAAAGACGGCGGCGCCGATTATGTGAGCCGCGAGGAGTTGTTCGCGCAATCCGACATCATCACGATCCATCTGGTGCTGAGCGACCGTTCGCGCGGGCTGATCACCGCCGACGATATCGGCCGCATGAAGAGAACCGCCTATCTCATCAATACCGCCCGCGCGCCGATCGTCGATCAGGCGGCGCTGCTGGCGGCGCTCGATACGAAGCGCATCGGCGGCGCCGGCCTCGATGTGTTCGACACCGAACCGCTGCCGATCGACCATCCGTATCGCAAGCTCGATAATGTCGTCACCACGCCGCATCTCGGCTATGTCAGCGAGCAGACCTACCGCAAATTCTACCCCGACATCGTTGAGAACATTCGCGCCTGGCTGGACGGCAAGCCGGTGCGCGTCATTACCTGAGTGCGGATTCCAGGACGCACAACAAGCGTCGGCTTTTAATTGCATTGAAGCCATTAGGGCTAAGAGGACGTTTGGCGGTGTATGACCGCGGCCTGATGCTGCGTTGGCCATACTGCCGGGCTTAGGTTCCCCTGCCTAACGGAGGGATCCTGCCATGATTAACCAGTCGCCGCCGCTCACCGCCACGCCGCTTTCCGGGTTTGGCCGCCGACGCGTCAAACCCACCGCCGCCGTCGTCGATTCCAAACCTCATGTCCGCGAATTCATCCGCGAAGCGCTGGAGGATATCGGTTTCGTCGTCGAGGACGGCGATACCGAGCACCTCGTCGGCCTTATCGCCGGACGCAAGACCGATCTCGTCATGCTCGGGCTCTCCGCCGGCGGCATTGCCGGCAGCTCGGCGCTGGAAACCCTGAATGCGCTCGGCTTCGACGGCCAGATTCTCATCTTCGCGCAGCCCGAAATGCCGATGACCGCCGCCCTGCTCGACCTCGGCGATCAGTTCGGCCTGACGATGCTGCCGCTACTGCCGATTCCGTTCAGCGACGGCGTGCTGCGGCAGGCCGTGAACTTTCTCGTCCCACAGGAGCCCCCGGCGCTGCCGACGGTCGATGCGGTGCAGGCGCTTCACGCCGGCTGGCTCGAACTCTGGTATCAGTCGAAGATCAACGTCCGCTCCCTCACCATCGACGGCGCCGAAGGTTTGATCAGGCTGCGGCATCCGGCCTGGGGCGTCATGCCACCCGCGCAATTCCTGCCCGATCCCGGCGATCCGACCTTCACCGAATTGTCGAGTTTCGTCGTCGCGCAAGCCGCGGCCGACTGGCAGGCCTTTGTCGCCGATCACGGCCACGTCGAGCTCGCGATCAATCTGCCGCTGATCTTCTTCAAGAACCTCGCCGCAGTCGAGAAGCTGATCCGGCAGTTGCCCGCGCATCCCGCCTTCAAGGGACTGATCGTCGAGATCAATGCCCGCGAACTCGCCAATAATCTCGATCTGGCCATCGCCGCGGCGCGGCAACTGCGCTTCTTCAATATCGGCATATCGATCGACGATGTCGGCGCCGACTGGCCGATACTGATGAAAATGGACGACTGCCCCTTCGTCGAACTCAAGGTGGACCGCACATTCGTCACCGGCGCGGCGGACGACCGGCTGAAGCAGTCGACCTGCCGCAGGATCATCGATCTCGCCGACACGCTCGGCGCACGTACCGTGGCCGAAGGCGTCGAGACGCGGGCCGACTTCGTCATGGCACGGGAACTCGGCTTCGACCTGATCCAGGGCTACTTCTTCGGCAAGCCGATGGAGGCGCGAAAATTCGCGAAACGCATTCTGCGCGAACCGGTCAAGATCGCCTGACGCAAAAAGCCTGCGCGATCGTCGCGCAGGCTTTTCTCCAAGGATGTTTCGGCTGGCGGCTTCAAGCCGCCTATTTCTTCTTCGGCGGCTCGAGATCGGTCGGGCCGGTAATCCCGGGATTGAAGGACGGCGGATCGCTTGCGGGAAAACTTTCATCGGAATTGACGACGACCTCGTCCTCTTCCTTCTTGATCCGCTCACGTTCACGCTCGGCGTGCTGTTTCGGTTTGTCGGTCACAGGTTCCTCCATGGCCGCGGCTCGCTTGGCGGCGCGTCGAACGTTAACGGCCAACGGTCCGTTCGGGTTCCGCGGACGTGGAGCCAAGGAACTGGAAGAAAGATCAGGCCGCTTCGCCGCGAAATTCCGGCACCGCCTCGCGCAGCACCGTATAGATCGCGGTCCGCTCGTTGCGGGCGAGCGCCTGTTCCAGCGTCGCGAGCCAGGCCCGGATCGATTCAAGCGAGGCCTGCACGGGCTTTGCCGCGACGATGCCGGGCACCCCGATCTCCGCCATTTCCTCTTCGCGCGAGAACAGGATCTCGTGCAGGCGCTCGCCGGGGCGGATACCGGTGAAGGCGATCTGGATATCGCGGCCGGGCTCAAGCCCGCTCAGGCGGATGATGCGTTCGGCAAGATCGACGATCTTCACCGGCTGTCCCATGTTGAGCACGTAAACCGAGGCATGCTTGTCGGCGTCGCGCTGCGCGTGGCTCGCAGCGGTGATGACCAGGTCGCAGGCTTCACGGATCGTCATGAAATAACGCACCATGTCGGGATGCGTGACCGTGACCGGACCGCCGGCCTCGATCTGCGCCTTGAACTTCGGCACCACAGAGCCGTTGGACGCCAGCACATTGCCGAATCGCACCGAGATCAGCCGCATCGGCTGGCCGCGGTCCGCGCCGCGCCGCATCAGATCGGCGTCCAGTGCGTCGCAATACATCTCGGCGAGGCGCTTGGTGGCGCCGAGAACCGACACCGGCTCGATCGCCTTGTCGGTCGAAATCATCACCATAGCGGAGGCGCCGGCGGCTGCCGCGGCGTCGGCGACGTTGACCGAACCCAGCACATTGGTCTTCACGCCTTCGTCCCAGTCGCGCTCCAGAAGCGGCACATGCTTGAGCGCGGCGGCGTGGAACACGATATCGGGGCTGAACTCGGCGATCAGCCGCATGATGCGCGCGCGATCGCGAATATCGGCGATGCGGTCGGACACGGCCACTTCGCTCTGCAAATCCTTGAGGCGTTCGGTAATGGCGTGCAGCGCCGGTTCGGAATTCTCGAGAATCAAAAGTCGCGCGGCGCCGAAAGCGATGACGCGCTCGCAGATTTCCGAGCCGATCGAGCCGCCGCCGCCGGTCACGACAACGGACTTGCCCTTTACGTAATCCTCAAGCCGCTGATAATCGATTTTTACACTCGGCCGCAGCAACAGGTCTTCGACCGACACCGGCAGCAGCTGGACCGAAGGGCCGCCTTCGAGCGAGGGCAGTTGGCTCACGGTCAGATTGAGCCTTCGCGCCCGCATCAGGATCGATTCCGGCCGCGCTTCCGGCGTCATCGCCGATGGGGCCATCACCAGGCGGGTAACCTGCGTGCCGCGCGTCGCCAGATCGGCCGCGACCCGCTCGATGTCCTGAAGATCGCCAAGAACGGGAATGGAGCGGATCGACTGGCCGCGATCCGACGGTGACGGCGACAGAATGCCGACCGGCCAGATCTTCTTCACCGCGCCGCTTTCGATGGCGCGCAGCAGCACGTCGGCGTCGGCCGTGCGGCCAAGAATGAGGGTCGGCGCTGCATCGGCGACACGAACGCGTTGCAACGTCCGTGCGTAATGCAGATAGCGGTAGGTGATGCGTCCGCCGCCCAGGAAGAACATCTGGAGGACCCAGTACAGCAGGATGGTGATCTTGCCGAAAAAGAACTCGCCATAGACGTTCGGCGACAGCAGCACGTAGTCGAGCGCCACCAGCGACACCGCCAGCACCGTGGAGGCGCGCACGATGTTGAACAGGTCCGGAACCGACGTGAAGCGCCACTTGCTCTGCTGCAGCTTGAAGGCAAAGAACACCGCCGCCGCGAACACCGCGAAGAGCGGCAGGAAGACCTTCAGCCCTTCCACCTTGTGCGCGAGCTGCTCGGCATCGAAGCGCATGACGAATGTCAGCGCGATCGCCGCCACCGCAGCGAGGACGTCGTGCAGCATGATCAGGTACTGGCGCGGCGTCAGCTTGCTCATGTCGCGGGCTTCCAGGTCGGACGCAGTTTTACCGTGTCCGGCGACCGGCGCAGGAACGTGGTGGCGAAGGCGTAGCGGTACCAGCGCAGATAGGCCGGCAGCCAGTCAAGCACACGGAAGCGGCTGGTGCCCTTGGTGCGTTCGAACCATTTTGCCGGCACCTCGGCGACCGGCCAGCCGAGACGGTGGCACTTCACCAACAGTTCGATGCCGTAGCAGAAACCGCTGTCGGATTCGACCGCGATGGCGTCCACCACCCGGCGCGAGAACAGCCGGAAACCGCTGGTCGGATCGTGGGTCGGCAATCCGGCCACATGATATAGCGTGAAGGCCGCGGTGCGGACCAACGTGGCTTTGAGCCACGGGCAGCCGACCATGCAGCCGCCGGGGATGAAGCGGCTGGCGCAGACCAGATCGGCGCCCTGCTCGGCCTTCTCCACCATCGCGTCGATCATGCCGCTGTTAAAGTCGTCGTCGGCGGGCAGCACCAGGACGAACGGCGCGTCGCTTGCGGCAAAGCCGGCCATCACCGCGCCATGGGCGCCGCGGCCGGGATTGCGCACATATTCTATAGTCAGCCCTTCGAGCGAAGCACGGTTGGCCTCGATCGTGGTCAGCGTGTCGTCGTCCGGCCTGTCGTAGCAAATGAGGATGCGCATCGGCGTGCGCACGTGCCGGCGCAGCGCGCCAAGCGTCGCCAGGATGTTCGGGCCTTCGTTATAGACCGGAATGACGATATCGAGCCGCGCACTCATGACGCTCTGTCCGCCACACCCGTCACCACACAACGCGGCTCAATAGACCACGTTCGCATTCTTCAGGAAGCCCCAGATGTCGACCACCGGCTTGCCGGCGAAGTCGGCGTCCCTGTAGGCGGAATGCGGCGTGCAAAGAATGAGCAGATCGCTCTTGGCGACCATCTCGTCGAGCGGCAGCAGCGCCGGATCTGTGGTCACGAAAGGATCGGTCGTGAGCACCTGCCCCGCATTGGTGAGCAGCGTGCGCTTGATCTTGTAGCTCAGCGACGCCCGCACGTCGTCAATCTCGGCCTTGAACGCCATGCCGAGCAGACCGACGGTCATTTTGGACAAATCGTATTGGCGCTTGAGGTCGTCGATCAGATGCAAAGCGAGACCTTCGTTCACCTGCATCGCGGCATGGCCGATGTTGAACTGATTGCGCGCGAAAGCGGCAAGCTGCATCGTATCCTTGAACAGGCACGGTCCGGCGGCGAAGCCCGGCCCCGGCAGCGTGCGGGCGCGCGGATAATTGTGCTTCATCGCCTTCATGATCGCCGAATAATCGGCGCCCGCCGATTTGGCGATCATGTAAAACTGGTTGGTCGCGGCGAATTCGATGTAGCGATAGGCATTGGCGTAGAGCTTGGCCAACTCGGCCTCGAGCGGCTTGATCGTCACCACTTCGGGCGCGATACGGTTGAACAGCGCCACCGCCTCGGCTTCCGCCTCCGGCGTGGTGCCGGAAACGATTTGCGGCATCTCGCGCAGTTCCTTGATGCCGTAGCCCTGCACGACGCGCTCCGGGCAGAAGGCGATACGGTTCTTGCGACCGAGGCGCGCGAGATAATCGTGCAGCCAGTCGGTGGTGCCGGGGAATACGGTGGAGCGCAGGACGATGAGCTGCTCGTCATTGATATGCGGCAGCAGGTCGTCGATGCACTTCTGCACCGCGGAGGTCACCGGATTGAGGAATTCGTCCACCGGCGTGCCGATGGTGACGATCACCGGGCCGGAACCGCGAATCGCATCCGGCTTGGAGGTGAAGACCAGCTTGTTCTCGGCCAGCGCCTTGGCGAGCAGCGGCGCGGCGCCGTATTCAATGAAGGGCAGCTTGCCGGCCCGCAGGATCGCCAGCGTGTTCTCGTTGAGGTCGTTGACGTTGACGGTCAGCCCGGCCTCGGCGAAGGCCAGCACCAGCGGGATACCGACATGGCCGGCGCCGCCGACCACGGTGAGGTCGGGGATCTGGCCGCTCTGCTGCGACGCGACTTCGGGCTTGCTCGACGGATAGTTCAAAAGCCACCTGCTTCTCTATGATCCCGCCCTATATAGCGAATTTCGGCCGGTCGCCGAAGGGCGCAATTTCAGCGGGACCGCGTAGCAGAAGCGCGCAAGGCGCGCAAAAACAGGCTCCGGCCGCCGACCGGGCCGGCATAGGCCGTCCCGGCGGGGTCGCGCAACGGGTTATTTCGGGGGTGTCGGGCGCACGTCTTTATCGCCACTTTAGCGCGGCTCCGGCCCCTTGCGCCTACCCGACCGCCGTGCGAAGCGGGGGCCGAAAACGCGCCTTTGAGGGCGCAAATGAGGGTTCTGCGTCAATGCGGCGCTCGCTGATGCTGCTCTTGAAAGCGGCGATTTCGGTCCTGTTGCTCTACGTGTCGCTACGCTCGGTCAACCTCGCCGCGCTGGGCGAACGGCTGAGCCGGCTGAATGCGAGCTGGATTTTCGCCGCCCTCGGCATTCTCGCGGCGCAGATTTTCCTGCTCGCCACTCGCTGGCGCCTGATCGCCATGGGCTGCGGCATCGCCCCGCGTTTCAGCACGATATTGCGCATCAGTTTCATCGCCACTTTCTTCAATCAGGTCTTGCCATCGACAGTCGGCGGCGATGCCGCGCGCATCTGGATGCTGGCACGCGAGGACGGCGGCTGGGCCGCGGCCGCTTATTCTGTGCTCATCGACCGCGTTGCCGGCATCTTCGCGCTGACATTGATCGTCTTTCTCTGTCTGCCCTGGACGCTGGGACTGGTGCAGGACCCGCTGGCGCGCACCGTACTCATTCTGATCGGCTGCGGCGCCATTGCCGGCGCCTTCATCTTCCTCGTCATCGGCCGCATTCGCTGGAAGCCGCTGCTGCACTGGGCACCGACCCGGCATCTCGTCGAGGTGTCGAAGATCGCCTGGCGCATCTGCGGATCGTGGCGCGCCATCGCGGCCATCGGCGCCATCTCCTTCGCGGTGCATCTGATGACCATTCTGGCCGCATGGTGCATGGTGCAATCGGTATCGGCGTCGGCGAGCCTTGCGCTGCTACTGTTCCTGGTGCCGCCGGTAATCCTGATCGCCACGGTGCCGGTGTCGATTGCCGGATGGGGCGTGCGCGAGGGCAGCATGATCGTCGCCTTTTCCTATGCGGGCCTGCCGCAAGGCGATGGCCTGATCGTCTCCGTGCTGATCGGGTTGACGGCCTTTGCCATCGGCGCCATCGGCGGCATCATCTGGATCCTGAGTGACGCGCGGCCGCCGCGCGGCACCGACGTCGCGCCAAACCCCGCCGAGAGCGGCAACGCCTGACCATCATGAGCGAGCCCGCGACGTCCGCAACGACAGTGCCGAGACCCACGGCCTTTCTCGACCGCGACGGCGTCCTCAATGTCGACCGCGACTACGTCTATCGCGTTGATCAACTCGACTGGATCGACGGCGTGCCGGAAGCGATCAAACTCCTGAATAGTGCCGGTTACCTCGTTATCGTCGTCACCAACCAGTCCGGTGTCGCGCGCGGGTTCTATGACGAGGCCGCCGTCGGGGCGCTGCACGGCCATATGCGCGACTATCTCGGCGAACGCAGCGCGCGCATCGACGCATTCTATTATTGCCCGCATCACCCCGACGGAAAGATCGAAGGATTCGCCATCCGCTGCGATTGCCGCAAGCCCGGCGCCGGCATGCTCGAGCAGGCGGCCGGCGACTTCGCCATCGATCGCGGCCGCAGCTTCATGATCGGCGACAAGGATATCGACGTGCAGGCCGCGGCCGCCTTCGGCATTCGCGGCGTCAAATTCGACGCGGCGAAAGACTCCCTTCCCGATCTCGTCCGCCGGCTGATCGCGTCAAGCTGAGCCGGGCTCGTTCTGCGTTCTCCGCCTCGACGTCGCGGCGAACTTTCGCCACAGCCAGAGCGGTGGGCGCGCCAGCGCATAGAGAAAGTGCAAAGCCGGCGGCGCCGCCGACAGTGCAGCGTGCGCCAGAGGCTCAACGCGGTGACGGCGAATGACGCACAGGAAAGCCGGCCAGTCGGTGATACCGCGCGCAGCAGCGGTCACCGCCCGATCGCGCCGCGCATCGGCCGGCCAATGACAGCAGGCCGCAGCGAGGCGAAAGCCAGCCTTTGTGCCGTCCGTCGCCGCCATGGCCTCGCCCATTCAACGTATGGATGCGAAGCGACGTTATCACACTTTAAGGAACCGGGGGCCGGCGTCCTCCAGCGCAACGCAGGTCAGGCGGCCGGTGGCGAAGGCGCCGGTGTCGATATTGATGCGGTTCGGCCGCACGTCGGGTTCGGCGACCGGCGTGTGGCCGTGGATGACGATCTTGCCGAAGTCGTCCGTGCTCGACAGGAAATCCTGCCGGATCCACATCAGATCGTCATCGTTCTGCGCCGCCAATGAAACGCCGGGGCGCACGCCCGCGTGGCAGAAGAAATAGCGCTCGGTCGTCAGCGACGTTTTCAGCGAGCGCAGGAATTCGAGGTGCGCCGGCGGCAGCGCCGCCCGCAACGCGGCGGATGCGACGTCGTAATGCCGCCCCATCATCATGTCGGCGACCGGCACCTTGTAAGAGTGCAAGGTCTCCAGGCAGCCGCCCTGACGCCAATTGTCCGCGACCGACGGGTCGGTAAGAAACTGCTCGAACAGCAATTCGTGATTGCCCCTGAGCGCGACGTGACCGGTCGGGAACGGGTTCGACGCAAGCCGCTCAATGACGCCTGACGAGGCCGGACCGCGGTCGACATAATCGCCGAGCGTAACGGTCAGCGCGGCGGGGCCGCGTTCGTCGATATCGCGGACGATGGCGGCGATGGCACGCTCCAGCAAATCGAGCCGTCCGTGAATGTCGCCAATGGCGTAGATCCGATCCATGCGATCCCGGCTTGCCTGTGCTGCGTGCATGATGCCACAGCCTATGTTAATGCCGCAGCCAGCCCGGCGGACTCAAGGCCAAAGACCGGGGAGCTCTTTCTTGCTGGGTGGTGATGCCGGGACCTCTGACCTCGACGACGGGTGGCGCGATGCCGCCGGCCCGCCTTTTCAATGCGCTCGCGCTGTTGTGGCTGGCCGGCAATGCGCTGCGCCTGACCATATTGGCAGTTCCGCCCGTCATTCCGCTGATCCACGATGAGTTGGCGCTGAGCGCGACGCAAGTCGGCATCCTGACCGGCCTCCCCTCGATGCTGCTGGCGATTGCCGCGGTGCCGGGCTCGCTGCTGATCGCGCGCTTCGGCGTCCGCGCGGCTTTGGTGGCCGGCCTCTTGATAACCGCCGTGGGCGGCGCGCTGCGCGGCGCGGTCGGCGATGTGTGGTGGCTCTATGCCATGACCATCGCCATGGGTGCGGGCGTCGCGATCATGCAGGTGACAATGCCGCCTGCCGTGCGAACCTGGGTGCCGAGCCGGATCGGCTTTGCCACCGCGGTCTACACCAATGGCCTGATCGTCGGCGAAATCCTGCCCGTGGCGCTGATGCTGGTGCTCGTGCTGCCGCTGGTCGGCGGCAGCTGGCAGTGGGGGTTCGTGGTCTGGAGCGTGCCGGTCGCGGTGATCGCGGTGCTGGTTCTGCTGTTCGCGCCGAGGCCGGCAAACGCCAATGGCGCGGCGGCGGTGCGGCGCAAGTGGTGGCCGGACTGGCGCAACATTCTGATCTGGCGCCTCGGCATCATGCTCGGCACCATCAACGCCATCTATTTCGCGACCAACGCCTTCATCCCGGATTATCTGCGCAGCAACGGGCAGGAAGCCTGGATCAGCGCGGCGCTGTCGGGCCTGAACATGGGGCAGTTGCCGGCCTCCGCGCTGCTGCTCGCCATGGCCGGACGGCTCGAGCGCCACGTCTGGCCCTATATTGCCTGCGGGATTCTCAGCGTCGGCGCGACGTTGGGGCTTATTTTCGGCACCGGAATCTGGATCGTCGCCGCCGCCACCCTGCAGGGTTTCTCCGCCTCGGCTATTCTGATCCTGGTGCTGGCGCTGCCGCCTTTGCTCAGCCCGCCGGATGATGTGCATCGCGTCACCGCGGCGATGTTCACGATCAGCTACACCTGCGCCGTGATCGTGCCGGTGATCAGCGGGGCGCTATGGGACCTGACCGGCATCGCCGCGACGGCCTTCTTGCCGATCGGCTTGTGCGGTATGCTGCTGGCGATCCTGGCGCCGGCGATCAATCACATTCCGCGTCAAACAAGTTGATTCAGGCAAGTTGATTCATCGATGAGTTTGGGAGCTGAGCCGCATGCGTCCCGTCCCGGTCGGAGCCAAAGGCACCTTCACCCTGCGCGTAACGCCGGCGCATCTGGCCAATCAGTTCAAGGACGCCGTGCTGCCGCCGGTGTTCGCCACGCCGATGATGGTGACAGTGATGGAGAACGCCGCGCTCAACGCCGTGCGCGATTATCTCGAAGCCGGCGAAAGCGTCGTCGGCACGGTCGTCAACGTGCAGCATCTGGCGGCGACCCCGGCCGGCCATACAGTGATCGCCGAGGCGGTGGTGACCAAGGTCGACGGCCGGCGCATCGAGTTCGACGTCACGGCGCGCGACGAGATCGAGGAAATCGGGCACGGCACGCATGAGCGCATGGTCGTCGACCTCGGCCGCATCGCCAAGAAGCTCGACAGCAAGAAGCGGCCGGCCTGACCGGCGCCCTCAACCGGCAATCGTATAGCCGTGGCCGGCGCGGGCGACATTCGCGGCGGCGGCGAGATCGGCTTCGCTGCCGGCGTGGATGACGTAAAGCGGCTCCCCGGTTTTGACCGCATCGCCGACAGCACGCAGCAGATCGAGGCCCGCACGCAGATCGCTCGGCGCGCCGGCGCGGCGGGCGATGGCGGCAACAGTCCAGCCATCGATCGCGGTGACGATGCCGCTGCGATCGGCATTGACGACACGGGTGTGGGCGCCAGGCAGGACGCGAGGCTGCCGCCGGCCTTGGGCGTGGACGATACGTTCGAGAGCGTCGCGACCGGCGCCCGACGCCAGCAACTCGCGGGCGCGCGCCTGCCCGGCCGCTTCAGAGGCCACTTTCGGATCCCAGGCCAGAATGCGCCCGGTGAAGAACAAGGCCTTGTCGCGCAGGTCGGCCGGCGCATCGGCCGCATTGTCGAGCACGGCGAAGACATCGCGCGCCTCCAGCGCCGGGCCGACGCCGCGGCCGATCGGCCTCTCGCCGTTGGTCGCATGCGCTTCGACCACGAGTCCGAGGCCCTGTCCGATACGCTCGAACAGAGCGGCAAGATCGACGGCATCCTGACGCGATTTGAGTTTGGTCTGCGGACCGTAAGGCAGATCGATGATGACGTGGGTCGAGCCGGCGGCGAGTTTCTTCGACAGGATCGAGGCCACCGACCAGCGCGTTGAATCAAGACCGAGCGGCCGCGTGATCGCGTTCATCACATCGTCGACGGCTGAATGATTGAGCCGTCCGTTCCAGGCGACGCAACCGCGCGCCTGTGCCACCACTCGGTGCACGTCGGCGGCGGACAGATCGACGCGCGCCAAGGTCTCCATGGCATCGGCGGTGCCGGCGGCCGACGTGATGGCGCGTGACGAGGTCTTCGGAATGGCGAGGCCATGCGCGGCGACCAGCGGCACCACGATCATGGTGATGCGGCTGCCGGGGATGCCGCCCATCGAATGCTTGTCGACGACCATGGGTTCATCCCAGGTGAGCCGATCGGTAAAGTCGGCGCGCGCGCGCGCCAGCGCCACCACTTCGCGGTCCGACAGGCCACGCGTCGCCGCCACCAGAAACGCCGCCATTTCGCGGTCCGGATAGCGGCCCTCGACCATGTCGCCGATCAGCGTGCGGATCTGGCCGTCGCTCAATTCCTCGCCGCGCAGTTTGGCGCGCAACGCCTCGGCACTTTCCGGCGATGGCGTACGCTCGATCGTGACTTTCGTGCCTTCCGGCAGGCCGAGCGCTTCGAAAGCGCTGCGCGACAGGCCAATGTCGGACGCTCCCAGCAGGCCGGCATCGTCAATGATATGGACCGACGCGCGAATGCTCCGCGCGCCATCGGAGATCTCGATGCGGCCGGGACCGAGATAATCCGCGGCTGCGACCACCGCGCTGTGAGCGGGCAGATAAGCCATGTGGTCGCGCCAGCTATCGATCGGCAGCGCGCGCAATGTCATGCCGGACGAAAGCGGCGCCGTCAGCGCGGAGACCAGTTTGGCAATGCCGGTCGCGACGTCGGCATCGTTGACGATGCGGACGGCCTCGATGCCATCCGGCATGGGCGGCACAGTGCGGGCAACGCGTGCGGCGACTTGCGCTTCGTCCTCGCGTCCGCGCGCACGCAGCCGCGCGGCCACGGATTCCGGCGGGGCCGTGATTTCGACCACGATGAGATGCGGCACGCGCTTGGCGAGTTCGCCAATCGTCGCGCGCGAACCGTTGGCGACGACGTTGCGGCCTTGTGCCAGCGCATCCGCCAGCGCCATCGGCAGACCGTATTCGAGGCCATGAGCCGCCCAGGTGAGCAGGAAGCCGCCGTCGGCCTTGCGCCGTGCGAATTCGTCCGGCGTTGCCGCTTCATGATCTTCGCCACCGGCATCGGCCGCGCGGGTGATCGTGCGCCTGGCAAACAGGAGACGGTCGTCGTCGCGGAGCGCGGCGCGGGCGCCATCGAGCAGCGTGTCCTTGCCGACGCCGCTTGGGCCTACGACGAGAAAGAGCGTCCCGGCGGCCATGGTTTTATATCAATTGTCGTCGTCAAGCCCGATGTCGACGGCCGGTGCTGCCTGGGTGATGCGGCTGGTCGAGATGTAATCGACCCCGGTCTCGGCAATGCCACGGATCGTTTCGTAGCGCACGCCGCCCGAGGCTTCGAGCGGGACGCGGCCATCGACCAGCTTCACCGCAGCGCGCATGTCATCGAGCGACATGTTGTCGAGCATGATGACATCGGCTCCTGCCTTGATGCATTCGGGCACCTGCTCGAGCCGGTCGCATTCGACCTCGATCTTGATCAGCGACGGAATGGCCGCGCGGGCCCGTGCCACCGCGGCGGCGATGCTGCCAGCGACAGCAATATGATTGTCCTTGATCATCACGCCGCCATCAAGACCGAGGCGGTGATTGGCGCCCCCGCCACAGAGCACCGCGTGTTTTTCCAGCATGCGCAGGCCGGGCGTGGTCTTGCGGGTGTCGATCAGCTTGGCCTTGGTGCCGGCAATGGCCGCAACAAAGCGCGCGGTCTCGGTGGCGATTCCCGACATGTGCTGCACGATGTTCAATGCCGTGCGCTCGGCGGTCAGGAGGCTGCGCGCCGGACCCGACACCGTCATGAGGCTCGTGCCCTTCACGGCCTTGTCGCCGTCCTTGGCGGTCAGCGTCACCTGAACTCTCGGATCGTAGTGGCGGAACACGGCAGCACCGACCTCGAGGCCGGCGACCGTCTGCGGTTCGCGTGCATTCATGCGGAATTTGGCTTGCGCGCCGGCGTCGATCATCGATTGGACGGTGAGATCGCAGGCGCCGATGTCCTCGGCGAACCAAAGGTCGAACAGGCGGCCCGTCATATAATGATCTAGCATCGGCTTTGTCTCCGCGCCGGCCGGCTTCCCGCCGGGTCCTCGGGGATATCGTTTGCACACAAACAATATCCCGGCGCCTCTGGTTGTCAATCGCCGTCAACAGCGGCCACGAGTCGGGCACACCATGCCACGATTATGGGCATGCATAACGATTGACAGGGCCCGCATCACGCGCCGATTATATGTACGCAAATGAATTAGCGGATCCGGCGCCAAGCTGGCCGGGCGCTTGGGAGGGGCTGCAACCCATGCCACCGTCGGTTCTGATGAATGTCAGTCCTGATCTTTGCCGTGGTGCATGCCCAGGCCCGGCGCCGCGTTGCGCACGACTGCCGGCCACCACCATTCTACAAGACAGACCAGACCGAGCCGCTCCGCCGGCCTGACCATGACCTTGACGGCTGAACCGACCCGATGACCCTCGACACCATGACCTGGAGGACTTCGATGCAACGTCACGTAATGCGATCCCTTATCGCCGCTTTCGGATTGAGCGCGGCGCTCGTAGCCGGAACCATCGGCGCTTCGGCCGATCCGCTGAAGATCACGCTGGCCGGCGGCTCGGTCGGCGGCGCCTGGAGCGCGATGGGGGCGGCCATCGGCCAGACCATCCAGCAGCAGGTCCCCGGCTCGTCGTTCACCTACGAACCCGGCGTCGATGCCGCAAACTTGCTGCTCGTGACCGAGGGCAAGGCGCAACTCGGCATCGCCCATGCGCAGATGGCGCTGCGGGCCACGAAGGGCGAAGCTCCCTTCAAGTCGAAGGTCGGCAATCTCCGCGCCATCGCCTTGCTCGATCCGGCGGCCACGGTCCAGATCGTCGCGCGCAAGGACGCGCCCTTCACCGGGCTCGACCAGATCGCCAAGGAGAAGAAACCGGTCCGTATTGCGCTCAACAAGCGCGGCACGATGATGGCGATCGCTGGCGAACAAGTGTTCGAAGCGGCCGGCATCTCGATGAAGGACCTCGCCTCGTGGGGCGGCCGCGTCGAGTATGTGGCCTATAATGACGGTCTCGACATGCTCAAGGCCGGCCAGGTTGACATCGTTCTCAACATGCTCGCTTTCCCGTCGTCACAACTCAACCGCCTCGCCAACGACATGCCGCTCAAGATGCTGCCGATTCCGGACGCGGCGATTGCCAAGATCAATGCCGAGGCCGGCACCAAGAGCGTGACCATTCCGGCCAAGGCCTATACGTTCGAGCCCGAAGACGTGAAGACGGTGACGGGTTTCGTCGTGCTGTATGCTTCCGACAAGATGTCGGATGCCGACGCCGAGACGATCACCAAGGGCCTGCTCGGTCACTTCGACTATCTGACCAAGGCCTATCCGTCCTTCGCCCGCATGGGCAAGAAGGGCCTGACCGATGTCGGGCCGGTCGAACTCGCACCCGGCGCCAAGAAGGCCTACAAGGACGCAGGCGTACTGTAAGCCTTTGACCGACTGACGCATTATGACGGCGGCCGGCATGGCCGCCGTCAGCCCTCCTTCCGAAAAACTCCGCGATCGCGCGTAAAGGATCAAGCAACGTGTTCGCCCATGTTTTGCGAACTTTGGCACCTGGACGTGCGCGCCAACTCGCCAAGGCGGAAAACGCCTTCGTCTCGATCATCGCGGTTGCGACGTCGGCCTTCTTTCTCATGCTGGCGTTCGGCGTCTATGTGAACAGCCAGTATGCCCTTAACTGGTTCATCGGCGCGATCCTGGCCGTCGCCTTTCTGACCACCACCGGAAATCCTGACCGACCGATCGGACGCTCGATCTTCTCCTGGGCAGCAGCGGCCGCGTCGATCGCTATCCCCGTCTATTTCACCGTGATGCAGCCGATTTACGAGTTGCGATTGCCGATGATCGACGGACTTAATGTCGCCGATCAGATCGCCGGCGTTGCCCTCATCCTCCTGGTGCTCGAAGCGACGCGGCGCTGCATCGGCATGACGCTCGTGGTCGTGGTACTGGCCTTCCTGGTCTACGGCATCTTCGGCCATCTTCTGACCGGTCCGTTCTGGCACCGCGAGCTCAGCCTCGAGGACATGCTCTATCAGATCGTTTTCACGACGAACGGCCTGTTCGGCCCCGCGCTGAGCGTCGCGGCCCTTCTGGTGTTTGCCTTCGTCGCCTTCGGCACGCTGCTCGATCTGGCAGGCGGCGGCGACTTCTTTTTCGATCTGGCGAATGGGCTGGTCGGCCGTCAGGTCGGCGGCCCGGCCAAGGTCGCGGTGGTGTCGTCCGGCCTTTACGGCTCGATTTCCGGTTCACCGACGTCCGACGTCGTCACCACCGGGTCATTCACCATCCCGCTGATGATCCGCACGGGGCTGTCGCCGACCTATGCCGGCGCGGTGGAAGCGACCGCGTCAACCGGCGGCGCGCTGCTGCCGCCGGTGATGGGCACCGCCGCGTTCCTGATGTCGGATTTCACCGGCATTCCCTACAGCACTATCGTCATCGCCGCGATCGTGCCGGCGCTGCTTTATTATCTGTCCGTGTTCCTTGCGGTGCATCTGCGCGCCCTGTCAGACAACCTGAAGCCGTCGGCAACCGCCGAAACCAAGAACGTCTTCGTCGTGCTGCGGCACAGTTGGTACTATCTGGTGCCGATCGCCATTCTGATCTGGTACGTGCTGACCGTGGACCGGCCGGCTTTCTCGGCGGCTTTGGCGCTTGCCGCGCTCGTCCCCATTCTGTTCTTTCGCGTACGCGGGCCGATCACGGCGGGCAAGGCGCTGGTGCGCGCCCTCGACGACAGCACGCGGCGGATGACCGGCATCGGCGTCGCCTGCGCGGTGGCGGGTCTCGTGGTCGGAACGCTGGCGATGACCGATCTGACCGGCAAGATTTCGTCGGCGCTGTTCATTCTCGCCCACGGCAACGGCCTGCTGACGCTCATCATCGCGACCATCATCGTGATTGTGCTCGGTATGGGTATGCCGACGCCGGCCGTTTACGCGCTGGCCTCGGTGCTTGCCGCGCCGGCCCTGCTCGCGCTCAACATTCCGCTGTTGCCGGCGCATCTGTTCATCGTCTATTTCGCGTCGATGTCGGCGATCACGCCGCCGGTCGCGGTGGCCGCCTTCGCCGCCGGCACCATCGCCAATGCGAATCCGATGGCGATCGCCGTGCAATGCTGCCGGCTGGCCATCGTCGCCTTCCTGATCCCGTATGTCTTTATCTACAATCCCGGCGTCCTGCTGATCGGATCGGTCGGCTCCATCGTGCTCTCGATCGTGACCGCGACGATCGCCGTCATCGCGCTGGTCTGCGCGCAGGAAGGCTACCTGACCAGGCGGATCAGCCTTTCAGGGCGCCTGCTGCTGGCGGCCCTCGGTCTGGCGCTGCTTGCGGCGCAGGCCACCCTGTCTTTCTTGTAACGGCGTAAGCCAACGGCCGGCGCGCTGACTATTCGGCAGGCAGGTTGAGAAGCGCCGCGGCGTTGGTGCCGATGAGCTTGCGAATGTCGCCCTCGGACACCTGCAGATCCAGCAAAATCTCGACGACCTGGCGATAGCCGTCTACCGGGCGCGGCGATCCCATCAACCCGAGATCGGAGCACAGCAGCGTCTTGTCGACGCCCGCGACCTCGATGAGGTGCTTGAGCTTGTCCGGCGTGTACTTCTTCGAGCGCCCCTCGACGAACATGCAGATCGAGTGCTCCATAAAGACTCCGAGCCGAACCAGGCTGCGAATATCGTCGTCCGTACAGCCGACCACATAGGTCGGATGATTGACGATCATCTTCTTCACACCACGGTTCTTCGCCTCAGTGAAGACGAGGTGAAGCTCGGACGCCGGCAAGTGCCCGCCGGCGAGGATGATGTCGGCCTCCGCGATCAGATCGAGCACCTGCCTGGTCGCGTCGCTGACCTTGCCGTTGGCGTCCAGCGCGCTGAGCGGAACCGGATCGATCATCTTCTGCGTCGTCTTGGGGAAGGTCTTGGCCTGGCCCGACGTCTGGGCGATATGGTTCTCGGCGGACAGCGTCGGCATCCAGACGATCTTGGCGCCGATCATGGCCGCATGGTTCACCGCATGTGGATTGATGCCGCCGACCGCATTGTTCAGCGCAATGCCGGAGAACAGTTTGACCCCGGTATCGGGAAACAATTTTTCCAGCATGATCGCGTGCGGCGTGCCGAGATAGAAGTGGTCCTTGTAAACCAGAGCGCGGAAACCCGCCGCGGCGCAATCCATCATCGCTTCGTGATGGTCGAGAATGCGCGGCATCGCGGCCGGGCCGCTGTGGCAATGCAGGTCGACCGCCCCGACGAGCAGCTTCGTCACATCATCGTTGCGCGGGCCACTGGGGCGGACCGCCGTTTGGGCCTGTTGCATGACAGTTTTCCTTCGACTTGCCGAACCGCCCCCTCAGCTGATGCCACCGTCCGCAATGAACGTCCGGCCGGTAAGCCAACCCGCGTCGGGCGATGCCAGAAACAAAGCAATGCCCGCAATATCGTCAGGCTGGCCGATCCGCCCGAGCGGCGTCATCGCCACGATGCCCGGGCCGCGTTCCTTCAATATCTTCGTCGTCATTTCGGTCTCGATGACGCCGGGCGCAATCGTATTGACGGTGATGCCGCGGGCGCCAAACTCCTTCGCCAGCGCATGCGACAGCGAGGTGATCGCACCCTTGGAGGCCGAGTAGACCGATGAATTCGGAATCGGTCGCGTCGCGAGCGCCGACGAGAAATTGATGATGCGGCCGCCGGGCGCCGGCAGATGCGGCAGCGCGGCCTGGATCATGGCGATGGTGCCGAACACGTTGGTGTCGAAGGTCGCGCGAAAGAAGTCGATGTCGGTCTTCTCGAACGGCCGGTATTCGGCGACGCCGGCACAATTGACCAGCACATCGAGACCGCCGAATTGCGCCACCAACTGCGCGACCATCGCCTCAGCATCCGCGGGCTTTGCGACGTCGCCGGCGACGGCGATGCCTTGCGCTCCCGCCGCGGCGATGTCCTTGAGCACGGCGTCCGCGGCATCCTTGCCGCTGCGATAACCGATGGCGACGCGGCAGCCGGCGGCGGCAAAGCGCCGCGCCATACCGGCGCCGATGCCGCGCGAGCCGCCGGTGATCA
>JBAZSM010000028.1:26869-43842 GCA_041662425.1 Pseudolabrys sp.
TCTTTCAGTTGAGTGCCGCCGCTCATGTCACGATTTCCTATTGCGCATGGTCGAGGCGCGCCTCGGCACCCCGCATCATGTCGTCGGTGATTTCCTTGAGGCGCGCACGCCACTGCTGCAGATACGCCTTGCGCCCCTCATCGTCGACACGCGGCGACGCGTAAGCGACGAATGGCGGGTACGACTTCATGCCGAGATATTCGACCATCAGGTGTTGCGTCGGATAGAGCACCTGCTCGACGGGGCCGTACACATTGCCGGCCGAGAAACGCTCGACAGTGCCGCCCGTCGTCAGGCACAGAATTCCGATCTTGTTCTTGAAGAAGCCGCTGTCGAAACGGCGCCCATCGGCGTAGGCGAAACCAAACGCCATGACGCGCTCGAACCAGCCCTTGAGGATGGCCGGCACGCCACCCCACCAGATCGGGAAAAGCCAGACGATCATATCGGCCTTGAGCACGCGCTGTTGCTCGCGCACAAGATCGGGTGCGAAGCCTGCGTTGGCGTGGGCGTGGCCCTGCTCGTTCTGGTAGTGAAACCGCGCCGCGTCGTGCACGCTGGTGAAATCGTGCCGTCCCGCCACCGGATTGAAGTTCTCGGCATAGAGATCGGAGACTTCGACATGATGTCCTGCGGCAGTCAGCGCGTCGCGAGCGGCATCTTTCAGCGCACAGGTAAAGGACGTGGGCTCCGGATGCGCATAGACTAACAGAACATTCATCGCTTGAATTCCTGGCGGCGACGTAGTGCGCTCGCGTTGCTTCTCTAGGCCTTCTTGGCCAGGCCGCCGAACAACCCCTTGGGGAAGAACATCAGCACGACCAGCAGCAGCGTCAGGGAGATGATGTTCCTGAAGCCAGCGCCGAAGAACACGATCGCCTCGGACTGGATGACGCCGAGGAAAATGCCGCCTACGAGCGCAGCCGGCGGGCTGCCGAAGCCGCCAATGATCGCCGCGATGAAGCCGTTGATACCGAACGGACCGCCGACCAGATACGCCGTGTACTGCGTCGGCGTGATCAGGATGCCCGCGGCGGCGCCCAAACCGGCGCTCAATGCAAAGGCGACGATCAGCATGCGCTCGACCGGGATGCCCAGCAAGGCGGCGGCTTCACGGTTCTGCGCGCAGGCACGCAGCGCCCGGCCCATCCGCGTGCGGCTGAAGAACTGCGTCAGCGCAAACACCATCACGGCGCCGCAGCCGAGAACCCAGAACAGCTGATAGCCGATCGCAACCTGCCCGATCTTGAGCGGCCCACCCGATGTAAATTCGGGATAGGTCCGCGGCTGGTCGCCCAGAGTCAGGATGACGACCTGCTCGATCAGCAGCTGGACGGCCAGCGTCGCCAGAATGATGGCGAACAGCGGGGCGTTGCGCCGCCACATCGGGTTGATGACGAAGATCTGGACCAGGACGCCGACGGCCGCGACCAGCACGGTGGCCAGAATCGCGGACAGCCACATCGGCAGACCGTAACGTACCAGCAGCGTATGCGCGAACATGCCCCCGAGCATCACGAACACGCCCTGAGCGAAGTTGACGATGCCGCTGGCATTGTAAATGACGCTGAAGCCGATCGCGATCAGCCCGTAAATGAGACCGATGCCGAGGCCATTGATGAGGCTCTGCGTGAGCTCGAGACCGCTAGGCATTGGTGGGCTCCTCCACGCCGAGATAGGCGGCGATAACTTCTGGATGCGCCTTGATTTCGTCAGGCGTGCCTTCGGCGATCTTGCGGCCGAAATCGAGCACCGCGATGCGGTGGGCGATGCGCGTGACCAGCGCCACGTCATGCTCGATCAGCAACACCGTCGTTCCCTGGGCGTTGATCTTCTGAATGATGTGAGCAAGCGCTTCGGTCTCCTGCGTGTTGAGACCGGCGGCCGGTTCGTCGAGCAGCAGAAGTTTGGGCTTGGCCGCCAGCGCGCGCGCCACTTCGAGCAGCCGCTGCTGGCCATAGGGCAGTAGTTCAGCGTCGCGATCGGCCTGCGCGGTCAGGCCGACAAACTCGAGCAGTTCATGCGCACGCTCGCGAACCTCGACTTCCTGCTTGCGGAACCAACCCGGCCGCAGCAGCGAAGCGGCGACGCCGCCTTTGGTGGCGAGGTGACATCCGACCTCGACATTTTCGGTAACCGACATGCCCTTGAACAGCTGCACGAGCTGGAAGGTTCGTACCAGGCCCATGGCCGCGATCTCGTATTGAGGCACGCGCGTGACATCGCGGCCATCGAATTCGATGCTGCCGGCGGTTGAACTGAGAAAGCCCGAGATCATGCTGAAGAACGTCGTCTTGCCGGCACCGTTGGGGCCGATAACGGCGAACAGGCTGCCTTGCGGCACCTCTAGATCGATCTCGTTGTTGGCGAGCAGGCCGTCGAAACGCTTGGTCAGCGCCTTTGCCCTGAGGAGCGTCATGATTACGCCTCCTCTTTCTTGCTGCGGAACAGCGTGCCAAGGGCCGACAGACCTTTGGGCGCGTATATCAGCATGGCGAGCAACACCACGGCATAGGCAATGTCCTGGAAACGGCCGACGCTTCGGAAGATTTCCGGCAGCAACGACGCCACGATGGCGCCAATGATCGGACCGATCATGGTGCCGACACCGCCGACATAGAGCATCGTGAAGGTGACGATGCTCATCTGCGGACCAAACACTTCGGGGCTGATGAAGCCAATCGTGTGGGCGAAAAGCGATCCGGCGGCCGAGGCGTAGACCGCGGCGATGACGAAGGCGATCAGCTTGTAACGGGAGATGCGGATACCGAGCGCGGCGGCGCCGCTCTCGCTACCGGAGATCGCGCGCAGGCTGCGGCCGAAACGCGAGTTGCGCATCCGAACCGATAGCCAGAAGCCGAACATCAGCAGCACGGCGAGCCAGACCAGCTTCCACCGTTCGCTATCGACAGTGAACTTGCCGATGCCGAGCGGCGGAATGCCGGCATAACCCATGTAGCCCTGGGTAAGGCTCGTCCAGTGGATCGAGATGTCGTAGGTGATAAGGCCGAGCGAAAACGTCGCCATTGCGAGATAGTGTCCGCGCAGGCGCAGCGTTGGATAGCCAATGATTAGCGCGAACAGCCCGGCAATCACCATCGACGCGACGAGGGCCAGTGCCGGCTCCCAATTGTACTGCACGCAGAGAATGGCGCTTCCGTAACCACCGATGCAGGCAAAGGCGTTCTGGCCGAACGACGCCTGTCCGGTGTATCCCATGAAGAAGTTCAGACCGATGCAGAAAATCCCGTAGATCATAGCGAGCTGAAATACGGTCAGCCAGTAGCCGCCATAAACGAGTGCGGCGACGACCATCAGCGCCGCGACTCCGAGCATGCCGAGCTGAAATCGGTCGAACTTCGCGCGCGCCGCGGGCGCGACCGGCTTAGGTGAAGTAATAGCGGGCGAGGTCATGGTGTGACTTGATCTCGTGCGTCGGCAACTCCGCGCGCACGCTGCCAGAGGAAAGGATATAGACGCGCTGGGCGAGTTTGAGCGCCAACGGCGCCTTCTGTTCGACCAGCAGAATGCCGAGCCCCTCCTTGTTGAGGGCACCAAGCGTTGAGAGAATTTCAGTCGCCACGCGCGGCGCAAGGCCAAGCGATGGCTCGTCGAGAATGAGCAATTTCGGCTCGGCCATCAGAGCGCGACCGACGGCGAGCATCTGCTGCTCGCCGCCAGACATCGATGACGCCGTCTGATCGACGCGCTCCTTCAAACGCGGAAACAGGGAAAACACCTTGTCGAGCCGCCGGTTGAGACCAGCCGGCGAGCCCGACATCTTGTAGGCGCCGAGCTGCAGATTTTCCCGCACGCTCATGTCGCCGAATAGGCCACGGCCCTCCATCACCATGATGATGCCGAGTTCGGCCAGGTCATGGGTCTTCAGTCGGGAAACGTCCCGTCCGTTGAACATGACCTGCCCGGTGCTCGCGATCAGCCGGGTGATGGCGCGGAGCAAGGTGGTCTTGCCCGCACCATTCGGTCCGAGGATCGTGACGAATTCGCCCGGCGCCACATGGAGGCTCGTCGGTCGAAGAGCCTCGATGTGGCCGTAGCTGGCCGCCAGATCGCGGACAGAAATGAGATGGGCTGTGTCCGCAGCCATCGTTACTTCCTGACCACCAACTTGTCGTCCTTGACCGACACCAGCACGTAGGGATTCTTGGTAATGCCGATGTGGTTTTCCGTGGTGAAGTTGTACGAGGCGCCGGCGCCGGTATAGGGGCCTAGCTTCTCAAACGCGTTGCGCACGGCTTCGCCTTCGGTCGTGCCGGCTTTCTTCATGGCGGCCGCCATCATCATAAGCGAGTCCCAGGCGCGGGACGCCTGCGCGTTATCGGTCCTGCCGTACTTGTCCTTCATGGCCTTGACGAAGGGTTCGGCCGCGGCACGGGCCTTCGCATCGGTGAGGATGCCCATGTCGTCCGACGCGAGCTGGATGAGCGGCGACGGTGCCATGTACTGATCGCCGAGGACCTTGCCGGCGGCCAAGTGGATGTCGAGTTCCTGGATCGAGCCCAGCATCAGCATGTTCTTGAGGCCGAGGCTGCGGATGTTGTTGGCGGTTGTGACCACGGCATTGCCCTGGCCCAGCATGATGACGGCGCCGGCGCCGGCAGCGTTGATGCGGCCGATCTGGACACTGAAATCCGAGTCGTCCTGCTGATAGGTCTCGCTGGCGACGACCTCAAGGCCGAATTCGGCCGCGGCCTTTTGAGCGATGCCCTTCATCAGCGTCACGTACGGGCTCGGATCAGCGAGGATGCCGATCTTGCGGACCTGGGTCTTGTCCTTGAGGTACTGGTAGCGCGCGTCCACCTCGTACTTCGGCGGCGGCAGGAACTGGAACGCCCACTTCACCTCTTCGGGCTGACGCGGCAGGATCGAGCACAGGAACATCGGCAGCTTCGCCTTGGTGACAAAGCTCGCGGCGGCGAAGTTGCCGGCCGAGATGCAACCTGAGTTGAAGGCGACGACTTTATCCTCGCTCATCATCTTGCGGTAGACGACAACCGCCTGCTGCGGCGTCGACTTGTTGTCTTCGGTGACCAGTTCAAGCTTCTTGCCGAGCACGCCGCCCTGCTTGTTGACCGCCTCGATGGCGACCGCGAGGCCGTCGCGCCAGTGACCGTCGGTCAAGGAGCCGTAGCCGGTGAGGCCCAGTGACGAGCCGATCTTGATCGTGTCCTGCGCCGCGGCGGCAACGGTGCCGGCGGCCAGAGCGGTGAGCACCGCCAGTGTCGTTCTAAGCTTCATCGTAATCCTCCCAGTTTTAGCGTTTTTATCCGACTTGCAGTGAACCCCGGCGCGCGATCACGCGCGTCGTTTTTTCCCTATCGGGCCTGCGACTACGCGCCCGTTTTGGCCGAAGCCAACATCTTCCGCAGGTCGCCCATTTCGCGCGCCGCACCGTTGCGGAGGAAGCTCTGGTCCGAGGCCAGCACGAACATGCTCGCACCCAGCGACTGCAACCATGTCGTCTCCGGGCCACCGCCCGTAAAGACGCTGACACACTTCCCGGCCTTCAGCGCAGCCGCGGCCGTGCGCTCGGACGCGTCACGGACGCCCGGCGGGTCTTTCTGCTGGTCGCCGAAGGCAGCGGTGAGATCGCCGCGGCCGATGAACAGCGAGTCGATACCGTCGACCGCCGCGATGGCGTCGAGGTGCTCAAGCGCCGGCGGATCTTCGATCTGAGCGACGACGACGATTTCGTTGTCGGATTTCTCGATGTGCTTCCACATCGGCACCGCCGTGTAGTCGCCGGCGCGGGTGCTGGTGGCGAATCCACGGCCGCCGCGATAGCGGCAGAAGCCGGCAACCTTGCGGGCGTAGTCCGCGTCGACGACGTGCGGAACCAGCACCCCCGTCGCGCCGCTATCGAGCACCGAGAGGATCGTCTCGGGCCCCTGCACGCGCACCAGCGCCGGAATGTTGTGGGCGCGTGCGGCCAGCAGCGCCATATCGATCGACGCGCGATCGAACGGGCTGTGTTCCTGATCGATGATGACGAAGTCGAAGCCGAGGGCGCCGATGATTTCGGTGCCGTGGCTCGTCGGCGTTTTCAAGAAAGTGCCGACCAGCGTTTCGCGTGCAAGTACGCGCTGGCGGAATGTCGAAGCGGAAGTTGTCATTGCCTGGTGCCTGCTCTTCTTAGTTCGACGGCATCGGATAATCGTCGGCGTTCAGAATCCAGCCGGGCTTCCGCGAGAAATCGAGCCGCGGCGGACAGAAGATATCGACGAGCTGGTTGTGGCCCTTGCCGCACGCTTCCGTCGTATGGATCGACGGCGGCGGGATGATTGCGATCGATGGCGTGCCGCACAATTCGTGGTCGTCCGCCATCCAGTTGTTCTTGTTGACGACCCATGGCCAGCGCAGGTGGTGCATGAACTCACCGGAGATGGCGAGCGAACATTGCTCGAAATCGTCGTGATGATGCGGCGACAGCTTGGCGGCGTCCCGCGGGCCATCGTAAGCGTCGAGGAAATTGACCATGATCGTCGTGCAGCGCCAGATGCGGCCGAAGCGGCCGGACTCGGGCGGAACGTCGAGGCTGTAGACACGCAGCTTGAAGCCGCCCTTCGGTTCCGGCCAGTTCACGACGGGCGCGACATAAGGCTTCGCCGTCTTGAAGTGCTCCTTGTTGCTGCACTTGGCGTTGAGGTCTTCCGACCGTGTCGTGAACATCGCATAGATGCGGCCCGGTTCGACCACGCGCATGCTGGAGTTGCCCGGCGGCACGAAGGCGAGATTGTTGCCGGCGACGCGCTGCGTGCCGTCCTTGGTGGTGAACTCGACGACGGTTAAGGCGTCCGGAATGAGAACCGCGTATTCGTCCGGCTGCGCGTCGCGCGCCAGGACGTAATCCTTCTTCGGTTCGATGAAGACCATGACCAGGTTCTGGCCACGGGCAATCCAGGTCTTGCCGGTCGCGTTGTCTTCCTGCGGCGGCTCTTCGTAGAAACGCACATATTCGGCGGCGCCGAAGGGTCCGGTAACGGGACCCTTTTCGGTTGACGCTTTTGCGGCCAGGGCGGAGCGCGGATCGCTGGCGTCGTACATACTCAGGTCTCCCTAGACTTATATTTTCTTCAGCGGCTCGCGCCGCCGGTTGTCAGTTCGTCGCGCCGGCGACGTCAGCCTCGATGCCAAGCGCCCGCGCCGTGTTGGTCGACACCATTTTGCGGATCTGATCGTCGTCGTAGCCGAGATCGATGCAGAGTTTGATGCCCCGGCGCATCCCTTCGAGCGGGCTGAATGTGCCCACCTGCCCGAGGTCCGACGCCAAAATCGTCTTCTCGACACCCGCCGCCTCGATCTGATTGCGCAGGTCCTCGGGCTCACGGCTTTTGAATTTGCAGCCTTCTAGGAACATGCACAGCGAATGTTCGACGAAAGCGCCCATCGCCGCGATGCCCTTCACGTCGTTCAAGGACGCGTCGACGATGTCTTCCGGATGGGTAAACACCAGGCGCTTGACGCCACGGCGCTGCGCCTCCTCGAACACGATCCAGGTCTCGCTCACATGCAGGTGGCCGCTGGCCAGCACCATGTCGGTTTTCGCGACGATATCGAGAATTTCCTTGGCGTCGTCGCGCACCGTCTTGTCGTCATTCAACACTTTGATCGGCGTCACCGGCCGCATCCGGTCGCTGGATGCGGGGTGCGTCCATTGCGCCTGAGCCTGCCAGCGCAGGTGATTTTCGGCAGCGAGCGTGGGAAGCCAAACGATCTTGCCGCCGAGCGCGGCGGTGTGCTCGACCGCGTAAGGATTGAGGCCGCCGACGACGTTGTTGAGCACAATACTCGGATAGATCTTCGTCTTCAGCTCGGGGAAATGCTTCCTGATCAGCGCCGTCGTCATCACGCTGCTGTAGTCGTGGTCCTTGGTGACCACGGCCGCGTATCCCGCAGCCGACGCCTGCTGCAGCAATTCGACGTGGTCGAGGCTTCGCGGCGCGATCGAGGGCCCGCTGTGAACATGCGGGTCGATGGCTCCCTTGAGCAGGGCGTCGATGCGTTGCTCGACGTTGTTGGCTGCTGGTCCTGGCATTTCCTCACCGCAAATAATCCGTCCGCCTCGGGCTCACCAAACGCGGTGTTCGCGAGGGCGAAACGCTGTTTCGACGTAACGTAATGGAGTGGCGCTCAGGATGTCAACAGAGCCGGACCCCGTTCGGCAAAAACAGCAGCTGCATCGCAACATTCGGTTTGCACCTCCTCCGCGAGCCGTTACCTTGTTCTGCCCTCGTGAACCGGTGTCGAGAAACGATGAACGATCAAGGATCAAGCGGTGTCCGCTCCGTACAGCTGGCGATTGACGTGCTGGAAGCCGTCGCGTTTTCCGACGACGAACTCGGCGTGACGCAGATCGCCGAGCGCCTGAAAATGACTAAAGGATCGGTGCACCGGCATCTGCAGACGCTCGTCGAACGCGGCTATCTCGCGCAAAACCCAACCACGTCGCGATACGCGATTGGGCCAAAGAGCCGCCTGCTCGCTCGCCACGCGCCGGATGCCGACCTCGTGCGTGTGGCCGAAGGACCGATGCGACAATTGCGCGACGCCCTCGACCAGCCGATCGTGCTGTCCGAGATGACGCCGCGCGGCGCGCTGGTACTGACCAAACTGCCCGGCTCTTCGCCGATCGAGATCGGCGTGCGCTCGGGTAGCGAACTGACCTTTCATGCCTCGGCTCAAGGCAAGGTGATGCTCGCCTTCGCGCCGCGCCCGTTCAGGGAGCGCGTGCTCGCCCGGCCGCTTCAGCGCTTCACCGCCAAGACCATCGTGTCGCCGCGGAAGCTTGAACAGGAACTGCAAGAGGTTGTCCGCCTCGGCTTTGCCTCGTCGCCGGAAGAGGTTGCGCCTGGGCTCAACGCGGTGGCCGCGCCCATCTTCGATGCACAGGACAACTGCATCGCGGCGGTAGCGCTGGTTGGCTCGATCCAGTTCCTGCCCGAGAAGCCGCGCCCGTCCGATGTCGCGCAACTTATCGAAGCCGCACGCCAGATCTCACGGAGACTCGGGCACGGGCGCAGCGCCGAACAGGCGGCGCCGTCGAAGCGCTCCGCGCGCACCGCCCGCGTCCGGCAGCCTTGATACAAAAAAACAAAGCCCGGAAAGCGCGTGCTTTCCGGGCTTGTTTTTCAGGCGACAGCTCTGCTTCAGAAGCTGATGTTCGCGGCCTTGATGATGGGGCCCCACTTCTCGATCTCGCGCCGCGTGAAGGCCTGCAGATCGGCCGGGCTTCCGCCCGCGGTTTCGATACCGAAATTGGCGAGAAACTCCTGGGTCTTCGGCTCCTTGAGCCACGCATTGGTCGTCGCGTTGAGCTTGACCACGATCTCGTCAGGAGCCTTGGCCGGAATCAGCAACGCGTACCACACGCCGGCCTCGAAACCGGCCAGACCCGATTCCGCGACAGTCGGCACATCCGGCAGCTTCGACCAGCGCTGCGAAGACGTGATCGCGAGAGCCTTGATCTTGCCTTCGCGGACGCTGGGTACGTAGCCCGCCATCGAATCCATCCCGATGTCGATATGGCTGCCGATCAGATCGGTCAGGATCGCGGCGCTACCGCGGTACTGCGTCTTGGCGAAATCAATCGCCGCCTGCCGGCCTAACAACTCGCCGGTAATATGGCCCAGGGTGCCGTTGCCCGGAAATCCGGCCGTCGCCTTGCCCGGATTGGCCTTCGCATAGGCGATGAAGTCCTTGAGCGATGCATAAGGCGCGTCCGGCCTTGCCGTGACGATGACCGGAGCCTTGGCGACGAGTACGACCGGCGCAAAGTCGCGCTGCGGATCATACTCCATCTTCTTGTACATCAACTGGTTGGTCGCGGCCTGGCCGGTTGTCGCGAACAGAAGCGTATAGCCGTCGGGCCGGCTGCGGGCGACGGACATCGCACCGATATTTCCGCCGGCGCCACCCTTGTTCTCCACCACGAAAGGCTGCCCAAGCTTGGTGCTGAGTTCGTTCGCAAGACTGCGGGCGATCACATCCGACGTGGTCCCGGCGGTGAACGGGACAACCAACGTTACGGTGCGCGAGGGCCAGGCCTCACCGTAACTTGGCGCAGATTGCGTGAACCACAGAGCGGTTCCGAGCAGCGTCAATGCGGCAGCGCGCCGATGGATTGATCTCATGCGTTTTACTCCCTGATGTTTTTTTCGTTGTCGGCAACATATTTTTTCCAGTTGTCGGTACGCAAGGGCATTTCCGGGAATGTTTTGCGTTTATCCGCCGCCAGGCCGACGAGCTCGGCTGCCGTCATCCCTTTGCGGTTCAGGAAATTGTCGATTTCTTCCAAGGCCGACGAGAGCACGGGCGCGCCACGCAACATGACTTGCGACGCCATTTCCACCGCATGCGCGCCGGCAAGCATCATCCGTGCGACATCAAGGCCGCTGCGCGCGCCGTTGGTCGCGATCAGCGGCTTGTCCGGCCCAAGCTGTTGCCGCGAAATGGCAAGCCAATGACAGGTCAGAGGCAGGTTCCAGTAGCCGCCGACGCCCAGCGTGGTGCCGAGAAAAGGCTGCAATGTCTCGACATCCGGTATGAATCCGAGCAGACGCCCGGCCATGATCACGGCATCGCCGCCGGCGCGAAATGCAGCGGCGGCCAAATCCGGCACGCGCTCGCTCTGCCCCGTGATCTTGACCCACAGCGGAATGCCGATCGCCTGTCGTACCGCGGAGACGATCGACGTCACGCGCTCGGGATCGAGCTCGGTCGCGACCACGCCTTTGGCCTGGCTAGCATAGGGCGTGCCGATATTCAGTTCGAGAACCCGTAGGCCCGCTTGTTCGACCTGTTTCGCCATCGCGACGGTCTGCGCGAGGTCCGCGACAATCAGGCTCGCGATTGCGTAAGCGTCGGCGGCCTTGGCCTCGCGGTCGAGTTGCGCGGTCTGATCGAGCCAGGCATCGAAACGCTGCGGCGTCAAACCGGAGCGGCACGCAATGAAAGCCGTCGACGGAGCGTCCGGAGTCCATGGAATTTCGCCCCACTGGTCGTCAAGCAGCATGTATTCGGCCCGCTGTAATTGGTCTCGGCCGCGCTCCGACTCGTTGATGGATTTGACGACGACCGCCCCCACGCCAGCGCGCAGCGCGCGTCGAACGCCATCAGCTTCGATGAGGTGCTCAGCCGATCCCGCGATGAGAGGATTCTTGAAAGCGGTCTTGCCAACCGTGACTTCGAGACGGGCCATGCGTTCACTCCTTCGCGCCGCGAGATGGCCGTCATAGACGACCTTCCGCAGAACCGCCACCGCGGCGCCACGCTGACGCAACGCAGAGTCTAGAGTATGGCCTCGATCAGGAATGGCCCCTTGTGGCGCAAACCGATGTCGAGCTTCTTGGCGAAGTCCTCGCTCGTCTCGGCGCGCACCGCCTCAACGCCCATGCCTTTCGCCAGCGCACACCAGTCGAGTGACGGATCGTCTATGTCGAGCATGCGGCGCGCGTTGCGGCCGAACTCGTTGACGCCGACATTGCGCATCTCGCCCTTGAGGATCGAATAGCCACGGTTTGACGCGACGATCGTGAGCACGTTGAGCCGCTCGCGCGCCTGGGTCCACAGGCCCTGCACGGTGTACATACCGCTGCCGTCGGCCTGGAGCGAAACGACCTTGCGGTCGGGACAAGCGACGGCCGTGCCGACCGCGAGCGGAATGCCGATGCCGATCGAGCCGCCTGTAAGTGGCAGATAATCGTGCGGCGCCATGGTCGGCGCCAGCGCGGCAAGCCGCCCGGCGGATGTGAGAATTTCTTCGCAGATGATCGCGCCTTCCGGCAAGGCGCGCGCTATCGCAATCGACATCGCGTCAGGCGTGAGCGTCCCGGTCGGGCTCGCCAGATCGCGCGCCGTGAAATCGCTGATGCCCGCGGGCTTGATCGCCGAAGCTCCAACTTCGCCGGCCAGGGCATCGAGAACCGCTTCGAGATCGTGCTCGACGCCGGCGAGGTCGATCACTGCGCAGCCTGCGGGCAGCATGTCGCCGCGCTTGCCCGGATAGGCGAAGAAACCGACCGGCGCCCGTCCGCCGATCAGGATGACGGTCGAAAACGACTTGAATGCCGCGACCGCAAGGTCGATCGGATATGGCACGCCCAGCGGAGCGACACGACCCGCGCCACGTTCCCAACGCGCCGGGCGCTGCGTAAACAGCGCCGCATCGGTCGCCGCGCTGATACGTCCGGCGACATCGAGCGTGTCGGCGCGCATCGCCCTGCCGCCGAGAATGATCGCGGTCTTGCCGCCGCTCTTGAGCGCGGCCGCCGCCGCGCGGAGCGCATCCGGCGAAAATCCGGGCCGCGGCGGCAACACGACGCGCGCCGGTGAGTCAGGCTTCGCCTCGCTCCATGCCGCATCCGCCGGCAGAATAAGCGTCGCGACGCCCGGTTCGCGGTTTGCGGCGACATAGGCCGCTTCCGCCTTTGCGCGGATGTCGTTGACACCCGATACACGACCGACCCATTGCGACATCGGTCGCGCGAGACTTTCGATATCGCTCGTCAGCGGCGCGTCGTATTGCAGATGATAAGTCGCGTGATCGCCGACGATATTGACGATCGGCGTGCGCGCGCGTCGCGCATTGTGGAGATTGGCCAGTCCGTTGGCGAGACCGGGGCCGAGATGCAGCAACGTCGCCGCCGGTCTGTCGGCCATGCGCGCATAGCCGTCGGCCGCGCCGGTGACGACGCCCTCGAACAGCCCGAGCACGCACCGCATCTGCGGCTTGCGGTCGAGCGCGGCCACGAAATGCATCTCCGACGTGCCCGGATTGGCGAAGCAGACGTCGACGCCGTTGGCGAGCAGAACGTCGCAAAGAAGATCGGCACCGTTCATTATGCGCTCAGGCTGGAGTGTATGGACGTGCCATGCGCGCACATTGGCGCAGGCTCAGGGTTGCGACAAGGCTGCTTCGATCGAAGCTTCGAGTATATCGAGCGCTTCGGCCAGCGTGTCGTCGCCGATCGTCAGCGGCGGCAGCAGACGCACGACGTTGGCGCGCGTGCCGCAGGACAAAACGATCAGCCCGCGCTTTTCGGATTCAGCGACGACGGCATTGGCCAGTTGCGGTGCCGCGGCCTTGCTGCCCCGATCCTGGACAAGCTCGAAAGCAACCATGGCGCCGAGGCCGCGCACGTCACCGACACATTCATTGCCCTGCCGCGAGGCGACGGCGCGCAAGCGCGACGTGATCTGCTCGCCGATCGCTGTCGCGCGCTCGCAGAGTTTTTCCTCTTCCATGATATCTAGAACGGCGTTCGCGGCGGCAACCGCCAGCGGATTGCCGGCGAAAGTGCCGCCAAGGCCACCGCTATGAACGGTGTTTACAAGATCGGCGCGGCCCGTAATCGCGGACAGCGGAAAGCCGCCGGCCAGTCCTTTGGCCATCGTAACGATGTCCGGCTTCACGCCGAAATGCTCGATGGCGAGCATACGTCCGGTGCGCGCCATGCCAGTCTGGATTTCGTCGACAATCAGCAGGATGCCGTGACGGTCCGCGATCTCACGCAGCTTCACGAGAAAGTCGCGCGGCGCAACGTTGAAACCGCCCTCGCCTTGCACAGGCTCAACGAGGAATGCCGCGACGCGTTCCGGATCGATGTCGGATGCAAAGAGCCGTTCGAGGCTCGCCGTCGCTTCGTCAACGCTCGGTCCGGTATACGCATTGGGAAACGCGGCGTGATAAATGTCGGATGGGAACGGGCCGAAGCTCTTCTTGTACGGCTGCACCTTTCCGGTGAGCGCCATGCCGAGCATGGTGCGGCCGTGAAACGCGCCGGAAAAAGCGATGACGCCGGGACGCCCGGTTGCGGCGCGCGCAATCTTGACGGCGTTCTCAACCGCTTCGGCGCCGGTCGTCGCCAGCATGGTCAGGTTGTTGGTGCCCGTCGGCACCAGCGCATTGAGGCGCTCGGCGAGACGGATATAGCCCTCAAACGGGGCGACGTTGAAGCAGGTGTGCGTGAAGCGTTCGAGCTGCGCCGCCACCGCCTTCAGCACTTTCGGATGACGATGGCCCGTGTTGTTGACGGCGATGCCGGCAGCGAAATCTATGTAGCGTTTGCCATCAACGTCCCAGAGTTCGGCGTTGGCCGCGGACTCGGCGAAAATGGCGCGGGTCGCAATGCCGCCGGCCACGGCGGCGCTCTGGCGCTGAAGTAGGTCTGCCGACATGGTCATGGGAGCCACCTGTCTGTTCCGGACGGCAGGCCTTACCACTGCTCATTATATTGAGCAAGTATTGGACAGATTTTTGACCGAAAGGTCTAGAGGTAGGGCGGTGTACAGGCTGAAATGACCACGGTCCGTCCATGGGAGAGATTGCGGAAACGGTGCGGAATCCGGCTGTCGAACAGGTAGGCCTCGCCGGCTTTCAGCACCCGCACTTCGTCGCCAACCGTGACTTCCAGTTCGCCCTCAATGACATAGCCGCCCTCGCTCGAGGCGTGCTGCAGGCGCGTTTCGCCGGTGTCGGCACGGGGTTCGTAGACTTCGTGCAGAATCTGCAGATTCAGCGCCCGCGCATCGCCGACCTGGCGGAAAGTCATGCGGCCCAAGCCATCGCCGATCGCGCTGGCGGCGACCTTCGAGGTGAGATCGATCAGCGCATCGGCCTTGAAAAACGGGCCTGGCGGCAATTTCCGCTCCGGTTCAAAGAAGTCGGCCATGTCGACGCCGAGCCCGCCCAGAATCTTGCGCAAGGTTGCGACCGACGGGCTCACCTTGTTCTTCTCGACGTTGGAGATCTGCGCATGCGGGACGCCAGCGCGCTCGGCCAGCTGCCGCTGCGACAAGGCCGAGGCCGACCGCATCGCCTTAAGACGGGCGCCAATATCGAAGGCCGCTTCCAAGGTTTTTTCTCTCTCTTTTAGCGACAGCAACGCAAAAACCGCTCGCCTTTGTCGGGTCACGGTCTTCGGCCGCGAACCAGCAAATCTGTAGCAGGACTGTTTCGCCAGTGCGCTCAATAACCTAGCCGAGCTAATCACCACTGTAAAAAATATTGAGCAAGCCCCGTTGACTCAGATCAAAGATCGTCGAATGCTATATCTCAAATGGATACAGCATATTCAGATAGAATATTACCTGAGAGCGGCGTTCGACCCTTGTCGACGGCGCTGAAGACCCTCGCCGTCATGGAAGTCCTTGCGCGCAGCCCCCGCGGGATGCGGCTCCAGGAAGTCGCCACGTCGCTCGGCCTGTCGCGGCCGACCGCGTATCAGCGCCTGCTGACGCTCGTCGAAGCCGGGCTGATCGAGCAGGACGAGCAGTCGCGCTATCGCCTCTCGATGCATCTTTGCCGCTTTGCCGCCGCGGCACTGGAACAGGCCGACCTTGGCACCCGGGTGGTGCCGATCCTGCAGGAACTGGTGCACGAGGTGAAGGAGACGGCTTCCCTCGCCGTGCTCGACCGCGGCCTGCCCTGCATCGTTTCGCGCGTCGAGTCCGAGAGCGTGCTGCGTGCCGAGCAGAAGATCGGCACGACCATGTCGCTGGAAGGCTCCGCCTCCGGCCGCATTCTCACCGCCTTCGCCGACGAAGCGACTTTGCGCCGTCTCAAGGAAAGCGGCGAGGAACTCGCCACTGACGAGATCATCGCCGCCGCCCGGCTCGACGGCTACGCGCTGTCGAGCGGCTACACCCAGGCCGGCGTGCGCGCCATCGCCGCTCCGGTTCTCGACCTGCACGGCAAGTGCGTGGCGACCCTGTCGCTCGTCATGCCGGCGACCCGCTTCAATCTCGAAGCGGTCAAGGCGCCACTGCTGCGCGCCGCCGACGAGATCAACAAACTGCAACAGGGACTGCGTTGAAACGATGTCGGGTCTGAACGAAAAGTCTTTTCCCGATGACGCCCCGTGCGCCCGGCCGGCGTCGTTTCTGATGCGCCCCGAGCGACTCGCCGCCCTTCAGCCGAGCCGCATGAGCATCACACGCTCGCTGATGAACAAGATGCTGCGCGAGCGCTGGGACATTCGCAAGGAGCGTTTCGACGTCGATGCGACCGCGACCGGCACGGTGATCTATTCGAACAAGACGCCACGGCAGGAGTTCTCCTTCATCGCCTTCTCGTTTCCACCGAGCCGCACGGCGCGCACCGGCCGCATCATCGGCCGTGCCTGGGACATGATGGGGACGCTCAACGAAGGGCCCGCCACGCAGGCCGACGTCGAGGCGGCGCGCCACGAACTGCCGAAACTCTATCGCGGGCGGGCGGCGCCCAAGTCGCTGGCCTGGGCACGCGCCAACCGTTCGATGCGCGTGTTCGATCAGACGCTCGACGCGCTGGCGTCGGGCCACCAGCCATCTACCGAAGCATTGGCGCAGGTCTGCTATCTGATGCGCAACACCGGCCTCGACGGCAACGGCACCTTCGGCACGCGATCGTTTCCGTCGCTTGGCCGCGATCACCCCCTCGGCGGTGTGCTCGAAGCTCAACTCGTCGCCGCCTATCTAATGCGCGAATATTCGTGCGATCTGGTCGAACATCTGGCGCGACTGCAATCGGACAAGGCCGTGCCGCTCGATCCCGCCATTCGCCGCTTCCTCGGCGTCGGCAACGGCTCGGCGCTAGGCCTCATCTTCTTCATTCACCGCCACCCGCGCCTGATCGGCAGTTGGCTGGCCGCGCGTGAGGAAGCGATCGTCAAGGCATCCGCCCTGCCCGTCGGTAAAGGCGATGCGCGCGTCGAGAAGCTGCTGACCCTGGTGGGACGCGCCGTCAATTTCCGCCGCGAAGATCGCGTGGTCTACGAATCAATCGCCAACAGCGCCGAGATCGCCGGCGATCTCGAAAAGGTCGCAGACGCTCTCGTCGAGCTGCGCGACACCGGCCTTATGGCGGGCCGCAGCGAGACCTACCCGCTGCACGCGCTCGCACGCCACCTTGAGACCACGATCAAGCCTGAAGCACTCGAGACCTATTACTCGCTGCTGCTCGAACTGGTGCCGGA
>JBAZSM010000029.1:0-32550 GCA_041662425.1 Pseudolabrys sp.
CCGCCCGCCTCAGGCTCCGGTCAGCCATTACGGCCGGGTCTGGTATCCGTCGGTCAGCGTGCCGAGAAATGCAACGATATCGTCAATGTCGGCATCCGACAGCGCCGGCCTGTCGCCGGGCTTTTTCCCCTCGAACGGCGGCTCGTCGTTGAGATTGGTGCGATAGCGCTCCGGCAGGTCATCGAACTTGTCGACGGTACCGTCGGCGCGTCTCGGATACCAGCGGCCGGGATCGGTGTCGCGCGTGGCATAAAAGGCAACGGCGTCGCGTAAGGTCTTGATCACGCCGTTATGGAAGAAGGTCTTGCGCAGCGCGACATTGCGCAACGACGGCGTGCGGAAAAGGCCGCAATAGTCGTCGTGATCCGTCAGGTCGGTGCGCAACGGCCCGCAAACGCCGAGATCGAAGAACGTCGGAATCGGCATTGGCGGCGATGGCGCGGTTGCGCGGCACGCCGATGGCGATCATACCGAAGTCGGAAAATTGCGGCGCGCTGCCGTCGTCGGCGCGTTCGCTGCGGTGGCAGTTGCCGCAATTGCCTTTGTCTTCATCGTTGAACAATTTGAGCCCGCGCGCTTCCTGTTCGGTGAGGTGAGCGCGACCGTCGAGATAGGCATCGTATTTGCTGGAATAGGGATAGAAATCCGCCGCGCTTTGTTCGTACACCGAGAGCGCCTTTGTTCCGGCTTCGAAGGCGCGATGCGGATCGGCAAAAACATCGTCGCCGAAGATCGCCTTCATGTCCGCAGCGTAAGAGGCTTTTGCCAAAGCGGCGGCCACGTCCGCTTCGCTTTCATTGGCCATCTCGAATGGCGCGAGCAGGGGAATGCGGGCCTGGTCGAGACCACGGTCGGCGCGGCCGTCCCAGGTCAGGCCGCCGGTCGGGCCATTGTCGATACTGGCATCGCCTTCGTCTTCCGACTCGTAATAGTGCTCGGAAAACTGCGGCACCGCCTGCAGGTATCTGAGCGACGGTGCGGCACGAAAGCCGGTCTGATGGCCATCCTTGCCGCCCGGCTGGACGGCCATGCTGTTCGACGGCGCAAAGGCATTGTTCGGATCGTGGCATGTTGCACAAGCCATCGTGCCCGAGGCCGACAGGGAAGGATCGTTGAACAGTTTGCGTCCGAGCGTCTCCAGCGCGGCGGCGCGCGCATAAGCCTGCGGTCTTGTGAGTCCGGCGCCATTGGCGTTATCGGCTGCACCCGCGGGATTCGCAGACAGTACGGCGGTTAGCACAAGGCCGAGGAGAGAGCGTGTCGGGACGATCATGGTCGAACGGGTGGGGCCGGCTTTGGCGTCAGGCGTCGGCGATACTTTGACGCCGGTGCATGACACTTTGATGCACGAGAGACATCCGGCTGCGAACGAGCCGCCCGTTAATTCTGCATAACTTCACGCCACTGACATACAAGCCGACCATCTTCGCTCCGGGTGCGATGACTCAGGAGCCAATAGCCATGATCACTTCGATGCCAGCCAAAGCCGTGTTCTTCGCTGCCGCGGCTTTTGTCCTGCCCGCGCTTGCGATCGGGCCATTGGCGGCGCAAACCTCGGGCATCAATGCTGTTGACACCGTCGTTGTGATTTACGCCGAGAACCGTTCATTCGACAATCTGTATGGTTATTTTCCCGGCGCCAACGGTCTGCAGAACGTCACGCCGGAACAGTACACGCAGCTTGACCGCGACGGCACGCCGCTGAAAACGCTGCCGCCGGTCTGGGGCGGGCTGACCGCCAAGGGCATTACCCCGGTCGTGACCGAAGCGCAGACCGAATTGATGCCGAACAAACCCTTCGCCATCGACGATCCCAGGAGCCTCGATACCCCGCTCGGTACGGTGACCCACGACCTTTGGCATTTGTTCTATCAGAACCAGATGCAGATCGACGGCGGCAAGAACGACAAGTTTGCGGCCTTTGCCGACTCGGGCGGATTGGTGATGGGCCACTATGACGGCTCGAAGCTGCCGCTGTGGAATATCGCGAAGAAATATGTGCTGGCCGACAATTTCTTCCAAGCCGCGTTCGGCGGCTCGTTCCTCAACCACTTCGAACTGGTCTGCGCCTGCATCCCGAAATATCCGGATGCCGACAAGAGCCCGGCCAAGGGCATTATCGCCGCCGTCGAGCCCGATGGCGTCACGTTGACGCTCGCCGCCAACTCGCCAAAGTCTGCGATGGATGGCATTCCGAAATTCGTCAATAACGGGCAGATCTCGCCGGACTTCTATGCGGTCAACACGATGCAGCCGCCGTACCAGCCGAGCAACAATCCGCCGGCCAAGGACGGCGACAAGCGCTTCGCCGATCCATCCAAGCCGAACACCCTGGTGCCGCAGCATGAGAAGACCGTCGGCGAACTGCTGAGCGACAAGGGCGTGTCGTGGGCATGGTACGCCGGCGCGTGGCAGGCGACCCTTGACGGCGACCGCGGCAAGCCGGTGCCGAACTTCCAGTTTCATCATCAGCCGTTCAACTTCTTTGCCACCTATGCCCCGGGCACCAAGGCGCGCGAGGAGCACGTCAAGGACGGTGGTATGAATGGCGATGTCTTCATCAAGGACATTGATGCCGGAAAGCTGCCGCAGGTGACCTTCTACAAACCGCAGGGTAACCTCAACGAACATGCCGGCTATGCCGACGTCATGTCCGGCGACCAGCATCTTGCCGATGTAGTTGCGCATCTCGAGAAGAGTCCGCAATGGCCGCACATGCTGGTGATCATCACCTACGACGAGAACGGCGGCTTCTGGGATCACGTCGCGCCGCCCAAGGCGGACCGCTGGGGCCCGGGATCGCGCGTCCCGACTCTGATCATCTCGCCGCTGGCGAAGAAGGGCGCGGTCGATCACACATTCTACGACACGACCTCGATCCTGCGCTTTATCACCCGGCGCTTTGAGCTTCCGGTTCTCGCGGGCCTTGCCGAGCGCGACGCCGCCTTGAAGGCCAATGGCCAGCCGCCACTGGGTGACCTGACGGCCGCGTTGCAGAACTAGCGGCGGGTTTCCCGGTGGCGCTGGGCGCCGCCGCGGGGCACTGTCCGCATTGACTTTTTATTGCGGTGCCGCAAAGTCTCCCGTCTGACCGGCGGGGGACTTTCAGCTTTCATGTTCAAACGCATACTGATCGCCAATCGTGGCGAAATCGCCTGCCGGATCATCAAAACAGCCCGTAAAATGGGTATTGAAACGGTTGCCGTTTATTCGGAAGCCGACAAGGATGCCCTGCATGTCGAGATGGCCGACACCGCGGTGCTGATCGGCCCGCCGCAGGCTGCCCAGAGTTATCTGGTGATCGAGAAGATCGTCGCCGCCTGCAAGGAGACCGGGGCCGAGGCCGTTCACCCCGGCTATGGCTTCCTGTCCGAGCGCGAGGCCTTCCCGAAGGCGCTTGAAGCGGCCGGTATCGTGTTTATCGGCCCCAACCCGGGCGCCATTGCCGCCATGGGCGACAAGATCGAATCCAAGAAGGCGGCGGCGGCGGCCAAAGTCTCGACGGTGCCGGGCTATCTGGGCGTCATCGCCGACGAAAAAGAGGCGGTGATCATCGCCAACGAAATTGGCTACCCGGTGATGATCAAAGCCAGCGCCGGCGGCGGCGGCAAGGGCATGCGCATTGCATGGTCGGAATCCGAAGTCGCCGAAGGCTTCGCCCGCTCGCGCTCAGAAGCGAAGTCGTCCTTCGGCGACGACCGCATGTTCATCGAGAAGTTCATCACCGATCCGCGCCACATCGAAATCCAGTTGCTCGGCGACAAGCACGGCAACGTCATCTATCTCCACGAGCGCGAATGCTCGATCCAGCGCCGCAACCAAAAAGTCATCGAGGAGGCGCCGTCGCCGCTGCTCGATGCCGCGACGCGCAAGAAGATGGGCGAGCAGGCGGTCGCGCTGGCCAAGGCGGTCGGTTACGACAGTGCCGGCACCGTCGAGTTCGTCGCCGGGCAGGACCGCAGCTTTTTCTTCCTCGAAATGAACACGCGCCTTCAGGTCGAGCATCCCGTCACCGAACTGATCACCGGCATCGATCTCGTCGAGCAGATGATCCGCTCGGCCGCGGGCGAGAAACTCTCGATCAAACAGGATGACGTGAAGCTCAACGGCTGGGCGGTGGAAAGCCGCGTCTATGCCGAGGACCCGTATCGCAATTTCCTGCCGTCCACCGGCCGTCTGACGCGCTATCGTCCGCCGGCCGAGCGCGTCGTCGGCGGCATCACGGTGCGCAACGACACCGGTGTTTATGAGGGCGGCGAGATTTCGCTGTTCTACGATCCGATGATCGCCAAACTCGTCACGCACGGCCCGACGCGCGCTGAGGCGATCGCCGCTCAGGGCGACGCGCTCGATGCCTTCGTCATCGACGGCATCCGCCACAACATTCCGTTCCTGTCGGCGCTGATGGCGCATCCGCGCTGGAAGTCCGGCAAATTGTCGACCGGTTTCATCGCCGAGGAATTTCCCGAGGGCTTCCATCCGCAGGTGCCCGAGGGCGAGCGCGCCGACGTGCTGGCGTCGGTCGCCGCGGCGATCGATCACGTGCTCGGTGAGCGCAAGCGCCAGATCTCCGGACAGATGAACGGCCGTTCGGTGGTGCGCGAAGCCAATCGCGCCGTGTGGCTCGGCGACAAGGAATATCGCCTCGAGGTCAAGCGCGAGAACGGCACCATCGGCGTCAGGTTTGCCGGCAAAGCCGGCGAAAGCAAGAACGCCGTGCGTCACATGGCGTCGGGCTGGAAGCCGGGCGAGCCGCTGTGGAGCGGCACCATCAACAGCCAGCCGGTCGCGGTGCAGGTGCGCAATATTCCGAACGGTTTTGCGCTGTCCTATCAGGGGGTCGAAGCCAGGGCCTATGTCTACACCGAGAGCGAAGCAGCCTATGCGCGGCTGATGCCGGTGAAGGTCGCCAAGGACACCGGCAAACTGGTGCTGTGCCCGATGCCGGGCCTCGTCGTCTCCATCGCCGTCAAGGAAGGCCAGGACGTGAAAGCCGGCGAGACCGTGGCGGTGGTCGAGGCCATGAAGATGGAAAACGTGCTGCGCGCCGAGATCGACGGCACGGTGAAAAAGATCAACGCCAAGCCTGGCGACAGCCTGGCGGTCGATGCGGTGATTTTAGAATTTGCTTAGGCGATGTAACTAAGCAGTGCTGTCATCACCGGGCTTGTCCCGGTGATCCCGCTTATAAGGGCGGTGCGTTCCTAATCGGGATGGCCGGGTCAGGCCCGGCCATGACAGTTTTCGATGACGCTGTACTTTGCCTACGGCTCGAACATGCATCGTGCGGCCATGCAGGCGCGATGTCCGGCTGCGCACGCCATCGGCGCGGCACGGCTCGATGGCTTTGAGTTCTTGATCGGCGTCGATGGCTGGGCTTCGGTGCGCCGCGCGCCGGGCCAGAGCGTGCACGGCGTGCTGTGGCGGCTGACGCCGCGCGACATGGCGGCGCTGCACAGTTACGAACTCCTGCACAAAGGCATTTACACGATCCGCTATCTGCCGGTGCGCGTCGGCGCGCGCACGGCGCTTGCGATGGTCTATCTGCTGCGGCGTACCGTGCCCGGCAGGCCGAAGCCGGGCTATGCCGAAATGTGCGCCGCTGCGGCGCGGAGCTGGGGATTGCCGGAGCGTCATGTGCGCGTCATCGCGCGGTGGTCGATATCGCGCTGGACCGGGAGTCGCGCGATCGCGCAAGGAGAGGCGTGATGCAAGGAAAGGCACCATGACGGATGAGGTCATTGTTCATGTCATCGTCCATGGCCGGGTGCAGGGCGTCGGCTATCGCGCCTTTGTCGAGCGCGAAGCCAAAGTGCGCGGCCTGCGCGGCTGGGTGCGCAACTGCCGCGACGGCACGGTCGAAGCCTTGCTCGTCGGCGATGCATCGGCCGTCGAGAATATGATGGTCGCCTGCCACCGCGGCCCATTGGCCGCGCGGGTCGATGCCATCGACTGTCACCCCGGAGACGGTAACGATCTCAAAGAGCGCGCGCCGGGTCAGGCGTTCTCGGTGCTGGCGACGATTTGACGCCGTGCGGCGCATGGTTGCCGGCGGCGCAGCTTCCGGCGTGCCCAGAGCCAGACGCCCGTCGTGAGCAGAACGACCAGCGCGACCGACGTGACGATATTCAGCACCGGCGCGATGAAGCCGCTCCAGTTGCCCTCGTGAAGAAGGCGAGGCCAGTTGCGTTCGAATGGCTTGAGGCCGTCGCGCGTCACGGCGAACACCCGCATCTCGCCATCGTCGTTCAGCCGGGCGGCGAGCGGACCGCCCAGCGGGCGAATCCAGGCGATGCGTGACAGGTCGTATTGCGCGCCGACAAGTCGCAAGGCGTCGGTCATCGAGACGGGCGGGCCGGCGTTCGATCCCGGAGGCGACGCGAAAGTCACTCCGAAGGCGAGCGCCAGTCCCGTGAGCGGGCTCAGGACGAGCAGCGGCAGCACGAACCATCCCGCGCCCTGGTGCCAGCCGGAGATGCTGTTGCGCAGGCGCGGCCATCCCATCAGTACCCCGAGCAGGATCATCGCCAACATCGCGATGGTCGAGACTGTCACCACCCACCGCAGATCGAAGATGAAGTTCTCATGCATGCGCCGCGCCGTGCCGAACATCGTGGCGAGAGCGCCCGGCGCCGCGATGCGTTCGTTGGTCTCAAGATCGATCGTTGTCATCTGTCCGCGCTGCGCCCCGCCGATCGACAACGTGCCGTCATAGGCGCGCACCGTGATCGAGCGCGCCTTGCCGCCGGCATCGTGCTTGGCGAGCGCGGCGTTGAGCAAGGCCGGTGTCACGGCCGCGCCGTTGCCGTTCATGACGATCGGCTCGAACGACAGGATCAGTCCGGTGACGATGACGACGGCGAAGGGAATCGAAAGGATGAGCGCAATCCACCGATGAAGGCGCAACAGCCACTGCTTGATCATACCGACTGACTCCGGAGATTGAGGTTCATCTCGTGCGGAGTGAAGGTAGTCGCGGCTGCCTCCGGCGGCTTGATCTGCCGCAAGACATTGCCGCGATGCTGTCGCGATGTCCCTATCGGGATACTCTTTGCGCGCCGACGGGGTCGCTTGGCTGCGCCGTCGCGCCGAACAGGCTCTCGAACGACACACGCAGCGCAATGTCGAATTCCGGCATCGTCACCATGTGGCCGAGATCGGCGAGGCTGGTAACGCCATAGCGCTGCACGCTGACGCCGCAGGGCACGATGCCGCCGAAATGGGAGAGGTCGGGTTCGACATTGAGGGAGACGCCATGCAGCGTCACCCACTTTCTCACGCGGATGCCGAGCGCGCCGATCTTGTCCTCGAAGCCGTCACCTTTATCCGGCCGCTTCACCCAGACGCCGATGCGGTCCTCGCGCCGCTCGCCGCGCACGTTGAACGAGGCCAGCGCGCGGATCATCCATTCCTCGAGCGTGGCGACGAAGCGGCGCACGTCCGGCCCGCGGCGCTTGAGGTCGATCATGACGTAGCCGACCCGCTGTCCGGGGCCGTGGTAGGTCATCTGGCCGCCGCGCCCCGAATCGAACACCGGAAAGCGCGCATCCAGGACATCGGCGCGGTTGGCGGAGGTGCCGGCGGTATAGAGCGGCGGGTGCTCGACCAGCCAGACCAGTTCGGGGGCTTCGCCCCGGGCGATCGCTTCGGCCCGCGCCTCCATGAAGGCAATGGCTTGCGGATAGGGCGTCAGACCCTCGCTGATCCGCCACTCGACCGGTGCCAGACCTGGCGGCGGCAGCATCCCAACCATGAGCTCGTCACGCACGTTAATCACCGGTTAACCATAAGAGGTGACCTTAAGGCCAAGCTCGGTCACAGGGACGGGCAAAAAAGCGACATGACAGGAATTTGGGAACTTGGCCACATTTGACAAGGTTTCGGTCGACATCACAGTCGTGCTTGGCACGACAACCATGCCGATCCATCAGGTGCTCCGGCTGGGCCGCGGCGCCATCATCGAGCTCGACGCCACGGAAGACGACGCCGTCAAGGTGCTGGCCAATAACCTGCCGGTGGCGCAGGGGACGGTGGTCGTGAACGGCAATCGCATCGCGGTCGAGGTTGGCGAGCTGCTGCCGCGCCCGCCGGATATGCGGTGATGAAGCTCCGCGCCCACAGGCGTTCGCGCTGAGCGGTTCGCCAAGCGCCGCCTTCCGAAAAGCCCATTTTTTCTGGATTGGTGCGGTCGAGAGGACTCGAACCTCCACGCCTTTCGGCGCTGCCACCTCAAGGCAGTGCGTCTACCAATTCCGCCACGACCGCAACCTTCGCCAAGGCGGCCTGACAGCGGCCTTCAGCGGCGGACGCTCTAACAAATAGGGTCAGGCCAGACAAGGGCTGCCGGCGTTTTCCCGCGTCCTTCCCGGCGGAATTTTCCCCGGCCGCTCAAGCCGTTACGAAACCAGCCGCAAATCGGGCCTCACACCGCCTCGATGCGGATCGGCTTGGCGCCTTCGTAGAGCACGGCGCGGCCGAATTCGTAGAGCCGGTCCATGCCGGACGTCAGCGTGATGAAGTGATTGCCGGCGAGCTGGCCGAGCTTCGAGGCAAAATGCACCGCGCCATAGGCGAGCAGGATCTCGGTCTCGCTGATGCCGCCGGGATAGACGATCATCTGCCCCGGATGCGGATAGCTGGTGTGGTTCTCGTAGGTCAGGCCGAGGTTGGTCTCGCCGAGCGGCACCCAGACGCCTTCACCGCTCCAGCGCACGTGGATGACTTTCTGCTCGTAGGGCAGGAGCTTCTTGAACACCGCGACGGTCTTGGGCGCCAGTTCGCTCTCGAACTTGGCGTCGAATACAAACGATCCGGCGGTAATGCGAAGCTTGTCCATCCATGGCTCCTGATGTCATCGACTTGAAATTGGCGTCCGATGCTGCACCGGCTGGTCCCGCCTGACAATCGCGGCGGGCCCGATCAACGGTTGAACAGGCCGTCGGGATAATTCCCTGCGGTCAGTGTCCGGGTGGCTCGTGCGGCAAGCTTGGCCTGCAGCGACTCCTCCTTGTCGAGTACGGCGTGATGCCGGCGGACGACATGGCTCGCTCGCGTTACCCGCGGCCAGCCCTGGGCACGAGCCGCGGCGATCTCAACCGGGCTGCGTTCCGGCACCGAGGCCGGACGGTCGCCGGCGGGGATAGCCTGCACGATCTTGTAGCCCTTGGCCTTCAATTCCTTGAGCAGCATCGGGAGCGCCATCGCGGTCGCGGGGTGAATGTCGTGCAGCAACAACACGCCGCGGTGGCCTTTGGCTTCGATGCGGTTCATGGCGAGCCGCACGATCTGCGCGGCAGTGATGCCACGGTGCCAATCGTCGGCGACCTCGTCGGCGCTCCACACCGCCAGCGATTGCGACGCTGCAAAGGCTTCGATCTGACGCGAGCGCGCCAGCCCCGGGATGCGGAAGAAGGGGGCGACCGCGCGATCGTCGCCAATGGCCGCTTTCACCGCCGCAATGCCGCCGTCGATCTCGCTGGCGATGCGCGCCGAATCCAACTGGTCCATGGCCAGCGGATGATGCTGGCTGTGTGTGCCGATGACATGGCCGGCATTATAGATGCGGCGCAACGTGTCCGGATAGGCGCGCGCCATCTGGCCGACGATGAAGTAGGTGACCTTCACGCATTGGTCGGCCAGCGCATCGAGCACGCGGTCGGTATAGGGCGGCAGCGGGCCGTCATCGAATGTGATGGCTACTTCGTGATCTTCCAGCGGCAGGCTGTGATGATACTGCATCGTGCCGATGCGCGGCAAAGCATCGGGGTCAACGGTGATGGTACGGCTGGTGCCGAGCGCATCAGGATTGGAGCAACCGGCGGCCAGCGCAGCCGGAGCGATATCGATCAGCGCGGCGGCAAGCGCCAGCGCTGCAGCAACAAACTTGAACATGACGACCCCGCCTGAACCCCTGCACCCGCTTGCGCGATCTAGGTCGCGCCTGTCGCGGGATGTCCATTAACGCTATCGGCCGGCGTCTTAACCGAAAATGAACCGCTGTACTTATGCACAAGCTTGTTTTTGCAGGAAATTTCCCGCGCTGCGGCAAAAATGCGACAGTCTGGCCGGCCGAGAGGGGTTAATTCGTGACCCGTCCGCCGGCCGGCACCACGTGGACGATCCGGTAACCGCGGGCCTTCAGTTCGCGCAGCAATTTGGGCAGCATCGCCGCGGTCTGGGCCTTGGTGTCGTGCAGCAGCACGATGCCGCGGCCGACGTGGTCGATGCGCTTCATCAGCAGCTGAAGCTCGGTGTCGGGCGACATCGGATCCCAATCGCTGGCCCAGACATCGGCGCCAAACACCACAATGCCGCGGTCCTGCAGGCGATCGAGCAGGGGCTGGCTTGAGGCGAAACCGGGAAAGCGGAAAAAAGGCGTCGACGGCCGGGTGCGGGCGACGCCGGTCAGGGCGAATTCGTCGCGCGCGATGCCGCGATCGATCTCGGCTTCCGCCTTGGTCAGGGACAGGTTCTTCAACAGCGGATGCGAATAGGTGTGGTGGCCGATCGAATGGCCCTCTGCGAGTTCGCGCCGGGCAAGCTGCGGGTGGGCATCGGTGTTGCGGCCGAGCAGGAAGAACGTGGCGCGCACGCATTCGGCCTTGAGCGCATCGAGTACCTTCGGCGTCGTGGTCGGCCAAGGCCCGTCATCGAAGGTCAGCACCAGTTCCTTGTCCTGCAGCGGCAGCGTGTCGGGGAATTGCTTGCGGCCGACGCGGGGCGTCGATGCGGCGTCGGCGACGAGAACCCGCGCCGTGCCGAGCGCGTCGGACCGGCAGGTCAGCGCGGCCGCCGGCGTCGCCGCGGCGATCGCGACCGATAGGGTTGCGATCAGCACAGCGGCGGCAATCGGGAGATGACCTTGGCGTTTCATCGGCGTCTCTTTACGCCTTAAAGATTGCACCGTCCCGCGCGTCATGCGTACAAACCCGGTGCCTGTGTCGCATGGCTGATACCGTTGAGCGGCATACCGCGCGCGTCAAGCCGATCACCGGTCCAGCCCACGCCCCGATACGGGTGCGATACAGCGAGAGCGCCGCGTCATGAATGAGACCATGAGCGAGACCGGGACGCCCCTCGATCTGCCGCCGCTGCGCGACGAGGACGGCATTATCCGCCCCGAATTTGTCGCCGAAGCCGCCGGCGCCCTTGAGGCCGGTGACGCCGGCAAATTGCGCGATCTGGTCGGCGACCTGCACGAATCCGATCTCGGTGCGCTGCTCGAGGCGCTCGAGCCGGAGCAGCGGCCGCGGCTGGTCGAGCTTCTCGGCATCGATTTCGACTTCACGGCGCTCACCGAAGTCGACACCACGGTCCGCGACGAGATCCTCGAAGAGCTCGATCCGGAAACCGTCGCCGAGGGCGTTCGCGATATCGAGACCGACGACGCCGTCGCCATTCTCGCCGACATGCCCGGCGCGGAACGCACCGAAGTCCTCGAACACCTGCCCCTCGACGAGCGCTTCGCGCTGACGCGCGGCCTCGACTACCCGGAATTTTCCGCCGGCCGGCGGATGCAGACCGAGTTCATCGCGGTGACGCCGGACTGGGATGTCGGCCGCATCATCGATTACCTGCGCGAGACGGAGGATCTGCCCGAGCCGTTTTACGAACTTTACGTCGTGGACGGGACCGGCCGTTTTCTCGGCGCCGTGCCGCTCGACCGCCTGCTGCGCGCCAAGCGTCCGGTGCCGGTGTCCGGCCTCATGGACGAGGAGCGCCGCCGCGTGACGCCGGCGGAGACGCAGGAGAATGTGGCGCGCCTGTTCCAGCGCTACGACATGGTCTCGGTGCCGGTGGTCGACGGCAGCGAAAGGCTGGTCGGTGTCGTGACCTTCGACGACGTCGCCGATGTGATCCAGGAAGAGGCCGACGAAGACATCAAGGCGCTGGGCGGCGTCCCCGCCGACGAAGAACTGTCGGACTCGGTCTGGACTATTGCGCGCTATCGTTTCAGCTGGCTGCTGGTCAATCTGGCGACCGCGTTTCTCGCCTCGTCGGTGCTCGGCCTGTTCGAGGGCCAATTGCAGAAAATGGTCGCGCTCGCCGTGCTGGCGCCGATCGTGGCGAGCCAGGGCGGCAATGCGACGACGCAAACCATGACGGTCGCGGTGCGGGCGCTGGCGACCCAGCAACTCAACGAGGCCAATGCCCGCTGGGTCATCATGCGCGAATTGATGGTCGGGCTGCTCAACGGCGCCGCCTTCGCCGTTATTACCGGCATTGCCGCCTATATCTGGTTCGACGTCCCGGGCCTCGGCATCGTCATCGGCCTCGCCATGATCTGCAATCTGCTGGCGGCGGCCGCGGGCGGTATTCTCATCCCGCTCGGCCTGCATCGGCTCAAGATCGACCCCGCGGTGGCGTCCAGCCCGTTCGTCACCACCGTGACGGACGTGGTCGGCTTCTTCTCATTCCTGGCCATCGCCACTTTGTGGTTCGGCCTACGCTGAGCCGTTACGAATTCCGCAGATTTTTCACGAGCTTTAGCCGCCGCGCACGGCATTGTTACGCTTCGTTCACCCTGTTTGCTGACCCGACATTAAGGCTGTCCCGTTAAGCGTGTTTGGTGGGCTGCCGCGGATTGGCGCGGGGAGTGGTGCGTGTTGCGTAAGAGTGGGACGAGGGTACCGGGCGCCAGTTCGGACACCGGCGGAATGAGCGCGAGCCTGGACCGCACCGGTCCGGCCGGCGTTGCCGCTATGCGCAAAAACCCCGGAAACCGTTTTTCGTCGCGCGTCGTCGCGCTGCTGGCGCTGGTCGCGCTGGGCGCCATTCTGGTCGGTGCCGGTGCCGGCTACGGGATCGCGCGTCACAGCGACGACGAGCGTGCGATCGAGCAGCGTGCGGCCTTGCGCAACGCGGTCGGCGAATTCCGTGCGCTGTTTGGGCAGGCGCGCGAAGTCGATCCGCGTTTCGTGCGGATGGTCGAGCAGAGCGCTCGCCTCAAAGGTCTGAAATTCGACACCGCTCCCGACGATGACGGGCGCGAAATGCAGCCCGTGGTCGATGCCGATGGCCGCATCGCCGGCTTCTTTACCTGGGAAAAGACCGCGCCGACCGCCGAGGCGGTGAACGCGATGATGCCTTTCATCATCGCGCTCGCGGTCGCGCTGGTGGCTTTTGCCGGATTTTCGATCTGGCAGCTCAAGCGCGCCAACCGCGAACTGACCGAGAGCGAAGCGCTGGTTCGCCGCGCCGCCGACGAGGACAAGATCACCGGTCTGCCCAATCACGCCAAGATCCTCGAACTGCTCGACCTGGCGCTGGCGGAGCGCATGGACGGGGCGACCACGACCTTCGTGATGTTCGAACTCGACGGCATGGCGGACATGACGGCGAATTTTGGCGTGCTCGGCAGCGATGAACTCATCATCGCATTGGCCGACCGAATCCGCGAAGCCGCTCCTCCCGGCGCTGTGTGCGGCCGCATCGGCAGCGACGAATTCGCCATGCTCATCACCGCGCCCGATGACGCCGATATCGGCGCCATGGTGACGGCGATGATCGAGAACATCGCGCGGCCGCACTGGTTCGATACGGTGGTCCGCGTCAGCGCCCATGCCGGTTTTGCCCAGGCGCCGGGACACGCGGCCACGCGCGGCGAGCTTACACGACGCGCCGAACTGGCGTTGCGTGCCGCGGCAAAAAAAGGGCCGGGGGCCTGGGTCGCGTTCGACGTTCCGCTCGACACGGTCTCGACCGATCAGAAATTCATCCAGCGTGAATTGCCGCGCGCCGTCAGCGCCAACGAACTCGAACTGCATTACCAGCCGATCATCGCCGCCCATGGCGGCCGCATCGTCGGTGTCGAGGCTTTGCTGCGCTGGACCCACACGACGCGCGGCGCGATCGGGCCGGCGGTCTTTATCCCGATTGCCGAGCAGATGGGCCTGATGGACGTGATCGGCGCTTTCGTGCTGCGCCGCGCCCTTCAGGAGGCCAAGCGCTGGCCGGACCTCTATATCGCTGTCAACCTGTCGCCGTTGCAGGTGCGCGACGGCAGCATCGTCGATGTCGTGCGGTCTGCGCTTGAGGACAGCGGTGTACCGCCGTCGCGGCTGATGCTCGAAATCACCGAAGGCGTGCTGATCGATAATCCGGAAGAAATGGTGCGCCGCATCGAGGACCTGCACGCGCTCGGCGTGCGCGTGGCGCTGGACGACTTCGGCTCGGGCTATTCGAACCTGAGCTATCTGCAGCGATTTCCCCTCGACAAGCTCAAGATCGACCGCAGCTTCGTCACCGCGCTCGGCTCTTCGGCCAATGGCGGTGTCATCATTCAGGCGATCGTGGCACTGGGGCGGGCGCTTGGCCTGTCGATCCTGGTCGAGGGCGTCGAGACCGAGCAGCAGCGTGTCCTCCTGCGGCTGGCGGGCTGCGACGAGATGCAGGGCTTCCTGTTTGCCAGGCCGGCGCCGGCGGCGGCTATTGACCGCTTGCTGACCCAGCAGAAGCAGTCTGGCGGCAAGGCGGTACCGGGCCAAGGCCAGGCTGGCGATGAAGCGTTGACTGCGTAATTTTTCTGTCGTTGTCGCCTTTGCCGGCGAACGAAAATCGCTTGGCCGCCCTCCGGCACGATGGAAAAAATCCGAACACTTTCGCCGTTTCGCTGAAACAGTGAATGTGTCTAGAGTTGCCGCCATAATATTATTCGGGAGGCAACCTTATGATCCCCAACGCCTGGTCGGGTTTCGATTTCGGTCTCGGCGACGATGTCGACATGCTGCGCCGATCGGTCGGTGATTTCGCCCGCGACCGCATCGCGCCGCGCGCCGACGAAATCGACCGCACCAACACCTTTCCGCGCGACCTCTGGCCCGAAATGGGCGCTCTCGGCTTGCACGGCATCACGGTCAAGGAAGAGTATGGCGGCTCGGGCCTCGGTTACCTGGCGCATTGCGTGGCGATGGAAGAGGTGTCGCGGGCGTCTGCCTCGGTCGGCCTGTCCTACGGCGCGCATTCCAATCTCTGCGTCAACCAGATCAGCCGCAACGGCAACGAGGCGCAGAAGCGCAAATATCTGCCCAAACTGATTTCGGGCGAGCATGTCGGCGCGCTCGCCATGTCAGAACCGGGCGCGGGCTCCGACGTCGTCTCGATGCGCACGCGCGCCGACAAGGTCGGCGACCGCTATGTGCTCAACGGTTCGAAGATGTGGATCACCAACGGTCCGGTCGCCGATACGCTGGTGATCTACGCCAAGACGGATCGCACCGCCGGCGCGCGCGGCATCACCGCTTTCCTCGTCGAGAAGAGCTTCAAGGGTTTTGCGCCGGCGCAGAAACTCGACAAGCTGGGCATGCGCGGCTCCGACACATCGGAGCTTGTTTTCACCGATTGCGAAGTCCCGGAAGAGAACGTGCTCGGCGCGGTCGGCAACGGCGTCAACGTGTTGATGTCGGGTCTCGACTTCGAGCGCGTCGTGCTGGCGGCGGGGCCGCTCGGCATCATGCAGGCGTGCCTCGACGTCGTGATCCCCTATGTCCACGACCGGCAACAGTTCGGCCAGGCCATCGGCCGCTTCCAGTTAATCCAGGCCAAGCTCGCCGACATGTATGTGACGATGAACGCCGCGAAGTCCTACGTCTATGCGGTGGCGCGCGCCTGCGATGACGGCCGCATCACCCGCGAGGACGCCGCCGGGGCGATACTTTACGCCGCCGAGCGCGCCACCTGGATGTCGCTGGAAGCGATCCAGTGTCTCGGCGGCAATGGCTATATCAACGACTTCGCCACCGGCCGCCTGCTGCGCGATGCCAAGCTCTACGAGATCGGGGCGGGGACCTCCGAAATCCGCCGCATGCTGATCGGCCGCGAGATTTTCGAAAAGACGCGGTAGGCGAAAATAGTGTCACTTTTGTCAGAAGTGACACGTCGGGTGCGGTGCTATCCTGAGCTGAACGAGCCGAGGCATGGCGCGCAAGTCGACCCCCGAGGGCTTTGCCGAACCGAAGACGTCTTATGGCACGCCGCGCTCCGGCGGCCACTGGGCGGATGAGGCTACACACGGCAAACGCAAACTGCCGTCGCCGGAAACGCTGCCGGACGGGACGGTCCGTTATTTCCTGATAGTTGGCCCTAAAGGTCGGGTGCTGTTGCCCGCCGATCTGCGCGCGGCGATGGATCTCAGCGAGGGCGATGTTCTCACCGCCTGGCTGAAGGACGGAGAGGTGCGTGTGCACAGCCATCGGCGCGGCTTGAGCACGTTGCAGACCGAAGCGTTGTCCCTGGCAAGGGGTAATGTTTATGCGTCGGACGAACTGATCACCGAGCGGCGCGCTGAAGCCGCACGAGACGCCGGGGAAGAATTGCCGTCGCGCCGAGGGCGCAAGAGCCGTCGACGGTGACTGCGGCCGTGCTGGATGCTTCCGCTGTGTTGGCGCTCTATTTCGCGGAGCCCGGCGCCGACAATGTGCTGTCCGTTCTGCCGGGCGCTTATCTGTCGGCCGTCAACTACACCGAAGCCGTCGGCAAGTGTCTGGACCGGGGTGAGGATCTGGCCGGCATTTTACGCAAGATCGCCGCCATGGGCGTGATCGTGGTTCCGCACGACCTTCATCTGGCGCGGCGCGCGGGCGCATTGCGGCCAAGTGCGAAACATGTTGGCGCGTCGTTGGGCGACCGCGCCTGCCTGGCGCTGGCTCAGCAGGAAGGTCTGCCGGTACTCACCGCCGACAGGTCCTGGAAGACGCTCGATCTCGGTCTGGATGTCCGACTGATCAGATAGGCCATTAACCATTCGCTTCCGCGAATCACGTCATCCATTGGCCGACCTGTCAGCCAATGGAGGTTCCCATGCTGCGCGTGCGTCTGAAAGCCGACGGCCGGATCGTGGAGATCGCCGCCGATGGCCGCGAAATCACGCTGGAGCACAAGGACCCCGCCGCCTTTGTGCGGCAGGTGCGGGCGCGTTGCGGGCTGACGCAGGCCGCCTTCGCCGAAAAGATCGAAGTGCCGATCGAAACCGTCCGCAACTGGGAGCAGGGCAAGCGCAATCCGCGCGGGCCGGCGCGGGCGCTTCTCAAGCTGATCGACAAGGCGCCGGAAGCGGCTTTCGCCGCGCTCGGCGGCGGCCGCTAGCCGTCAGGCGGCAACCGTGCGGCTGTGCGGCCGGTAGCGCGCGATCCGCATCAGCAGGAACATCACCAACAGCGTGCCGATATAGGCAGCGAGCTGCAATTCGGTCGGCTGCGCGACATAGCCGATCAGGGTGTGCAGCAGCTTGCCGAGGATGCTGCCTTCGGTGAGCAGCCACGAAGTGTCCCACACCGTCTGACCGAGCGCGTTGATGACGCCGGCATTGTAGAGATACTGGGCGGACTGCGCCGCCATGCCGGCGGCGAGCAGGGCGATCAGCCAGGTCGTGACCGAGAAGATATAGCGCTGCGGAATAGCGAGCAGACCGGCATAAGTGAGGCCGGTGAAGGCCGCGCCGGCGACGATGCCGAGCACACCGCCGAGCAGCAGCGACATGCCCGACGTGCCTTGGGCGAAGATGCCGTAGAGGAACAGCACCACTTCGGAGCCTTCGCGCAGCACGGCAAGGCCGACGACCACGGCCAGCGCGGTCAAGGGCTTGGCGCCCTCGCTGACGTCGTGGCCGATGCGCTTCATCTCGGCGGCGATTTCGCGGCCGTGCCGCGCCATCCAGGCGTTGTGCCACATCAGCATGATGACGGCGACGCCGAGCACCGCCGCGTTGAACAGCTCTTGCCCGATGCCTTCGAAGGCCTGCGAAATCGCCCCGGCAAATAGGGCGACAATGGCGGCGCCGAGAATGCCGCCGCCGACGCCGATCACGACCCAGCGGCCGCGGTCGGCAACGCCGCGCGTTGCCGCCATTACGATGCCGATGATGAGACCCGCTTCGAGGACTTCACGAAAGACGATGACGAGGGCGCCGAGCATGGTGTGTTAACTTCCGATTATTCCGCGATCACGACGCCTTTGGCGGTATCCTCGTGAAACTCGCCGACGAAATCGTACCGGCCTGGCTTGAGCGGCCCGATGCGGACGGTGGCCTTGGCGTTTCCGGGAATGATTTTCTCGACCTTGAGCACGCTGCTCTCGAACTCTTCGGGGGTCGGGTCGCTGTTGACCACGGTGATGGTCACGCGCTTGTTGGCCGGCACCTTTAGTTCCGTGGGCGAAAATTTGTTGTCCTTGATGGTCAGCGTGAAGTCGTCGGCGGCCTGTGCGGCAGCAGGCGCAAGCGCGACGAGGGCGGCGATGGCGGCGGAAGCGAAGAGGGTGCGCATGGTTTCCCCGGGGCTGAAGCTATAGCAGGGACAAAAGCACTAAACCCATTCGATGCAAGTGCTTATTTTTACTCTCGAATTATTCCAATGTGAGAAGGCGGGCCAATCGCTTGTCGCGACGGGCGATGTCACTCGAGGTTACGAACATTAAAAGTCACGCAACTGTGGTTACCCCTGAAACCGTGCCGGCCGTTCGGCGGTTGGCAGGGCGGGTTTGAGGGGGCATTCTCCCGGCCCGCGGCATTGGGTATGGCTCACGGGTGAGCCGCGCCGCCGGAGAGAACCTCACGCCATGCAGTACGTCGATGCCAACGGAGCGCACATCCCGCAGATCGGGCTCGGCACCATGCAATTGACCGGCGAAGCCGGCGTTGCGGCGATCAAAACCGCGCTCGACGTCGGCTACCGGCATATCGATACCGCGGCCTATTACGGCAACGAGAAGGAGAATGGCGAGGCGCTGCGCGCGTCCGGAGTGCGGCGCGACGACGTCTTCATCACCACCAAGGTCCGGCCGACCGAGGCGAGGGCGGACGACTTCGCCCGCGTCGTCGACCAGAGTCTGGCCAACCTGCAACTGCCCTATGTCGACCTGCTGCTCATTCACTGGCCCAGCAAGGAAGTGCCCATCGCCGAAACCGTCGGCGCGCTGTGCCGGGCCAGGAAGGCGGGCAAGACGCGCCACATCGGGGTGTCGAATTTCACCACCGCGCTGCTCGATGAAGCCTGGGCGGCGACCAGCGAGCCGTTGGTCTGCAACCAGATCGAGGCGCATCCCTTCATCAACCAGGACAAGGTGATCGGGGCCTGCGCCCGACGCGGCATGGCGGTGGTCGCCTACGTGCCGATCGCGCGCGGCAAGGTGCAAGCCTCTCAAGAGAGTGGCGGCGAGGCGCTGGAGCGTATCGGCAAGGCGCATGGCAAGAGCGCGGCGCAGGTGTCGCTGCGCTATCTCGTCCAGCGCGGCATGATCCCGATCCCGCGCTCGTCAAATCGCGAGCACCTCAAGGCCAATCTCGACGTCTTCGACTTCTCGCTCACCGATGGCGAGATGAGCGAATTGAAGAAGCTCAACGATACCAACATGCGCGTGGTCAACCCGCCGCACGCGCCGGTCTGGGACACGCCGTAAATGGGAGCGACCGTGCAGTCTGTCGAAGCGCAGGGCTTCAAGATTCCGATCATCGGCCTCGGTACCTGGGAATTGCGCGGACGTGACTGCGCACGCCTCGTCGAGCAGGCGATCCGCCTCGGCTATCGCCATATCGACACGGCGCAGATGTATGCCAATGAAGCGGAAGTCGGCGATGGCGTGCGTGCGTCCGGCAGGCGTTCGGAGGTCATGGTCACGACCAAGGTCGCGCATGGTAACATGGCGCCGCAGGACGTCGAGCGCTCCGTTAAAGAGAGCCTCGGCAAATTGCGGATCGACGAGATCGACCTGTTGATCATTCACTGGCCCAACGACCGCATCCCGCTCGCCGAGACATTAGGCGCCATGGCGAAGATGAAACAGGCCGGCTACGTCAAGCAGCTCGGCGTCTCGAATTTCACCGTCAAGCTGCTCGACGAGGCAAAACGGGCGACCGACGAGCCGCTGGTCTGCAACCAGATCGAATATCATCCGTTCCTCGACCAGACCAAGGTGGTCGCAGCCACCAGGGCGCACGGCATGGCCGTGGTTGCCTACAGCCCCATCGCGCGCGGTTCGGCCAAGGGCAATGAGGTGCTCGAACGCATCGGACTTGCGCACGGCAAAAGCGCGGCGCAGGTGTCGCTGCGCTGGCTGGTGCAGCAGGACATCGTCGTCATTCCGCGCACCAGCAAGCTGGCGCGGCTTGAAGAGAACGTGGCGATTTTCGACTTTGTTCTTTCGCCATCCGAAATGGCCGAAGTCGCGTCGCTGTCGCACGCGAAGAAGCGCATCGTCAATCTGGCGCATGCGCCGCAGTGGGACTGAAGCCGATTGTGATGACGACATCCAACGACACCGCGCTCGTCCTGTTCTCGGGCGGGCAGGACTCCACCGTTTGCCTGGCCTGGGCGCTCGATCGTTTCAAACGGGTCGAAACCGTCGGCTTCAATTACGGCCAGCGCCACGCGGTGGAGCTTGAGGTGCGGCCGCGGCTGCGCGAACTGATCGCCGGTCTGAAACCGGAATGGCAGCAGCGGCTCGGCAACGACCACATGGTCGCGCTCGACGCGCTCGCGGCAATATCCGACACGGCGCTGACGCGCGAGACCGCAATCGCGTTCGCCGACAGCGGGCTGCCTAATACTTTCGTACCCGCCCGCAATCTCGTTTTCTTCACCTTCGCCGGGGCGCTGGCCTATCGGCGCGGCGCCCGTCACATCGTCGCCGGCATGTGCGAAACCGATTATTCCGGCTATCCGGACTGCCGCGACGACACCGTCAAGGCGATGCAGGTCGCGCTCAGCCTCGGCCTCGATAAAAGAGTGACGATCCATACGCCGTTGATGTGGGTCGATAAGGCCGGAACCTTCGCGATGGCGCGCGACATCGCGGGGCAGCCATTCCTCGAACTCGTTGTCGAGGAGACTCATACCTGCTACTTGGGCGACCGCACGCACCGTCATGCGTGGGGTTACGGCTGCGGCGTGTGCCCGGCCTGCGAATTGCGCGGGCAGGGTTACGCGAAATTCGTCGCCGATCATCCCTCCAGACAGGTGTCCGACCCGCCAGATATCCCGTTTCAACGTCCATCCGGACTTTTCAACTAACCGGCCATGTCGATTGAATCCCGCAAGAATATCGAAGGCGCGATTTTCCTCGTGCTGTTCTGCCTCACCCTTCCGGCCGCCAACTGGATGGTCGGCCATGTCGGCACGGTCTGCTCCGCCGACGGTCCCTGCCTGGTTCCGGTGGCGCCCGGCCTGCTGGCGCCGTCCGGCGTCTTGTTGATCGGCGCGGCTCTGGTGCTGCGTGACCTTGTGCAGCGGCGGCTCGGCGTTGAATTCGGCCTCGGCGCGATCATCGTCGGCGCCGGAATTTCGGCGGCGATTTCGCCACCGTCGCTGGTGACGGCATCGGCCGCCGCCTTTCTGCTGTCGGAGATGGCCGATTTCGCGGTTTACACGCCGCTGGCGCGCCGGCGCCTGGTGCTGGCGGTGGTTGCTTCCAGCATGGCGGGGCTGGTGATCGACTCCATCGTGTTTCTCTGGCTCGCGTTCGGCTCGCTCGATTTCCTCGCCGGGCAGATCGTCGGCAAGGCCTGGATGGTGCTACTGTCGATCCCGCTGGTGTTGTATCTGCGCCGCCGCGACATCCGTCTCGGTTTTTCCCCGGCCTGAGAGCGCCGCTGTTCCGTTCGCCCGTTAGAGAGAACTCATGACCTCGACCATCGACATCCTGCGCACCGTCACCACCGGCACCGTCACCACGATGCTGCTGAAGAAGGGCATCCGCCACAGCTGGATGAAAGGCGCGATGCCATTTGGCTTTTCCGGCAAGCGCGTGGTCGGACCCGCCTTTACGCTGCGCTTTGTTCCGGTGCGCGAGGATCTCGCCACGCCGGAAAGCTGGACGAAGCCGATCTCGACCCGTTCGGCGATCGAAGCCATGCCGGAGAACTGCGTCGTCGTCGCCGACGCCATGGGCAATGTCGGCGCCGGCATCTTCGGCGACATCCTCTGCATGCGCATGGTCAAGCGCAACGTCGCCGCGCTGATCACCGACGGCGTGATGCGCGACAAGCAGGGCATCATGCAGACCGGCCTGCCAGTCTGGTGCCAGGGCGTGGCGGCGCCGGCCTCGGTCAACCAGTTGACCTTCGTGGGCTGGAACGAACCGATCGGCTGCGGTGGCAGCGCCATTTTCCCGGACGACATCATCGTCGCCGATGACGACGGCGCCGTGGTGATCCCGAAGGACCTTGTCGAATTCGTCGCGCATGAAGGCGCCGAGCACGAGCTGCTTGAAAGCTGGCTGGTGCAGGAAGTGGAGAAGGGTGCGAAATTGCCCGGCCTCTACCCGCCCAACGACGAGACCAAGAAACGCTACGAGGATTGGAAGAAGTCGCGCTAAGGCGCGCGGCCTCGCCATTGTGATAGGCTCGGCGGCGCATTAAGCGACCGGGCCATCATGTTCTTTGTTCTATCCAAGACCGTCGGCGTTCTGCTGCAACCGTCAAACCTGATCCTGCTGATCGGGCTTGCCGGGGTTGCGCTGTTGCTGGCCCGCCGGCGCCGCGCCGGCCTCGGGCTTGTGGTCGCCAGCGTCGTCTTGTTGCTCATTGCCGGGGTCTCGCCCCTGGGCGCGGTCATGACGCGCATTCTCGAGGACCGCTTTCCGCCCTGGTCGCCATCCGCTGAGGTGGCACGCGGCGCGCCGGACGGCATCGTCGTGCTCGGCGGCGGGCTGACGTCGGTCGTCGGGCGGCAGTCCGATCGCGCCGGGGTCAATGCCGATGGCGAGCGCGTCATCGCCATTGCGCGGCTGGCGCGCCAATATCCGCAGGCGCGCATCATCTATGCCGGCGGCGATGCGAGCCTCACCGGCAGCCGGCGCGCCGAGGCCGATTATCTCGGTCCGCTGCTGGATGACTTCGGCGTGCCGCGCGCGCGCGTCGCGCTCGAAACGAGATCGCGCAACACCGCCGAGAATGCCGCTTTCAGCAAGGACGTCGCCAATCCGAAGCCGGGCGAGCGCTGGCTGCTGGTCACGTCGGCACAACACATGCCGCGTGCGATCGGTTGCTTTCGACAAGCCGGCTTTGCGGTCGAGGCCTATCCAGTGGCCTGGCAGACAGGGCGTCATCTTCGTTTGACGCCCAGTCTCGATGTGAGCCGCAATCTCGAAAGATTCGATCGCGCCACCAGCGAATGGATTGGCCTCGTCGTTTATTGGGCGACCGGCAGGACATCGGCGCTGTTTCCGTCGCCGTGAGGCCGCCCGTCGCCAGATGAATTATTGTGGTGATGACGGGCCGCAGGTAACATTTCTGACACAGGGCGATTCGTGCGCCCGAGTTCGCGTCAGCGTTCTCGAGCACCATCCGCGTGATGTTTTTTCCGCGTGATGCCTTTCATCGAAAAGGGAATCGCAATATGGCTGCCAAAAATACGCCCGCCGTGCCGCCATCGAAGCTGGAGGCGGCGGATTTCTATGACGATTTCGGCCTCAGCGCGAACTGGGGCGAACGCATCATCACAACTGTCGCCGCCACTCTTGCCATCACCATCGTCGGCGCCGTGGCTTTGTTGATGGGCATGTCCTGATAGGCATGTCCTGATAGGCATGTCCTTATGGGCAGGTCTTGAAAGGCATGTCCTGGCGAGCATGTCTTGATTGTTCGACGCTGACCGGATGGCCTAGGCGCCGGTGCCTTCATCGAACGCGCGGCGCGCGGGCGACGCGAATTGCCGCTGCCACATCACGATCACGACGCCGATCGTGGTGAGGCCGAATTCGATTGGCCCGAGGAACCAGCCGAGATAGCCGAGCGCGAAGAAGAACGCGCGCTGGCCGCGGTTGAATTGCCGGCCGGCGTCCTCGCACAGCCGCGCGCCGCGATAGGCGAACTGTCGCGCCGCCTCGCTGTGCTTTTGCTCGGCCGGTGGCGCCGCCCCGATCATGATGGCGAGATAATTGAACAGCCGGTAGGACCAAGCGAATTTGAAGAACGCGTAGACGAAGATCACGGCGAGCCCGACGATCTTGGCCTGCCACATCTCGGGTGTGTTGGGGACGCTGAACGGCAGCAGCCCCATGACATGGACGATCTCATCGCTGGCGCGCAGCAGGGTCAGCGCGCCGCCAATGGCGATGAGGCTGGTGGAGGCGAAAAACGCCGTGCCGTTCTGCAAGGCGGCGGTCACCTGCGAATCGACGATGCGCACCTCGCGCGTCAAAAGCTCGTTCATCCACTGGTCGCGATAGATATGCATCAGCGAATTGAGGCTCTGGCGGCCGTGCGCCGTCTTCTCGATGATGATCGAGTAGCCGATCCAAGCCACCAAGAATAACGTGAGCGCGAGCGCGTCGGGCAGGCTCAGGACGAACATGGCTGCATTGTCCTCATCGGCGTGGCGGTCTGCTTGTCACGTTGCCGCTGCCCTGTCAGACCGGCTACTCTAGCGGGCCTTCCGGGGCCGGGCGCAACAAGAATCGGGCAGGAAATACGATGCCGCAGACCATTGCCATTGGCTACAAGGAGATGTGCGCTCAGGCCGAGCGCGAGATCGAAACGCTCGACACCGCGGAGGCCATCAAGCTCGCCGGGCGCGACGATGTGGTGCTCGTCGATATCCGCGACGTCCGCGAATTGCAGCGTGAGGGCAAGGTGCCCGGTGCATTTCACTGTCCGCGCGGCATGCTCGAATTCTGGATCGACCCGAACGGCTCCTATCACAAGCCGGTTTTCGCCCAGGACAAGAAATTCGTGTTCTTCTGCGCCGGCGGCATGCGCTCGGCGCTCGCTGCCCAGACGGCGCAGCGCATGGGGCTCACGCCGGTCGCCCATATCCGTGGCGGTTTCGGCGCCTGGAAGGCGCAAGGCGGTCCGGTCGAGCAGCCCGAGACCAAAGCCTGACACCAAGGCCTGACGCGACCGATCAACGTCGCTGCTGGTCCGCATTGCCAAAATTCATTTGCGGGACTCCAGCCGCTCGCCCACTCTGCCGCGATCGTTGTGAGGGGCGGGCGATGGCATTGAAGCTGATCATCGGCAACAAGAACTATTCGAGCTGGTCGCTGCGGCCCTGGATCGCGATGACGGTCGCCGGCATCCCGTTCGAGGAGCAGGTGATCGCCTTCGAAACGGAAGATTTCGCGCGCATCGTGCCGAGCCTGTCGCGTACCGCCAAGGTGCCGATCCTGATCGACGGCGACAGGGTGATCTGGGAGTCACTCGCCATCCTCGAATATCTCGCCGAGAAATTCCCCGACGCCGGGCTGTGGCCGAAGGATCCGGCGGCGCGGGCGCATGCCCGGGTCGTCGCCAACGAGATGCATGCCGGTTTCCAGCCTTTGCGCAATCACCTGCCGGTGAACTTCGCCCGCCGTATCATCAAGCGAGACCTGCCGGCGCCGGTTAAGGGCAACGTCCGCCACATCGAGGCGCTGTGGGCGGATTGCCGCGCGCGCTTCGGCGTCAAGGCCGCGCGGGGCGGACCGTTTTTGTTCGGCGCCTTCGGCAATGCCGACGCCATGTATGCGCCGGTGGTGTCGCGCTTTCACACTTACTCAGTTGATGTGGCTCCCATGAGCCGCGCCTATATGGACGCGGTCATGGCGCTGCCGGCCTTCAAGGCCTGGGAAGCGGCCGCGATCGCCGAACCATGGCTGTTTGCGGAAGACGAAGTCGACTGGCCGGTGGTGCACCGCGCCGACGCGCATGGATCGAACACTTAAAAGACAAGCGAACGAAGGAGCCTCATGTCCCTCACTCTGGTCATCGGCAACAAGAATTATTCGTCGTGGTCGCTACGGCCCTGGATCGCCATGAAGGCTGCCGGCATTCCGTTCAAGGAAGTGCTCATTCCGCTGTACCGCGAAGGCAGCGCCGAGGAGATCCTGAAATATTCGCCGGCGGGCAAGGTGCCGATCCTGCACGACGGCGACAACGCGATCTGGGATTCGCTGTCCATCCTCGAATATCTCGCCGAGAAATTCCCCGACGCCAAACTCTGGCCAACCGACAGTGCTGCGCGCGCGCTGGCGCGTTCGGTGTCGGCGGAGATGCACGGCGGCTTTCAGCCGTTGCGCCAGCACTGCACGATGAATCTCTGGCTGCCGGTCAAGGCACGGCCGCAGCCGCCGGAAGTGCTCGCCAACGTCCAGCGCATCGAGGCGATCTGGGCCGACTGCCGTAGGCGTTACGGTAAAGCAGGGCCGTTCCTGTTCGGCAGCTTCGGCAATGCCGATGCGATGTATGCGCCCGTGGTCGCGCGCCTCTACAATTACGGTCTGCCGGTGTCGCCTGCGACGCGCGCCTACATGGATGCGGTGATGGCGACCGCGGCCTGGAGGGAATGGCACGACGCCGCGATGAAAGAGACCTGGGTGATGCAGAACAACGAGCCGGACTGGCCGCTGGTGCGCGGCATCAAGGTCGGCTGAAGTCGCATCGTCCGGCACCGAACCAAAGTTCCAGTCATGCGTTGATCCATCCATAAGGGCCGGGCCCGCTTTCGCGGGCCTTTTGGCATTGAGGTGGATTGGACGCATGGTGCTGAAACCAGGCGATAATGTCTGGCGTATTGGCCGCGCAGAGCGCGCCGCGCTGCTGATCGACGGCGCGAACTATTTCGCCGCCGTGCGAAGCGCCATGATCAAGGCCGATCGTCATATTCTCATCGCCGGCTGGGATATCCATAGCCAGACCCGGCTGGTCGGTCCGTCCGCCAGAGCCGATGACGGTTATCCGGAGACCTTCGCGGAATTCCTCGTCGCGCTGGTGACGAAGAATCCGCAGCTCGAAATCCGGCTTCTGCTGTGGGATTTCTCGGTGCTTTACGCCGCCGAGCGCGATCCGTTTCCAACCGCGACACTGCAATGGAATACGCCGCCCAACATCCGCTTCTGCCTCGACGATTGCGTGCCGGTCGGTTCCTCGCAACATCAGAAACTTGTTGCCGTCGACGACAAGGTGGTCTTTTCCGGCGGCCTCGACATCACGGTTCGCCGCTGGGACACCAGCGATCACGCCGTGAACAATCCGCGCCGCGTCGATCCGGGCGGCAAGCCTTACGAGCCCTTTCACGATGTGCAGATGGTGGTCGATGGCGACGCGGCCGCGAACCTGAGCGAATTGCTTCGCCGCCGGTGGGCCTGCGCGGCGCTGGAGAAAATTTCGCCCGCCGCCGTCGATCCCCAGAGCGATCCCTGGCCGGATGGGGTCGAGCCCGATTTCAGGGATACCGACGTCGGTATCGCCCGCACCGAGCCGCGTTTTGATGGGCGCGAGGAAGCCCGCGAAGTCGAGAGGCTTTTCCTCGACATGATCGATGCCGCGGAACGCATCATCTATATCGAAAACCAGTTTCTCACCGCGCTGCCGGTTGCCGAGCGGCTGGCTCAGCGGTTGCGCGAACGGCCCGAACTCGAAGTGCTGATGGTCTCGCCGCAGACCCATGTGTCGTGGCTCGAAGCGCAGAGCATGCGCGCGGGCCGGGCGCGCTTTGCCGCGGTGCTTGAGGAATTCATGAGCGGCGACCGCGTCGCGTTGCTGTATCCGCGTGTCCAAGCCGGCGGCGCCGGCGCCAACACCATGGTGCACGCCAAGGTGATGATCGTCGACGATAAAATTCTGCGCATCGGTTCGGCCAATCTCAACAACCGCTCGATGGGCACCGATACCGAATGCGATCTCATCGTCGTGGCCGACGACGGCGACAGGCGGGCCGCCATCGAACGATTGCGCAACACGCTGATCGGCGATCACTGCGGCGCGACGGCTGAAGAGGTGGCGCAGGCCATTCGCGCCAATAACGGCTCGCCGGTCAGAACCGCGCGCACGTTGTCCCGCAACGGCCACAGCCTGCAGCCGGTCGTCGACGATCCGCAGTCTTCGGCCGAGGCTTTCGCCCTGATCCAGGGCGTCGCCGATCCCGAGCGGCCGATCGGCGCGGAGGAATTCGTCAGCAACATGTTCGGCGGTTACGTGCCGGCGCGCAATTTCTCGACCGTGCTCAAGCTAATTGGCGCCGGGCTCGTCATTCTCGCGCTGGCGCTCATCTGGCAGTTCATTCCGCTGGCCGACCCGGCGTCGGTGAAAGCCGTATTCACGGATATCGCCGGCAGTCATTGGGCGCCGCTTGCGGTGATCGCGACCTTCGTCATCGCCGGTTCGCTGATGTTTCCGGTGACGGTGCTGATCGCGGCGACCGCCGCGGCTTTCGGTCCATGGCTGGGCTTTACCTATGCCGGGGTCGGGTCGCTGGCGAGCGCGCTGGTGACCTATTCGATCGGCGCCGCGATCGGCAAGAAGACGATGCGCGATTTGCTCGGCCCCAGGCTCAATCGCGTACGCCAGCGCATCGCCTCGCGCGGCGTTGTCGCCGTTGCCGCCATTCGTCTGGTGCCGGTGGCGCCGTTCGCGATCGTCAACCTCGCGGCCGGGGCGAGCGCGATTCCGGTGTTCGACTACATGGCCGGGACGGCGCTGGGCATGTTGCCGGGCATGATCATGATCTCGGCGGTCGGCAATCAGTTCGCCCGCATTCTGACGTCGCCGACGCCTTATGACATCGCCGTGCTGGCGGTGGCCGTGTTGGCCTGGGTCAGCCTCTCGATCGGCGTGCAGGCGGCGGTGTCGCGTTTCTGGAGCGGCAACCGGTGAGGGACGAGGCGGAGCGGGCCGACAGCATCCGGATCATGACGTGGAATATCCACGGCGCGCTCGGCCGCAATCCGCGCTTCGATCTTGTGCGCGTCGTCGATCTGATACGCCGCTGGGATCCGGACATCGTCGCGCTGCAGGAGGTCGACTCCCGCCGCGCGCTGGCCGACGGCGCCAATCCGTTCGAGTATCTCACCGGCGCGGTCGGCATTTACGGCATCGGCGCCAAGTCGTTGACCGGGGCCGACGGCGACTATGGGCAGATGCTGATCTCGCGCTTTCCGCTCAACAGCCACGAGATCCGCGATATTTCCTTCGGCGAAAACGAGCCGCGCCGCGCCATCCGTGCCGAAGTGGCGACGCCACTCGGTCCGCTGACGGTCGTTGCCACGCATCTTGGCCTGAGCATCGGCGAACGGCGCCAGCAGGCCGCGATGCTGATCGAACTCGCCGCTGGTGAAGCGCCTGCCGTGGTCGCCGGCGATTTCAACGACTGGTTCTGGCCCGGTTCGGTGCGCGCGGTGCTCTCGCGCATCCTCGCCGGCCGCACCCGATACCGGACGTTTCCCGCGTCGTTTCCGCTGCTGCGGCTCGACCGTATCTATTGCCGGCCGCGCGCGGCGCTGGTGCGCAGCTTCATCGACCGCAGCGCCCGCGGGGTGTCCGATCATCTGCCGGTCATTGCCGACCTGCAGCCCCACAAAAGCTGAGCACGCAGCACACGCCCGATGGTAACCGCCGGGCTTGTGTCGTTCGCCGTCCTAAAACCTTGCGCCGCTCTTAGTCGTTGAGCGCTTCCTTGATCTTGTCCTTGGCGCCGCCAATGGCGTTCTGCACCTTGCCCTTGACCTGATCGGCCTTGCCTTCGGTTTCGAGCTTGGCGTCGCCCGTCGCCTTGCCGGCAGCTTCCTTCACTTTGCCCTTGGCCTGGTTGAAGGAGCCTTCGATGCGATCTTTGTTCATGGTGTGCCACTTTCCGTTTGTTTGAGAAACTCAACAGGTCAACGCGCCAGGCATCGCCTGCGTTCCTTGCAACACGAAATGGCCCCGCACCGGGCATTTCCGGGGCAGGGCCTTTTCGCCATCTGTTGTCGAGCGATTACGCGCAAGCCTGCGTTCACAGCTTACTTTGCGACGCTCAACTGCGACGCTTATTTGGCGAGGTCGCCGGCCTTGGCCTTGCCGTTGTCGGTCGACTTGTCGTTCGGCGTCGCATTACTGCTGGCGGCGCTGCCGGTGGTCGTCGACTTCGAGCCGTGAGTTTTGACGCCGGCCGCGGCCTTCGACTCCATGCCGCTCTGGCTCTTGTTGCCTTCCGACGTCGGCGCCGCGTTCAGGTTCGACGGGTTCGTGGTGCCGGCCGAAGAGCCGGTCGAATTCTGCGCGTTGGCGATCGACATGCCCGCAACCAGAGCGGCGACGGCTGTCAGGGTGGTCAGGGTCTTCATGGGCGTTCCTCCTGGATTCGTTGAATGAATGAAGGCCCGACTCCAAATGCCTTCGCGATGTTAACGAGTGACGACGCGCGGCCGTTCCAACACGACGCCACTTTTTGTTTCCTGTTCATTGCGCGCGTAAAATAAATCGGCGTGAAATATAAGTTCCGCGCCGATCTCCCCTTTGCCCTCGGCGCGCTGCTCGGCGGACAGCCTGGTGTTGGCGCCGGCTGCGCCCTGGTTTCAGCCTTCGCGCCGGAGGTCAGGGCGGGGCGGGCTTGGCATTGCCTTGCCGGCCGGAGCCGGGCACTTTGGCGGCCGAGCAATAAGGGTGGTGATTCCGCCGCCGGGAGGAATGGTCTTGGCGATATTGACCTCGTCGATCGACAGCGGATCGGCGGATTTCAAAGGCAATGCGGCCCGCATGCGGGCGCTGATCGACGAACTGAAGGCGCGGCGCGCGCAAGCAGCGCTCGGCGGAAAGGAGAAGGCGCGCCAGCGACATGTCGGCCGCGGCAAGCTTTTGCCGCGCGACCGGGTGGCCAACCTGATCGACCCCGGCTCGCCGTTTCTCGAAATCGGCGCGCTCGCTGCCTACGGCATGTATGACGACGCCATCCACGGCGCCGGCATGATCGCCGGCATCGGCCGCGTCGAAGGCCGCGAATGCATGGTCGTGTGCAACGATAGCACCATCAAGGGCGGCACCTATTACCCGATGACGGTGAAGAAGCATCTGCGCGCGCAGGAGATCGCGCGCGAAAACCGGCTGCCCTGCATCTATCTCGTCGATTCAGGTGGCGCCAACCTGCCGCACCAGACCGACGTGTTTCCCGACCGCGAGCACTTCGGCCGCATCTTCTACAATCAGGCGACGCTCTCATCCTTGCGCATTCCGCAGATCGCGGTGGTGATGGGTTCCTGCACCGCGGGCGGCGCCTATGTGCCGGCAATGTCGGACGAGACCATCATCGTCAAGAACCAGGGCACCATCTTTCTCGGCGGTCCGCCTCTGGTGAAGGCCGCGACCGGCGAAGTCGTCAGCGCCGAGGATCTCGGCGGCGGCGACCTGCATGCGCGTAAGTCCGGCGTGGCCGATCATCTGGCGCAGGACGATCATCATGCGCTCAGCCTGGCGCGCCGCATCGTCGCGAACTTGAACAGCCGCAAGGATGTCGATATCGCGCTCACCAATCCGCGCGATCCGCTCTATGACGCAGCCGAGCTCGACGGCCTCGTGCCGGTCGATCTCAAGAAGCAGTACGACATTCGCGACGTCATCGCGCGGCTCGTCGACGGCTCGGAGTTCGACGAGTTCAAGCAGCTTTACGGAACGACGCTCGTGTGCGGCTTTGCCCGCCTTCACGGCATGCCGGTCGGCATTCTCGGCAATAACGGCATCCTGTTTTCGGAAAGCGCGCTGAAGGGCGCGCACTTCATCGAGCTGTGCTGCCAGCGCCGCATTCCGCTGCTGTTCCTGCAGAACATCGTCGGCTTCATGGTCGGCCGCGATTACGAGGCCGGCGGCATCGCCAAGGACGGTGCCAAGCTCGTCACCGCGGTCGCCTGTGCGCAGGTGCCGAAGATCACCGTCATTGTCGGTGGCTCCTATGGCGCCGGCAATTACGGCATGTGCGGGCGCGCTTACTCGCCGCGGTTTTTGTTCACCTGGCCGAATGCGCGCATCTCGGTGATGGGCGGCGAGCAGGCCTCATCCGTGCTGGCGACCGTCAAACGCGACAATATCGAAGCGTCGGGCGGCAAGTGGTCGCAGGTCGAGGAAGAGGAATTCAAGACGCCGATCCGCGACCAGTACGAGGAAGAGGGCAATCCCTATTACGCCACCGCGCGGCTGTGGGGCGACGGCATCATCGCGCCGTCGGAAACGCGGCGCGTGCTGGCCTTGGCGTTCTCGGCGGCGCTCAATGCGCCGGTGCCGGAGACGCGGTTCGGGGTTTTCAGGATGTAGGAGGGGGCGACATGGATGTGTGGATTCTCGTTTTGGTTATGGGCGGCGCGAATGCTGGTGGAGCTATCGAGAAGTTGGCGCATTATCCCAATGAGCAAAGCTGTAAGCAGGCATCAAAAGAGTTTCTGCCCACGGGTGGCGGAGGTGCTCCGCGCGTGCCATGGGCGTTCTGTGTTCCAGCACCGAGTGAAACAAACATCATTCGGTGAACCCGAATGGAAAATTGGCGGGGTGTGATCCGTTACATTAGCGTCATGGCCGGTCTTGTCCCGGCCATCCACGTCTTTGCTTTACTGAATCAAACAAGTAAGCCGTGGATGCCCGCAACAAGGGCGGGCGTGACGAACAAACAATTGAGGCGTAAGCTCGTATTGGCCGCCCACGGTGACGATCATGGCGAAGGTCGAGAACGCACTCTCTGCAATAGCGGCAGGTCTCTTACTGCTGGCAACCCCTTGCTTCGCCGCCACCCAGCTTCAGCCCGGTGAGTGGCAGACCACGGAAACCGGCACCGAGAACGGCAAGCCTGTTCCGCCGCAAGTCGGCAAGGAGTGCATGACGGAGGACGAGGCGCGCGATACCAC
>JBAZSM010000029.1:32560-42248 GCA_041662425.1 Pseudolabrys sp.
CGTCAACGAAATGAAGAAGGATATGACCGGGCAGGGCGCGCAGTGCCAGGCCCTCGACCTCCAGCAGAATGGCGACACCGTCGCCTACACGCTGCATTGCGCCATGCAGCAGCAGTTCATCTTCGATATCAGCGGCACTTACACGTTGCATTCGCCGACGCGTTACACCGGCCGGATGAAATCTGAGGTGACGATGATGGGGCAGAAGACGTCGTCCGACAAGGCGATCGAGGCCGTCCGTATCGGCGCGTGCCCGCCGGGCGCGGAGAAGAAGTAGCCCGTAGCCCGGATGGAGCGAAGCGGAATCCGGGTCTGACGCGCCGATCCATACCCCGCATTGCGCTTTGCTCCATGCGGGCTACAAGCTGCAATTGATCCTCATGTCCAAAAAACCGCCCGGCCATGATTGGGAAGTCTTCGTCGTCTATTTCGATGGCGAGGATGACAGCATGCAGGTCATGGCCTGCTGGACGCCGGAGGAGGCGATCGCCAAGGCGCGCGATGCGCTCAACGCCTATGCCAAAAGCGACGACGACAAGGACCAGTTCGAGATCGTCGCGGTGGTGCGTTCGGATGCGGAGATTTGAGTATCGGGCTGGGCCGTCCGCAAACACGTCATGGCCGGGCTTGCCCCGGCCATCCACGTCTTGCTTAAGAGGTCGAGAAGAAAGTCATGGATGCCCGCGACAAGCGCGGGCATGACGGCTTAGAATATGGCCATGAAACACACCTCCGCTCTCATCGTCGGCGCCGGCTCCGGCCTGTCCGCCTCGCTCGCGCGCCTGATGGCCAAAGACGGCATTCAAGTTGCGCTGGCCGCGCGCTCGGCTGAAAAGCTCAAAGAATTCGTCAGCGCCACCGGCGCGCGGACGTTCAATTGCGACGCCGCCAAACGCGACGAGGTCGAGAAGCTGTTCGCCGATCTGGATAGCGCGAAGCTGACGCCCGACATCGTCGTCTACAATCCGAGCTATCGCGTGCGCGGGCCTTTGCTGGAGCTCGACCCCGCCGAGGTCGAGAAGACGCTCGCCATCACCGCCTTCGGCGGCTTCCTGGTGGCCCAACAGGCGGTCAAACGGATGTTGCCCAAGGGTCAAGGCACGCTGCTGTTCACCGGCGCGTCGGCCTCGGTGAAGGGCTATGCGCAGTCGGCGCCATTCGCCATGGGCAAGTTCGCGCTGCGCGGGCTGGCGCAAAGCCTCGCGCGCGAATTGGGGCCGCAGGGCATCCACGTCGCGCATTTCATTATCGACGGCGGCATCAGGAGCGAGCGCCGCCCGCCCGATCCCGCCAAGCCCGACGCGATGCTCGATCCCGACGCCATCGCGGAGAGTTATATGCAGACCTTGAAGCAGCCGCGCAGCGCCTGGAGTTTCGAGGTCGAGTTGCGGCCCTGGGTCGAGAAATTCTGAGCGTCCAGGCCGTCATTCCGGCGCGCGCGTCATAAGCGCGTTTCGTGCGTCTTCGCTCGCTTGATGCTCGCGCCCCGGAATGACGACGGAGGGACTTCCGCAGCCCGCTTTCGCTGGGACGAACGGAGGAAAGTCTTTTCAGGGCCGTCACGGACGGATAAACCCAACGCCATGATCGACCCGACCCACCTCAAAGATCTCGCGCCCACCGGCACACTGCGCGGCGGCGTCGTTGTCGCGCCGGTCAAGTCGGTGTCGTTCGCCACCAAGGACGGTGAGGGCACGCCGCACGGCGTGCCGGTCGATTTGATGCGCGGCTTTGCGGCCACCCTCAATGTGCCGCTGACCCTGACGGAATTTCCGAACTCCGGGCAACTGACCGATGCGGTCGCGGAAGGTCGCTGCGACATGGGCTGTATGCCGCGCGATGCGGCGCGCGAGGCGCGCGTCGCTTTCGGCCCGTCGTTTTACCTCATGGGCAGCACCTATCTGGTGCCGGCGGGCTCGGCGATTTTCACCATCGACGACGTCAACCGCGACGGCATCCGCATCGTCGCCATCGCCAATACGACGACGGCGCGCAGCGCCCGGCGCACCGCGCCGCTCGCCAGCGTCGAGGAAGTCGCCAGCGTCGATATCATGACGGCGATGGCGCAGGGCGGCGAGGCCGATGCCTTCGCCTTGTCGCACGACTCGTTCATCGGCCTGTTGCCCCGTATTCCGGGCGCGCGTGTGCTGCCGGGGCAATTCCAGCAGACCGGCATTGCGGTCGCCATACCGCCGGGGCGGCCAGGCGCGCTGGTGCTGGCGCGGCTGCTGATCGAAGACGCCAAGGCGAGCGGTCTGGTTCGACGCGCCTTCGATGCCGCGGGCTTTGTCGATGCCGCGGTGGCGCCGCTCGAGAGCTAGTCGGCGCGGACGCTGATCGGCGCGGCGGCGATGCGCCGCATCAGCGCGATACGCCGGCGGAGCGGCACCCAGTCATAGAGATAGATTTCGATCGGCCGCCAGTTGGCGACCCAGCCGACGATGATCAGGCTCTCTTCCAGCACGCGCGCCGCGACCTTGTTCGGAATGGCCGCGGCGGCAATTTGGCTGGCGGCAAGGCAGGCGATCAGCACCAGGACGCCGATCCCCAGGTATCGCCGGCCGACGCGGAACATCTCGCGCATGTCCTGTTCGGCGTGCGCGGCGCGGTCTGCGAAATAATGCGTGAAGGCCTCGGGAATGCGCGCGGCGTCGGGCATCGCCGCCTCGCTTTGCGGCAGGTGAATGACGATTTCAAAAGCCGCGGTGGGCGGCAGTTCGCGCACCCAGCCTGTGACAAATTCCTCGACGCCGGCATCGATATCCTTCTGCCGGAAGGGCGACGGATCGAAGGTGTTGAACAGATGCGCGATCGTCGCTGCGCGCAGCGCGATGGTGGTTACGGGTGCGCTCATGCCTGCGCCGTCAGATCGTCACCACGACATTGCCGATGGCGCCTTGTTCCACGGCCTCGTGCGCGGCGGCGGTGTCGCCGAGGCTGAATGTGCGGGCATCGACGCGATTGACGAGGTGGCCGCCTTTGAGCGCCGCCGTGATGCCCGCGACCGCGCTGGCGCGCTCCGCGCCGTCGAGTTCATAGACCAGGAAGAACTGCACCGTGATCGAATTGGACAGGCAGAATTGCGCCGGAAGCGCGGCCTCCGGTCCACCGATGCCGTAGACGATGACGCTGCCCTTGGCCCGGAGTACGGCCGGCAGCAGCTTGGCGTTGGCGGTGATATTGAGTTCGATCACGGCGTCGACGCCGCGTTTGTCGGTCAGCGCCATGACGCGCTCGCCGACGTCCTCGGTCTTGTAATCGATCGCATGGTCGGCGCCGGCCTCACGCGCGACCTTGGCTTTCTCGGGCGACGAGATGGTGGTGAGCACGGTCGCGCCGCGCATCTTGGCGAACTGGATAGCGTATTGGCTCACGGCGCCGGCGCCGCCGGAGATCAGCAGCGTCTTGCCTGATGTCATCGCCCGTTCGACGGCGTGAAATGCCGTCATGGCTGGAATGCCGAGGCAGGCGCCTTCGGCGAAGGTCACCGCATCGGGAAGCGGCACCGCCTGTGCCGCCGGTAGCGCGATATAGTCGGCCGCCGTGCCGAACGGGCGCTTCCATTGGCCGTTCCAGATCCAGACGCGCTCGCCGATACGCTTTTTGTCGACACCGTCGCCGACCTGATCGATCACACCGGCGCCGTCACTGTGCGGAATGATCCGCGGGAAAACGGACTTGCGGCCGCCACGCGTTTTTACGTCGGACGGATTGACGCCTGAGGTCGCGAGTTTCACGCGGACCTCGCCGGCTCCGCACGCAGGTGTCGGCATGTCGGCGATGTGCAGGACAGCCTGCGCCGCGCCAATGTCGTCGTAGTAGCAAGCCCGCATCGTTGCGCTTCCGTATTTTGCGGCAGCATGCCTGCATTGCGGAACCGAAACAAGCGGGCCCGCATTTTCTCGCTAGAATGAAAAAATACAATGGAGAAGGGGGCGCTCGTCTTCAGGGAGATCGACAATGAATTATCGCGTCTATAGCGGACCGAAAGGCGCGCCCGATCCGTCACCGATCGACATGCACAAGATGCTCTACAAGGAATTCGCCTCGCTCGACGAGGCTTTCTGGTGGGCGAACCATCTCGACCGCCACGGCCGCGTGGCGCTGTCGATCGAAGGCGACGACGGCACGTGCATGAATCGCCGCGCCATTGGCGAAGCGCTGGGGGCCGGACAGGCGCGGAGCGCTTAACCGCGCGGTTCGTTCGCCCGCGTGGCGCGGTCGGACTGGATGTTGGACGTGACGCGATCCCACTGGTGTTTCGCGCCTTGGGTCAGGTCGTGCCACTTCACGGCCACCACGTCCCAGTTGACCATCGGCCGCGAGCCCGTGGCGTCCGCCGTCCCGGCGGTCACGTCGGCGGTGGCGACGCCGGCATGGCTCTGGTCGTAGAGATAGGCGCCGCCGATGGTCAGCAGCACGCCCAGAATGATCCCCAACAGCAGTCGCATGGTCGTTCTCCGTCCCGGTCGTGGCAATCGAACGTTTGGGGGGGGCTTCGAGTTCCATCCGGAGTTCGGCCGGACGGGGTCGTTTTCGGGGGTTCCATGGCGGTTCGCGGCATTTGTGTTAAAACAATCTGCATGGCCGGATTGTCGCAATTTAAGTCATTGAAATAACTGTATTATTTCAATAAAAAACTTCGCGCGTCGGGAAAATTTCCTGCTATATTACAAACATGAGCACACAGTCGAGCAAGGCCGACCGGCGGCCTACCAAGTCCTCGCGCCGGACCGATAAAAAGGCCTCGAAGGGCGCCAGGGCCTCTGACGGCCGGGCTTCCGAGAAGAAGTCGAAATCGTCGCGCGCCCGCACCACGGCGCGGTCGTCGCGCGCTGTCGCTGCGGCGAAGCCGGCGACCAAACCGGTGGCAAAAACCGCGACCAAGGCCGCGCTGAAGACTGTGTCGAAGACCGTTGCGGCCGTTTCCAATGCGCCGTCCAATACCCGGGTCAAGCCCGCGTCGGTCGCGAAGAGCCCCGCCGGGCCCGTGGACAAGCGGGTCGGGCACAGTTCTGCGAAGAGTGTCTCCAAGCAGGTGTCCAAGATCGCCGCGAACATTGCCGCCAACATCGCGGCCAAGGCGGCAGGCAAGGAAACTGGCAAGGAAACCGGCAAGGAAGCGGTCAAGACCAATATCAGTTCTGCCAAGAGCGGTTCCGCCAAGAGCGGTTCTGCCAAGACCGGCTCTGTCAGGTCCAGTTCCGCCAAGAGCGGCGCGAGCAAGCCCGGCGCATCGGCCGGTATCTCCAAGAGCGGTCTGGTCAAGCAGGCCAACCGCGAGCCGCTCTCCGAGAACGAACTCGCCGCGCTCACCATGATCCGCACCTTCAGCCCGCCGGTGCAGCCGGACGAGCCGTCGGACGCGATGCCGGCGGGCGGCAGGCACAAGTACCAGGTGGGTGACGCGGTCTATTTCACGTCGCCGAGCTTCGGCCGCGCCGCCGCCAGTGGAACCTACACGGTGATCAAGGTGCTGCCGTCGGACGGGGAAGACCGTCAGTACCGCATCAAGAGCTCGGTCGAAGCCTTCGAGCGCGTCGCCAAGGAAAGCCAGCTCGAGCGCATGTGACGGCGACGCCGGCCTGTGCCGGCGACGCAACCGCACGATTTGCGCCGCGCATGCCTGGCCGGACATTTCAGGCCGCCTTGCCCTATAATCGCAAGCGTCGCCTGAATCGAATTTGCCGCCGAGGGGCCCGAAGCACCATGCCGATCTACATCACGCAGGGGCGCTACACGCGCGACGCCATCAAGGGCATGCTGGTCAAGCCCGAGGATCGCGCCGAGGCGGTCTCGCGCCTGATCGGCAAGGTCGGCGGCCGGCTCATCGGCTATTACGTCACCTTCGGCGAATACGATTTTCTCCTCATCGCCGAGGCCCCGGACAACACGCAGATGGCGGCGGTGCTGCTGTCGGCCGGTTCGGGCGCCGGCGTCACCGATCTGCGTACCACGGTCGCCATGACGTCGATCGAGGCCAAAGGCGCCTTTGCCGCGGCGAGCGATCTGGCGCCCGGCTTCCGCTCGGCCGGCGGGGTCTGAAACGTGGCCGCGGCGCGGGCAGGGATCGCGACCTTGATGCCGCCACCATTGCCTTGTCGGTAGGGCATCATGTCGGCCCTTGAAACCACACCCAGCCTCGTCACCCGCCTGCTGCTGCCGGCGGCCATCGTACTGGCTGTGGGGGTTGCCGCTTTCGCCGTGCTCGATCGCATGGCGAGCGACCAGCGCGCGGCCCGGCGCATGGCGCTGCTGTCGCGCAGCGACGATCTGACGGCGCGGGCGCTGGCCTCCGGCTCGGCGCTGCCCTGTCTCGATGCCGCGGCGGGCGACGCCATCGAAACCGCCTGCGAGGCCGCGATCTTTGCCTCGCCCCAGAGCACGGCGGCGGCGGTCGCCTATATCGGCGCCCGGCTGTCGATCCTGGCGGATGCGAAAGGAGCCGGTGAACTCGGCGCGCGCCTTGCGCCATCGCGCCGCGCCATCGAGCTCGACCGCTTCGGCATCGCCGCGCATGTTCTGAGCGAGCGCGATGGCTGCTCGGCCGCGCAATGCCCGGGCTTCGCGCTGGTCACCGATGCCAACATGCTCAAGTCGAACATGAAGTCGCGGACCTTCGATCAATACGTCTCGCGCCACGCCACCGCCTGGAACGCACTGCCCACGCCGCAGGCGCCGACTGCGCCCGCGGTGACGCAGGCGACCCCGCAGGCGGCGCCCGGTGCCCAGGTTGCGGTTACCGAGCCGCGTCCGGTGTCGTCGAAATACGATTTCCCCTCGGCCGCCTCGATCCCGCCGGTCAGCATCATGAATTCGGAGCCGCCTTTGTCGAAGGAGGCCGCCGCGGCGCGGGCTGCCGCACTTCAGGCGGCCGCGCCCGGCGACAAGACGCCGCCTTTGCCGCAATCTGACAAGGCTGCTGACAAGGCTGCGGACACGCCGCCCGAAAAAACCCCGGTGCCGCCCCGGCGTCCACAGGCGGCGAATGAACCGGCGGACATCGCCCCGGCGCGCTAGTATCGTCGCGCGCACAACGCCGCCGGGTCACCCACAGAATGTTCAAGTCCGTTCTTATCGCCAATCGCGGCGAAATCGCAGTCCGCATCATGCGTACCGCCAAACGCATGGGCATGCGCACCATCGCGGTCTATTCCGAGGCGGACCGTCACGCGCTGCATGTGAAGCTCGCCGACGAGGCCCATCTCATCGGTCCTGCGCCCGCCGCGCAAAGCTATCTGGTGATCGAGCGGATTATCGCCGCCGCCAGGGCGGCGAAAGCCGAATGCATCCACCCCGGCTACGGTTTCCTCTCCGAGAACACCGCTTTCGCCAAAGCCTGCGCGGACAACGGCATCGTTTTCGTGGGCCCGCCGCCCTCGGCCATCGAAGCCATGGGCCTGAAGGACCGCGCCAAGGCGCTGATGGAGAAGGCCGGCGTGCCGGTGGTGCCGGGCTATCACGGCGACATGCAGGACGCGTCGTTCCTCAAGCGAAAAGCCTACGAGATCGGCTATCCGGTTCTCATCAAGGCGGTCGCCGGCGGCGGCGGCAAGGGCATGCGCCGCGTCGATCGCCACGCCGATTTCGACGACGCGCTCGCCGGCGCCATGCGCGAGGCGCAGAATTCGTTCGGCGATGCCCGCGTGCTGATCGAAAAATACGTCACCGCGCCGCGTCACATCGAGATGCAGGTCTTCGCCGATAGTCACGGCAACGCCATTCATCTCAACGAGCGCGACTGTTCGCTGCAGCGCCGCCATCAGAAGGTGATCGAGGAAGCGCCGGCGCCGGGCATGAGCGCGGCCCTGCGCGCCGAGATGGGCGCCGCCGCGGTCGCCGCCGCCAAAGCCGCGGGCTATGTTGGTGCCGGCACCATCGAATTCATCGCCGACGGGGCGGGCGGCCTCAAGAGCGGCCATTTCTGGTTCATGGAAATGAACACGCGGCTGCAGGTCGAGCATCCGGTCACAGAAACCATCACCGGCCTCGATCTGGTCGAATGGCAGTTCCGTATCGCCCATGGCGAGAAACTGCTGCTGACGCAGGACAAGGTGCCGCTCAAAGGCCACGCGGTGGAGGCCCGGCTTTATGCCGAGGATCCCGAACGCTCGTTCCTGCCGTCGACCGGCAGGCTCATCGCGCTCGAATTCCCCAACGCCGAAGGCCTTCGCGTCGACACCGGCGTCGAGACCGGCGACGAGGTGACGCCGTTCTACGACCCGATGATCGCCAAGCTGATCGCGCAGGGCGATACGCGCGACCAGGCGCTCGACCGACTCGCCGACGCGCTGGATGCGACGACCGTGATCGGCCCGCGCAGCAATGCCGGCTTTCTGAGCCAGTTGTGTCGCGCGCCGGGCTTCCGCGACGGCGCCTTCGACACCGGCTTCATCGACGCGCATCTCGCCGATCTCGGCGCCGGACCGCAGCCACTGGATCACGCGGCCATCGCCTTCGGCGCGCAGGCGCTGATCGAGCGCGAGCGCGAGCGGCTGGCCGAACGCACGGCCAGTTATGACTCGCCGTGGGATGCCGATGACGGCTTCCAGTTGTCCGGCACGCGCCGCCTCATCGTTCCCATCGTCGCCGAAGGCCACAAGCTCAACGCCGACGTCGTCTATGACGCCGGCGAGGCGAAGGTCAGCGTCGAAGGCGCCGCACCCGCCGCCGATGCCATGGCGATTGCGACCGATGATACGGTCTTTGTGCTGCGCCACGGCCGCCAGACCCGGCTTGCGGCGCGCGATCTCGGTCTCGGCGAAGATAGCGAGGCCGGCGGCGGCGGGCTCATCCGCGCGCCGATGCACGGCAAGGTGCTGGCGGTGCTGGTCGAGCAGGGCGCTACGGTGGCGCGGGGCCAGCGCCTCGCCATCATCGAAGCCATGAAGATGGAGCACACGCTTGTCGCCGCGATCGACGGCACGGTCGCCGAGATCGCCGCCGCGGTCGGCGCCCAGGTCGCGGAAGGCGCCAAGGTGATGGTGATCGCGCCCGCCGAAGGCGCGCCATAAGGTTCCCAGTCAGAAATGCCCCTCCACCTCATCAAGCTCTCGGTCGGGACCGACTCCATCGCCGACCTGCAAGGCTGGATCGACGACAAGATCAAGGCGCAGAAAAAGCGCGGCGTGAAGAAGCCGGAGCGCATCCACACCACGCGCATGGTGCCCAAGCGCGCCGACGAACTCAAAGACGGCGGCTCGATCTATTGGGTGATCAAGGGCCAGATCATGTGCCGGGAGACGATTCTCGATATCCGGCCCTTCACCGACAGAGACGGCATTCACCGCTGCAAGCTGGTGCTCGACCCGAAATGCATTCCCGTCGAGCCGCGCCCGCGCTCGGCCTTTCAGGGCTGGCGCTATCTCGATGACAAGGAAATCCCGCGCGACCTGTCTCATATGGGCAAGGGCGCGCTCGCCATGCCCGAGGACATGCGCCGCGAGTTGCGGGAATTGGGGCTGTTGTAGCCGGCACTGTCATTCGGGGCCCCGTTCCTCTTCTGTCATTCCGGGGCGCTGTCGTTCTTCGTCATTCCGGGCCGCTCGCGCATAAGCGCGTTAACGCGCGTCTTCGACGCGCTATGGCGCGAACCCGGAATCCAGATACGACCGCGAGCGTGGCGCTGGATCCCGGGTCCGGCCTGCGGCCGTCCCGGAATGACGGAATTTAGTCGCTTGACTTTAAT
>JBAZSM010000030.1:0-42050 GCA_041662425.1 Pseudolabrys sp.
CCATAGCCGGTCGGCGAATGGCAGACGCGGGCGCAGGTATCGACATTGTTGTTGCCGAAGCCGGCGCGGATCAGCTTCTGCACCAGGAAGGTTTCTTCGTTGGTGCAGCGCGACGAGGTGATGCCGCCGACCGAATCCTTGCCGTATTTCTTCTGGATGCGCCTGAACTCGGATGCGGTGTAAGCGATCGCCTCGTCCCAGCTCACTTCCTTCCACGGCTCATGAATGGAGGCGCGGATCATCGGATTGAGAATGCGCTCGCGGTGCGTGGCATAGCCCCAGGCGAAGCGGCCTTTGACGCAGGAATGGCCGCGGTTCGCCTCACCATCCTTGTAGGGCACCATCCGCACCAGCTCTTCGCCTCGCATCTCGGCTTTGAAGGCGCAGCCGACACCACAATACGCACAAGTGGTGACCACCGAGTGCTCGGGCTTGCCGACCTCGATGACTTTCTTTTCGTTGAGCGTTGCCGTCGGACAGGCCTGCACGCAGGCGCCGCAGGACACGCATTCGGAGCCGAGGAAACTTTCCGACATGCCCGGCGACACGCGGCTGCCGAAGCCGCGGCCGGCGATGGTCAGCGCGAAGGTGCCCTGCACTTCCTCGCAGGCGCGGACGCAGCGCGAACAGACGATGCACTTCGACGGATCGTAGGTGAAATACGGGTTCGACTCGTCCTTCGGCAGCCAGTTCGCGTTGGTGGTGCCGGCCTGGCGCGCATAGACGTGGTTCTCGCCCTCATAGCCGTAGCGCACATCGCGCAGGCCTACGGCGCCAGCCATGTCCTGCAACTCGCAATCACCGTTCGCCGAGCAGGTCAGGCAGTCGAGCGGATGGTCGGAGATATAAAGCTCCATCACGCCCTTGCGGATGGTCTTGAGCCGCTCGGTCTGCGTCTTGACGACGATGCCCGGCGCGACCGGCGTCGTGCACGACGCCGGCGTGCCGGCGCGGCCTTCGATTTCGATGAGGCAGAGACGGCAGGAGCCGAAGGCGTCGACCATATCGGTAGCGCACAGCTTCGGGATCTGCGTGCCCATCTCCATCGCGGCACGCATGATCGAGGTGCCCTCCGGCACCGTTAATTCCTGACCGTCAATGGTGAGCGTCACCATCTTCTCGGATTTGGAGAGCGGCGTTCCGTAATCGGTCTCGTGGACGAGCGACATGGGCGTCCTCCTATTCGGCGGCTTCAAGGTGCGGCGCCGCGCCGAAGTCTTTTGGTTTAAAGTCTTCGGGGAAATGGGTGAGCGCGCTCATCACCGGATACGGCGTGAAGCCGCCCAAAGCGCAGAGCGAACCGAACTTCATGGTGTTGCAGAGGTCGGTGAGAACGCTGAGGTTCTTCTCGCGTTCGATGCCTTTGATGATGCGGTCCACCGTCTCGACGCCGCGCGTCGAGCCGATGCGGCATGGCGTGCACTTGCCGCAGGATTCGACCGAGCAGAATTCCATGGCGAAGCGCGCCTGCTTCGCCATATCGACCGAGTCATCGAACACGACGATGCCGCCATGGCCGATCAGGCCATCGCGTGCGGCAAAGGCTTCGTAATCGAAAGGCGTATCGAACAGCGCCCGCGGGAAATAGGCGCCAAGCGGGCCGCCGACCTGCACGGCTTTCACCGGGCGGCCGGTGAAGCAGCCGCCGCCGATATCGTCGACCAGTTCGCCGAGCGTGATGCCGAACGCGGTCTCGAACAGGCCGCCGAATTTAAGATTGCCGGCAAGCTGGATCGGCATGGTGCCGCGCGAACGCCCCTTACCGAAGTTCTTATAAAAGTCCGCGCCTTTATCCATGATGATCGGCACGGTGGCGAGCGACAGCACGTTGTTGATGACGGTCGGCTTGCCGAACAGGCCCTTATGCGCCGGCAGCGGCGGCTTGGCGCGCACCTGCCCGCGCTTGCCCTCAAGGCTGTCGAGCAGCGCCGTTTCCTCACCGCAGACATAGGCGCCGGCGCCGACGCGGACTTCGAGATCGAAGGCATAGGTCGAGCCGCAGACTGTCGAGCCGAGCACGCCGCCGCGGCGGCCGCTGCTGATCGCGTCGTTCATGGCGTCGATGGCATGCGGATATTCAGAGCGGATATAGATGTAGCCCTTGGTCGCCCCGACCGCGATACCGGCAATCGTCATGCCTTCGATGAGAACGAAGGGATCGCCTTCCATGATCATGCGGTCGGCAAAGGTGCCGCTGTCGCCCTCGTCGGCATTGCAGACGATGTATTTCCGGTCAGCATTGGCCTCGGCGACCGTTTTCCACTTGATGCCGGTCGGAAAGCCCGCGCCGCCGCGCCCGCGCAGGCCGGATTGCGTGATCTCGTCAATGATGGGCGCCGGCTTGGTGAGGGCGCGGTTGAGACCGCGATAGCCGCCATGCGCGCAGTAATCTTCCAGCGAACGCGGATCGACGATGCCGCAGCGTGCGAAGGTGAGCCGCGTCTGTTTCTTCAGGAACGGGTGCTCTTCGGGAACGCCGATGCGCAACCGGTGTTCTCCGCCATCCGCCAGCATCGCCGCGAACACGCTGTCGACATCGGCGGGTTCGACGGGTCCGTAGGCGATACGGCCCGCGTCGGTTTCGACCTCGAGCATCGGCTCGAGCCAGTGCAGACCGCGCGATCCGTTACGCACGATCTGGACGCTGACTTTGTGGGCCGCTGCAGCGGCGCGGATTGCCATGGCGATGTCGTCAGCGCCGCAGGCCACCGACGCCGCGTCGCCGGGAACATAAATGCGGAGCGCACTCATCGCGCCGTCTCCTCGATCAAAGCGTCGAGTTTCTTTTCGTCGAGGCGTGCAACGACACGGCCGTCGATCATCGCCGACGGCGACACCGAGCAGAGGCCGAGGCAGTAAATGGGTTCGAGCGTGACGCGGCCATCGGCCGAGGTCTCGCCGAATTTGAGGCCGAGCTTTTCCTCGGCGCGGGCGGCCAGCGCGTCGCAGCCGGTGGCCTGGCAGGCCTCGGCGCGGCAGATCTTCAGGACGTGGCGGCCGGCCGGCGCCTCGCGGAAGTCGTGATAGAAAGTGACGACGCCGTGCACCTCGGCACGGGAGACATTCAACACCTCGGCCACCATCGGCACCGCCGGTTCGGGGATGTAGCCGAACACCTCTTGCAGGCCATGGAGGATCGGTAACATAGCACCGTCGCGGTCCTTATGGCCCGCGATAACCTCGGTTGCCAGATTGGCGTCCCACCCGGATATTTTTGTTTGCATGCAGTCGAACCGCCTTTTTGCGTTCGGGCTGCATTAGAATCGATTGAATTTTCCGATCAAGAAGCTGGTACCGATGGCATGATAGGTTTTTTCTATCAATAATTTAGTTTCACATAGTTTTTGGCTATAGTTCGGGGGAGCGAAACTCGGGCTTTCCGGTCATCCGCCATAGACCCCGCCGAGCACGGTTTGCGCCGTGCCGTACAGAATCAGGTCGCGGTCGGCTGCCGGCAGGTCCGCCGTCTCGATCGCCTCGCGCACCGGGTCCGGCGAAAAAATCGGGTAGTCGGTTCCCAGCATGATGCGGTCGGCACCGAACACTTTGACGGCGAGTTCGAGAGCGCGCGGCCCCAGCGACGCGCAGTCATAGACCATGCCGCGCAGGGCGGCGCGGGGAAACGGGAGGTAGGGCTCGCGGGTCAAGGCCACCGCCTCCATGCGCTCGACGATAAACGGCAAGGTGCCGCCGAGATTGACGAGCTGGAAGACAATGTCCGGGTAGCGCTCCGCGAGACGCTCGACGATCACGGTCAGGCCCATTTGGGACAGCGACGCCTGCAGCGCCAGCGATGACGAGCGCTGGACGTTTGTATCGGCAAACGGCGCCGGCGCCCCCTCGCCAACCTTCAGCCCCGGATGAATCATCAGCAGCGCGCGTGCGGCGTTCGCCGCGTCGAAGACCGGTTCGAGCTGCCGTACGTGGTCGATCGACAGAAAATAATTGCCGGGAAGGATGGCGCCGGCGAGCCCGAGTTCACGCCGGACGCGATGCATCTCGCCAACCGCGGCTGCCATGTCGGCGAGCGGCAACCCCGCGAGCCCATGAAAGCGTCCGCCGCTGCCGCGGCATATCGCGGCAAGCCTCGTATTGAACCGCACAATGGCGTCGCACACGGCGCGGCCAGGAATGACATCGACGCCGAGCGCGCCCGGAAAAGTGAGAAGCTGCGACGCGATCCGCCGTTCATCCATGTACTTCAGACGCGCGTCGAGATCGACATAGCCCGGCCCGATTGGCGTCGACGCCGTCATCGCATGAAGCGTCAGCGCGCCGTCGATCGCCCGCGTGACATAGGGGCGCACATCGCGGCCGATCAGGTCCTCGACCAGACCGCCGTAATAGTGCGAGTGCATATCGATAGCGCGCGGTGCGTTCATCACTCGTCCGAAAAACGAATTCGTTGTGACTGCGAGGCACTCATAGATCGATTGCCACATCGCCCTTGGGAATACTGCAGCAGATCAAGGCCAGTCCTTCGCCCGGCTCGCGCAACGGCTCTTCGACGTACGTCACCTCGCCGACGATATCGCGCATGCAGGAATTGCAGATTCCGGACCGGCACGAGTAAGGCGGATTGAGGCCTTGCGCTTCGGCGAATTCGAGCAAGTTGTCGAATGACTCGTCCCAGTCCACGGTCCGGTTGCTGACCGAAAATGTTACGCGCGACGCCGCGCTTACTTTTTCCTGCGCCATCGCCGCCTAGCCCGGGGCCTGTTCGGCCGCGATACGCGACGACAGCAACTTGCGGAACCGCAACGCGCCGGCGTCGAGCGCGAGATCGAGATGCGGTGTCGCCTTCGTCGTCATGCCGACCTGCACCGCCTCGAGCACGTCCTTGTCTTCCTCGAAGGCCATCCGTGCCCCGGCATTCATGGTCTGCGAGATCGCGTCGTCGTCCGGATCGGTGTTGCGGTGCTGAAACCAGTAATAGTGACTGCTGGTCTCGTCGATCGGCGTGATGAAATTGTACGAGACGTTGACGTAGCTGCGCTCATTCAACGGCTTGTCGGCGCCGCCGGTGCCGGCCGGCGAATAGATCGACTTGTTGATCGCGACCGAGGGAAGCACGCATTCATAGTGCTGCAGCCGGTCGGCGTGACCGGAGAACTTGACGAGCCTGGCGTAATAGTCCGGCGGCGCCGTGTCCATCATCCAGCGCCAGACGGTCACCCCGTTGGCCGCCAGGTCGATATGGAGCGGCGTGTCATCGGTCTTGGCGCCGGCAAAAGACGTGAGATGGACCCAGGCGACGTGCGACGGATCGAGCAGATTGTCGACCACATAGAGATAATTGCAGGCAATGGTCATGTCGCCGCCCGCCGTCCGGCCCCAAGTAGGATTATCGTAGTTGGGTATGTCCACGATCAGCGTCTCATCGACCAGCGCCGGATCGCCCATCCACAGAAAGACGAAGCCATAGCGTTCCGCGGCCGGATAGCTGCGCACTTTGGCGGCGGTCGGGATCCGGCCTTGCGTCGGCGCTGCAACGCAGCCGCCTGTGCCGTCGAAGGTCAGGCCGTGATAGCCGCAAACAATGTGGTCGTCTTTCAGCGTGCCTTTCGAAAGAGGAAGTTTGCGATGCGGACAGGCGTCCTCAAGGGCAACGACGCTGCCGCCGCCGGATCGATAAAGAACAATCTTCTCGCCGAGGATCGTCGCCGGTCTGAGCGCCGCCCCGATGTCACGCGACCAGCCCGCCACATACCAGCTGTTACGGAGATACATTCGCGCTCCTCTCGAGCCGCGCCCCGGAAACCGCCTAATCCGTGGGCGTTTTGCCGTTTCTTTCGCTGGGGCCCACTTGCATGGATATATATTTTTTTATCGACAGTAAAGTATCGACCGGGTAGCGTCTTGTGGCCGGAGTGGACTTCATTGAATGACGACGACGCCGAATCTTCTGCGTGGCGTACGAAATCTCCTCGACGCCTGTGCACAAGCGCAGCGCGGTGAACGGCTATTGATTGTCGAGGAAGAGCCCGCGCTTGGCTTCTACGGCGAGGGACTGGGCGATATCGTCGCCGCCGGCGCGGTCGACGCAGGCCTGCGTGTAGAGCGGCGGCGGGCCGCTTTTTCGCCGAGCGTCGAGACGCTGCCGGACGATCTCAGCGATGCGTTTTGCACGTCCGACCATGTCCTGTTTCTGTCGCGCATCGGCGATCAGCTGCGCTTCACCGCTATGCCCGCGGGCCCGCGCCCGATCGTGAGTTACGTGCTCGATCGGGACGCAATGGGTTCGCCCTTCGCCGGCGCGTGCTATTGCAGTTTTCTCGACCTGAAGAATGCGCTCGACCGCCTTGTCGGCCAGGCGCGCCATATCCACGTCACCTGCCCGCTCGGCACCGATTACGCCGGCTTTGTCAGGCAGGAAGCCTCGCCATCGCCTGCGCCTGCGCCTGCCGACGTCACAGTGAAGCGCTTTCCGATATCGGTTTTCTCGCCGGTGCCATGCGAGAACTTTTCCGGCCGCGTCGCCGTGATGCATTGTCTCGCCGGGACGGGCTCGCGTTACTATGAACCCTACGGCATCAGGATCGACAAACCCGTCTTCGCCATCGTCGAAGAGCGTCGGCTCGTCGGCTGGGAGGGCCCCGCCGACACCGTCGCGCGCGTGGGCGCGCATTATAATGACGTAGCGTCGCGCTTCGGCATCGATCGTGATTTCGTGCATTCCTGGCACGCCGGAGTCCATCCGGGTTGCACCTATGACGGAAGCGCTTTCGACAATCTCGAACGCTGGAGCGGTTCGGCTTTCGGCAATCCGCGGCTTCTGCATTTTCACACCTGCGGCGCCTACGCGCCGGGGGAAATATGCTGGAACGTCGTCGACGCGACCGTCACGATTGATGATGTCGCCATCTGGGAGAATGGCTGCCTGCATCCGGAGCGCTTCGCCGAAGGCCGCGACATTCTCGCGCGCAGCGCCGAGCTCGCGGAGCTTTTTGATAGTCCTCGACGGGAGATCGGCCTTTGATCGCCCGCAAACCGAAAGCGAAATCCGCCGGCAAGGCTCGCGCGCCCAATGCGGCCATTCCTGACGCGCGAAAGTCCGATCAACCAAAGGTCAGAACGGCGGCGCGCGAGGAACTGAACACCGCCGTCGGCAAGGCCATTCTCGCCTTGCGGCGACAGCAGGATCTCACCGCAAGCGAACTGGCCAAACGGGCCAACGTCTCCGCGGCCATGGTTTCGCGGATCGAAAAGGGTCAGGTGCTGCCCTCGCTTGGCGTGTTGCAGCAGCTCGCGGTGGCGATGAACATGCCGATGAGCGTGTTCTTTCAAGACTCCGGCTCGACGGTCACCGACGTGACCCATGTCCGCAAAGGCGCCGGGCTGAAGGCGGCTCGCCAACTCGGCGAGCACACACACGAGTTTACCGTGCTCGGCTTTCACCGCCGGCCCGACCTGCAATTCGAAAGCCACCTGATCACCGTCAAGCGCCGCGGCAAAGGCATGCCGCCGACCTATGTCGGCAATGGCTGCGTCGCCATCTACGTCCTCGAAGGCAAGGCCGTCTATCGCCATGGCGACCGGCTGTTCCGCATCGCCGCCGGGGATTCGCTGAGCTTCGATGCCGAGCAATGCTACGGCATTCAGGAAGTGCTGACGCCGCGCATCCGCTTCCTATCGATCCAGGCGGAGCGACGAAAGTAAAATCGAGCGATGATATCCGCAACCTGTCGCAGGCTGCGGGCCAGTGAATCCGGAAGTTTCCAGTCAACCGAAAACAGGAGGCCATAAAATGTTCAGGCGTCGAGATCTCGCTAAAACCATTGTCGCGGCGAGCGCCGTCGCGGCCATCGCCAGCACGGCCGCCAAGGCGCAGTCCGCGTCCGGCGGCTCGCGGCTCGGACAGATTCTCTCGCGCGGCTCGCTGCGCGTCGGTACGACCGGCGATTTCAATCCGATGTCGTTCCGCGATACCGGCTCCAACGAATACAAGGGCTTCGACATCGAAGCGATGACGCAACTTGCCAAGGACCTCGGAGTGAAGATTGAATGGGTCGCGACGGACTGGGCGTCGCTGATCGCGGGCGTCGCCGCCAACCGCTACGACATTTTTGCCGGCGGTTCCTCGGTGAACATGGCGCGCGCCAAGACCGCCGCCTTCACGGTGCCTTATATCGAGGCCGGTACGGTGCCGCTGTCACTCAAGAGCAATGCCGGCAAGTTCAAGACTTGGGAATCGATCAATGATGCCGGCGTCAAGGTCGCCGTCACGCTGGGCACGGTTTTCCATGAGCAGGCCAAACAGCATTTCCCGAAGGCGTCGATTCAGGCGGTGCAGGCACCGGCCGCCGGTTACCAGGAGGTCCTCGCTGGCCGGGCTGACGTGACCATCACCAGCAATGTCGAGGCTTCGACGCTGATCAAGCGCTACGATCAGCTGGCGATCACGGTCGAGGGTTCGCAGATGAAAAATCGCCGCCCCTTCGGCTATGTCCTTGCCCAGGACGACGGCACCTGGCTCAATTATCTCAACACCTGGGTCACGCTGAAGAAGATCGAGGGCTTCTTTGCCGAACTCGAGACCAAGTGGCTCCCGCAAGGTTAGCGCGAGGCTAGTGCAAATTTGATGCAAGACCTCACACGATCCAGGGTGATGCGGGCGGGAGTTCTCCTGCCTCTCACCTTGGTCCTCTCAGGTTGCGCCGGTTCCAACTATACGTGGGGCTGGTACGTCGTTTCCCCGTTCGACGCGCGGGGAATCGCGAACCTGTCGTTTCTGGCGAACGGTCTGTGGGCGACGATTTCGATTTCGGTCGTGTCCATCGTCATCGCCGTTGCAGTCGGCGTCGCGGTGGCGCTCGCCGGCCTGTCGAAGCAGCGCTATTTGCGGCAGGCGAACCGGGTCTATGTCGAGACATTCCGCGCCGTGCCGCTGCTGGTGCTGCTGCTCTGGGTCTATTACGGCTTGCCGGTGGTCGCCGGCATCCAGTTCGGCGTTTTCGCCGCTGGCGTCATTTCGCTGGCGCTGTCGGATTCCGCCTTCGAGGCGGAAATATTCCGCGCCGGCATTCAGTCGATTCACATCGGCCAGTGGGAAGCCGGTCGCAGCATGGGCCTGAAGAACTGGCCGTTGATGCGGCTCATCATTCTGCCGCAGGCGATCAGACGCATCCTGCCGGCGCTGGGCAACCAGTTCGTCTACGTGCTGAAGATGTCGTCGCTGATTTCCGTCATCGGCTATCAGGAGCTGACGCGCCGTGCCAATGAACTCACGCTGGTCGAATACCGGCCGCTTGAAATCTACACCTTGCTGGTTCTCGAATATCTCGCCTTGATCATCACCGTATCGTTTCTCGTCCGCAAGCTCGAACACCGACTGGCGGCCGCCGAGAACAAGCGCTGAATTCACTTCGATTGGCAGAACGACTCGAAGTCCTCGGCCAGGCCGGCAACGGCCGCCGCTACGATCCGACGACCGGCGTCGGGTGTCGCCAGTGCCGAGTCCGAGCCCACGCGCCCGTCGGCATAGCGTCGGCGAAAGTCGGCAGCGTCGAAATAATTGTCGCCGGCGTGGATAATAGTGTCGTCAACCGGTGGCGGCGCCGGGCGAACGAAAGGTTTTATCGTATCGGGATAGGCCGCCATGGTGACGGCCACTTCGGACGGTGTCGCGTGCGAACCTTCGCCGTTACCGTAAAGAGCCTTGCGCAAGGCGTCGGCTTCGGGAAACTCCCACCAGCTTTTGACGCGGCAATGCACGGCTGCCGGCTCCTTGATGCCGGCGAAGGATCGGGTGGCGTAATATTCATGGATACCGGCGCGCAGCGGCGCGAGATTGCCGCCATGGCCGTTGAGGAAATAGATGCGGGCGAAGCCGGTCGCGGCCAGGGACGCCACGATATCGTGCGCCATGGCCGCGAGCGTCGACGGACGCAGCGACATGCTGCCGGCAAAGCCCAATTGAAATTGCGACATGCCGTAGGCCATGGTCGGCGCGATCAGCGTACCGGATTGTTCACCGAAACGCCGCGCGATGGTCTCCGGGCACAGGAAGTCCGTACCGATCAGCCCGTCGGGGCCGTGCTGTTCGGTCGTACCGACCGGCACGACAATGCCGCTGTTCTTGCCGAGGTAGGCCTCAACAGCAGGCGACGTCATCAATTCAAGGCGCATAAGGCAACGACTCTCCAAAGGACTTTTGGCATGTATCTCTATGAACTGCCGATTTCACTTTATAGCTTCAAGGTGCGGTTGGCCATCGCACTCAAGGGCGCCTCCATCGAGCTACGTGCCCCACCGGGCGGCACTTACCGATCGCCAGAATTCCGGGCGATCAATCCCGCAGGCACCATTCCCGCTCTGGTCGATGGCGACTTCGTGCTCGCCGAGTCCGACGCGATTGTCGAATACCTTGACGACATGAAGTGCGGCGCCGCCCTGCTGCCTGAGGACCCGAAGCGACGCGCGCGCACGCGGATGATCTCGCGATGGTGCGACATGCGGCTTGAGGCGAACATCCGCGTACTGTTTCCCATGATCACGCCGGCACGACGCGACCTGGGCATCATCGCCGCAGCCGACGCGCGGATCGTCGCGGCGCTCGACCTGTTCGAGCAGGCACTTGATAATGATGGCCCCTTCGCATTTGGCGCGGAGCCCGGATTGGTGGATTGCGGCCTTACTGCCGCCACCCTCTGGTTGTCAGCCATCGCGGCACACCTGCCGCTGTCGGCAAAACCCGGTCGCAAGCTCCAGCGGACGATCGACGCGATGCGTGCGAACCATACGGTCGCCACGCCGATCCAATTATATGAGGCGCTGATCGACGGCTGGGTCAACGAGCAACGGGCTACTCTCGATCCGATGTAAAAGAAGACCCCGCCCGCGATCGCGCGAGACCATCCGGGCAGCGGTTCAGGCCTTTACGTCACTTCAGGAGTTGCACCGTATAGAGCGCTAGGCCGGGGAATATGACCAGCAATGCAAGGCGCACCAGATCGGCCAGCAGAAACGGCACGATGCCGGCATAAATCGTGCGCAGAGGAATATCCTTGCGCATGCCGTGAACGACGAACACGTTCAAACCGATCGGTGGCGATAGCAGCGCAATCTCGACGATCGTCACATTGATGATGCCCCACCACACCAGATCGTAGCCGAAATGCTTGATGAGGGGCAGCACGAACGGCAGCGTCACGACGATGGCCGCCACTTCGTCAAATATGGCGCCGAGGATCAGGTAAATGATCAGGAGGATGACAAGGACCATAGGCCCCGCCAGATTGAGGTCCGCAACGGCCTCGATCATCCGCTCCGGGGCGTGCGCCACCGACATAAAATAAGAAAACAGCGACGCACCGATGATCATGACGTAGATCATCAAGGTGGTGGCACTCGCCTCCGCGAGCACGCTTAGAAACCCCTTCCAGGTGAGCTTCTTGCGGGCGATGGCGAAAGTGAGCGCGATGGTGACGCCGACGGCAGCCGCTTCATTGACCGTGAAAATGCCGGTGTAGATGCCGCCGAGCACGACGGTTCCCAACAGCAGCACGCCCCAGTTGGACTTGATCACCTGCCAGCGTTCCGGCCATGGCACGCGCGGACCGGGCGGGCCTGCGTTCGGATTGATGAAGTTCACATAGACCATTACGGCGATCATGTAGAACGAGATCGCCATGATCGCCGGAATGATGGCTGCGATGAAAAGATCGACAATGAACTGTTCGCCAAGGATCGCGTAGATCACCATTATCGAGGACGGCGGCACGATGATTCCGAGCGTGCCGCCGGACGCCACCACCCCGGCAGCCAGCGCAGGCGAATAGCCACGTTGCAGCATCTCGGGCAGCGCGACGCGGCCGAACGTCGCCGTCGTCGCAATGGCGGAACCGCAAACCGCACCGAAACCGCCGCAGCCGCCAATCGTTGCAAGCGCCAAACCACCGCGGCGATGGCCGATGAACGCATAAGCCAGCTTATAGACGTCGGATGCCAGGCCGGCGGCGGCCGCGAGACTGCCCATCAGCAGAAACATCGGAATAACGGCCAGATCGAGATTGGTGAACACGCTTGCGGGTTCGCTCGCGAGCAGTGACAGCGCAGGCTGGATGCCCACGAGCATCGCAAAGCCGGCCGCCCCAACCACTCCCATCGCGATGCCGATGGGCACATGCAGCGCCATCAGTACGAACATCGCGACGAAGCCCAAGGCAGCCAATACGAGCGGATCCGGCATGTGCTATCTCGCTAAAGAGGCAGAGAGCGGTCAGACGTCGCCGTCGCCCGGGCGGAATGCGCGGGAGAAGTCGAACAGAACGATGATCAGTTGAACCGGGACGCTGATCAGTAACAGCGCTGTGGCGATCCACCAGCCAGGCGCGATCGGCAGTTTTAGGACCCAGGTCGTCTGCCCCGATTTTGTGACTTCGATGGCGTAAGGAACGAACTGCCAGGCCATCACGCCAATAAAGGCGAGCGTGAACAGGCCACCGAATCCGTCGAAGAATGCCTTGCCACGCGGCCCCAGCATATTACCGAGAAACTCCACGGTGATGTTCTGGCGTGAGGCAAGATTGGCCGGGACGCAGGCCGCCATCACGACCGCCATCACGATGGCGCTCACGTCATTGACGCCGTGGATCGGCGCGCCGAACAGCCAGCGCGACCCGATGTCGAGTGTCGTCATCAACGCAAGAACCAGAAGGCCGAAAAAGCCGATCAGCGCCATGGTCTGACTGACTTTCAGCATACGCTGCCAGTAGACGTGGTCTTCACCCATGGTCACGCCTCCGCCGTCTTCATCGCCAAGGCTAGTGCCGACGGGCGCAGCCGCAAAATGGTGCGCGCCTCTTCGGGGGTCGCTACGCGCCGGTCGAGCTGTTCGATGATGGCGATGGCGCGCTCGACCAAAGCGGCATTGCTCGGCGCCGGGACGCCGCGCCGCAGATAAAGATTGTCTTCAAGGCCGACGCGGGCGTGACCGCCAAGCAGGACGGCTTGCGCGACCATCGAGAACTGGGTCGCGCCGATGCCAAAGGCGGCCCACTCGGCTCCAGGGGGCAACTGGTCGCGCATCGCCATCATCACTTCGGAGGTCGCAGGCGCGCCCCACGGAATACCGAGACAGATCTGAAACAGCGGCGGCGCTTCAATGAGCCCCTGCTCAATCAGATGCCGCGCGAGCCGGACATGACCGAGTTCGAACGTCTCCATTTCCGGCTTGACGCCGGTCGCCCGGATAGCCGCCGCCATATCGCGAAGATCGGACGGCGTGTTGACAAAAACATGCTCGCCGAAATTCATGCTGCCGACATCAAGGCTGTAAATATCAGGCCGCAGCGCAACGATATGTTCGATCCGCACTTTCCATGGTGCCAAGGTCGAAGCCGGTTCGGCGATCCTTGGATCGTCGCGGTTCGGGATAAATCGGGCGCCGGGCCCGGTGGTCAGGTTGATCAGAACATCGCAGTTCTGCCGCCGGATTCGATCGACCACTTCCGCGTAAAGCTCGAGGCGCATGCTGGGCATCCCGCTTCCGGGTTCGCGCACGTGGATATGGGCGATCGTCGCGCCCGCCCTAGCGGCATCGACAGCGGACTGCGCGATTTCGGCCGGCGTGACAGGCACAGCCGTGTTCTTCCCGGACAGCGCCGCACCACCGGTCACGGCGCAAGTGAGGATTACTGGCTTGGGCATTGCGGACGGCGCTCCCGGATTGTGCGGCGTAACGAAGGACTGCACTAACTGCGTTCGGCTTCGATCGGATTCGACAGCGTTCCGATATTGGAAATCTCGACCTCGACCGTGTCGCCGGCTTTCATCAACAGCGGCGGGTTGCGCTTGAAGCCAACGCCACCCGGAGTGCCTGTCGCAATCACGTCGCCCGGCACCAACTCGCTCCAGACCGAGACATATTCGATGAGCTCGGGGATCGAGAAGATGAGCAAGTCCACAGTGGCGCTTTGCACCGTCTGGCCGTTTAGCCGCGTCGCCAACGATAATTTCGTCGGGTCCGGGATTTCGTCCGCCGTGACAAGCCAGGGCCCGAAAGCACCGGTGGCCGGAAAGTTTTTCCCGGGCGTCCATTGCGACGTGTGACGCTGCCAGTCGCGCAACGATCCGTCATTGTAGCAGGAATAGCCCGCGACATAATCGAGCGCCCTGTCGCGCGGGATGTGCCGGCCGCGTTTGCCGATAACGATCGCGAGCTCGCCTTCGTAATCGAATTGCGTCGATACGGTCGGGCAGATCATCGGCTGTCCGTGCCCGACCTGACTTGCCGCCAGCCTCAGGAAGATGACCGGCTTTTCCGACTCGGTGCGTCCGGTCTCCTCGACGTGCGAGCGATAGTTCAAACCGGCGCAAAAAATCTTGTCCGGATTAGGAATGACCGGGAGGAACGTCACCTCGGCAAAGGGAACGGTCGGCGCCTGACTGCGCAATTGATCGAGCAATGCAGGCCCGGCGGTCAGAAGCGCCTTCAGGTCCGGATACTGCGCGCCAATCAGTTGGCCCAGATCGACAAGGCGATCGTCAACGACGATCCCATAAGACGCGCGTCCACGATGGCTGAAGCTTGCGAGCCTCATTCCGTTTCCTCCCAAGATCGTCCGGCGCTATTCGCCGCCTGTTGCGAATACTTATTGACATCACCGATACCGTGGCAAAATGATCTAGCCGACAGTTCACTAGGTGGACGGACCGGGATGGCATCGTTTAGCAGCGTGCGCTCACTTGAGCGGGGCCTTAAGGTTCTCGAGGCTCTCAATCGCTGCCATAGAGCCCGTGCCCAGCAGATTGCGCGGCTCGTCGATTTGCCACGCCCGACCGTCTATCGTTTGCTGGAGACGATGGAGAACCTCGGCTACGTCACCCGTAGCGACGACTCTTGGACGCTGACCGCTCAGGTCAAGGCACTCAGCGCCGGCTTCCACGACGACGTGTGGGTAACCCGCGTCGCCGCCCCCATTCTGCACGAACTCGGCCGTGAAGTGTTGTGGCCCGTCGATCTCGTGACATTCGAGAATGACGCCATGATTATCCGCGAGACGACGCACGCCGAGAGCCCGTTTTCAATCGACCGAGGAATGGCGGGAACGCATCTGCCGATCCTACAGACGTCGGGGGGGCGCGCCCATCTCGCTTTCTGCTCTCCAGGCGAATGCGACGTGATCCTCGCGCGGCTTCGTCAGTCGGGCAAGCCGGGCGATGCGATCGCGCATGACCAGCAATTCGTCGACCGCATTCTGACGGAGACACGTCAGCTCGGCTACGGATTCAGGACGGACGGCTTCAATCCACACACCGCCAGCATTTCGCTGCCAATCCTGGTCCAGGATCGTGTCCTGGCTTGCATCACCATGATCTGGATCGCGTCGGCTTTGAGTTTCGAGGAAGCGGTTGAGCGCAACCTCGGCGCAGTCAGGCGCGCCGTGACGCGCATTCAGTCCTTGCTTCAGGTCTAGGCGCCGGCCGGTGTCAGGCCGACATGCGCTTGGCGTTCTTGTTCTGCAAAGCGTCCTGCAGCCGCTCGGCAAAAGCGTATTCGTCCGCGGCGGAGAATGCGCCGGCGGCGTAGCGGTCCGGCCGCACGAGGATGATCTGATCACGGTGCGTGCGAAGCGGCCGCACGACGTTGTCGATTGCATGAACCGTCGTGACGGTGGGATCAGACAATGCGGTCTTGTCAGGCCCCTCTAGATGAACGAGCGATGGCTTGAGCCGCTGCCAGAACGGATGCGTCAGTTGCGACAAGGCCATGGCGTCGCTCGCATTCTGTGCAATCAGAGCGAACCCAGGACCGAGCACCTCGTCGAAACGCACCGTCTTGCCTGTTGCCAGCTTCACAAGCGGCTGTGGAATCATCTGCCCGACCAACGACGCCTCATAGGGTTGACGATCGATGTCGATGAACAAGCCGCCATCGTAGCGCGGCGCCGGCTTGAATCGCATTTGCAGAAAGTAATCCTGCGCTCCGGGAAATGCATCGAGCATCTTCAGAAGCATCCCGCGCAGCGCGATCTGCTCCTCGCCCTTCGGCATCACGAGCTGCCCCATCGCGACAGCGAGCTGAATCATGGCCCAGGCTGGCTTGCGGCGCTCTTCGTCGTAGCTGTCGAGGAGCGACGCATCCGCGACGCCCTTGATCAGCATGCTCAGCTTCCACGCCACATTGTGGGCATCGCGCACGCCCGCATTCATGCCCTGCCCGGCGAATGGCGGCGTCAGGTGCGCGGCATCGCCGAGCAACAGCACCCTGCCCTGACGCATGCGCGACGCGATCCGGGCATGGAATGTGTAGATGGCGCGGCGGATGACATCCTCTTTGCGGAATTCACGATACGGCGCGATCAGCCGCCCGATCGAATCATCCGTCAGCATCTCGGCGCCGGTCTCGCCTTCGAGCAGCATGAACTCGTAGCGCCTTCCGCCGCGCGGGGCCGGCACACTCACGGCCGGCCGGCTCGTACTGCAAAAGAACCGCGAGTAATTGACCTGATCGGGATCGGCCTTGAGGTCGAGAACGATCCAATCCTGTTGATAGGTACTGCCGACAAAATCGATGCCGAGCCATTGGCGGATCGGGCTGCGGCCGCCATCGCAGGCCAGCAGCCAGTCGCACCGAATGGTCCTCTCCCCTTCCGGTGTCGTGCAGGCGATCGTGACGCCGGCGGGGTCCTGATGTATGCCGGTGACATTCCAGCCGAAGCGCAAGTCGACGCTGGCAAAGCGGCCAAGGCTCTGGACCAGATCCGCCTCAAGCTCAGGCTGATACATGAAATGCCGCTTTGCAAACCCGTAGGTGCGCGGGCCGGCACCGACAACGCCGAAGCAATCGCCGTTGTCGTCGAAATAGCGCGCGCCGTCGCCTTCGATGGTCCGCTTCAGAAATCCGTCCGCGGCGCCAAAGGCCTGAAGCGTGCGCGCACCTTCATCGTCGAGCACAATGGCCCGCGGATGATCCACGGTAGTGGAATTCCGCTCTACAAGCAGGACATCAACGCCATCCTGCCCCAGCAGGTTTGCGACCGCCAGGCCCACCGGCCCTGCACCGACAACGACAACGGGCACGTGCAACACTTCAGTCATGCGAGAGCGGGCTCCAGGCGGTCATCGGCAATGCGCCATATAAAACTTCGCGGCAAACGGCCGCCGGCACCATCACAATCTTGCGGTTGTTCATTCGGCGGACAGGGCTATTGCGCACCCAGCCACTGACGATATCGCCGGTAGAGTGCATCGGCATCCGGACTGCCGTTGATGACAATCGGCGATGCCAGCTTGCGGCCGCTACCGACCAGACGATGGGCGAGAAAGCGATAGGCTTCCGGATAGATCGAGAAATCCGATTCCGTCATCAGACGATTGAAAGCTTCGCCCGGCACGACGGGATCGAGCCGATCCTTTTCGTAAATGGCGACGCGCTCGACAATGCGCCAACGCCCGTCCCGTCTCTCGATCCGGTCGAGAAAGCGGCCATAAGAGATGTTATCGACAACGACACCCGACAGCGTCGCGCGCCCGAGAATCGATACGCTGGTTTCGGCAACCGCCCGCTCGCCTTGCAGGGAGACCAGCGGCGCTCCGATCAGATGCTTGGACAGAGATGTCGAATTGGCCGCGGCGCGCTTCGACGCCTCAACGAAATCGGCGAAGGCGCCTTTGAACCACGTCACCGCGATCGTCCCGCCGGGGTGGAACGTATCAAGCAGATCGGCCCAGCGGCCCTGGTCGCGGTAGAGAGCCCATGCCTGGATCAGGTCCATGCAGTCGAGGCGGTCCGTCGTGTTCATGCATGCCGTCCGATTGGATGGTCGCCGCCGGACCGGAGGGGCCGGCGGCGACGCTGAGGGAAGATCCGAATCTGCGGTTAGTTCTTCGCCTGAATCGCGGCGATTTCGTCGCTGAACGCTTTGAGCAACTTGTCGCCGCCGGGCGTCGACTTCTTCCATTCTTCGATCGCCGGCTGAACCGCCGCCTTCCATGGCTTCTGCTGCTCGGCGCTCAGGACGGTAATCGTACGCTTCTTATCGTTCTTGGCCGCCTGGAACACCGCGTCGTTGTTCTCGTCGAACTTCTGGCCAAAGAACTTGGCAAAGACTTCGCCCGCGTTCTTGTCGAGCGCGGCTTTTGCCGCCGGCGGCAGGCTCGCGTATTTCGCCTTGTTCATGATCACCATCAACGATGTCGAACCGAGCGGCAGGATGATCTGGTGCTTGGCCACGTCGAGGACACGGAACGTCTGAAGCGCATTCCATTCGTTGAGCGTGGCGTCGATGACACCGCGCGAGAGGCTCTCGGCGAGACCCGGACCGGTGATGCCGCCGATCGGAACGCCGCCCAGCGACTTCACGACGTTGAGCGAAACCGGTCCTGCGGCGCGGAAGTTATGACCTTTGAGGTCCTCGATCTTCGTCGCCGGGAACGTGGTGTTCACGAAAATCGGGTTGTTGGCACAGACGCAAAGGAACTTCACATCGTTGAAGCCGCCTCCGGCCAATAATCCCTTTTCATACATGCGGGTCAGCGCGAGCGAACCGCTATAGGCGTTCGGGACGACGAAGGGCAATTCGACGACGGTGGCGGCGTCGAAGCGGCCGGGCGTATAGCCGGGGACGATCCAGGCGATATCGGCGACGCCGTCGAGCACGAGTTTGAGCTGGGCCGCAGGATCGCGGCCGAGCGTGCCGCCCGGATACATCTCAATCTTGAGAGTGCCTTGCGACTCGGCGGTGACGCGCTGCGCCCACGGCGTCAGGATCTTGCTGGTGATAAAGGCCTGCGGCGGCTCAAAGCTTGAGAAACGCAGCGTTACCGGTTCGTCGGCGGTCGCGACGGTCGCAGCACCAACCGAAAGCGTAAAGCAAGCAGCGGCAAGTAATCGATTGAGCATCGTGCTCCTCCCTGGGCTCGCGGCATTTCGGCCGTCGAATTTTTTCTGCTTTCGTCGAATGAGGCAGCGCTGGCGGACACACAATCGGTTTTGAACTTTTGTCCGCGCTGTGAACGCAAACCGGTTCGTTTTGCGCGTCCATGGTGTGAACGTCGGCGCCGGTGACATTGCGAGTGCGCCGCACACTGCCCTAAGACGTGCGACAATGAAGCGGTTCTGGCACGGCACGCGTCGGCCAGCGAGCCGAGGCCGCACCACCATTGGGAAGGGAACGGGCTATGGAAATCCAGGCACTGGGATATGTCGGCCTGCCGACCGCGGCGGTCGATGACTGGGCCGATTACGGCACCAAGTTCCTCGGCATGCAGCTTGTTGACCGAGCAAAGAGTTACCTGACCTTCCGGATGGACGACCGCCGCCAGCGGCTGGTAGTCAGCAACGATAGCGCCGATCGCGCCGGCTTTTTCGGCTGGGAGGTCGCGGATGCGCGAGCGCTCGATGCGATGGCCGCCCGGGTTGAAAGCGCCGGCATTGCCGTGCAGCGCCTTTCCGGCCAAATGGCCGGCCAACGCCGCGTCAAGGAGGCGATCGCGTTCAGCGACCCCGTCGGCAACCGGCTCGAAGTCTTTTACGGCGCCGAAATCGCGATCGATCCCTTCGTCCCCGGACGCTCGATTTCAGGCTTCCGCACCGGCCCGCTCGGCATGGGGCACGCGGTCCTGCATGTCGAGCGCATCGACGCGGCTCTTGAATTCTACACCAAGGTTCTCGGGCTGCGCGTCAGCGACTTCTTCACGGTGCCGTACCGCGCCTACTTCTTTCATGTGAACCCGCGGCACCACAGCTTCGCGATGATCGAAACCGGCCGCAACGGCATCCACCATCTGATGATGGAATTGACGATGCTCGACGACGTCGGCCAGGGTTACGACCTCGCCCTCGGTGAAAAGGGCCGAATCGCCACGACGCTCGGCCGTCACATCAACGATCAGATGGTGTCGTTCTATTCCCGCACCCCGTCGGACTTCTTCATAGAATACGGCTGGGGCGGCCGTTCGATCGAACCGGCGACCTGGCAACCCGAAGAGATCACCTATGGCGCCAGCCTCTGGGGCCATGATCGCGACTGGCTCGGGCCGGAGCAACTTGCGGCCGCGCGCGCCCTCAAGCTCAAGGCCGCCGAAGATGGCCTGCGCGCACCGGTCAATGTCGTCGAGGGCAACTATACGGTCGCGCCCGGTGCCTGTGCGTGGTGGGACTCCATGCGCAAGGTCGGTTGACGCAGCCCTGACAGATCGCTGCGACGCCGATCATGCCGCAAGTTCAGCAAGCCATCGTGATCTCCGCGCCCGGTGGGCCGGAAGTTCTGATGAAAAGGGACGACTGGCCGCTGCCGACCCTTGATGACGATGACGTACTCATCGAAGTCATGGCCGCCGGTATCAACAGGCACGATTGCAACCAGCGCAAAGCCGGCCCCGCGCACGAGCCAAACCAGGTGCCGGGTCTGGAAGCCTCCGGACACATCGTCGCCTGCGGCAGGAATGTCCCCCCGCAGCGGCTGGGCGAACGCGTCATGGCGCTGACTGACGGCGGCGCTTACGCGCAGTTCGTGGCGACGCCGTCAGAATTGGCGTTGCCGATGCCGGACAATCTCGACTGGGTTTCCGCCGCCGCCCTCCCCGAGGCATTGTTCACGGCCTGGTTCAATTTCTTCGGATTGATGCAACTCAAGCCCGGCGAAAGCGCGCTCATTCATGGCGCCACAAGCGGCGTCGGCTCGATTGCGATCCAGATGCTGAAGTCCCTCGGCCACACGGTTTACGGCACGGCAGGAACCGCGGACAAGCGCGAGGCGGCACTGGCCTTCGGCTGCCGCGCCGCCTTCGATTACAATGATCCGGACCTTGCCAATCGCGTTATGCAGGCTACGCGCGGTCATGGCGTCGATACCATCCTCGACATGTCCGCTGGCGCTCATATCGACGCCGACATCGCCATGATCGCGGCGGACGGACGGATTGCCCATTTATCGGCGGGCGGCGGAAAGACGTTGCAGGTTCCTCTCCGTACCCTCATGGCGCGCCGCGTCCGTATCACCGGCGCCTTCCTGCGGGCAACGCCGGTTGGCTTGAAGGTCAACGCCGCGCGCCAGTTAAGGCACGCGGTCTGGCCCCTTCTCGGCACGTCGATCAAGCCGCATATCGACGCGAGCTACCCGCTCGCCCGAGCGGCGGATGCACATCGTCATCTCGAAGCCAATCGTCACATCGGCAAGATTGTGCTGTCGGTTTCGGCATTGCCGGGATCATAACGGTGATGCCTCCCTGGAGGATGCAGCGACTTATAAACATCCGCGATCATCGCGGTCTCGCCGGTCGCCCGTAACGCCAACGCTAATCGTCCGCCGCCGTGGCGGCGATACGGTATCCGATGCCGGGCTCGGTCAACACGATGCTCGGCTCGTTCGGCCGCTCTTCGATCTTTTGCCGCAACTGGCCGACGTAGACCCGAAGGTACTGCGTGTCCTCGGTATGCGCCGGGCCCCAGACCGCGGCGAGGATTTGCTTGTGGGTCACCACGCGCCCGGCGTGGCGGGCCAGAAATTCCAGCAGTTCGAATTCTTTCGGCGTGAGCTTGAGCTCCGCGCCACCGCGCGTCACGCGGTGGCGGACCGCATCGACTTCGATACCGCCGACCCGCAACACCGGCACTTCGGCCTTGCGTTGAATGCGGTGGCGTAGCGCCGTCCGCATCCGCGCCATCAGTTCGCCGATGTTGAACGGCTTGTTGACGTAGTCGTCGGCGCCAAGGTCGAGCGACTCGATCTTCTCCGCCTCGCGCTCCCGCGCCGACAATACGATGATCGGCACGTCGGACCATTCGCGGACCCGGCGGATCACATCCTTGCCATCGCCGTCGGGCAGCCCAAGATCGAGCAGCACCATATCCGGCGGCCTGCCCGCGATCTGCCTGACCGCCTCGGCAACCGTGCCGGCGCTGAGCATCTCATAGTCATTGGCTTCCAGCGCCGGCTTGAGAAACCGCAGGATCGCCGCCTCGTCGTCGACGACAAGAACTGTGGCCTTTGCGCTCATAACGCCACATCCTCGCGCGGAAATGTCAGCGTAAAACGAACGCCGCCGCCGGCCGCCGCCGGACTTTCGGCTACGATCGTGCCGCCGTGGGCTTCCATGATACCTTTGGCGATCGCGAGGCCAAGTCCCGTGCTCTGGCGGCCGTCGCCATGCGCGGCGCCACGGCTCTTGCCCATGACAAATTTATCGAAGACATGGGGAAGCACGTCGCCAGGAATGCCAGGGCCGTTGTCGGTCACCCGCACCGATACGCCATCGGGCGTGGCGATGCCATCGATCACGATCCGCGTATCGGCCGATGTATGGTCGGTCGCGTTTCCGATGACATTGCCCAACGCCTGCTCCGCCAAGGTCGCGTCGGCCCGAACCAGGGGGAGGTCCGCCGGCAATTCAACGACGATCGATTGCGAAGCGCCGCGCCGGCGGGCGGCGTTCACTATCCGCTCGACAATCTCACGCAAATCAATCCAGTCGCGCCGCAATTCGAGCGCGCCGGCGTCGATACGAGTGATGGCCAGCAGGTTGCGAACCATCTCGTCGAGCCCTTCCGCCTCCTGCTTGATCTGAGTCAGCAGGTCCTTCTTGGCCTCACCGTCGAGCTTGTCGCCATAGTCGAGCAGACTGGTCGCCGAGCCGAGGATCGAGGATAGCGGTGTCCGGAAATCGTGAGAGATCGAGGCCAGCAAGGTATTGCGAACCCTCTCGGTTTCCGTCGCGGTCTTCGCCGTCACCATCTCGCGGGCCAGCAGCGAGCGATCCAGCGCCGCGGCCGCCTGTTCCGACAGCGTGTTGAGCAACGCCTTGGCTTCCGAATCGAGCGGCGGCAGCGAGGCAACCTTGCCGACACCGATGACGCCGGAGGTCTTCTCGCCGATGCGTAGCGGCACGAAGTACCACGGCACGGTCGGCAGAGTCCCGGTATCGGCGCCCGCCGGCTCGGCATGGCTGTAAGCCCAGCGCGCCGCCATCGTCGCCGCCTCGTCGAGAGTATCTTCCGGCGGCCACGCCGCCGACAGCACGAGTTCGTCGCCTTGCGCCAGCAGGACGATAACCGGCCTTTCGAGGCTGGCATGGATCTCGCTGGCCGCGCCTTCGGCAACGGCGTCCTTCGTCGCCAGCCCCGACAGCCGCCGCGTGAACTCGTATAGCCGGCGCATGGCGCGGGTGCGGTTCGCCGAAATCAAAACCTGCTCGCGCACGCGACCCGCTGTCGCCGCGCTCACCATGGCGACAATGAGAAAAATCACCAGCGCCAGCAGCTCGTAAGGCTCCGCGATCGTGAACGTATAGAGCGGCTGAATGAAGAAGAAATTATAGACAAAGAACGATAGGCCCGAGGCGTACACTGCCGGCCATATGCCGAAACGCACTGCGGTGAAGAGCACCGCCATCAGGAACACGATCGAGAGGTTCGGTATCGGCGTCAGTTGGGTCAGCACCTCGCCGACGCCAAGCGCGCAAGCCACCGCGATGGTGGCCACGACAAATTGCAGCGGCCGGAGCGCGATCTGACGCCAGCGATTCCTTTTCGGCGACGGCCCGGCCTCTGCCTCGCGTGTGATCAGGTGAATGGCTATATCCTGAGCCCTGCGCACAAGTTCGTGCGGCAACGATCTGCGCAGCAGTTCGTTGATGACGCCGCCGCCCGAACGTCCGACCACGATTTGCGTCACGTTTTCAAATTTGGCGAAGCGAAGAAGTTCACCGGGCAGATCGCCGGCCGCTAGCGTCTGCGTCTCGGCGCCGAGAGTTTGCGCCAGCTTCATCGCCTCGTCGACACGCGCGCGGGCCGCATTGTCGAGGATCGAGCCTGGCCGCTCCACCGTCACCGCGATCCACGGCGCGTCCATCAGGTCGGCCAGCCGCTTCGCGGCGCGGACGACGGCGGGTGAAATGGAATCGGGACCGATGGCCGCGAGAATTCGTTCGCCCGCGGCCCATGGCCCTTCAATGGCCTGCGCCTGCATGCGCTCGACCAGGGTGGCATCGACACGTTCGGCCGCGCGGCGCAGCGCCAGTTCGCGCAGCGCCGTCAGGTTCTGCGGCTTGAAAAAACTCTCGACCGCGCGCGCCGCGGTTTCCTGCACATAGACCTTGCCCTCGGCGAGCCGTTTGAGCAGTTCGTCCGGCGGAAAATCGACCAGCACGACCTCGTCGGCCGCGTCGAAGACACTGTCAGGCACGGTCTCGCGGACGCGGACCTTGCTGATCTTCTGAACGACGTCGTTAAGGCTTTCAAGATGCTGGATATTCAGCGTCGTCCAGACATCGATGCCGGCGGCGAGCAACTCGTCGATGTCTTGCCATCGTTTGGGATGGCGGCTGCCGGGCACGTTGGTATGGGCATATTCGTCGACCAGCAGCAGGCCCGGATGCCGCGCCAGCGCCGCGTCGAGATCGAACTCGCGCATCACCTGATTGCGATAGACGATCGGTTTGCGCGGCAGCACGTCGAGGCCGCCGACGATTGCTTCGGTCTCGCGCCGGCCATGTGTCTCGATCAGGCCGGCGACCACGTCGCGCCCTTCGGCGCGCTCGTTATGCCCAGCGGTCAGCATGGCGTAGGTTTTGCCGACGCCTGGAGCCGCGCCCAGAAATATTTTCAGCCTGCCCCGGCCTTCTTTCTTGGCCAGGGCAAGCAGGGCGTCGGGTGACGCGCGTTGGGTTTGGTCGCTGGACATCCGGCTCCTCGTGAGAGCCAATCTAGGACTTCACGTCATCCAGCGCGAGATTGAGCTTCAATACATTGACACGTGGCTCGCCGAGCAGGCCCAGGGTCCGCCCCTCAATATGGGCTTCCACGAGCGCCTGCACACGGGCTTCCGGCAGCCCGCGGGCCTTGGCGACGCGCGGCACCTGAAATAGCGCGGCCGCCGGCGAAATATCGGGGTCGAGGCCGCTCGCCGACGTGGTGACTAGATCGACCGGGACGGCCGCGGCCGGGTTCTCTTTCCTGAGCGTGGTCACGTCTTCGTTGAGGCGGTCGGCCAGCGCCTTGCTGGTCGGCCCCAGATTGGAACCGCCCGAATTCGCCGCATTATAGGGAACGCTGATGGACTTGGTCGGGTCCTTGGGGTCCGAGCCACTGGTCGCGGACGGGCGGCCGTGGAAATATTTGGCGTCGGCGAAGGCCTGCCCGATCAGCGCCGAGCCGATCACCTTGCCGTTCCTCTCGATCAGGCTGCCTTGCGCCCGCGACGGGAAGATCGCGCCGGCAATGCCGGTCATCGCCAACGGATAGACGAGACCGGTGAGCACCGTCAGGACGACGGTCAGCACCAACGCGGGACGAATTTGCTTGAGCATGGTCTATCTCCCTAAGCGAGATGCAGCGCGGTGACGACAAGGTCGATGGCTTTGATGCCGATGAACGGCAGCACGACGCCGCCGAGCGCATAGATCAAGAGGTTCCGGCGCAGCAGCGCCGCGGCGCCTATGGGCCGATACTTGACGCCTTTCAGCGCCAGCGGAATGAGCGCAATGATGATAAGCGCGTTGAAGATGATGGCCGATAGAATGGCACTCTGCGGCGTCGACAGACCCATGATGTTGAGTACGCCTAGCTGCGGATAGAACGCGGCGAACATCGCCGGTATGATGGCGAAATACTTAGCCACGTCGTTGGCGATTGAGAATGTCGTCAGTGCACCGCGCGTCATCAGAAGCTGCTTGCCGATCTCGACAACCTCGATGAGCTTGGTCGGATCGGAATCGAGATCGACCATGTTGCCGGCCTCGCGCGCGGCCTGCGTGCCACTCTGCATGGCGACTCCGACATCCGCCTGAGCGAGCGCCGGAGCGTCATTGGTGCCGTCGCCGCACATCGCGATGAGACGGCCCTGCGCCTGCTCTTCGCGGATATAGCGCAGCTTGTCCTCGGGAGTTGCTTCGGCGATGAAATCGTCGACGCCGGCTTCTGATGCAATGGAAGCCGCCGTCACCGGGTTGTCGCCGGTGATCATCACGGTCTTGATGCCCATGCGGCGCATCGCGGCAAAGCGCTCCTTCACGTCCGGCTTCACGACGTCCTTCAGGTGGATGACGCCGAGGATACGGCCGTCATCGACGAGGCCGAGCGGTGTGCCACCGGCGCGGGCGATCCTGTCGACCGCGGCGCGGAACGCCGGCGGCTCGACAACGTCGCTGCCGGACTGCTCACGGGCGAACCGCAGCACCGAGTCGATCGCGCCCTTGCGCAGCTTGCGCGATCCGATATCGACGCCGGACAGGCGCGTCATCGCCGAGAATTCGATGAAGCGCGCATCCGCCGGCAAGGACTGCCGCTGCACGGCGTAACGCTCCTGCGCGAGAGTGATGATCGAGCGGCCTTCGGCCGTTTCGTCGGCATCGCTTGCCAACAGGGCCAGTTCGGCCGCCTCGCGCTCGGAGACACCCGGCACAGGGATAATCTCGGTCGCCAGACGGTTGCCGAAGGTAATGGTGCCGGTCTTGTCGAGCAGCAGCGTATCGACATCACCGGCCGCTTCGACCGCGCGGCCCGACATCGCCAGCACGTTGAAGCGCACCAGGCGATCCATGCCGGCAATGCCGATGGCCGAAAGCAGCGCGCCGATCGTGGTCGGGATGAGCGTGACGAACAGCGCCACCAGCACCACCACCGAGATAGCGCCGCCGGCATAGGCCGCATAGCTCGGAATCGTCGCGGTCGCAAAGACGAAGATGATGGTGAGGCCGACCAGCAAAATATTGAGAGCGATCTCGTTCGGCGTCTTCTGCCTTTCGGCGCCCTCGACCAGCTTGATCATGCGATCGAGGAATGACGATCCGGGCGACGACGTGATGCGAACAACGATGCGGTCGGAAATCACGGTGGTGCCGCCGGTCACGGCCGAGCGGTCACCGCCGGATTCGCGGATCACCGGCGCGGATTCGCCAGTCACAGCGGCCTCGTTGACCGACGCGATGCCTTCGATCACCTCGCCATCGCCCGGGATGATATCGCCTGGTTCGCAGACGACGAGATCGCCGGCCGCGAGTTTGTCCGCCAGAACGCCCTCATAGACCGTGTAATTGTCGGGCATCAGGATGCGCTTGGCGCGCGTCTCGCTGCGCGTCTTGCGCAAGGTGTCGGCCTGTGCCTTGCCGCGGCCTTCGGCCACCGCTTCGGCAAAGTTCGCAAACAACACCGTGAACCAAAGCCAGACGACGATCCGGGCTTCGAAGCCGATGCCTGGGGCGCCGGCGAGGATGTCGCGGATCAAAAGGATGCTGGTCAGCGCCGTGACGACCTCGAGTACGAACATGACCGGGTTCTTGATCAGCGTCCGCGGATTGAGCTTGAGGACCGCCTGCCCAAGCGCTGGCAACACGATGGCCGGATCGAGCAGCGAGGACGCAGGCATACGCTTGCGCACTTTGGAGGTTTCCATGGATGCCAACTCCGTTCAGAATACGTTGCCCGCCAGCATCGCGAGATGCTCGACGATCGGGCCAAGCGCGAGTGCGGGGAAGAATGTGAGGCCACCGACGATCAGGATGACGCCGACCAGGAGGCCGACGAACAGGCCGCCGGTGGTCGGGAATGTGCCGGCGGAGGCAGCAACCATCTTCTTCTGGGCGAGCGAGCCGGCGATCGCCATGGCCGGGACGATCATCCAGAACCGGCCAACCAGCATCGCGATGGCGCCGGTCACGTTGTAGAAGAAGGTATTGCCCGTGAGACCCGCGAAGGCCGAGCCATTGTTACCGGTCTGCGACGAATAGGCGTAGAGCACCTCGCTGAAGCCGTGCGGGCCGGCATTGGCCATCGATGCCACGGCTGGCGGATAGACAACGGCAATCGCGGTCCAGCCAAGGATCATCAGCGGCAGGATCAGGATGGCGAGCATGGCCATCTTCACCTCACGCGCTTCGATCTTCTTGCCGACATATTCCGGCGTACGGCCGACCATCAACCCGGCGACGAACACGGTCAGGATGACGAACAACAGCATGCCATAGAGGCCGGCACCGACGCCGCCGACGACGATTTCGCCGAGCTCGATATTGATGAGCGGGATCATGCCGCCAAGCGCCGTGAAGGAGTCGTGCATGGCGTTGACTGCGCCACACGAGGCAGCGGTGGTGATCACCGCAAACAAAGCCGATCCAACGATGCCGAAGCGGACCTCCTTGCCTTCCATGTTGCCGCCGGTAAGGCCCAAAGCGTTCAACGTCGCGGTGCCATTGGCTTCAGCCCAGTAGCAGAACAGGACGCCGGCCAGGAACAGGACGCCCATCGCCGCCAGCAATGCCCAGCCTTGGCGCTGATTGCCGACCATGCGGCCGAACACATTGGTCAGCGCGGCGCCGAGCACGAAGATCGACAGCATCTGCACGAAGTTCGACAGCGCGGTCGGGTTCTCGAACGGATGCGACGCGTTGGCGTTGAAGAAGCCGCCGCCATTGGTGCCGAGCATCTTGATCGCGACCTGCGAGGCGACCGGACCGACCGCGATGGTTTGCTGGGCGCCTTCAAGCGTTGTGGCGTCGACATAGGGCCCGAGCGTTTGCGGCATGCCCTGCCAAACCAGGAACAGCGTGAAAACGACGCAGACCGGCAGCAGGACATAGAGTGTGCAGCGGGTGATGTCGGTCCAGAAATTGCCAACTGTCTTGGCCGACGCGCGGGCAAAGCCGCGGATCAAAGCCACCGCAAGCACGATACCGGTCGCGGCCGAGAGGAAATTCTGCGGCGTCAGGCCGAGCATCTGCACGAGATAGGACATCGTGCTTTCGCCGCCGTAATTCTGCCAGTTCGTGTTGGTGGCGAAGCTGATCGCTGTGTTGAGGCTCAGATCCGGGGCGACGGCCGATTGGCCGGCCGGATTGAAGGGCAGGAAGGCCTGCAGCCTCAGCAACGCATAAAGAATGGCGAAGCCCGCGACGTGAAACAGCAGCATGGCGACCGTGTAGGTCAGCCAATGCTGTTCGCTCTTCTCATCAATGCCGCTGAAGCGATAGACGAACCTTTCGACCGGGCGCAGCACCGGCGACAGGAAGGTGCGATCGCCATTAAAGACGCGCGTCATGTAGCCGCCGGCGAGCGGCGTTAGCGCGACGATGATCGCGCAATAGACGAAGATTTGAGTCCAGCCGATGAGTGTCATGACACTTCTCTTTGGTTGCGCGTCATCGTTGCCGAAAGCCGCTTCATGGTTTCCGGAACCGTGCGCGTCAGAAGCGTTCGGGGCGCAACAGCGCGTATGTGAGATAGATGAGCAGGCCGATGATGACGGCTGACGCAAGGGTGTAGTCGAGGGTCATCGCCCGCTCCCTAAAGGTGATCGCAGGCGACGGCGTAGCCAATCGTCAGGGCAAACAGCCCGAGCCCAATGGCCAGCATGAGAAGATCGAGCATCGCAGCCCTCCTGTCGTTCGGTGGCTGGGACCGAAATAGGCTTCGAGGGATAAGGAAGCGATGCGGAACCCCCGCCGTGGATATAAGGCGCTTATAAAGATGCCTCCGCACGCGAAAAGCGCGGCCATCCGCCTTGGCAGCCGGCGGTGCGCCTTGGAGCACCGTCAATCGTTGCTGCGCTGGTGCACTCGGGGGCCCGCGAAACGCCCGGGCTCAGCGTCGCCGCGGCAACTTTCCGCAATCCTTCCATTGACTTCGGCGGTGCCGCTGCTCATAACCCCTGCCAATTCCCATGACCCGTCCGGTCTGGAAAATCCCGATTTCCTATCGGGATCAACGCACTAGGGCGGCGGCTCGGGTGGCTAAGAGCCTGATCCGGCTCATGCGGAACCAGCCTTGGGGGAGAGTGTCCCGAGCGGCAAAGGGGGCGGACTGTAAATCCGCTGGCTATGCCTTCGTAGGTTCGAGTCCTACCTCTCCCACCATCCTGTTATTGCTGGTTTGCCATGAGCTCACGCCCGACCAAATTTTCCGGCAAGCCACCTGCCAAAACCGGGGCCAAGCCCGGCCCCAGGCCGGGGGCCACCCGTGAGCAGGTCGAACGCCGCGAACGGTTCGAGCGCGCCCGGCGCGACAGCCTGCGCGCCGAAAACATGACCGACGGTCATGTCATCCTCTACGGTTGGCACACCGTGACCGCCGCTTTGCGCAATCCGGCCCGAAAACTCCGAAGATTGCTCGTTACCGACAACGCCGCACGCCGCCTCGACGAGGAAGGCGTCGTTTCGCCGATCGAGCCCGAAATCGTGCGCCCGTCGGCCATCGACGAGCGGCTGCTGCCCGATGCGGTCCATCAGGGCTTCTATCTCGAGGCGGATCCCCTGCCCTCGCCGCCGATCGAAGAAATCCCGGCGCGCGGCACGATCCTGGTGCTCGATCAGATCACCGATCCGCACAATGTCGGCGCCATCTTCCGCTCCGCCGCAGCCTTCGCAGCGACCGCGATTGTCACCACGCAACGCCATTCGCCGGACGCGACCGCCGCGCTGGCCAAGGCCGCGTCCGGCGCGCTCGAAATCGTGCCGCTGATCACCGTGCAAAACCTCGCCCGCGGGCTCACCGCGCTGAAAGAGCGCGGCTTCCTCGTCGTGGGCCTCGATTCCGATGGCGGCGCCGATTTGCCGGAGTTGAATTTGCGCAAACCGCTGGCGCTCGTGCTGGGCGCCGAAGGCAAAGGCCTGCGGCAATCGACCCGCGACCTTTGCGACCATGTCGCGCGCATCGACATGCCGGGCGAGATCAAGAGTCTCAACGTGTCAAACGCGGCGGTGCTGTCACTCTTTATCGCGAGCCGCAGCAACTAGCGCACGCTCAAAAAGCAAACGGCGAGCCCCCCAGCCCGCCGTCGCCGCCCACTAACCCTGGATCTGTCTAATTGAGACGCGCGCCGGCTTTGCCGCGCTCGCCCTTGCGATAGAGCTGAATGGTCATGCGGTCGGGCCCGAGAATGGTGATCTCGGCATCAGCCTGGATCACGCGCTTCTCGTTCTTTTCATGACGATTATGCTTGGTCCCGAGCGACCGGCCGGCCGCCTGCGGTTCAACGACCACTTTCTTTTCGCCATTGCCGTCATCGACGACGGTATAGCGCTCGACGACACGCGGCGGATCGTCGACGTAACGCGTCGTCTCCACGACCTTCGGCTTTTCATGCACGACCTTGGTCGTGTTGACGGTGCCGTGCGGCTTGACCGCGGCGCGCTTGCGCAACTCGTCGATCAGCACCGGGTCGTTCCTGGTACGTGACGCCCTCGCGGCCGGCGCAGGCGCCGGGCGGCGGACGTGACGGCTGCGCGTGGTCTCGCGCGACCCGTCGGGGCGCTGGATGACGTAGGTGCCGGGCGCGACCTCGACCGCGTAAGGCGCGCTCGGCGCGATGCCTGGCTGCGGCGCGTAAGGATAAAGCGGCGGCTGCGACCGGACGGAACTGTACCACTGCGCCTGCGCGCTGCCGCCGGTGAGGGCAGCGGCCGCAAGGACGAGCGCGGTGATTTTAAATGGCGACATCGGCACTACTTCGGCGGAGCGATGGGAACGATGGGCGGTTCTATATCTGCCGGCGGCAGGCTCACGCGCGGCGGATAAAGCGAGATGGTCGACCATTCCTGATAATAGGTCGGCGCCGGTCGTGCGATCACGCGCGGCGCATTGAGATTCTCGAGTCGCCCGACTTTCGGCTTCTTGCCGGTGAACGGAAAATAATGACGGCCTTGCCAGGGCGACGCCCAATAAGCGCGAATGTCGGTGCCCGGCTCGACGTCGTAGATAATGATCTGCGGTGCGCGCGCCGCACTTGTCGGATAGTAGGCGACTCGTTGTCCCGACAGATCGGCCGCGCTAGCGGCGTTCGCGGTTCCAACCAGGGCCAGTGCGGCAATTGCCAACAGTGCGCGCATCGCGGGTGATCCAATCCAGATGTTTCACCCACATTTTATCGGAAGACTTCACCTTGCATCGCGCAATCGCCGGGTAACATTAATCGCGACAGGTCGCCGTTAATCGTGATTTTGGGCGCGCTTGAGTTCGTCGTATGCGAGGTGAGAAAAAAGGTGGCGAGATAGATCGCGCGCCGTTAAAGTTAATCCAGAATGCCACATCGAAACTCGACAGCTGGACGTATCGCCGAGCCCGTGCGCGGCGACTTCCGGAAGCGCTATGACGAAGTTGAGGGCCGCCGCGACCAGCTGATCGCGAGGTTGAGCCTGCTCGACAGCAAGGCGCAGGCACATCCGGGTTACAAGCGCGCGCTGAAGCTGCTCAACGACACATTCCGGAAGTCCAAGCTGGCGCAGCGGCTGGCCGTGCTCCAGGCCGCCGCGTGGCTCATCGAACTTCTCGAACGGCTGACGGTCACCCTTTAACGACGGTGCCGGCCGCGCATAACTTTCCCATAACTTTTTTTGAAAACATTACGAACGCGTAACTTTAATTTAGATGATTTTTTTCAATGGGTTACACAATAGCATTTAGCCTTTTGACGTAAGACCACAGACGCAAAGACGCCATGATTGCCCTAGGCGTATCGCTGGTTCCCGGGCGGCTCATCACAATTCAAAAAGCAAAGGCGCTGCCCAGAGGCCGACGCGCAACGCGCGCGTCATCAGGGGAGACGCTTATGACAACGACAACCGCAACAGGTTATACGTCCCGCGGCATGACCTCCCAAGAACGGATGGTCATCTTCGCATCGTCGCTCGGCACCGTGTTCGAGTGGTACGACTTCTACATCTACGGAACGCTCGGCGCGTTCCTGGCAAAATACTTTTTCTCCAACGTGCCGGCCAATGTCGGCTTCATCTTCGCGTTGCTCGCCTTCGCCGCCGGCTTCGCCGTCCGCCCGTTCGGCGCGCTGATCTTCGGCCGCCTCGGCGACACCATCGGCCGCAAATACACCTTCCTCGTCACCATGTCGCTGATGGGCGTCGGCACGTTCTTCATTGGCGTGCTGCCCGGCTATGCAAGCTGGGGCATCGTGGCGCCGATCGTGTTGATCGCATTGCGCCTCGTGCAGGGCCTCGCGCTGGGCGGTGAGTATGGCGGCGCCGCGATCTACGTCGCTGAGCATGCTCCTCCGGGCAAGCGCGGCTATTACACCTCGTGGATTCAGACCACCGCCACGCTCGGCCTGTTCATGGCGCTGCTGCTGATCCTCGGCATCCGCACCGCGATGGGCGATGAGGCCTTCGGCGCCTGGGGCTGGCGCATTCCGTTCCTGCTGTCGGGCATCCTGCTGATCGTGTCGATCTGGATCCGGCTCAAGCTCGCCGAGTCGCCGCTGTTCAAGAAAATGGTCGACGAAGGCAAGCAGTCCAAGCGACCGCTCGGCGAAGCCTTCGGCGAATGGAAGAACGCCAAGATCGCCATCCTCGCTTTGTTCGGCGCCACCGCCGGCGAAGCCGTGGTCTGGTACGGCGGTCAGTTCTACGCGCTGTTCTTCCTGACCCAGACGCTCAAGGTTCCGGCTGTCACCGCCTGGATCCTGATCGTGATCGGTCTCGCCATCGGAACGCCGGGCTTCATCCTGTTCGGCTGGCTGTCCGACAAGATCGGCCGCAAGCCGATCATGCTCGCCGGCTTCGCGCTGGCGGTCATCACCTACTTCCCGATCTTCCAGGGCCTCACCCACTTCGCCAATCCGAAGCTGGAGCATGCTCTGGCCGCCGCGCCGGTGGTTGTCACCGCCGACCCGGCCCAGTGCTCGTTCCAGTTCAAGGCAACCGGCACCGAAACCTTCACCACGGCTTGCGACGTCATCAAGTCGACGCTGGTCAATCTCTCGGTGAACTATGAAAACGTGAAAGCGCCCGCCGGCACCAAGGCGAGCGTCAAGATCGGCGATACGCAGTTGACCGCCGACACCGCGGGCCTGCCTGCGGCGATCACCGCGGCGGTGAAGGCGCACGGCTATCCGGCCGGCGCCGATCCGGCCGAGATCAACTATCCGATGACGGTGCTGCTGCTCGCCATCCTGGTCTTCTACGTGACCATGGTGTACGGGCCGATCGCCGCCTGGCTGGTTGAGCTGTTCCCGACCCGGATCCGCTACTCCGGCCTGTCACTGCCGTACCACATCGGCAATGGCTGGTTCGGCGGCTTCCTGCCCGCCACCGTGTTCGCCATCGTGGCGGCCACCGGCAACATCTACTCCGGCCTCTGGTATCCGATCTGCGTCGCGGCGATGAGCTTCGTCGTGGCACTGATCTTCCTGCCCGAGACCAAGGACCGCGATATCAGCCAGATCTGATGCCACGGCCGGCGGCCAACATGACCGCCTGACGATCACGTCGAACGCCCCGCAGCCTTGAACAGCCGCGGGGCGTTTGAATTTTGTCCAAGGCGAAGCTGTGAATGGGTGATTTTGCCGCTTTATCGCCGAGAATTTTAGCTGATCGGCCTTCGTCACTGTATGCGCGCCGTCCCGCCACCGCCGACGCAAGCCATGCGGCGCCACCATACAATTGATTTGTCAGGCCTAATCCGCTATCCGGGCGGCGCGGCCGGAGATCGCCGGATTAGCTCAGCGGTAGAGCAGCGGTTTTGTAAACCGAAGGTCGGGAGTTCAATCCTCTCATCCGGCACCACGCGCCGTCCCCACGCCTCGCCCAAAAATAGCGCAATTGTCACAGCCAGCAGGCGAACGAGGACCTTGTTCGCCGGTGATAGACTGTGCCAAACTGAGCCGTTACTTACGTAATACCTCGGAGATCTAGCATGCCTCAGGGCACCGTAAAGTGGTTCAATCCGACGAAGGGCTACGGCTTCATCCAGCCGCAGGAAGGCGGCAAGGATGTGTTCGTCCATATCTCGGCGGTCGAACGCGCCGGACTTAGCACGCTGAACGAAGGTCAAACCGTTCAGTTCGAACTCGTCGAGAATCGCGGCAAGACGTCCGCAGAGAACCTCAAGGTAAAGTAACCTCGTAGCCCGGGGAAGCTTTCGACCTTTGACGAAAATGAGTGCCGTCGGGCTATGCCCGGCGGTGACAAACTATTACGCGTTTGTGCTTCAACGCCTTGCGATCGCGGCGCGTATTTCGCCCCTCAGCGCGTTAGCTTTTCAAGCTCCGGGAAAGCCTCGAGCGGCACATCCTTGCACAGCGCCGCGACTTCCGGAGCCGTGTCGAAGAAGCGGTCGAGCTTGGCGGATACGAAGCTTGCCGCGCCATTCTTCGGCGGCGCGTAGACTCCTCCCGACTTTCGCTCGCGATAGCGCACACAGACAATGAACCGGTCGCCCTCGCCGACCGATTTGAGCACGGGCTGCGAGGCCTGCGCGTTGCGCACATGCTCCGGATCGTTGAGATAAGTGCGCATGAAGGCCAGGAGATCGTTCTTGTAGTTCTGCGGGACGATGTTTTGCGCATCCCAGCGCGCCTTCAATTCGGCCGCGCTCGGCCCGACCTCGTTGGAAGAGCAGCCGCCGACCACCAGCGCCGCGCCAACCAACACCGCGCTACTCAACAGCCATCGCATTCGTGATGTCCCCGCCCGCCACATTGCCTTGGTTTCGATCATAGCCGCTTGTAGCTTGTCAATCGGCGAAGGCGATTACCGCCGTCGCGCCTGCACAGCGGACCGTGTTCCATGCTCTATCCACCTGCCCTGACGCGCCGTTCCTTCATGCAGCAAAGCGCGGCGGCCTCCGCCCTGGCGCTCGGCGCGGCCACACTGCCCCACCCGGCGCGGGCGGCCGCGCCCTTTGCCAATGTGCAAGGGCCGGGCGTCTATCGCTACCGACTCGGCAATTTCGAACTGACCGCGCTTTACGACGGCATCTGGTACTCGCCGATCGACGATAAGTTCGTGCGCAATGCCAGCGGCCGTGCGGTGAACCGCGCGCTGGCATCGGCCTTTCTCAAGCCCGGCGTACTGCCGATCTCGATCACCGCTTTGCTGGTGAATACCGGCTCGAAACTCGTGCTTCTGGACACCGGGAGCGCTGGGCAGATCACCGACACCGCCGGCCAGCTAAACGCCAACCTGGCCGTCGCCGGTGTGAAGCCCGAAGACATCGACGTTGTCGTCATCTCGCATTTCCACCCCGACCATATCGACGGCATCAAGACCAAGGACGGCGACAAGGTTTTTCCCAAGGCGGAAATCATGGTGCCGGAGCCGGAATGGGCCTTCTGGATGAACGACGCCAACCTCGCCCGCGCGACCGGGACCGTGCACAAGTATTTTCTGAACGCACGCCGCATCTTCAAGGACATCGCCGGCGAAGTGCATCGCTACAAGCCAGGCGCCGAACTGATGCCCGGCATCGTGTCGATCCCGGCCTATGGCCACACGCCGGGCCACACGGCATTCGCGCTGCATTCCGACAACCAATCGATGCTGGTGATGAGCGACACGGTGCGCAATCCGTATCTGTTCGCGCGGCATCCGGACTGGCAGCCGGGCTTCGACATGGACGGGCCGCTGGCGGTGAAAGCGCGCCGCCGCATGCTCGACCGCGCCGCCGCCGACCGCATGCTGGTCGAGGCCTATCACTTCCCCTTCCCGGCCTGCGGCCATATGGTCCGCGCCGGCGCCGGCTATGAGCTTGTTCCGGTGATGTGGTCGCCGCAGCCATGAAGCCGAAGCCGCGGCGACCCTTTCGCCGCTAATTGGTGGCGACCTTGACGCCACCGAAGACGCCGGCACCCGGCGCCTGCCAGCCGACGGGCACCTCGTATCGCTTGTTGAACAGGTTATCGATGCGACCGAAGATGGTGACCCGCGGATTGACCACGTAATTCGCGGCGACGTTGACGATCATGTAGCCGGGCGTCGTCTCGGGACTGAGCAGCAGGCCCTGCCGGTCGAAATCCTCCCAGGGCCCGACATAGATCAGCGTCGTGGAAAGGTCCAAGGCATCGGTCGCCTGATAATAGGCCGTGATGTCCGCCTTGTGTTTCGGCCGGCGCAGCAGATCGGTGTTGGCGATTTCGTCGGTCGCCCTGGTGTAGGTGTAGTCGGCGTGAATGCGCAGGCGATCGGACAGCCTGGCCTCGACGAAGGTTTCGACGCCGTAGGTCTTGGCCTTGCCGACATTCACGTAGGTGTTGACCGGAAAGAACACGTTGTTGATGAGGTCGACGATGTCGTTGCGAAAGTAGGTCGCGCCGAAACGCAACCGGCCGCCGAACACGGGCTGCTCGAAGCCGACATCATAGCCCTTGCTCGTTTCCGGCTTCAGGTTCGGATTGCCGACATAACCGAAATCGCCGACACCATAGAGTTCGTACAAGGTCGGCGCCTTGAAGGCGGTGCCGTAGCTGGCCTTCAGCTTGGTCCCGATCCCCGGCACGATGAAGGCCGGAGCCACACGCCAGGTCGAGTGGCTGCCGAACTGGTCATCGTCATCGACGCGGGCATTGGCAACAATGAACAAGCGCTCGGCGAACTGCGACTGCAATTCGACGAAACCGGCGGTGTTGCCATTCTTGGCCGAGAAGTTCAGCGGCACGGCAGGAAATGTGCCCATGGTCGACGCATCGGCGCGGTCGTCGGAACGTTCCGCCCCGAGCACCACGGTGTGGCCGGGCGCGACCTTGATATCGCCGCGCCAGTTAACCGCCGTCCGGGTGCCGTTGTATTTCTGTTCCGGCGTACCGTTCGGATCCTGGTTGGTGCGGCGATTGTCGGCAATATTCACGCCGAATGTGTTGACGAACCGGTCGTTGAGCAGCGACCAGACCGCCTCGCCGCGGCCATAGAACGCCTTGTTGCCGTAGTCGGACCGGCTCGCGAACGGTGCCGACGGAAACGCGCTGAAATCGTCGTTCGAATATTTGAGCCGCGCATCGACATAGCGGCCGGTAAAGTTGACGCGCAGGTCGTCACTGAGCTGCGCGCCAAGCCGGCTTGCGTAAGTCATGTTGTCGTAGGAGTTCGGATTGGCCGCCTGCCCCGGCGGCAGGACGTAGGCCGGCGTGACGTTGATGAGGGTCGAGCGGAGATGCGTAACGTTGAACGCATAGTCGAAGCGATCCTTCGACCCGCTGACCGCCGCCGACTGGTTGAAGGTGCCCATCGAGCCGCCTTCGACCAGGCCCGTGGCCTTGGTCGGCCCATGACCGCGCTTCGTCATGATCGAAATCACGCCGCCAATCGCATTGGCACCATAAAGGCCGCCCTGCGGCCCGCGCAGCACCTCGATGCGCTCGACGTCGTTGGTCACGATATGGGCAAGGTCGATCGCGCCGTTCGGCGCGCTGACGTCGGCGATGTCGATGCCGTCGATCAGCACCTTGACGTGCTGGGCGTTGGTGCCGCGCATGAAGATCGCCGTCTGGCCGCCCGGACCGCCGGTCTGCACGACATTGAGGCCGGGAACGCTGTTGAGCACGTCGGGAACGGTGCGCCGCTGCGTCCTCGCAATATCGTCGGCGGTGATGACCGTCACCGAACTGCCGATCTGATCGAGTGGCGTAGCTATGCCTGTCGCACTGACGGAAACTTCCGGCAGAACCACGGCTTTTGATTCTTGCGATTGAGCTTGTGCCTGACCAAGCGCGGCCAGAGCCACGGCAGCAGCCGCCACCGCACTCGCGGCAGCATAACGATAACGAACCCCCATAACCCACGTTCCTTCGTTGGCGTCCGTTCAATGAACGGACGCTCTGGGCGAAACCAAACCCGATGCGAAGGACATGAAAACGCAACATGCTCGCGGAGCCTGCGACGTTTTCCTGCCGATGTCGTGGGAACGAGAATTCCTACGGCCATCGCACCGGCATTGACGTCACCGCTGCGAAGTGCCGCTCCGTATGGACCGCCCGTCCATCGGTTGGGTGACCGTGCTGGCAGGTCTCCTGGCTCGCGGGTCAACACCCATTGCGTCCGGCCTTCCCAGGCTCCCCGAAGGGAAATCCCAGTGGCCATTTGGACGCGGGCTCGCCGCTTACAGTTGCGGGGGCAGCCACGGATTGACGCAAAACCGCGACGCGACCGAGGTCACAACGCAATTTTGCGAGAGAACCGTGTTCCCTCTTTCGTCCCCGGAGCGACCCGGGGAACCAGCACGAACTAAATTGTTCTATGGAACGGCAGGTTGAGTCAAGCGGCGCGGCTCCACCCACGAGCCGCGCCGCTCCAATCCCAATGGGACGCCAGCGAGGCGGCCTAGAGTGCAGTCTTCGGCTTGGCGCTCTTGAAGCCCGTGGTCGTCTTCAGCTTGGCGGTCGTCAGCGTCGCGTGCTTTTTGACGATGTGCTTCTTGACGGCGTGCTTGTGGGCCATGTGCTTTTTCACCGCGTGCTGGTGGACGACATTCTTGTGCGCCTTATATTTGGCGACGTGCTTGCGGGCCTTGTGCACGATCGGCTTCGTCGGCGTGGTGACGGCACCGGCCGGCGCCGTGGCGGCGCTATTGCCCCCTTGGGCGAATGCCGGCACGGCAATCAGGCTCAGGGCGATGGCGGCGGCGCTGATGGTCTTGAACATGGGTCATGGTCCTTTGGACGGGTGGCCGGCACCCGAAAGCTTGCGGCCGACCGGCGGAGCGCCGGCCAATACCTCTCTCCTAGGACCGCGCCACTGAACGCGGCCTGAGACTTCTGTTGTCCGCCGTTCAGGCGGCAGTTCCATGAGCCGCCCCCACCCGCGACAATATTTCGCCTGCCAGGGACTAGAGTCCGCTCACGGATTGTTTTTCACACCGGGGCTGAATTCGTCGTATCGTTCACAAGCTGGTTCACCCATCGAGGTCTCACCGCCATGACCATGACCCTGACCAAGTTCCTCCGTCATCTTTCCGTGATCGCCGCCGCGGCGCTGCTCGTGACCGCAGTTGGCCTCAAGCCGATTTACGCGGCCGGCACTGACACGCCGACCGACGACAAGAAGAAAGAAAAGAAAGGCAGCGCGATCGAAGAGCAAGAGCACCAGCTCGCGCAGGCCAAATTCCTGAACGGCTACCGCCAGGCGCGCGACATGATTCTCGGCGGCCAGTACGAAAAGGGCATTGCCGCCATGCACGTCCTCGGCCGCGACGACAATGCCGACGTCGCCAATTACATCGGCTATGCCAATCGCCGCATGGGCCATTACGAGCAGTCGAAGATGTGGTACGAGGCCGCGCTCAAGGCCGATCCGGATCACACCCGCACCTGGTCGTATTACGGCATGTGGCAGGCCGAGCAAGGCAATCGGCTCAAGGCCAAGGATTTCCTGGCCAAAGTCAATTCGCTCTGCGGCAACACCAGCTGCAAGGAATATGTCGAACTCAAAGCCGTGATCGACGGTACCGGGACGTACTGATAGGCGTTCTTGATTTATAAACAACCATCACGTGTTATCGCCGGGCCTCGCCCGGCGATTTCATTTTGGCGAGGCGCGAATGACGGCCGATCGCGATGCCGTCGGCAAAAAAGTGCCTGCCGCGGCGCGCCATCCGCGTGGTGTTTTTTATTCTCTCGCCTACGTTGCGACCGGTTTGTTTATTCAAGATCGATCTGTTTATTACCGCATCGCACCACGTGGCGATTTTTTTAAATAACTGCCGCGCCGCGTTGTTATCGAGGCCAATTTTTTAGAAACACCAATTTGGATTAAGAATTAAATCAACTGCAACTTAAGTCGCGTACGGTAAAATTGTACTACACGCTCGCGATGTATTTTTAGTTCAGCCGCGATGCCGGATGAGCGGGCCGCCCCAGGCTCCCCGCCACGGCGGAGCATTGCGCGGGCACGACAAGGGGATGTCGCAATGACTGAGCTCGCCGAGCAGACAACCAGATTTGACCGCGCCAACGACTTCACTGTCGGCGTGGTGCCGGAAAACGGCACGAACGCCGACAACAAGGCCGCCGCGAAAATTACCGAATTCATCTCTTTCGCCATTGGCGACGATCAGTACGGCGTCGACATCATGGCGGTGCGCGAAATCAAGGGCTGGGCCGCCATTACCCACCTGCCGAAGCAGCCGGATTACGTGCGCGGCGTACTCAACCTGCGCGGCGCCATCGTGCCGATCGTCGACCTGCGCTGCCGCTTCGGCCAGGGCCTGACCGAAACCTCGCCGCTGCACATCGTCATCATCGTCCAGATCGGCGACCGCCAGGTCGGCCTGATTGGCGACCGCGTGCTGGATATCGTTTCGGTCACCGCAGCCCAGATTCAGGCGGTACCGCACACTGACATCGCGCACTCGACGAAATTCCTCGCCGGCCTCGTCTCCAATGACGACGTGATGATCGCTTTGATTGATCTGCCGAACCTGCTCATCGACCAGATCGGGGCCCAAATCAAGACTGTTATGCTCGACGCGTAACACTTCAGGGACCCGCTCAACGTCAACACCCAATCCTTCAACGCAATCAGAATGGGGATTAATATGTCATTCTTGGCCCGTTTCAGAGTACTGACAAAAATCGTGGCTGTTGTCGCGATGCTATCCGTAATCGCCGTTGCCATCACTTGGCTCGGAGTCACTTCACTCAAGTCGATGGACCAATCGTCCGACAGGATGGAAGCCGCCGCCGGCGAAGCGACCATGGCGCAGCGCCTCGTCGTCAACCTGCTCGCGATCAATCGCGACGAATTCGAACTTGCAACCGATCCGAGGCCGGAGAATGCGAAGGAAATGCGGGCCGCCGTCACGTCCGAAAGCAAGCGGTTCCAGGAGAACGTCCAGTGGTTCAAGGACAAGGCCCTAAACCCGCAGCTCAGGGCCAAGCTCACGGAGCTTGAAAGTGATTGGGCGCGTTACCAGAAGGAGCTCGAAAACACCTTCAAAGCCGCGGCGGCCGTGCAGCATTTCGAGATGACTGCGGAGATGAACAAGCTGCGTGAAGAGGCTCTGACAAGCGCCCATACGGCCGAGAAGGTGCGCACTAATCTGCGCATGCTGGCCGACGGCCTGCAAAAGGAGGTCGATTCGATCTCGGTCGAATCCAAGGAGGAGTACCTGCGCGTCTCCAAGCTGATGATGATCGTTGCCAGCATCGGCATCGCGCTCGGCCTGGCGGGCGGCTTCATGATCGGCCAGTACGGCATTGCCGCGCCGCTTCGCGATCTCGTCGGTCCGCTCGACAAGATTGCCGAAGGCGACTTCGCCGTCGAGGTGCCGGGCACCAAACGCAAGGACGAAGTCGGCCAGATCGCCAGTTCGGTTCAGCAAATGGCCGAGAAGGTCCGCACCACCATCACCGAGATCAAGCAATCCGGCCGCGAAGTGACAAACGCCTCGGCCGAGATTT
>JBAZSM010000031.1:0-41576 GCA_041662425.1 Pseudolabrys sp.
TGCAGCGCGTCGCGGCGGCCGAGGCCGCGGCCCGGGCCATGTCGCGCGATCAGGTGCCGGCCATCGCGCCGCCCGCCATTTGAATCCGGCGACCTGACGAAGCCGGCCGGTCCGGCGCCAAGCCTTTCCCTCGGCGGCGGGGATATGGCGTGCTTTTCGGCGCGTTTTCTTCACGCGAACCGGTTTCCACTTGGCATGAAAACGCTATAGAACGCCCTGGCACCATGGCACTGACGATCAAAATCTGCGGCCTTCGCACCCCCGAAACCCTTGATGTGGCGATCGAATCCGGCGCCGATCAAGTCGGCTTCGTGTTTTTTCCGCCAAGCCCGCGTTCGCTCGGCATCGAGGCCGCGCGCCTGCTCGGCGAGCGGGCGGCCGGCCGCGCGCTCAAGGTCGCGCTCACCGTCGATGCCAGCAACGATGCCATCGCCGCCATCATCGCCGCCCTGAAACCCGACATGCTCCAGCTTCACGGCACCGAGCCACCGGAGCGCGTCGGCGTCATCCGCTCGCGCTTCGGCCTCCCGGTGATGAAGGCGCTGCCGATCGCGATGCGCGCCGATCTGTCGCCGATCCGCGAATATGCAAAGGTCGCCGACCGGCTGCTGTTCGATGCCCGCGCGCCGCAGGATGCGACGCGCCCCGGCGGGCTCGGCAAGGCCTTCGACTGGACGCTGCTGGCCGGCATCAAGCCCGGCGTGCCCTATATGCTGTCGGGCGGCCTCGATGCGAACAATGTCGCCGAGGCGTTGCGCATCACGCGCGCGCCCGGCGTCGATGTTTCGTCCGGTGTCGAGCGTGCACCGGGTGAGAAGGACCCCGACAAGATTCGTAATTTCATTCGCGCCGCCCGTGCCGCCGATACGGCGCTTGGGCAATCCAGTGTGAGCGCATGATCGCGGAGTTCAACAAGTCATTCCGGACGGCTTGCGCAGCAAGCCGATCCGGAATCCGGCGGCCGGTTCAGTGTGTAATTCTGGATTCCGGGTTCGCGCCAACCAAGTCGAGTATACCCGATTTGGTTTTTAAAGACCGATCTCGGGTAAACCCGAGATCGGGACGCGCCCCGGAATGACAGTGAGGTTAGCATGACGGTTCAGCAGCCCAATTCCTTCCGGACCGGTCCGGACGAGCGCGGACATTTCGGCATCTTCGGCGGTCGCTTCGTCGCCGAGACCTTGATGCCGCTGATCCTCGATCTCGAAAAGGCCTACACCGAGGCCAAGGCCGATCCGAATTTCCAGAAAGAGATGGATCACACGCTGGCGCATTACGTCGGCCGGCCGTCGCCATTGTATTTCGCCGAACGCCTGACCCAGAAATTCGGCGGCGCGAAAATCTACTTCAAGCGCGAAGACCTCAACCACACCGGCGCGCACAAGGTGAACAACGTCACCGGCCAGATCATGCTGGCGCAGCGCATGGGCAAGAAGCGCATCATCGCCGAGACCGGCGCCGGTATGCACGGCGTCGCCACGGCGACCTTGTGCGCCAAGTTCGGCCTGCCCTGCATCGTCTATATGGGCGCGGTCGATGTCGAGCGGCAGCAGCCCAACGTGTTGCGCATGAAAATGCTGGGCGCCGAAGTGCGCGCGGTCGAGAGCGGCTCGAAGACGCTTAAGGATGCGATGAACGAGGCGCTGCGCGACTGGGTCACCAACGTATCCGACACGTTCTATTGCATCGGCACCGTGGCGGGTCCGCATCCATATCCGGCGATGGTGCGCGACTTCCAGTGCATCATCGGCCGCGAAACGCGCGAGCAGATGCAACAGGCCGAAGGCCGTCTTCCCGACTCGCTTATCGCCTGCATCGGCGGCGGCTCCAATGCCATGGGGCTTTTCCATCCGTTCCTCGACGACCGCTCGGTCGAGATCTACGGCGTCGAAGCCGCCGGCCACGGCGTCACCACCGGCCTGCATGCGGCGTCGATCGCCGGCGGCCGCCCCGGCGTGCTGCATGGCAATCGCACCTATTTGCTGATGGATGACGACGGCCAGATCATCGAGGCGCATTCGATTTCGGCTGGCCTCGATTATCCCGGTATCGGCCCGGAGCACGCCTGGCTCAAGGACATGGGCCGCGTGCAATTCCTCTCGGCCACTGACGATGAAGCCGTTGCCGCGTTTGAGTTGTGCAGCAAGCTTGAGGGCATCATTCCGGCGCTCGAGCCGGCGCACGCCCTGGCGCGCGTCTTCGACCTCGCACCGAAATTGTCGAAGGATCACCTGATGGTGGTCAATCTCTCCGGCCGCGGCGACAAGGATCTCGCCAGTGTCGAGGCTTGGCTGGAAAGCAGGAAGAAATGAGTTGGATTGTTGTCATTCCGGGGCGCGCGTCAGCGCGAACCCGGAATCCAGAAACAAGTTCGGAATGGCAGCCGGATTCCGGGTTCGCACCTGCGGTGCGCCCCGGAATGACGGAGTAAGAGCATGACCACCCGTATCGAAAAACGCTTCGCCGACCTCAAGAACGAAGGCCGCGCCGCGCTCGTCACCTTCGTCATGTCCGGCGATCCGGACTATGCGACGTCGATGGCGATCATCAAGGCGCTGCCCAAGGCCGGCGCCGATGTGATCGAACTCGGCATGCCGTTTACCGATCCGATGGCCGATGGCCCGGCGATCCAGGCGGCCGGCGTTCGCGCGCTCAAGGGCGGCCAGACGCTGAAGAAGACGCTGGCGATGGTGCGCGAATTCCGCAAGGAGCAAGACGCCACGCCGATCGTGCTGATGGGCTACTACAATCCGATCTATATCTACGGCGTCGATAAATTCCTCGTCGATGCGAAGGAGGCCGGCGTCGATGGCCTGATCGTCGTCGATCTGCCGCCCGAGGAAGACGAGGAGTTGTGCCTGCCGGCGCTGAAGGCCGGTCTCAATTTCATTCGCCTGGCAACGCCCACCACCGACGACAAGCGCCTGCCGGCGGTGCTGAACAACACCTCAGGCTTTGTTTATTACGTCTCGATCACGGGCATCACCGGCTCGGCCGCGCCCGACGCGACGAAGGTGTCGGCCGCGGTCCAGCGGATCAAGAAGCATACGAAGCTGCCAGTGGCGGTCGGTTTCGGCGTCAAGAATGCCGAGAGCGCCCGCGCCATCGCCGCCGGCGCCGACGGCGTCGTGGTGGGTTCGGCTCTGATCGATGCCCTGCGCGAGACGCTGGATGGCGAAGGCAAGGCCGGGGCGGGCACCGTGAAGGCGGTGAGCGACCTTGTCGCGGATATCGCCAATGGCGTTCGGGCCGCGCGGAAAGTGCCCGCGGAGCCGTGATTGCTGTCATCCCGGCGTCAACGGGGGCGCGGTAACCACAGAATGGTCATTGTGGCGCTGTAGAGAATCGCAGCTTGATTTCGCCTATACTGGTTCGCCCGCTGTCGCGGGTGATGGCAGCCGAATGAGAATGCATCGATGAACTGGATCAATAACGTCGTACGGCCGAAGATCCGCAGCTTCCTGCGTCGCGAGACGCCGGAGAACCTCTGGATCAAATGCCCGGAGACCGGCCAGCTGGTGTTCTACAAGGACGTCGAGCAGAACCAGTTCGTCATTCCGTCGTCCGGCTATCATATGCGCATCTCGGCGCCGAAGCGGCTGGCGACCATGTTCGACAATAGCGAATATGAAGACATTGCCTTGCCCGAAGTGCAGATCGATCCGCTCAAGTTCCGCGACGAGCGCCGTTATGCCGATCGTCTCAAGGATGCGCGCACCAAGACCGGCTATCAGGATGCGGTGAAGCTCGGCATCGGCCGGCTCGAAGGTCAGATGGTGACCATCGGCGTGCAGGATTTCGATTTCATGGGCGGTTCGCTCGGCATGGCAGCCGGCGAAGCCATCATCGCCGGGCTGGAAACCGCGGTGCGGCGCGAGACGCCGTTCATCATGTTCGCAGCCTCGGGTGGCGCGCGCATGCAGGAAGGCATTCTGTCGCTGATGCAGTTGCCGCGCACCACCGTCGGCGTGCAGATGCTGCGCGAGGCCAAGAAGCCGTACATCGTGGTGCTGACCAATCCGACCACCGGCGGCGTCACCGCGTCTTATGCGATGCTCGGCGATGTCCACATCGCCGAGCCCGGCGCGCTGATCGGCTTTGCCGGGCCGCGCGTCATTGAACAGACCATTCGCGAGAAATTGCCGGCAGGCTTTCAACGCGCCGAATATCTCGCCGAGCACGGCATGGTCGATATGGTGGTGCACCGGCACAAGCTGCGCACAACACTGGCGAACCTGTGCCGGCTGCTCACGCGGCAACCGGCGCCGCAGTCGGGCAGGCAGTTGCCGGCGGCGTGAACTCAGGCATGATTCTCTGATATCGTGGCCTCGCTCCTTTCTTCACCTCTCCATAGGGAGAGGTCGACGTGCGATAGCGCGTTGGGTGAGGGGTTACGAACTATCGTTAGGCATTTGCCCCTTCACCCCAACCTTCTCCCCAAATGGGAGAGGGAGCTAGTCCGAGCTTGCGGCACGACTTAGAAACATGACCCCGGTCGACTCCATCCTCGCGCGGCTCACCGCGCTGCATCCCAAGCTCATCGATCTGTCGCTCGATCGCGTCGAGCGGCTGCTCGCGGCGCTGGGAAACCCTGAGCGCAAGCTGCCGCCGGTCATTCATGTCGCCGGCACCAACGGCAAGGGTTCGACGGTTGCTTTCCTGCGCGCGATTCTCGAAGCGGCCGGGCTTGCCGTCCACGTCTACACCTCGCCGCATCTCGTGCGTTTCAACGAACGCTTTCGCATCGGCCGCGCAGGCGCCGACGGCGAACTCGTATCCGATGCCGAATTGTCGGCGGCGCTGGAAGAGTGCGAGCAAGCCAACAAGAATGAACCGATCACGGTGTTCGAGATCACGACCGCGGCCGGCATGCTGCTATTCTCGCGTCATCCGGCCGATGTGTTGCTGCTCGAGGTCGGCCTCGGCGGCAGGCTCGATGCGACCAATGTCATCGACAAGCCGCTCGCCAGCATCATCACGCCGGTGTCGCTCGATCATCTCGAATTTCTCGGCGACACGATCGCGAAGATCGCCGGCGAAAAGGCCGGCATCATCAAGGCGGGGGTGCCGGTCATCGTTGCCGCGCAGCATCGCGACGCGCTCGCCGTGATCGAGCGGCAGGCGGCGCGGTTGAAAGCGCCGATCCGCATTGCCGGCGAGAACTGGACCGCCACCGAGGAGCGCGGCCGGCTGGTCTATCAGGACGACAACGGCCTGCTCGATCTGCCGCCGCCGAAACTGTTCGGCCGTCATCAGTTCGAGAATGCAGGTCTTGCCATCGCCGCGTTGCGCGCGATCCCCGAGCTCAAACTGTCGCCGGCCGCCTACGAAGCCGGCATGACCAAAGCCGACTGGCCGGCGCGGCTGCATCGTTTGAGCACCGGGCGTCTGGTCGATCTCGTGCCGGCGGGCGCGGAGCTCTGGCTCGATGGCGGGCACAATCCCGATGGCGGCCGGGCCGTCGCCGCGGCGCTGGCCGATCTCGAAGAGCGCGTGTCGCGGCCGCTTGTCATGATCGTTGGCATGCTGGCGACCAAGGATGCGTCCGGCTTCCTGCACAATTTCGCAGGGCTCGCGCGCCGCATGATTACTGTGCCGGTGCCTGGCGCGGACAAGGGGCTGAGCGCGGAAGATGTTGCTGAAGCGGCCAAGGCGGTCGGCATATCGGCCGTCGCGCGCCGTACTATCGACGAGGCGCTCGATGCCGTGCGCAAGCTCGACCTCGATCCGCCGCCGCGCATCCTGATCACCGGCTCGCTCTATCTCGCCGGCGACGTGCTGCGCGAGAACGGCACCGAGCCGACGTGAGACAAAAAAGTCAGACAATAAAAAACGGCCGGGACATGCCCAGCCGTTTGCAACCGTAATATCGCGCGCGGGATCACACCGCGCCGCTGATCCACTGTTGCAGCTTCTGCTTCGGCGCTGCGCCGACCTGACGATCCTTGATCTCGCCGTCCTTGAACAGCAACAGCGTCGGGATCGACATGATGCCGTATTTGGCGGCGACGCTTGGATTTTCGTCGACGTTGAGCTTGACGATCTTGACCTTGTCGCCGAGCGCGCCGGAAATCTCTTCGAGCGCGGGCGCGATCATGCGGCACGGACCGCACCATTCCGCCCAGAAGTCCACCACCACCGGCTCGGACGACTTCAGGACGTCTGAATCAAAGCTTGCATCCGTAGTCTTGCCGACGGCCATGACGAGCCCCTTTACGTTTACTGGCGGCGAAGAGAATCGCCGCAACATTGCGAGGCCGTGAACCTATGAACGGCACCCGGGAGCGTCAAGGCGCTATCGCGCGGACGTGACCCGCAACCTGACCCTCGGTCATGAATCGCCGGAACCGCGATCATAAATCCGGGCGCCTCACGCGTGAGCCCGGGACATTGCCGTCATGAATCCGCGGAAAGCTCCATCAGATCAGGCACTTCGGTCCAGATCAGGGCGCAGCGGATACCGCGGCCGGGGTACAATTTCGCCAGCACCGCCCGGTACAGCGCGAGCTGGCGGACATATTGCGGCGGTACCTCGGCCTGGGTCCGGGGGGCCGGACGGTTCGTCTTGTAGTCGGCGATCAGCACCCAGTCTTTTGTGACAACGAGCCGGTCGACCTGGCCGCTGACCCTGATTTCCTCGCCGCCGACCGTCAATTTGCCGACGATCGGCACCTCGGCGCGGCTGCCGGGCCCAAACAACTCGCCGAAGCGGGCATCGTCGAGCACGCGCATCACATCGGCGATGAGCCTCTCCCGATCCGCCTCCGGCAATTCATGGCCGGCGCGCGCGAGGTAGTCCTGCGCCGCCCTCATGCGGCGTTCGCCGGGAATACCGGGCAGCGACTGCAGCAGGCGATGCACCAGCGAACCGCGCAGCATGGCCATGGTCTGGCCCGGAACGAATACCGGCCGCGTATCGCCTTCGGCGAATCCCGAGGGCGTGACGGTGCGGGCGACCGCCTCGCGCGGCGCCTCCCGCGTCAGCCAGCCGGGCAAGGCCGCGATCGGCTCGCCCGGCGGCGCGGCGGAATCCTGCGCGCCGCCGGCGAGCGGCAACTGATCCCCGGCGCCGGCTTTGCGATACCGACGCACGGTGCCCTCGCCATCGCCCGCCGCGTCATCCGCTTTCTCACGCGATGTGAGGTCGCCGAGTGCGGCGTCGATAAGCTGGTACCAGCAGCCGTCGGGAATCTTCTTGTCGCCTTTGACGCCGCAGACCACCAGCCGCTCGGCGGCGCGCGTCATCGCCACATAGAGCAGGCGGCGATATTCGTCGGTCGCCTCCTGAAGCTTGGTGGCGCGCGCCGCGGCCATGGCTTCATTGTCCTTGGCTTTCGCAGCCGCCCAGACCATCGGGCTCGGCGCATCGGGCGGCGCCTTGTCCGGATGCAGCGGCAGAAGCTTCGGCGGTATCGGCCCCTCCGGCCGCGTCGTGGTGTCGGCGAGAATGACGATCGGCGCTTCAAGCCCCTTGGCGCCGTGCACGGTCATGACGCGCACTTCGTCGCGCTCCAGTTCCATGTCGCGCTTCACTTCGGCCTCGGCCGCGCGCAGCCAGGCGACGAAGCCTTGCAGCGTCGGCGTCTCGCGCGCCTCGTAATCGAGCGCCAGATTGAGAAATTCATCGAGCGCGTCGGCGGCTTCATGCCCGAGCCGCGACAGGAACCGGCGGCGTCCGTCCTGCGCGCCGAGCAGCCAGGCATAGAATGCGAATGGCGTCAGTTCGCGCGCCTTGCCGCGCAGCATGTCGAAACGCGCGGCGAGGCCGGGCATCGCCGTGCGCAACGCCGCAACGAGACTGCCGCCGCGATTCCACGCCAGCTTCTCCAGCGCGGCATCGTCCATGCCGAACAGCGGGCTCTTGAGCACGGTGGCGAGCGCAAGATCGTCGTCCGGCAGCAACAGGCTGTCGGCCAGCACCATCAGGTCCATCACCGCGATGTGTTCGGTGAGCACCAGCCGGTCGGCGCCGGCCACCGGAATGCGCGCCTGTTTCAGCGCGCGTATGATGCCCTCGAACAGCGCGCCGCGCTGGCGCACGAGAATGAGCACATCCTTCGGCTGCCGGCCCTGCGTCCGCCACGCCGCCACGGTGTCGGCGATGCGCGCGGCAAGCTTGGCCGGCGCGCTGCGCGCGGTTTGCAGATCGAACGGCGCGTCCCAGCCGGGCTTCTTGTCGATGATGTCGGCCGCGGTCAGCTCCCACAATTCGACCAGCCCGGGCGCCTTGTCCGGCAGCGATTCATGAACCGGCGCGACATTGTCGGCGCTCAATCCGGCAAACGCTTCGGACCGCCCGAACACGGTGTCGACGGCGCCGAGCACATTGGCGCCGGAACGGAACGAGCGCTTGAACTCGACATCGACAAAAGATAGCGCGGCGCGCCCGTGCGCCCGCTCGAAATGCCGGCGGTTGGCGGCGAACTCGCGCGGCGCCGCGCCCTGGAACGAAAAGATCGATTGCTTCTCGTCGCCGACGGCGAAGATGGTGCGCGTGCGCTCATGCGCGCCCTTGCCGGCGAAGAATTCGCTGACCAGCGCCTTCACGATGTCCCATTGCTTGGGGCTGGTGTCCTGCGCTTCGTCGATCAGCACGTGATGAATGCCGCTGTCGAGCTTGTAGTGCACCCAGGCGGCGCTTTCCTCGGTCAGCAGGTCGAGCGTCATGTCGATCAGGTCTTCGTAATCGAGCAGGCCGCGCCGGCTCTTGTCGTCGCGGAAACGGCCGATAACGGTGTAGGCGATGGCGAACAGCGCCATGCTGCGGTCGCGCGCCTCGATGGCGCGCTTCTTGGTCAACAGCGCCCAGACGCGGTCGCGCTCCTTGTTGAGGCGTTCGCACAGCTCGGGATGGCTCTTGTGAATGCCGCCGGTTGCGATGCGCTCGCGCGTCTTGTCGTGTGTGCCGGTGCAGAAGATATCGAGGTAGGTTTCGATGCGCCGCGCCATGTCGAGGGCGGCCAGCGACCGGAAGCGGACGGCCTGGTCCTTGTCGGTCTTGCTGCCGGTGTGAAGCGTGTCGGCAACGGCAGGCCATTCCCGCTCGACGATGAGGCTTTCGGAAAACAGCGCCGCATCCACCGCTTCAATGGTGTCGGCCGGCGCGATGCCAAGCACCTGCGATAACTGCGCGTGTGCCTGGTCGATGCCGCCGGCGGCGTCGATCCAGCGCACGATGGCGTCGCGCTCACGGATGGCGCTGCGCACCATGTCGCGAAACGTCTGGTCGGCGACCGCGAGCACGGCCTGCGCCAGCGCGCGGCCGAGCCCGGAGTCCGGCGCCTGCGCCGCCTCGAGCAGCACATCGAGTGTGATCTTGTTGAGCAATTGATGTTCGGTGGCGTCGTCCAGCACCTCGAAGCGCGCCGGCACATTGGCCTCGAACGGAAACAAATGCAGCAAGCGCGTACAGAAGGCATGAATGGTCTGCACCTTCAGCCCGCCCGGCGTATCCAGCGCCAGCGCGAACAATTGCCGTGCCCGCACGCGCAGCGTCGGCGTGATAGCCTTGACGCCGGTCCTGCTGATCGCCGCGTCGAGCGCGGCATCGTCGAGAACGGTCCAGCCGCGCAATTCCTGAAATACGCGGTTGGCCATATTGGCCGCGGCCGCCTTGGTGAAGGTGATGCAGAGAATGCGCGCCGGATCGGTGCCGTTGAGCAGCAGGCGGATAACGCGTTGCGCCAGCACATGCGTCTTGCCGGAGCCGGCATTGGCCGACACCCAGGCCGACTGGCCCGGATCGGACGCGGCGGTCTGCAAGGCAATGACGTCGGCGGGGATTTGGGCCTGGGTTTTGGACGACGCACTCATTCGCCGGCCTCGTCTTCGACGCCGCCGGTGAGCGACCATTCCTGAATGCGCGCGAGATGATCGTAAGTGCCGTAATGCGTCTTCCACATCGGATGACGCAGCGACAGATAAGGCTTCGACGGATCGGCAAACCGGGCGAGCACTTTCGTCAGTTCGGCGATTGCCTCATCGGCCTGGATGTCCGGCGTGCTGTCCTTGAACACGATCGGCTTTTCTTCGCCGGCCTCGGCGCCGCCGCGCAGCCGCACATACAGCAATTCGCCGACCGAACCGCCGGCCGGAAATTGCTTGAAGCCGCCGGCACGCAGGATCGCCGCTTCCAGCGTGAGCTGCGGCGACAATCCGGTGCGCACCTGCGGCTCGGTCGGCGGCGCGCCGGTCTTGTAATCGATGATGGCGTAACGGCCGTCGGCAAGGCATTCGATGCGGTCGGCGCGCACGGTGAGAAAGAATTTTTCGTTACCGAACGGAATTTCGATACGGCCGCCGATCTCGATGGCCAACGACGGCGCCTGCGCGCGGCGCTTGGCGTCGAAGGTCACGAACCACGCCGCGATGCGCTCAAAGCGCGGCCACCAGAAGGCGCGCGCTTCGGGAAAATCGACCAGCGGCTTGAAGTGACGCCGGCCAATTTCGATCAAGGCCGCGCCCGCGTTGTCGGGCAGGGCTTTCGGGTTGGTCCTGTCGAATTCCGCCAGCGAATTGTGAATGACGGTGCCGCGGTCGGCCGCGCCCGGCGGCATGTCGATGTCGTCGAGCGGCGTCAGCTTGAGGACGTGCTTGGCGTAGATCGTATAAGGATCGCGCAGCAGGTCTTCGATCTCGGTAACGCTGAGGCGACGCGGCCGCGCCTCGAACGGCGGCGTCGGCGCCGGCCGTTGCGCAGGCGACACGCTGTCGGTCTCGTCGAGTTTGCGCGCGAGCGCGACATAATGCGCGCCGCGATGCTGCGCGTCCTTCCAGCGCGTCTCGCCGACGACCGCGGCAAGCCGCTGCACGAAGCGCGAGGCCACCGTCGGCTCGCCGCCGAGTTTGGCGGGCCGGCTGATGAAGACTTCCGCCGCGCCGAGCGCCTGCGCGAAATCATGCGCCGACAGGCCGATGCGCCGCTCCGGCAGATCGAGGCCGAGGTCGCGCCGCATCGGCCGCGACAGCCATGAATCGGGCTGCGCTTCCGGCGGCCAGACGCCTTCGACCAGCCCGCCCAGCACCAGACGATCGACATTCTGCAGGCGCGCTTCGAGCAGGCCGAAGATGCGGATGCGCGCCTCGGTCGGCGGCCGATAAATCCGGCGATCGGCGATCGCCAGATGAAACAGCTCGGCGTAATCGGAGGCCGTGACATCGAGCGGCTCGGCGCTGACGATGTCGTCGAACGCGTCCGCCAGTTCTTTTGTCATGCCGCCGAGATGGGTCACGGCTTTGGCGTGACATTCGGCCAGCGGCTTCATGGTTTGCGCGCCGCGCGGCAGCGCATCGAACGGCGCCAGGTCGTGCCTCAGTCTTTCGATCAGCGCGGCGGCGCTGTCCAGCTCGGTGTCGGTCAGCTTGAGGCGCGGGTCGGAGTGATGCAGGTCCGATTCCGCTTCGGCGCGGAAGCGTTCGATCTGGGCCCGAACCGAGACCAGCGCCTGGGTGAGACCGGCTGTGCCGGGCGCGGGCCGCGGGCCGCGCAGGATGGCGCGCTCAAGCGCGCTCACGGCGTCGGCCTCGAACGGGCTCGAAGGATGCTTGAGCAGCGCCAGCAGCGGGATCGGCGCGAACTCTTCCTGGGCCACCTCGGCGACAAGCCGGGCGAACACGCCTTCCGGCACATCGGCCAGAGACAGGCCGCGCGAATCGTCGACCGGCACGTTCCAGCGTCCGAGCAGCGCCACCACGCGCCGCCCGAGCGCAACATCGGGCGTGACCAGCGCGGCGGTCTTGTTGCTGGTCTCGGCGGCTTCACGCAAGGCGACGGCGATGGCGAGCGCTTCTTCCTCGGCATTGGCCGCTTCGATGACGGACATGCTCGCGACAGCGGCATCGGCGCGCGCGGTGAAGCCGGCATCGCGGGGCAGCGCCTGCCAAAGTTCGCTCACCGATGCCGGCCGCAACGCCTCGGACGTCACGCGTTCGCGGCCGTGCGGCATCGGCGCGGCGAGCGCGACGATATCCGAGCGCAGTATGCCGATGCGCCGGATGAGGGCGGCGAGCGCGAATTGCGGATGGCCGGATTGCGGGGCCGCTTGCGCGGCGTCGGCATCGCCAATGATGGCGTCCCAGCTTGCGTCGTCGAGATCGGTGTCGAGGCCCGGCAGCACCACGGCGCCATGCGGCAGTTTCGCGATGGTATCGAGCAGCGTGGCGGTGGCGGGGATCGAGCCGGTCGAGCCGGCGGCGATGATCGGATCGTTGCTGTTGGCGAGCCGTTCGGTTTCGGCCTTGATCAGCAGGTCGCGGCGTTCGGCCGGTTCGATGGTGCGGCCGGCGGCCAGAATTGCCGGCCACTCGGCGCGGATGAATTTGAGAAAGCCGAGCGTCAGCTCCCAATAGCGGTCGTGTTCGGCCGGCACCAGATCGTCGAGCCGCTCCCATTTCACCTGCCGCGTCGTCATGTCGTCCATCAGCCGCGCAAGGTCCTGCGCCAGCTTGAAGGCGGTGACGGGGTTGTTGGCGACCAGCGGCGTCTGCCCGCGCTGCTTCGGGGCAATGGTGCGGGCCCAGCGCAGGATCAGCGACGCCAGCGGCATGACACGGGCAAGACCGCCAATGGCTTCGGGAATGGCGAGGGCGGCTTCCGGCAGGTCGGCATTGGCGGCCTCGGCGAAGGCGATTTCATCTTCGTCGATGCCGCCGAGCGGCACGATGCGCGGCAGGATCGCGGCGTCGACGCCGAGGCGTTCGAGAAACACATCGCGCGCCAGCCGGCAGGCGCGTTGCGTCGGCAGATAGAGCGTGGCGCGCGCCAGCTCCAGCGGGTCGTCCGACGCCGGGAAGCCCTTGACCAACTGGCCGGCGCGCAGCGCGTCGATCAGCACCTCAAGAAACGGCGCGGAGGCGGGGATGTTGAAGATGTTGGGCTTGGCCGGCATCGGCGCAGCATACACGAGGTTGGGCTCAGCCCGTGCTTTCCGCGATGGCTTCCTCGGCCTGGCCAATGGCCTCGGGCGTGCCGACATGCATCCACAGGCCCTCCATGCGCAGGCCGTGCAGGCGGCCTTGCTCGATGGCGGCGTTGAACAGCTTCGTCAGCGAAAAGGCGCCCTGCGGCGCGCCATCGAACATGCGCGGCGACAGGATCGCAGCGCCGGCATAGACGAAGGGCGCGATCTCGCGCTCGGCGCGCGCGGAGAGCCGGCCGTCCGGCGCCATCATGAAATCGCCGCGCCCGGCATAGCCGATGCTGCCGGCGGCGGGCGCCAGCAGCAGCAGCGCGTCCATCGTCGCGGCATCGAAATGTTCGGCGAGCCGCGTCAGGTTCGGCGTGACGCCGTCGATCCAGATGGTGTCGGAGTTGATGTGATAGAACGGCGCGTCGCCCAACAGAGCCAGCGCCTTGACCACGCCGCCGCCGGTGTCGAGCAGCGCGTCGCGTTCGTCGGAGATGACGATCGCCGGCTTCTTGCGCGCGGCGACATGATCGACGATCTGGTCGCCGAGATAATGCACATTGACGATGGCCCGTTCGACGCCGGCATCGGCCAGGCGATCGAGCACATGATCGAGCAGCGCCTTGCCGGCGACCTTGACCAGCGGCTTCGGCATCGTGTTGGTGAGCGGCCGCATGCGCTGGCCGAAGCCGGCGGCCAGCACCATGGCGCTCTTCGGCGTGACGAAGGTCATGTGGTCATGTCCGGGGCGGGGATGTTGTTGCGGTACCAGGCGGCGAGCGGCGCCAGAGCGGGATGCGCCAGCGAACGCTGCAGATAGGTCCATACGCGCGGCAGATGACGCAAATATTGCGGTTTGCCGTCGCGGCGGTCGAGCCGGGCGAAGATGCCGAGGATTTTCGAGGCGCGCTGCGCCGCCATCAGCGCGTAAAGATGCGCGAATTGTTGGGCGTCGAAGCCGGGCTCGTCGCCGCGCGCGCGGACGTAACGCGTCAGCAGCGCGATTTCCATGGCCTCCGGCACGTCGACGCGCGCATCCTGCAACAGCGAGGCAAGGTCATAGGCGGCCGGTCCCATGACGGCGTCCTGGAAGTCGAGCAGGCCGATGCGGCGGATGCCGTCGCGCTCCGGCAGCCAGACGATGTTGGGCGAATGATAGTCGCGCATCATCCATGTCGGCGCGGCATCGAGCGCCGGCTGCAGCATGTCGCGCCACAACACGCGGTATTCGGCGCGCAGGGCGGCGTCGGGCGTGACGCCGCTGAACGGCAGGAACCAGTCGACCAGCAGCGACACCTCGATCAGCATCGCGTTCATGTCGAAGCGCGGCACGCGATAGGTGACGCCGGGCACCACCGGCAGCACGTCGCGTTTCGGCGCGCGGTGCAGCGCGGCCAGCAGATCGGCGGCAATCGCGTAGCGCTCCTCGACCGGCGCCGGCGGATCGGCGGTGACGGCGGTTTGCAGGCCGAGATCTTCGAGAATGATGAGCCCGGCCTCGCGATCGGCGTCGAGAATCTCCGGCGCCGAGAAGCCTTCGGCGCGCAAGGCGTTCGCCATGGCGATGAACGGCGTCACGTCCTCGGCGAGATGCGCGATGGCGCTGTAGGGCTTGCCATCCAGCACCGGCGGGCCGTCGGGCCGGCGCGGCGCGTTCATCAGGATGTAGGTCGCGCCGTCGCGCGTCAGCCGTTCATACATGCGGCTCGAGGCGTCGCCCTGCATGCGCGTGCGGCCGGCTTCGCCGAAGCCGGCGTCGTCGAGAAATTTGCGGACGGCGGCGATGCGTTCGACGCGCGGCGCCAGCTTGCCGAAACCGGTAACCTCGCAATGCCGGAACGTGTCGCCGCGGCCGGCATCGAGCGCCAGCGCGACGTCGATGCGATCCTCGGGCAGGTGGCCGCGCGCGCGGTCCGGCCATTCGATCAGCATCACCGTCAGCGCCGCCTCGTCGTCGAAGCCGAGTTCGGCGAGTTCGTCCGGGCCCGACAGCCGGTACAGATCGGCATGCACCAGCGCGAAGCGCGGCAGGTCGTAGGACTGCATCAGCGTGAAGGTCGGGCTCGGAACTTCGGTTTCGTCATCGCCGGCCAGATGCCGGATGAAGGCGCGCGCGAAGGCCGACTTGCCGGCGCCGAGGTCGCCCGACAGCGTGATCGTGTTGCCGGGCTCGATGAGATTGGCGATGGCGACGGCCAGCCGGCGCGTCGCCGGCTCATCGTCGAGCGTGACCTTGAAGCTGAACGCGCCGGGCGGCAGAGGCGTCATCGAATCATCCAGGTGAAGTTCGTTCTTTTAAGCAGAGCGCGCCGCGCGCCGCCAGACGGGCGCCCAAGGTCAAGCCAAGGTCAAGCCAAGGTCAGGCCAAGGTTCAGTCAAGGTCAAGCCTGCGAAGACCCTTGCCCCTATGACGCCTTGTTGCGGCCGTGCTTCATCACGGCGGCGCCACGTATGAGGTATCTCTGCGATTTCGGGCGTTTACAGGAACGCATGCCGCCGCGGTTTGTTTGTTCTGTCGAGGGGTTTGACGAACGATAATGGAGAATTCTCATGCGTAACATGTTCACCGGCAAGATCGCCGCCAAGTTTACGACCCTGGCTGTGGCCGCGGTCACCGTGACCGCCCTTGCCATGCCGACCGTCGCCAGCGCCGAGCGCGCGCCGGGTTATGACAGCTATAACGCCAGCTACGCGGTTCCGGTCGCCGGCGCTCTCGTCGGCACCGCGGTCGGCGTCGGCCTTTATAACGGCTGGTACGGTTCGAGCACCTTTGTCAGCGCGCTTCCGAGTTCGGCAGCCGGTGCTGTCGCCATGGGTGGCGTCGCCGGTATCGGCACCGTGGCACTGATCGACGGCGTGCTGCAGCCCTGCCGCGGCTTCCACGCGCTGTTCGGCGCCAACAAGGATGCCTGTGTCAATGGCGAGTATGTCGGTTACGCGCAGCGTCCTGCCCGTTACGTGCGTTAACTCTCCCGGTAGCGTAGCGTAACGCGTCGCAGTGCATGCGTAAGACGAGGCCCCCGTGGCACGCCACGGGGGCCTTTCTTTGGGTGCTACGCGGCGCTGCGCTTGCCGGCGGGGATTCCGGCATCCGGCGCTTCAATCGGGCGGCTCGCCTGCTCGGCGGGAAAGACGCAGGTCACGGTGGTGCCGTGCCCGACGTTCGAGTCGATCGCGACGGCGCCGCCATGCAGCTCGACGAACGAGCGCACCAGCGACAGGCCCAGGCCGGTGCCGCGATGTTGCGAGCCGACCGAATCGGTCTCGAACATTTCGAACACTTTTTGGCGCCGCTCCGGTTCGATGCCGGGGCCGCGATCGGTCACCGCGAATGTCACGCTGTCGGCATCGCGGCTGGCGGTCAGCGTGACCGTTGCGTTCGGCGGCGAGAAGCCGACCGCATTCGACAGCAGATTGAACAGGATCTGTTTGAGGCGCTTGGCGTCGGCGGTGAAGCTGCCGATGCCGGAGGCGACGGCGATGTCGAGAGCGATGTTGTTCTTGATCAGGCGGTCCTGCACGCCCTCCGCCGCCTCGGTCATGCTGGCGCGGATGTCGACCTGGGTCAGGTTGAGCGTCATCGCACCGGCGTCGATGGTGGCGAGGTCGAGGATATTGTTGATGATGGCGAGCAGCGCATTGGTCGAGGCGGTGATGTAGCCGAGATATTCGTGCTGCTTGCCGGTCAACGGACCGAAGGCCGGATCGCCCAGCAGGTTGGCGAAGCCGATGATGTTGGTGAGCGGCGAGCGCAGTTCGTAAGACACGTGATGCACGAAATCGATCTTGATGCCGTCGGCGGCGACCAGCGCCTCGTTGCGCTCGCGCAGCGCGCGCTCGACATTCACGCTGTCGGTGACGTCCTGGAACGTGACGAGCGTTGCGCCGTCCGGCAGCGGCATGGTCGTCATGTCGATCATCATGCCGTCGCGGCGCTCGATGCGGGCGACGACCGGCTCGCGATTTTCGATTGCGGTCACCGCGCCGCGCAAGGTGCGCCACACGGCGTTGTCGTCATGCAGCGCCTGCGACCACGCGGTCACGGCTTCGACGTGCGGATGGGTGTCGAGCGCCTCGGGCGCCAGCTTCCACATGCGCTGGAACGCCGGATTGTGCAGGCGCACGCGGCCGTCGGAGCCGAACACGGCGACCGCTTCGGCGAGGTGATCGAGCGTCTCGCTCTGCACCTTGATCAGCGCCTCGAAACGCCGGCCCATGTCGAGCCGCTCGGTGACGTCGTCATAGAGATACGTGACGCCGCCTTCCGGATTGGGCGTGGTGACGACGCGCAAGGTGCGGCCGTCCGGCAGGTGCCACATGTGCTCCTTCGGCTCGACGGCGCGATAGGCTTCGTAAAGCTGCTGTTTCCACAGCCGGAAGTCCTGCTCCTCCGGCAGCTTGCGCGCGCTGCGCAAGGTGTCGAGCACGGCGGTGTCGGTCGGGGTCTGTTCGAGCAAAGCGGGATCGAGATCGAACAGCGAGCGGAAGCCGGTGTTGTAGAAGGTGAGCTTGCGATCGGCGTTGAAGATGGCGACGCCGGTGGCGAGCTGATCGAGCACGCGGCGGTGCGCTTCGGTCATGCGCTTGAGCTCGCTGCGCATGGTCTCGGCTTCGGTGCGGTCGATGGCGATACCGGCCGAGCCCGCGGCGGTCGGGGTGTCGATCACGTCGAAGATGCGCCGTTCGCCGGCAACCACCGCCGGCAGCCGTTTGACGAAGGTCTCGCCAGCGTCGCGCATCCGCTTGATTTCGCCGCGCGCGGTGCGCTCCAGCAGTTCGAGTTCGCGGGTGACCGCGTCGGTGGCGTCGGAGGCTTCGACGGCGCGGGCATAGGCGGCGTTGGCGAAGATCAATTGACCGGCGGCGTCGCGCGCCCAGACCGGGGCCGGCAGCGCCTCAAGCATCGACCTCAACGTATCGAGGTCGCCGGCGAGCCGGTCGTGGCGGGTGGAGAGTTCGACCAGTTCGCTTTCGATGCCGCTGACGTCGCGCAGGCGCAGCACGGCGCGGCCGGCGAGCGCGCGGCCCTCGGCTTCGAGCGGACGGCCGGCCTGCGTGGTGAGCGTCATCGTAAAGCCGCGGCCGTCGCCGCGCAGGCGGGCGACAGCGTCTTCCATGCGCTGCGCGGCGCCCGGCTCCAGCCAGCTGCCGAAAGCGAGCACGCGTTGCGCCATCGCGCCGGGCGCGACGATCGAGGTGTCGCCGAGAATGTCGGGTTCGTCGGAGGCCGCGGGCCAGGTCACCAGCACCTGCGGCTCGGATAGCAATAGTTGTTTGAGGCGATCGATCTCCGCCTGCATCGCCATCGCGTCGTCGCGCGACACCGAGTCATGGCGGCCGGCGCGGCTGCGGACCAGAACGACCGTTGCCAGCACGGCAAAGCAGAGCAGGCCGGCGAGCAGAGTCAGCGTTGCGATTTCCTGCCGGCCGAGCGAGGCCACGGCGTGATCGAGCCCGGGCTCCGCGGCCGTGGCTTCGCCGATCGCCGCCAAGGCGGCGACGACGTTGGCGGCGACGACGTTGGCCGCGACGGTGACGGCGGCCAGGAATCCGCCTCGTTTCGGACGAGAGCGCGATTTCTCGTTCGCCGCCCGAATTCCTTCCGGCATTCACATTGCCCCAAAGTGCAGTGCCAAACGACGCGTCCGATGACGCGTCAACGACACGTCGAGAGAGAACCCAAGCGACGCGCCAAAGGATGCGGACGCGATACGCCGTACCGCTCACGAATCATTGGACTTTACCCTTGCGGTGACTCGCACCGAAAGAGTCCATAAGGGGAACGGAGAAAGGAGAGCCGATCATTCAGGCAATAAGGCGCGGCCGGCCATTTCAGGTCATTGCCGGCGGCGTCCGGAATGACGGCCAATGGCGGGCTAGGGCTTGGTTTGCGCCTGCCGGGTCATGTCTTCGATATTGATGCGCGCCAGCGCGGCCGAAAAGCTGCGTTCGGCCTCTTCGAGAGCCGGGCGCACGACATTGGTGACCAGGCCGGAGAGCGCGATCGGCAATTCCTCGGCCTCGTCGGTCGCGGAGGCGGCGCGCAAAATGTCCTCGGCGGTGATTTTGCTGTGCTCGCGCGCCAGTTCGTAACCGCCGTGGGGCCCGCGAATGCCGCGCAGGATGCCGTCGCGCACCAAAGCTTGCAGGACCGGCTCGAGGTGACGCGGGGGAAGCCTGTGACGCGCAGCCAGCGCCTTGGCAGAAACCGGTCGGTTCTGGGCGTTGATGGCCACGTCGATCACGGCGGCAATGGCCAGAACGCCTTTGCGGGAAACCAGCGGCATAATCGGCACCGAATGTAACTATTTCAGCGGTAATAGATTACAGTCGGGCAGACGTCTAGCTAAAACGACAAAATTTGTCCTCAACCGCCGGTGGAACCGAAACCGCCGGAACCCCGCGCCGTCTGATCGAGCGCGGCGACTTCGATCAAAGTGGCGCGCGTCACGGTTGCGATCACGCATTGTGCGATGCGCATACCGCGCGTGATGACGACCGATTCGGAACCGAGATTGACCAGCAGCACCTGCACCTCGCCGCGGTAGTCGGCGTCGATCGTGCCCGGCGAATTGAGCACGGTGAGGCCGTGCTTCATGGCGAGCCCGGAGCGCGGCCGCACCTGCGCCTCAAAGCCCTCGGGCAGCGCCATGGCGAGCCCGGTCGGCACCAAAGCCCGCGCGCCGGGCACGATGGTCAGCGGCGCGTCGTCGGCCACCGCGGCGGTGAAATCGAAACCGGCCGCCAGCGCGGTTTGGTAGGCCGGCAAAGGCAGGCCCTCCGCATGCGGCAGGCGCGTGATGCGGATATCGGCGTTCGTCACTGTGTGTCCCTCTGTATGGCGGTCGCGATTTTCGAAATCAGCATCGCCGCCGCTTCGTCCTTGGTCTGCGGCGGCCAGTCGTCGACGCCGTCCGCGGTGACCAGATGAATCGTATTGCTGTCGCCGCCCATGATGCCGGTCGCGGGCGACACGTCGTTGGCGAGAATCCAGTCGCAGCCCTTCCTGGCAAGTTTCGCCTTGGCGTTGGCGATGACATTTTCGGTTTCGGCGGCAAAGCCGATCACCAGCGCCGGACGCTGTTGGGCGCGATGGGCGACGGTCGACAGAATGTCGGGATTTTCGGCGAGCGTGAGGTGTGGCGTTGCCGCGCCCGGCTGTTTCTTGATCTTCTGCCCGCCGGCATTGGCGACGCGCCAGTCGGCGACGGCGGCGGCGAAGATCGCGACATCAATCGGTGGAGCTTGGGCCGCCAGGGCGCGTTCGACGGCGGCCAGCATGTCGCGCGCGCTTTCGACGTCGATAACATTGACGTTTTGCGGCTTCGGTAGGTTGACCGGCCCGCTGATGAGCGTGACATCCGCGCCCGCTTCGGCGGCAGCGGCAGCAATCGCATAGCCCTGCTTGCCGGACGAACGGTTGGCGATATAGCGCACCGGATCGATCGGTTCGTGGGTCGGGCCGGCGGTGATGAGGATGCGTTTTCCCTTCAGCGGCTGCGGCGCGGCATTGGCTTTGAGCAGGCGATCGACCGCGCTTGCGATCTCCAGCGGCTCCGCCATGCGGCCGAAGCCGCGCTCGCCGCGCTCGGCCATCTCGCCCGCATTGGGGCCGATCAGGCTGACGCCATCGGCCTTGAGCTGCGCCAGATTGCGCTGTGTCGCGCGGTGCGACCACATCGCCGGGTTCATCGCCGGCGCCAGCAGGATCTTCGCATGGGTCGCGAGCAGCACGGCGGTGGCGAGATCGTTGGCCAGGCCCTGCGCCATCTTCGCCATCAGGTCCGCGGTCGCCGGCGCGACGACGATGAGATCGGCCTCGCGCGCGAGACGGATGTGGCCGACATCGAACTCATGATCGGGATCGAACAGGTCGGTGTAGATGCGGCCGCCGGCCAATGCGCCGGCGGCGAGCGGCGTGACAAATTGCGTCGCGGCCTGGGTGAGGATGCAGCGGAGCGCATAGCCGCGCTCCTTCAGCCGGCGGATGAGATCGAGCGATTTGTAGGCGGCGATGCCGCCGCCGACGATCAGCAGCACGCGCGGCTGCGCCGTGGCGGCATCGCCGGCTGCCGCGGCGGGGGCGGCGGCCTGGGCCGGCGTCTCGGATTCGCCGGCCGCCTCGCGCAAAATGCTGCGGACTTCGTCCTCGACCGAGCGGCCGTTACGGGCGGCGCGCAGCCGCAATTGCTGCTTCAGCGCCTCATCGAGCTGCCGGACGGTGAGCGAGGCCATCGGAATAGTCCGCAATAACAGTAGCTTGGCATATTATGATTGCACTGATGACAATGCAATCAAAAAACACATTGTCAATGGAGGTCGGCACTGTCAACGCGCCTGTTGACTGTCAACGGTGGGACCGCTTCTTCGATCTCTACATCCATAGCCAGTTGCAGAAGATCGTCGGCGATCAGTTGCGCCCCACCGAGGCGCGCGATGCGTTCGGCGTCGATGAGGCGAAAGCGACGATCAGGAAATCCTACGGGATTTTCGACGCCACACTCGGTGACAAGACATGGGCATTGGGCGACGACTACAGCCTCGTCGATTGCGCCGCCGCGCCGGCGCTGTTCTATACGAATTGCGCCGTGCCGATCGACGAGGCGACGCCGAACCTTGCGGCCTACTACCGTCGTCTGATGGCGCGCCCGTCTTATGCGCGCGCGCTGAAGGAGGCCGAGCCGTTCTTCAGTTGGGTTCCGCTGGAGACCAAGCCGTGCTTTCCGGCCTGACGCGTCACAGCAGCGCGGTCAGCGCCTTGCGCAGATCGTCGGCGCTGCCGCGTTCGATCCTGAATTCGAGGGCGGTGTGCGCCTCGCGCCAGATCGGATAGGCCTTCGCCAGCAGCGCGCGGCCGGCGGCCGTGATGACAAGCCGGCGGCTGCGCTTGTCGTCCTTGTCGACCGCGACCTCGATCAGTCCGCGCCGCTCCAGCGGCTTGAGATTGGCCGTCAGTGTGGTGCGGTCCATCGCCAGAAGGTCGGCGACGCTGCCCATGGTCGGCGGCTGCGGACGATTGAGCGAGGTCAGCAGCGAGAATTGCCCGCTGGTCAGATCCAGCGGCCGCAGCACCTCGTCGAAGCGGCGCGCCAGCGCCCGCGCCGCGCGCTGCACATGCAGGCACAGACAGGCGTCGCGCACCTCGATGGTCTTGTCGAACGGCAGGGCCCCGTCCGCCTCGGGTTCCCCCGGCGGCACAAAAGCACGCTCGCCGATTTGGCGTATTGACATACCGACTATTATGTTGATATCAACGTAATTGTCAAGGCAGTTCCCTCCCCGGGAGCCGCGAATGCACAGCGACAAACGGGCGCTATGCCCGTGAAAGGGAGACGACATGCAAGTTCAGCCGTATCTGAGTTTCGAAGGCCGCTGCGAGGAAGCGCTCGATTTCTACAAGAAGGCGCTCGGCGCCCAGGTGGACGTGATGATGCGCTTCAAGGAAGCGCCAGCCGGTGGCGGCGACCCGGGCGAAGGTTGTGCCGGCGCGATGCCGGACGGCAACAAGATCATGCATTCGAGCTTCAAGGTCGGCGATGCCGTCGTCATGGCGACCGATGGCATGGCGAGCGGCAAGCCGGAGTTCAAAGGCGTCTCGCTCGCGCTCTCCGTCAAGGACGACGCCGAAGCCGAGCGCAAGTTCAAGGCGCTGAGCGAGGGCGGCACGGTGCGTCAGCCGCTGATGAAGACCTTCTTCTCGTCCAGCTTCGGCATGGTCGCCGACAAGTTCGGCGTCGGCTGGATGGTCGTCGTCGCCCAATAAGCGTGCGCGTCAACGAACACCGCGGGGGAAACGCCCCGCGGCCGGAAGGAGGACAGGATGCTCGATAAGAACACCACACTGCCGTCCGCCCGTGCACTGGCGGACAACTGCAAGGTTCGCATCGTCAACGAAAGCGCCGACTATCGCGCCGCGCGCACGGCGCTGCTCGCCGAAGAGATTGAGCTGCGCCGTCACATCGAGCGCGTCGCCGACATGCGACGCGCGCTGCCGCCCGGCGCCGAAGTGACGAACTATCGCTTTGTCGGCGAGAAAGGTCCGACCGATCTTGCCGGCATGTTCGGCGACAAGCAGACGCTGGTGATCTACACCTACATGTACGGCCCGCAGCGCGAGCGGCCGTGTCCGATGTGTACATCGCTCCTGTCCTCCTGGGACGGCGAAGCGCAGGACATCATGCAGAACGTCGCGCTGGCCGTCACCGCGCGTTCGCCGATCGATCGGCTGGTTCTGTTCAAGAAAGAGCGCGGCTGGCGCGATCTCAAACTCTACTCGGACATGGACGGCGACTTCAGTCGCGACTTTCACGCCGTCGGCCCCGAGGGCGAGGATTGGGCGGGTCTTCATGTCTTCACGCGGCGCGACGGCGCCATCCGCCACTTCTGGAGCGGCGAGATGGACGGCTCCACCGCCGATCCGGGTGAGGACCCGCGCGGCGCTCCCGACCTGATGCCGCTGTGGACCGTGCTCGATTGCACGCCGGAAGGCAGGTCTCCGCGCTGGTATCCGAAGCTCGATTATCCGCGCTGAGCCGCATCAAAAAACCACAACAAGGAGAAACGGCCCATGGCTCTCGCCAAACACAAGCTTTCGACCTGCCTCTGGTTTGAAAATCAGGCCGAAGAGGCCGCGAAATTCTATTGCTCGGTGTTCAAGAATTCCAAGATCGGCCGCACCGCCTATTATCCGAACGCCGGCGAGGAGACCCACGGCAAGCCGGCAAATTCAGTGTTGACGGTTGAGTTCGAACTCGAGGGCATGCTTTTCATGGCGCTCAATGCCGGGCCGCAATTCAAGTTCAACGAAGCGGTCTCGCTTCAGGTCCCTTGCCAGACACAAGACGAGATCGACTATTATTGGGGCGCGCTCACCGCAGGCGGCGGCGAAGAAGGCCCGTGCGGCTGGCTCAAGGATAAGTACGGCCTGTCCTGGCAGGTGTTTCCTGACTTCATGGGCGACATCCTCGCGGGGCCGGACCGTGCCGCTGCGGCGCGCGTCATGAACGCCTTCATGAAGATGAAGAAATTCGATATCGCCACGATCAGGAAGGCAATGCAGGTCTGAGACGGTTCACGCAAGGAAGGGGTGACAAAAATGACCTACGTCGATGGATTTATCGTGCCGGTGCCGAAGAAGAACCTCGCCGCCTATCGCAGCATGGCGAAGAAAGTCGGCAAGATCTGGATGGAATACGGCGCATTGAGCTACGTCGAATGTGTCGCCGACGACGTGAAAATCGGCAAGCGCACGTCGTTTCCGCGCAGCGTGAAGCTCAAGCGCGGAGAGACGGTGGTGTTCGCGTGGGTCGCCTACGCGTCGCGTGCCGCGCGCGACCGCGTCATGGCCAAGTCAATGAAAGACAAGCGGTCTATCGCGATCATGAATTCCAAGGCGATGCCGTTCGACGGCAAGCGCATGATCTTCGGCGGCTTCAAGACGATGATCGAGATGTGACCATGAAGAAGATATTGCTCATCGGTGCCGCGGTCGTCGTCGGCGCGATTGCCGTCATCGTCGCGCTTGCGTTCACAAAGCCCGACTCCTTCCGTGTCGAGCGCTCGACCGTCATCAATGCCAATGCCAGCAAGATCTTCCCGCTGATCGACGATTTTCATCAGTGGACGCAGTGGTCGCCTTATGAAGACAAGGACCCAGCGATGAAGCGGACCTTCGGCGCCACCACGAAGGGCCGGGGCGCCACTTACGCATGGGACGGCAACGGCCAGGTCGGCGCCGGGAACATGACCATTTCCGACGAATCGGCGCCGTCACTGGTGGCGATCAAGCTCGACTTCGAGCGGCCGATGGCGGGCAGCAACGAGGTTCGCTTCACGCTGGTGCCGCAGGGCAATGCCACGCAGGTGACGTGGGCGATGCAGGGGCCTGCGCCCTTCGTCAGCAAGGTGATGCAGGTCGTCTTCAACCTGGACAAGATGGTGGGCGGCGATTTCGAGGTCGGTCTCGCCAAACTCAAAGCGCTGGGGGAGAAGAGCTGAGGCGCTTCGCCGCTCCGCTCCGTTCCTACAGCAGCATCCACGTAATCGCCGCGAGCAGCGCGGCGATGGCCCACAATGCCAGCGCCGTCGAGCGGTTGCGGCGCGCTTCGGCCTTGCCGATGGCCTTGACCGTCTCCGGCGACAGCACCAGCCCGTTGCGCGTGATGTCGTCGACCTGATCCAGCAGCGTGCCGGCGCGCATCAGCAGCGACGGCACCTGGCCCATGAAGCGGCCGATCTCGCCGGCGCCTTTTGCGACGTCCTCGATCTTGCCGATCGGCCCGAGATTGCGCGCGATCCATTCGCGCACCACCGGATCGGCGGTCTTCCACATATCGAGCTTCGGATCGAACGAGCGCGCCACGCCTTCGACCACAACCATGGTCTTCTGCAGCAGGATCAGCTCTGGTCGCGTCCGCATGTCGAAGATGCCGGTGACCTCGAACAGCAAGGTCAGCAGTTTGGCCATCGAGATGTCTTCGGCGGTGCGGTTGTGGATCGGCTCGCCAATGGCGCGGATCGCCTGCGCGAAGGCTTCGACCGAATGATGCCGCGGCACGTAGCCGGCGTCGAAATGCACCTGCGCGACGCGCATGTAATCGCGGGTGATGAAGCCGAACAGGATTTCGGCGAGGAAGTGGCGTTCCTTGGGGCCGAGGCGGCCCATGATGCCGAAATCGACGGCGACCAGCTTGCCTTTGCTGTCGACGAACAGATTGCCTGGGTGCATGTCGGCGTGGAAGAAGCCGTCGCGCAGGGCGTGGCGCAAAAAGCTTTGAATCAGCGTACGGCCGAGCGCCGGCAGATCGTAGCCCTTGGCCTCGAGCGTGGCGCGGTCATTGAGCGGCGTGCCGTCGATCCATTCCATCGTCAGCACTTCGCGCGCGGTGCGGTTCCAGTCGACGCCCGGCACGCGGAAATCCGTATCCTCGCGGGTGTTCTCCGCCATTTCCGACAGCGCGGCGGCCTCCAGCCGGAAATCCATTTCCAGCGCCACCGAGCGCGCCAGCGTATTCACGACCTCGACGAGACGAAGGCGCTGCGCCTCCGGCGACAGTGCCTCGGCGCGGCGCGCCGCGAAAAAGAAGGCATCGAGATCGACCTTGAAACGCCGTTCGATGCCGGGACGCAGGATTTTCACCGCGACCGGTTCGCGCACGCCATCCTTCTCGATCTCGGCGCGATGCACCTGAGCGATGGACGCCGCCGCCATTGACGGGCCGAAGCTCGCATAGACCGCGCTCAGCGGCCGCTCCAGCGCCGCCGCGGCGACCGCTTCGGCCTCAGCCTGCGCGAAGGGCGGCATCTTGTCCTGCAGGCTTTCCAGATCGCGCGCGATCGTGATGCCGACGACATCGGGACGCGTCGCCAGAAATTGTCCGAGCTTGACGTAAGTCGGCCCGAGCCGGCGCAGCGCGGCGGCGAGCCGGCTCTTCCCGTTGCGCGCGTTTCGCCGCTCGATCAGCCGCGCCAGCGTGATGGCCGTGCGCGCCGGCATCGGCAGCGGCCGCGTATCGACGAGACCGAACACGCCTTCGCGCGCGAACACGAAGCCGGCGCGGGACAGCCGCAGCACGTGCGAGATGGCGGAGATCACAATTTCCAGCCCGAATGCATCGCCACCACGCCGCCGGTCATCGGCGTATACGACACGCGGCGGAAGCCGGCGCGCTCGATCATCTGCGCGAAGACCTTCGGCTTGGGAAACTTGCGGATCGATTCGACGAGATACTGATAGGCCTCGCGGTCGCCGGTGACGCGCTCGCCGACGCGCGGGATCACCTTGAACGAATAGAGCTCATACAGCCTGTCGAGGCCGGGCACGTCGACGCTGGAAAATTCGAGGCAGAGGAAGCGGCCGCCGAACTTCAAGACGCGGTGCGCCTCGGCCAGCGCCTTGTCGATGCGCGGCACGTTGCGGATGCCGAAAGCGATCGTGACGCAGTCGAAGCTCCGGTCGGGGTAGGGCAATTCCTCGGCATTGCCCTGCTCGAACGTCACCTGGCCGTCGAGGCCGCGCTTTTCGGCGCGCTCGCGGCCCACCGCCAGCATTTCGGCGTTGATGTCGCAGACGGTGACGCGGGTATTGAAGCCGCCCGCTTCCGCCACACGGAAGGCGACATCGCCCGTCCCCCCGGCCAGATCGAGCAGCGCGAAATCGCGGTCTGTTTTGGGCGGGTTCACGGCCGTGACGAGGGCGTCCTTCCACGGCCGGTGCAGGCCGACGGACATCAGGTCGTTCATCAGGTCGTAGCGCTTGGCGACCGAATGGAAGACGTCGTCGACCAGGCCCTGCTTTTCGGTGAGGGGGACGTCGCGATAGCCGAAATGGGTCTCTTCTGGGCTGCTCATGTTCTCTTTTACGCCAATAGTCCTTTTCCGGCAGGACCATAGCGCGCCCAAACCGAGGAGGCTATCTGTGCTTCACCTCCCCATAGCCCGTCGAAGACGGGCGTGAACGCCCTTGTTGAGGGGGAGGGTCGCCGAGCGTTAGCCAGGCGGGGTGGGGCGAATGCGGTAAGATCACCCCTCCCGGATCGCTACACGATCCGACCTCCCCCCTCCAGGGAGAGGTGAAGAAAGAGAACCATGCCTGAACTACCCGAAGTCGAAACCGTGCGCCGTGGCCTTGCCCCGGCAATGGAAGGCGTGGCGATCGCGCGCGTCGAGGTGCGCCATCGCGGCCTGCGCTGGCCGATCGCGAAGGATTTCGAGAAGCGCCTCAATGGTGCGACCGTCGAGGGCCTCGGCCGCCGGGCGAAATATATCCTGGCCGACATGTCGACCGGCGACGTGCTGCTCATGCATCTCGGCATGTCGGGCTCGTTCCGCATCGACAAGGACAGACCGGGTGACTTTCACCACGAGCGCTCCAAGGATGCCACGCACGACCATGTCGTGTTTCACATGGCCAATGGCCGCACCGTGACCTTCAACGACCCGCGACGCTTCGGCTCGATGAAGATCGTCGCGCGGGCGAAGCTCGATGACGAAAAGCTGCTCAAGGCCATCGGCCCCGAGCCGCTCGGCAATGAATTCGACGCGGCGATGCTGGCCGCCGCCTGCAGGGCCAAGAAGACATCGCTGAAGGCCGCGCTGCTCGACCAGCGCGTCGTTGCGGGCCTGGGCAATATCTATGTGTGCGAGGCGCTGTATCGCGCGCGGCTCTCGCCCAAGCGCATGGCCTCAACCATCGCCGACCGCAAGGGCGGGCCGAACGAACGCGCCGTCGCGCTGGTCGATGCCATCAAGGCGGTGCTCAACGACGCCATCAAGGCCGGCGGCTCGTCGCTGCGCGACCATCGCCAGGCCGACGGCTCGCTCGGCTATTTCCAGCACAATTTCCGGGTCTACGACCGCGAGGGCCAGACGTGCCCGGACTGCAAGGGTGTGGTCAAACGCATCGTGCAGAACGGACGCTCGACGTTCTATTGTCCGGCCTGTCAGAAGTAGACGTCTTGCGGATCAGAATCGGTAATTGACGCCCGCGCGCACGATGTTCATGTCGAGCTTGGTGCTGTCGGTCAGGCTCGGAAGTCCCGGCACGGCCCAGGTCGTCGTCTGGCTGCCGAAGTCCATGTAGAGATATTCGGCCTTGGCGCTCCAGTGCGATGTCAGCGCCACCTCGATGCCGCCGCCCACCGTCCATCCGTTGCGATTGGCGTGCTGACTCATGCTCGCCGAAGTGCCGCCGGTGTTTGCGGTGGCATTCGTTTCGAGCCGCGCATAGGCGTAGCCGCCGGTCGCATAGATCAGCCAGCCTTGCTGCGCATAGCCAACGCGGCCGCGCGCGGTGCCAAACCATTTCACTTTCTGATCGTAGCTTGCGGACAGCGGCACCAGACATGTCGCTGCGGGACAGCTCGTCGACAGGCTGCCATCGATGCCGGAGAACTGGAAGTCGGTCTCGCCGCCGAACACCAACGGTCCGCTCTGCCAGTTGTAGCCGAGCGTCAGGCCGCCGGCCGCGCCGCTCATGTGATTGTTGGCGGTGCCGAACACCGGGCCCGTGGTGGAGAAATCCGAACGCGCATTGGACCAGCCGCCGCCGGCATTGCCGCCGAGATAAAAGCCGGTCCACACCGGCGCGGTCTGCACCGGCAATGGCGCGACATAGGCCGGCCGGCCCGGGAAATCCGCCGCCGCCGCCGCCGAAGCGATCAGGATCAACGGAAGGGCAACGATCGTGCGCATGGAGGTGGTCCTCTGGCTGATCGGACGCGCAATCATAGAAGCGCTCGCCTAAGGATATGTTACCGGCATGCTGCAAGTCGCGGACGTAGCGGGTCAGAACAGCCGTGGCGTGAAATAGCCATGCAGCGTGTAAGGCACATGGTGATTGAGCCGGGCTGTGAATAGCGGCCGGGCCGCCAGATCCCGCGCATCGAGACCGACGATGTCGGTGCGGTTGGCGGCCGCGTCATAGACCAGAGTCACGACAACGCCGTCATCCTCGCCTCCGCCGGTTGGAATAAACACCGGCTCCCCGGCATAGCGGCCGTCGCCGACATCGTGCGACTGGACGTGGCCTGTCTCCATATCGATGCGGGTCACGCAATGCTGTAGCCCGATATGGTCGCCGGCCGGGTTATTGGCGATATAGGCACAGCGGTAGGGCCGGCCGGTTCGCGCCGGATTGATGCGCGGGAATTCATTGCTGTGACCGGTACCGAAGGTCTGCACGCCGACCTTGCCGCTCGCGAGATCGATACGAAGCCGCGCGAGCGATGCCATGCCGTCGGCATCCCATTCGGAATGCTGGTAGGTCCGCAGCGCCTGGCCGATGGCCAGATAGTCCGGATAGCGCGTCAGGTCGACGACCAGTCCACCGTCGCGTTCGAATCCATTGGCGAAATGAAACTGAAAGAAAGCATCGGTCTCGATCCAGCGCGGCGGCGCCGATCCATCACGCCGCACCAGCAGGATCAAGGTTGGTCTTGTGCCGTCCCAGTGCAGCGTGCCATCGAAGCTCGCAAGGCCGAGGATGAATTTGATCGGGTGCACAAGAATGGGGCCGAGACAGAAGACCAGATAGTTCTCCGTCAGCACGAAGTCGTGATTCATCACGGGATAGGGCAGTGGGATTGCCGGATAGGCGGTCAGCGCGCCGTTGCGGGCAATCCGGTACGGCGTGAGCGTGGTCTTCGCGCCATAGTCGATGCCGAAATTATAAAGATCGCCGCTGATGGGGTCGACTTTCGGATGCGCCGAAAAAGCGCGCACGCGGCCGCCGAAATCCTCGACGCCAAAAGTCTGAAGCGTTTTGGGATTGAGTGCATAGGGCGCGCCGCCTTCCCACAGCGAGAGCAGCTGGTCGCCCTGCAGCACGACGGATGTATTCGAAACGTTGCCCGACATGCGAAATGCGTTGGCGAGGATACCGCCCGGCCGCGTCTTGCCGAAGCCGCGATGGAGCACGCGGCCTTCCCGCGTCTCGTTGACGTAATTGTCCGTGCGGACGTAACGGTTGAGGTAGCGGATGCCCCCGTCGTCGAATGCAATTGCCGAGATCATGCCGTCGCCGTCGAACCAGTGCGGAAACCACTGGCCATTCAGATCATTGCGGCCGGACCCATTGCGAAAAAGCGTGCCGCGCAAAGCCGGAGGGATCTGTCCGTCAATATCGGAGACGCGATAGTCGAACTCCTGTTCGAGCGACGTGAAGCCCGCGCTCCAGGGGCGGGCCTCGCGATCGTCGGGTACGGCGCTCATGACCTTCGCGATCGTTCCGGTGCGTGGCGGCGCCGTGTCAGTAGTGCAACGTTACCGGCACCGTCTGGTTGCCGCCGGTGTAATTGAACGATGCCGCTTCGAAGCCAGGCGGCCCGAATGTGGTCGACGGATTGCGCGAAAAGCCGAAGCCTTGTTTCGGCTTGCCCAGCAGACCGTATTCGATCTGCGTCTCGTTCTGCTCGGCATGGAATACAGCCACCGCATATGTCCCGGCGCCAAGGCCGCCGAAGACGCAGGTGGCCTGGCCGTCATTCGGTTTTGCAATGACGCCATTTTGTTCGCGGCCCGGCTGGCGGAAACCATCGGCAGACGCATATAGCCCGCAACGGACAACGCCGCTGTCGCTGCGCACGCCCGAGACGGATACGGTCAAACGACCGGGGGCTGAACCTTTGGCGGTCTGGGCGTCGGCGGCCGACGCGGCGCAAAATATGAGTGCGGCGCAAAAGAGAATGCTTCGCATGGTCGCTTCTCCCAGTGTGGCCGTGGCTTGCTTCGAGTCGGACCTCGCCAGTCTAGCTGTGTTCCGTTAATATTTGCGTCCTAAGCGACACATGGCTTGCGTTTCGCCGGCTACAATGAAAACAAGGTATTTCCGTCAATATGGCGCTGTTTTCATCTTCATCTGTTATTCCTGTCGTCCCTGATCAACGCGAGTGAACAATGGCTTACGAAAATATCATCGTCGAAACCAAGGGCCGGGTCGGCGTCATCACGCTCAACCGGCCGGCCGCGCTCAACGCGCTCAACCGCGCGCTGATCACGGACCTGACGCAGGCGGTCGTCGACTTCCAGAACAACGACGCCATCGGCTGTCTGCTGATTACCGGCAGCGATAAGGCTTTCGCCGCCGGCGCCGACATCAAGGAGATGGCGGACAAGACTTTTATCGATGCCTATCTCGGCAACTTCGCCGCCGACTGGCACGCCCCGACCAAGACGCGCAAGCCGATCGTCGCCGCGGTCGCCGGCTTCGCGCTCGGCGGCGGCTGCGAACTCGCCATGCAGTGCGACATCATCATCGCCGCCGACACGGCGAAGTTCGGTCAGCCGGAGATCAAGCTCGGCGTCATCCCCGGTATTGGCGGCACGCAGCGCCTGACCCGCGCCGTCGGCAAGGCCAAGGCGATGGACATGATCCTCACCGGCCGCATGATGGATGCGGCGGAGGCCGAGCGTTCGAGCCTGGTCGCGCGCGTCGTGCCGGCGGCGAGCCTGATGGAGGAAGCGATGAAGGTCGCCGACACCATCGCCAACCTGTCGCTGCCGTCGGTGCTGGCGGCGAAAGAGGCGGTCGATGCCGCGTTCGAGTCTTCGCTGGCCGAGGGCGTGCGCTTCGAGCGGCGCATCTTCCACGCGCTGTTTGCCACCGAGGATCAGAAGGAAGGCATGAAAGCGTTCGTCGAAAAGCGAAAACCAGCGTGGAAGAATAAATAAGCGCTCAGCCGGCGTTCACTTCCTCACGCAAATAATCCGCACCACGGCGTCGCGCGGATTAGCGGTGGCGGTCGCGGGCGGTGCGACCTTGTGGGCGTTGAGGAAGGCGCGGATTTCCTCGGCGCGCACCAGCCGCACCGGCGGCGCCGACGGCGCGATGCTTGCGAGCACCGCGTTGCGCATTTCCATCATGCCGACGAAGCGGCCGTCATTGTCGATCGCCGCGGCGCCGGTGAAGCCCGCCATCGGCACCGGCTGACGCAACTCGATGGCGTTGCTATCGACGATGCGTGCCTTGACGTCGATGATTTTGGCCTGGCCGTTGCCTTCCTTCGGATCGGGAACGCCGGCGAGCGTGACGTCGCCGGTTTTCGCGGCCGCGCGCGTCAGCGACAATGGCGACAATTTGCGCGGCCCGTAGATCCGCAGCAGCGCGAGCCCGTTATCGGAACCATCCGTAATGCGCTCGACATCGCCGAACCCCGGGGCGACAAGCGCCACACAGCCGCGCGTCAGCCGCGCATCGGTGACGATATGGCCCTTGTCGCTGACGACAAGGCCGTTGCCATATTCAACCGACTTCGCCAGCGCCGCGAATGGCGCGGTGCGCTGCGGGAACGGCGAGAAAGCCGACGCCATCGCCACCATCACCGGCGAGACGATGCCTTCCATCATCTGGTCGTACCGCATCGTGAAGCCGCGCACCTCGCCGTTGCGCAACTGGGCGCGTACGGCGAATTTCCTCAGGCCCTGAATGCCGCTGACGAAAAAGCTGTCGTCGCGCAGCACGCTGTATTCGACCCTGCGCGTCGAAGGCTCCTGCTTCTCCCGCTCGAACAGGGTGGAGAGCTTGAGCGATGGATCGGCATAGCGGAAGGTCTCGACCTGCACATCGCCATAGCGCGACGTCCACAGCGTGCCGCGTGGCGCTTCGCGCGCGATCGGCACCATCTTGCTCGGCAGGCCGATGCGGATGCCGGTCGCCGGATCGACGACGACGTTCCAGCCGAATTCGTCCTGGTAGTTCTTCGCGGCGCCGAGCAGTTCGGCGCGCTCGGTCTCGCTCAGCGTGCCGGTGATTTTGTAGTTCTTGCGCTTCTGGAAATTCTTCACCGCGGTCGCCAGCGGGTCGTCGCCGTTTTCCGCCGCGCCGGTGTAATCGCCGGCCCACAGCAGCGCCGCCTGCAACAGCAGCCGCTCATCCACGGCGTTGCCGTACAGCGTGTCGCCTTGTTTGGCGGCGGTGACGGGCGTGGCGAGAGGATCGGGTTTGGCGGGTTGAGCCGGCGTCACCGCAGGCGCTGTCGTGGCGACCGCCTTCAGCGTTTCGGGCTTCGGCAGAGGCAGGGCGATGGCCGGTGTTACGGCGGCCGGCTTGATCGCAGCAGGCTTGGCCGACACAGGCTTGGCCGCGGCGGCCTTTTCGGCCGGGTGATGTGCGGGCGCGGCGTTTTCGACGGGATACGGCGCGGCGTCGGCCCCGCCGGGGGATGTTTGCGCCAGCGCCGGAGCGGCGCCCAGCGCCAGGGCGACAGCCGTCGCCGGCATTGTCAGGAAGCACCCCAAACGCATCGCCGTTAACGCCCCGCTAACCATTCGGGCCACCTTAGCCGATCAAGGAGGGGGTGCAACCGGCGTTGCGAATTTGCATTAACCGGCTCGTTTTGGCGCGGTTGAGTGTTAAATTGACCGCAAATGCTCAACCCTGAAGAACTCGAACGCTATGCCCGCCACATCGTGATGCGCGAGGTGGGCGGCCCCGGCCAGGCGAAGCTGAAGGCGGCCCGCGTATTGGTGGTCGGCGCCGGCGGCTTAGGCGCGCCGCTTCTGCTGTATCTCGCCGCCGCCGGTGTCGGCCATATCGGCATTGTCGATGACGACACGGTGTCGCTGTCGAACTTGCAGCGGCAGGTGATTTTCGGAACGGACGATATCGGCGCCGCCAAGGCCGAACGCGCGCGCGATGCGATGATCCGGCTCAATCCGCATGTAAAAATTGAAATGCATGTCGAGCGCATCAATGCGGGCAACGCGATGCCGCTGATCGGAAGCTACGACATTGTCGCCGATGGCTCGGATAATTTTGAAACGCGCTACCTCGTGTCGGACACCTGTTACGCCGCGAAGAAGCCGCTCGTTACTGCGGCGCTCGGCGTCTTCGACGGATCGCTGACGACAATCCGCGCGCATGAGCGCGGCAAGGATGGCACGCCCAACCCGACCTATCGCTGTCTGTTTCCGGAGCCGCCGCCGGCCGGCACGATTCCAACCTGTTCGGAGGCCGGCATTCTCGGTGCGTTGCCGGGCATCCTCGGCTCGATGATGGCGCTTGAAGTGATCCGCGAGATCGTCGGCTTCGGCGAAGGCCTCACCGGCCGCCTGCTGATGGTCGATGCCCGCTCGATGCGTTTTGAAACGCTCGATTACGCCTGGGATCAGGACAACCCGCTCAGCGGCACCGGCGCATCGGCGTCATGATCAACGGGCTTTAACGCGTCTGCGCGATACCTGTTCGACAGGCCTTATCGCTAACCCCGGTTAACGTGTTCGTTGCCATGCGCTTAACAGCGGCGGAGCATTTTTCGGTCAAACTGAACTCAAATCCGGTTGAGCTTTTACGGATCGTACCAACGAGTTCAGGACCAGCGAGTTCAGCGCCATGTCACAGGTGCAGCACAGTCAAAGTCTTCCGCGCGATCGCGGCATCGTCGATTGCTTCAAGTGCCACTCGCCGATCTTCATCGACAAGCCGGGTAGTGTCGCCATCGAGTTCTCGGTGCCGTGTCCGAAATGCGGCCATCGCGGCATGTATTTCAAGCGCATGATCCGTTCGGAATCCGATCCGAACGAACGCCGCCGCGCGCCGCGGTAACAACGGCCTTCGCCGCGAGAAGCGTCTTACAACATGCTCGGCAGCACGCGATCCGGTGGACGGTGCCCGTCCATGAAGGTCTTGATATTGATGATGACCTTCTCGCCCATGTCGACACGGCCTTCGAGCGTCGCCGAGCCCATATGCGGCAGCAGCACGACCTTGCCGGCCTTGGCGAGCTTCACCAGCTTGGGATTGACCGCCGGCTCATGCTCGAACACGTCGAGACCGGCGCCGGCGATTTCGCCGGCCTCCAGCATGCGCGCCAGCGCGTTCTCGTCGATCACTTCGCCGCGCGCGGTGTTGACGATGTAGGTCTCGGGCCGCAGCATCTTCAGCCGCCGCGCCGACAGGAGATGGAATGTCGCCGGTGTGTGCGGGCAATTCACCGACACGATGTCCATGCGGGCGAGCATCTGATCGAGGCTCTCCCAATAAGTCGCGTCGAGCTCTTCCTCGATCTTCGGCGCGACCTTGCGGCGGTTGTGATAGTGGATCTGCAGGCCGAAGGCGCGGGCGCGACGCGCCACCGCCTGGCCGATGCGGCCCATGCCGATGATACCGAGCCGTTTGCCCCAGATGCGATGTCCGAGCATCCAGGTCGGCGACCAGCCGGTCCAGTCATTGTCCGACGTCAGCACATTGGCGCCTTCGGCGAGCCGGCGCGGCACCGCGAGGATCAAGGCCATCGTCATGTCGGCGGTGTCTTCGGTCAGCACGCCCGGCGTATTGGTGACGGTGATGCCGCGCTGAACCGCGGTCGCGACGTCGATATTGTCGACGCCGTTGCCGAAATTGGCGATCAGGCGAAGCTGCTCGCCGGCTTTCGACAGCAGCGCGGCGTCGATGCGATCGGTCACGGTCGGCACCAGGACGTCGGCGGTCTTGACCGCTTCGCCGAGCTGAGCGACCGACATCGGCTTGTCGCTGGCGTTGAGACGGACGTCGAAAAGTTCCTGCATGCGTTGCTCGATTGCCTCGGGCAGCTTGCGGGTGACGACGACGACAGGCTTCTTAGATTTGACCATAGGCGTTAGGACTTGCGTTCGGACTGGGACTAAAAGCTGAGCGTTCAGGTCTCTTTAACCGCGTTCGCACACACTGCCGCTTCGCGCGCGGGGTTCCAAAATTCCTTCTTTTTCCTATCAGATGGCCGAGACAACACAAAGTGTCGAAAGGCTTGGCGCCAGAAAGCCCGGCATCAGAGGCCTTGACGCCCGAAGGCGCCTCCGCCTCTGGGCCGGAGCGGTTCTGGCGGCGATCTGGCTTTTCGGGAGTATTTCCGGTGGCGCGCGGGCGGCGGGTGAGCTTCCCGTCGGCCCGGTCAGCGGGCTGCCGATCCCGCGTTTCGTCAGCCTGAAGTCTGACAAGGTCAATGTTCGCTCTGGTCCGAACAAGGATCAGGATGTCCGGTGGGTCTATACCCGCGCCGGCATGCCGGTCGAAATCACGGCCGAATTCGAGAACTGGCGCCGTATCCGCGACTGGGAAGGCGCCGAAGGCTGGGTCTATCACTCGCTCTTGTCCGGCAAACGTACCGCGATCGTCGTGCCCTCGAAAAAGGAGGAGCTGGTGCCGCTCTACGACAGCCCGGATATCGAATCCGCGATTATGGCGAAGCTTCAGCCCGGCGTGCTCATGCAGGTCAAATCCTGCACCGGCCAGTGGTGTCAGGTCTCCGGCAAGGACTTCTCGGGCTACATCGTGCAGGAACGCCTCTGGGGCGCTTATCCGAACGAGAAGATCGACTAGCGTTCGAACTGCGGCATGCCCGGCGCGCTCCCACTCGCAAAGGGAGGGGTGAAGGCACCGTTTCACACGTCGATGCCGAAGGACTTCCGAAATTCCTGGCGGCCCCTGGTCGTGACGCTCACCGCGCGCGTGCCGTCGACGCGCTTGATCCAGCCGGCCTCGAAACAATGCGCGCACAGCGCGGCGCCGAGCCCGCCGCCGATGTGATGGCGTCTTTCGCTCCAGTCGAGACAGGGGCGGCATAGCATGCGCGTGGTCTTGGCTACTTTCCCTGGGTCGACGTCGATACCGAGCCGGTCGAACAAGGCTGCGCCGTCCGGTGTGACGATGCCGGCATCGGGGTTCAATTCGATCTGACGATTGGCGATCAGCGAATCCGCGAGCGCCACGCCAAGATATCCGGCGAGATGATCGTAACAAGTGCGCGCGTCGCGCAGTGCCTGGTCACGCGGCCCGGTGACAATGGTCTTGCGGCGCGGCGCCGAATCCGACGCGACCTGCATGATGCTTTCCAGCATGTGCGCGACCGCCGGCGATGCGAGGCGATGATAGCGATGCCGCCCCTGCTTCTCGACCGTAAGCAAGCCGCCCGCGGCGAGGCGGGCCAGATGGCCCGACGCGGTCTGCGGCGCGATATTGGCGGCCTCGGCGAGTTCGCCCGCGGTCAGCGCGCGTCCGTCCATCAGCGCGTGCAACATGCCGGCGCGTGCCGGATCGCCTGCTAGATTTGCTATTTCCGCGAATGCGGCGTGGCTCGCCATGACGTGCTCCGTCGTTGCTGGGCGGGCCAATTCTAGCGCTTTTCAAGCCCGGATAGTTCGGCGCTCGCCGTAACAATCGCGCGCCGGCGGCGGGCACTGTGCCCGGCATGACAGAGCATGCCCGCGCCGATCCGCCATTCAAAATCGTCCGTCCGTTCGTCGCGCTGTTCGCGCGACTTTTGCTGTGGCATCGCCGCGCCCGCACGCGCCGCCACTTGCGCGATCTCGATTCGCATCTTCTTCGCGATGTCGGTCTCGACGCGGCCACGCGTGATGACGAAACCGCGAAGTGGCCATGGCAGGGCGATCCCGCCGCCGCAAAAGAAAACGGGCGCTGCTTGCGCGCGCCCGCTCATTCAACGGCTCTGGTCGAGCGCGCTCAGACCTTGCGGCGCAACCGCACGACGACGTCGACGCGGGCGATTTCGTAGCCTTCCGGCGGGGTCGGCGTCTTGCCGACGATCACGTCATGGGCCGGGATGTCGAGCAGTTCGTCCTCGCCCTCGACGAAGAAGTGATGATGCGAGGAAGCGTTGGTATCGAAATAGGCCTTGGTGCCGTCAACCGGAACCTGGCGCAGCAGACCGACTTCGGTGAACTGGTGCAGCGTGTTGTAAACCGTGGCGAGCGACACTGGCACCTTGGCGCGGGTCGCTTCTTCGTACAGCGCTTCCGCCGTCAGGTGGCGATCGCCTTTGCCGAACAGGATCCAGCCGAGCGCCATGCGCTGGCGGGTCGGGCGAAGGCCGACATCGCGCAGCATCGACTTCACGTCATGCCACGGGCAGCCCGTAAGCGCGGCGCGATCCGGCGTGTCGGCGGCGTCAGCCTTGGCCATCGGCAACATCATCGTCCGGGTTTCGGTCATCGTTGGATCAAGCTCGCTTCACACATGCATTTCAAAGGTCGGTGGACCGCCGACACGCAACTGACACTCATCCGCAACAAGCGCCGACACCAAGCCTCAGCCGGCGATATACAGCAATTTGCCTGCCAAAAGCTAACTCAAAGGCCAGGCTCACGACGCCGAACGCCACGCCAAACTGTCGCGGTTCCCGGGGAGCCGGAGCAAACTCGTTTCATCTGTAACATATCGAACGGCCCGGTCAGGCGCAACTCCGTAACTTACCGGAGAACCGCCATTTTGCCGCGGCCAACAGAGGCTTGAAGTGCGTCGCAGAGCGCCGGCCGCGCTTTGCCGGGGCGGGGTCCCTGTGATACGCATTTGAACGATGAGCCGGCGGCAGAAAGTCGCCAAATCGGGGTCTTTTTGGGATTTCTGTCATGACGGAACGCCGCAGCAGTTTTGGCTATGAAGATTTGCTGGCCTGTGGCCGCGGCGAACTTTTCGGCCCCGGCAACGCCCAGTTGCCGCTGCCGCCGATGCTGATGTTCGATCGCATTACCGAGATTTCGGAAACCGGCGGCGCCCACGGCAAGGGCCTGGTGCGGGCGGAACTCGACGTGAAGCCGGACCTCTGGTTTTTCCTCTGCCACTTCAAGGGCGACCCCGTCATGCCGGGCTGCCTGGGCCTCGACGCGCTGTGGCAGATGGTCGGATTCTTCCTCGGCTGGCTGGGCTCGCCCGGCAAAGGCCGCGCGCTGGGCATGGGCGAGGTCAAATTCAGCGGGCAGGTGCTGCCGAACGTCAAGAAGGTCGTTTACGGGGTCGATTTCAAGCGTGTCATGCGCTCCAAGCTGGTGCTCGGCATTGCCGATGGCTGGTTGTCGGCGGACGGCAACGTGATCTACAAGGCGTCCGACCTGAAGGTCGGCCTGTTTCAGCAGGACGACGCATTGCAGCCGACAGGCGCCTGAGCCAACAGGCCGTTCGACCGCGCCGCGCGACGGTCTATGGCAACCGGATCTTGCGGCAAGTTCTTGCGGCAAGTTCTTGCGGCAAGTTCTTGGGGCAAGTTCTTGGGGCAAGTCTTTGCGGGTTGGCCTTGCGGATTTGCCGTCAGCGGCCAATCTCTAGTCCCAACCGCCGAAATTTCGTGAAGGGATCAACGACGATGCGACGGGTAGTCGTCACTGGGATGGGGATCGTCTCATCCATCGGTAACAATACGCAGGAAGTTCTCGCCAGCCTGCGTGAAGCCAAGTCCGGCATAACATTCGCCACCGAGTTCGCCGAGCACGGCTTCCGCTGCCAAGTTTATGGCAAACCGACGCTCGATCCGTCCGGCATGATCGACCGCCGCGCCATGCGCTTCCTGAGCCAGGCGTCGGCCTGGAATCACGTCGCGATGGACCAGGCGATCCGCGACTCCGGAGTCGAGGAAAAAGACATCGTCAATCCGCGCACCGGCATCATCATGGGTGCGGGCGGACCGTCGACCGAAACCATCGTCGAGGCCGCCGATATCACGCGCAAGAACGGCTCGCCCAAGCGCATCGGACCTTTCGCCGTGCCGAAGGCGATGTCGTCGAGCCCGTCGGCGACGCTGGCGACCTGGTTCAAGATCAAGGGTGTGAACTATACGATCTCGTCGGCCTGTGCGACCTCGACCCATTGCGTCGGCAACGCCGCCGAAATGATCCAGTGGGGCAAGCAGGACATGGTGTTCGCCGGCGGCTCGGAAGACCTGAGCTGGACCATGTCGAACCTGTTCGACGCCATGGGCGCGATGTCGTCGAAATATAACGAAACGCCGCAGACCGCCTCGCGCGCCTACGACGTCAGCCGCGACGGCTTTGTCATCGCCGGCGGCGCCGGCGTTCTGGTGCTCGAAGAGCTTGAGCACGCTCGCGCCAGGGGTGCCAAGATTTACGCGGAAGTCGCCGGCTACGGCGCGACGTCGGACGGCTACGACATGGTGGCGCCGTCGGGCGAAGGCGCGCAGCGCTGCATGAAGCTCGCGCTCGAAACCTGCAAGGTGCCGATCGACTACATCAATCCGCACGCCACCGCGACGCCGGTCGGCGACGCCAAGGAAATCGAAGGCATCCGCGCTGTGTTCGGCGACAAGTGTCCGCCGATCTCGGCGACCAAGTCGCTCACCGGTCACTCGCTCGGCGCCGCCGGCGTGCAGGAAGCGATCTACACGCTGCTGATGATGCAGAACGGTTTCATGTGCGAGAGCGCCAACATCAAGGATCTCGATCCGGACTTCGCCGATATGCCGATCCTGCGCGAGCGCAAGGACAACGTCACGATCGGCGCCGCGATGTCGAACTCGTTCGGCTTCGGCGGCACCAACGGCACTTTGGTTTTCAAGCATTTGGATGCTTGAGGTGATTGCGCATTGAATTAGACGTCATGGCCGGGCTTGTCCCGGCCATCCACGTCTTGAAGCACTGAAAGAAGGAAGTCGTGGATGCCCGGCACAAGGCCGGGCATGACGATTGAGAGGGCTGGGGAATATGCCGGGTTTGATGGAAGGTAAGCGCGGGCTGATCATGGGGGTGGCGAACGACCACTCGATCGCCTGGGGCATCGCCAAGACGCTGCACCAGCACGGCGCGCAACTCGCTTATACTTATCAGGGCGACGCGCTCCTGAAGCGCGTCAAGCCGCTGGCCGAGCAGACCGGCTCCGAACTCGTCATGCCGTGCGACGTCGAGGATATTTCGACCGTCGATGCGGTTTTTGCCACGCTCAAGGAGAAGTGGGGAACCATCGACTTTTTCGTCCATGCGGTCGGCTTCTCGGACAAGAACGAACTGAAGGGCCGCTTCGCCGACAACACGCGCGAGAATTTCGTGCGCACCATGGTGATCTCCTGCTTCTCCTTCGCCGAGAGCGCCAAACGCGCGGCGGAGCTTATGCCCAATGGCGGCTCGATGGTGACGCTCACTTACAATGGCGGCGATCGCGCCATGCCCAATTACAACGTTATGGGTCTGGCGAAGGCGGCGCTCGAGTCGTCGGTGCGCTATCTTGCCGTCGACTTCGGCCACCAGAAAATCCGCGTCAACGCGATCTCGGCGGGGCCGATTCGCACGCTGGCCGGCGCCGGCATTGGCGATGCGCGTTACATGTTCGCCTTCCAGCAGAAATATTCGCCGCTCGGCCGCGGCGTGACTTTGGAAGACCTTGGCGGCTCGGGTCTGTATCTGTGTTCGGATTTGTCGACCGGCGTGACCGGCGAAATCCATTTCGTCGATTCGGGCTAC
>JBAZSM010000032.1:0-41068 GCA_041662425.1 Pseudolabrys sp.
GAGCGGAGCCAGCCCCGATGGCGGGGGAAGTACGACCCTATGCCAATGATTTCCTTGTGCTGAGCGAAGCCGGTATTCACCAGGACTTTGCACAGGATCTTCCCGAGACGGAGCGCGACGTTCTGTTTGCAACGCAAGCGCCCACAGCGATAGCATCGTTGACCGGCACGGTTTCGCGTCCAGCCTGGCGGGAAAAGCCGACATGGTGCCTGATCGCCGGCCAGGACCGTGCAATTCAACCTGGGCTCGAGCGCATTATGGCCGAGCGTATGGGTGCCACGGTTGCAGAAGTCGCTGCAAGCCATCTCGTCATGCTGTCACATCCCGATGCAGTCGCCGATTTGATCCTGCAGGCGGTGAATTCCTCCGCACTGCGTTGAGGGCGCGATAGACCTTCAGATCGCTATGGATGAGCGCGAACTGCGGAGCGCAACCCGTTAAGCTCCTCGAGGGCATGATAAACCTGTGAGCCGCCGCACTGCCCCTAGACATTCTGTTCGGCAGGGAGCGACGCCTGCGCATCGAGCGGCAACTTTGGAAACAACTTTGTCATCGTCGAACCGCAGCAAGTGAACGCATTGCCGCCGGAACCGCCGGTCAGCAAGCGGCATAGAGAACGCCGATCCTACGATCCGTCTACCTTTAGCACGCTATACTACGCTGCACGTTGATGGCGGAAGGGGTGTAATTCGAATTACGGTCGCGCGTTGTAGCAGACCGTCTCAGCCATGTTGATATCCTGTTGAAACCTCACAATTTTGCCCATGTTACGATCTCTCGTTGTATTTTGCCGTATCCCTAAATCTCAGCGCGCCGGTAGGGCTGGCGCAGGGGCAGCGGCGAGGGATGAACGATGGCGCTCAAGCTTCACCGGCTCACCGCGCGCACGGTGGAAAGCCTCAAGCGTGCTGGCCGTCACGCCGACGGCGGCGGCCTGTACTTGTCTATCGGCAAGGCCGGCGGACGTAGGTGGGTTTTCCTTTTTAAGTGGAAAGGCCGGCCGGTTGAGATGGGGCTCGGGTCGGCGTCGGCCGTGCCGCTTGTCAGGGCGAGGGAGCGCGCTGCCGAAGCGCGCGCGCATCTTGCCGAACATCGCAACCCGCTCGCCGAAAAACGCCGCCAGGCGACCGCGCAAGCCGAACCGACGTTCGGCGAGTTGGCTGACCAGCTTATCGAGGCCATGTCGCCAACGTGGAAAAACCCGAAGCACCGCGACCAATGGGTTTCAACGCTGTCCGGTCATGCCGGCTCGCTGCGGCCGAAGCTGGTTTCCGAAATAACAACCGATGATGTGCTCGGCGTCCTGCGGCCGATCTGGACGACTCGGCCAGAAACAGCGTCGCGGCTTCGCGGGCGGATTGAGGCGGTGCTCGCCGCCGCGACGGCGCGCGGCTTCCGCAGCGGTGCCAATCCGGCACAATGGCGGCATCACCTCGCGACTATCCTGCCGCGTCGATCGAATGCCTCTCGCGGCCATTTTGCCGCGCTGCCCTATGCCGACGTCGCGGCATTTATGGAAGCGCTTCGCGCGCGCGATGACATATCGGCGCGCGCGCTCGAACTGGTCATCCTTACGGCCGCGCGAACCAGCGAGCTGCGCCTGGCGCAGTGGCGCGAGTTCGATCTCGATGCCAAGCTCTGGATTGTCCCTGCCGATCGCATGAAGGCGGGCCGTGAACACCGCGTTCCCCTCTCGACCGATGCGGTCGCGGTGCTGACAGGCCTCCAGCGCGGCGAGGATGATGCCTTGATCGTCGAAGGCCGGCGTGCGGGGCGTCCGATCAGCGACATGACGCTGCTGAAGCTGCTCGGTCGAATGGGCTTCGGCTCGTTCACCGTTCATGGCTTCCGCAGCACCTTCAAGGATTGGTCCCGCGAATGCACCAACTTTGCAAACGAGATTTCAGAAGCGGCGCTCGCGCATGTGATCCGCGACAAGACTGAGGCAGCCTATGCGCGCAGCGACCTATTCAAGAAGCGCCGGACCATGATGGAGGCATGGGCTGCGTTCGCACGCCCGCGCGAGAATGTCGTCCGGCTGCCCGGCCGTGCGGGGAGAGCAGGATGACGATAGGTATTTCCATCGTTTCCCCGCTCGGAAAAAAGCCGATCTGGCTGCGGCTTTTCGCCGATGAGCGTTTCAGTCAGCTCGTCGGTGAACTCGACACGATCAATGTCGACGGCGGCAAGACGCGGAACATCTCGATAATCCGGGTTTTTGAGCTAGCGACGCTGATACATTTACGCATTCAGTGGGCCCCCCGATTTCACGTCGGCCGGCGTGTATCTGCTGTGCGCGGTCAACGCGGCGTATTTAAAGTGAGCAACAGGAAAAGCGGGGCCGATGATCTGCGGCGATTGCTGTCCGCTGCGGAGGCGTCCGATCGGTTAAAGATGTGGCGCGTATGGGGGCAGATGAGCCCTGAGCAGCGGGAGACGCTATTTCAGCATGCCGGCGGACACGTACTGACCAGTCCGGCGTTTTGCACGGAGGGTTGTCGCCGCGCGCTGGCCGCCGTGAAGGCGGAGAAGCCGGTCATGAAGATCCATGACGCCACCGCCGATGCCATCGTGATGGCCTTTGCGGAGGTCAGCGGATCGACACCGGCGGTCGCCAATGATCGAGACACCGGGCGCCCGTGTGGGAGGCTCTTCGATTTCGCGCTTTTCGTGTCTCAGCTCTACGGTGGGAAAATCGTGACCGGGCGAAGTCAAAAACGGCTGGTGAAAAGTGTCCGGTACATGCACTTGATGCAAAAAACCGCCTAAAGGGCATGTGACTTCTAGCGGCGTCAGTCTGATGTTTTCCGAGACGGTTAGAGCCATATCGGAGAACGAGCACATGGACGAAAAATCAGCCGGCGTGAAGCAGGCTTTCACAATCAACGAGCTTGTCGATCTTGGATATGGCAGTCGCGCGCTGCTTTACCGAGAAATCGCAGGGGGAAGTCTGACCGCGAAGAAGATCGGCAACAAAAAGACGATCGTGCTCGCGACCGACCTTCAGAAATATCTCGCGAAACTGCCCAACGTCGGCCAGAAGTCGGCCTGAGCCAGCGGCTCATGGACGCCTCAGCGCGACTGCGAAAGATCGACGAAGTTATCGCCGCGACTTTTTCCGGCCGCTTGCCGGATGATGACGCGGGTCGCCGCCTTCTGCGCGTCGTTGCCGACCACATGATCTCCGAGGCCGACGGGCGGTTGCGAGCGGTAGAATTCGCGGTCGCGCACGCGGACTTCGACACGAAAGAAGTGCTTCGGATCATAAACGAAGCGACCGCCGATCAGCGGCGGTGGGCGGAGGCTGACTTCGAGCTGGAGCTTGTCGCAATCGCACCGGTCATCCTCAACGGCGTCAAGCGTGTCGAAAAGCGCCGCGACCCAGTCAAGGCCAGGTTGCCGGCCGCGACTGCGAAAAACCCAAAATCCAAAGGCAAGCACCGCTCGAAAAAGTTGTTTCTTAAGGACGGGATTGTGCCGGTTGGCGCCATGACATGGGACGACTCGAGGGAGAAGGGTCGTCTGCTTTGGGAATGGTTACGTGCAGCGTTCGCGCGTTTTCCCCGCGATGGATGTACCTCGAAGGTTGCGGCGATCCTTCAGAACCTACTGAATTTTGACCGGCGCAGGGGTGGCTATGCCTTTCCCTCGAACGTCGCGCTGTCGGAATTGGCAAGCCTGCCAATTAATGCGGTCGAACTGGCGATGACGAAGTTGTCCGAGGCTGGCTTCATCATCAGAACGCACACATTTACACATGATGGCGAGCCTGAACGACGCGTGTGGCCCGCACTTCCGGCACCGTACCAACCCCGGATTATCGGGGGTTCGGATGACGACGGCGAACCCCGGATTATCGGGGGTTCGGATGAGGGCAACCAACCCTCCAAAATGAAGGGTCGGCCAACCCCCAATAATATCGGAAAGCGCCCCCTCAAAATCGTGGGGGGGATTAGTGAGGAATAGGAAAAGGCGAATAGTGCGCGGAACCGCCACGCCAAATGCGGCGCGGCGCCAAGCCGCGCGCCGCACGAGCCGCGTCGCCCGGCTCGGCGCCGCATGTCGATTTAATGCGCCAGCGCCGGAGCGCTTGAGCGCCCGGCGCCACGAAAGCCAGCGGGTGACCATGACGTCGGAGGCAGCGGCATGACCGAACGCATGCGCCGCGTACGCTGCCCAGCCTGCAGCAGGGAAAGCGCCATCCGCAAAAGCGTGCCGACGACGGCGCGCCTGCGGTGCACGACATGCAAGGCAACGATGCTGGCCCGGGAAGCCATACCAGGCCCGAACGACAGGCCCTGTAAATGGCGACCGCAGGCATCCTCGGCGAAAGCATCAAAGAACGCCGCGGCGGCTGACGTGCTCGCGCGTTACCCGGCGCTGCCGCCCGACGGGGACAGCCTCGATGGCCTCTAAAGATCTGAAAGAGCGAAAGAATGCGCGGGAAAATGAAAAAGGGACCGTGTTCCTACTGGCAGAGGTACGGTGCCAAACGCCCCCCAAAGCCTCTATAGCCGGAAAACCAAAACTCACGCTTTCCTTGCGGTTTTGAAATAATGGACCGCGCCCGCCATCGCGCTGAGCTGCTCGCCGCGCGCGCGGACTGTGACCGCGCGGCCGAGCGCATGCGGGCGGCAATTGACGCGGCGCTCGCGGCAGTGGACGGCGAGGGCGCCACCGCGCCGGCGAAGCATGGCGCCGGGAATGTCGCGGCGTCATTGGCCGCGCTGACGCTGAAGGAAGCGGCCTGGCGCGCGGGTGTCCATGTGTCGACGATGAAACGATGGGGCATCGCTTACATGGTCGGGCGCCGGTGGAGGGTCGATCCGCGAAAGCTTGCGGAGAAAATGGGCCAAACGTGATGTGCACGTTTGCTCACATTTGCTCATTTTTGCCCTGATGACGTCCGGCGTCGCGTGGGCGATCTTAACGCGGTCAAAGAGGACCGAGTCATGGCGACTGACGCCGAACTTCAGGCGGCGAGAGTAGAGGGCGCGAAAGCCGAGCGCGCGCGTGTGGTCGCAATCCTCACGTTGCCCGAAGCGAAGGCCAACCTCGCGGCCGCGGTCGCGCTAGCAATCTCGTCGCCGGTTTCGCCGGACGAGGCGAAGGAAGCGCTATTGAACGCGCCGCGTCCGAGCACAATGGCGGCGCCGGACGTCGCCGGTCGGGCTTGCGAGAGTTCACTCGGCCTAATCACCGGCACGCCAGCGAGCGCATCGTCGCCGATTGGGTTCGCGCATGACGGCGGAGAGCCGCGCGTCGCCGACAAGGCGGTACTGACTGCCGAAGAAGTCGCGAAAAGCGTCAACGCCGCGGTGGCCAGAGGTGACCTGTGACCAGCACCGTCACGCGGACGGTGGATGGGTTCGCCGTCACCGGGAACGGCCGAACCGTTGAATTCTCGTTTGGCCATGAGAAAGATGGCGGCATCGATACGCGCCACGACGCGTTTATCCGAGCCGATAAAACGTTCGGCTGGCGCTCAACGGCCAATATCAAGTTGCAGCTTCTCGGCCTCTGGTCGCCGCTGCGCGCCGACGGTTCAGCGCAGGTGAAACCCTTGCCAGATTTGCGCGCTTTTTTAGTCGCCGCCGGCATCGTCGAGGCGCCGCCAGCACCACCCGCGCCGCCAGCGCCAGCGCCATCGGCTGCGCCCAAACCGATACCGCCTGGCATGTTCGCGCCGCCGAAAATTTCAGCACTTCAAGCGGCGATCAACCGAACAAGATCAGTCATCGGAGAAGACGCATGATCCTTGGCGAAAGCCACCGCCGCGCCATCGATCGCCTTCCGGCCGACGCGCGCAAGAAAACCATCCGGCTTCTCAACGAGCATGATGCCGTCCGGGCGGCCGTCGAAGAGATGCTCAATCGTCGGCAGCGTCTGCGCGTGGAAATTGGCGAGGTGTTAGCGCACGTTGAACTGCAACACAGCAAAGACCGGCGATATGGCGGCAGCGCGATGCACAAGGAGAGCTTGGAAAAAATTGCGACGATGGAGCGCGAGGTCGCCGATCTTGATGCGACCGTTGCCGAACGAGCGCCGCGCGCCGCGGCGCTGCGCGCCGTATTCAACCAGGTCCTAGAACTGGTCTCGATCGGTACGCTCGGCCACCGTCTCCGTTCGGCAAATTCGCCCCCGGCTAAGCCGCGCAAAGGCGAGACGCCGGCGGCCGCAATGGTGCGCAGTCAACAGAAAATCGAGGAACTGCGAGCCGAGATCGAGCGCATCGGCGCGGCACCGATACCGTCGTCGCTCGCAAAGGAACGGGCCCGAAGCGCGATCAACGAGTTGGCGGAACGCGGGCGACCGAACGTAATTCAGCTCGTGGCCCATGACGCGAGGACAGTTGCGTGGCCGCAAGTAGACACGGGTCACGTCTTTGAGGGTGAACTGACCCCGGCGACCGTCCCTGACGCGTTGGCCGTCCTCGCTTGGCTCAACCGCGATGCGATGGTCGGCCGGCTCGAACTCGATATCGACGCCGTCGCCGACGACGCGAACGCTATGACGCCGCAAGATCGCATGGCGGCTGTCGAGGCACTGAAAACGCAGGTCGACGTTGTGGAGCGCGAGGAGGCTTCATTCTTCGACCAGGCAATAATCGAGGGCGCGGCGGTAACTCCGCGCCCTGACATGTCCGCTCGAATTTTGCTCGACCTGAGCCCCGGCCTCTCGGATGGGCCGCAAATTCCGTACGAAAAAAAGGGCGTCGAAATGAGACGCTTCGGAACGCCGTCGCCCGAGCATTTGAATTCTCTGCCCGCGGCGGAAACGCGGGATGAGATTTGGCAATGAGATCGCACGGCTGGCGCTCCACGGTCACGCCAGCCGACGCGTCGCGGTGTTTCCGGCCCTTCCCCGGGGGCACCGCCCAGGCCGGCGGCGTGTCCTGGTGTGCGCCGCCGGCCAACTTTGGGGAGCGGAAAAATGAGTGAGCTCGACAGCCTTCGCGCCGAAAACTACGCGTTGCGTCAGCGCGCTGAGACCTTGGACGTCGCCCTCGGCGGCTTTGCCGAAGCGTCGAATGGGGCGATCTCGCTTCTTGCGCAACTGACAGAGCGCTTCGACGACGTCGAGGTACTGCAGTCGATCGGCGCCGTGATCCGCCAGTGGCGCGAACTCAACGATGAAATCGCGGCTCGAATGGCGGCATTCAAACCGCTACCGAATGCAGCACCGCGGAATTGAGGAGCGACCATGGCCAAGATGATAGTCGTAGGAGGCTGATATCGCGAAAATGATCGAGGCCCGTGCCGTCATCAGCGGCGAAGAGAAGCTGTCGCCGCTTCTCGACAAGGTGGCCAAGAAGTTCGAGCAGGTGCAGAAGTCGGCAAAGACCGCCGGCGACGTCGACAAGATGGCCGCTTCGCTCGCGAAGGTGAACAAACAAGTCGAGGCGATGAACAAGTTCGACGCCGCGCGATCTGGGTTTGCAAAGGCGCGAACCGAATACCGGGCGGCTCAGCAGGAGGTCGATCGCGCAGCGCGCGCGATGAAGAATGCGGAAGGCCCGGCGCGTGACCTTGAGCGAGCCTATCAGCGGGCGCAGAACGCCGTTAAGTCCTCGGCCCGTGCGTTTGAAATGCAGACGACTGCCGTGTTGGCAGCGAAGCGGGCGCTTGAGCAGAACGGCATCCCGATTAATCAGGCGGTGGCTCATCAGCAGCGGCTCGCGGCTGCTGTCGATCGTACCAGCGCGGCGCTGGACCGCCAGAACAAGCGCGCCGCGCGGCGGGCGAACGTTGCGCAGAACGCGGCCATCGGGCTCGGCATGCTCGGCCTTGGTTACCGGGCCAAAAGTTTCGCCGGCAAGGCGATCACGAGCGCGGCGGAAATGGACAAGGCGACGCGATTGCAGCGCGTCTACACCGATATCTCGCCGGAGACACAGGCGAACATCCTGACGCTGCAGGCCAAGCAGATCGGCCAAGAAACACCGTATTCCAATCTCGATGTCGTGAAGGCACAGACTGCTGCGATGCAGGGTCTGCCGGCTACGATGACGCCAAATATGAAGGCCGAGATTGCATCGGCCATGCTTGAGAACGTCAAGCACTTCGCCGTGCTGATGGAGGTTGATCTTAAAGACGCCGCCGAAGGCGTGCGGACCTATCTCCAGACGACCAATAAGGACATTTCGACGAAGGCCAAGGCGACAGCGGAGAGCCGCAAGGCCGTCAATCAGATCATCAAGATGGCCAAACTCGGGGGCATGACAGGAGAGGACGCTCAGAGTTTTTTCAGATTTGCCGCCGGTGCCAATACCGTTGTCGGCGTGTCGCCGGAGGCGATGATGGCCATCGGCGCGCTGGCGAAGCGCGGCGGCATGGGCGGCGATGAGGCTGGCACGTTCATGCGTCAGGTTGCCGGCAAGCTGGCGGCGCCGACAAAGAAAGGCCTGACCGCGATGCGGGCCGCTGGCGTTAACTACAGCGACTACATCCACATGCCGGCGGCGCTCGACGTCGGCCGGATGGAGAACCAGTTTCAGCAGGACATGGGTGTGAGCTTCACGCCAGCGGTGCGAGCCGCTCTTCAGAAAGCCCTGAACGATAAGAAAATCCTTGGCGATCGAAGCGCGTTCACCGAAGCCGTCACCACGGCCACCGAACCGCTGTTCCCACGCACCAAGAAGGGCGAGGTATCGGCGGTCAACAAGGCGAAAGTTGCGAAATCGGCCGGCGCTTTCTATCAGGCGTCGGTTCAGAGTGTCGACGCGGAGAAGCTGCTCGACAAGCTCTTGATGAGCGACATGAGCCTGGCTCAGATTAACTCGATCTTTGACTACAGGCAGGGCTCGCGCTTCGCGGTGACGCAAAACCAGCGCGCCGACTATGTGGCGGCCAAACGCCAGATTGGCGCCGCTGGCGACGATCCCGACTTCGCCAAGAGAAAGTTCGACGAGGTGGCGGGCGGCTTCGGCTACTCGCTCGAGAACTTGAAGGGCTCTTTCGAAAATCTCACCTTGTCGATTGGACAAGCCAACGAGGGTTTGCTCAAGTTCGGCTTCGACACACTCGGCCATGGTTTCGACTGGATTTCCAACCTCAGCGATGCTGGCCGCCAAGCGGCGACGGCGCTGGGCGCGATCACTGCGGTGGGCTCGGGCGGGTTCATCATGAAGCAGTTGTTCACCGGGTTTGGGCTCAGCGGCTCGGCGTTCGCGCTTGATGGCGCGGCGGCGGCGCTGACGAAAGCCGCGCTGGCGTTGGAGGGAAAAGGTGCCGCGTCAGCAGCACCGGCGGTCACTACGCCCGCTATATCAGGTTTGGCCAGCGTCATTCCAGGCGCGTCAGTTGGATTGCAGCTTTATAAGTTTCAGCAAGAGGCCGAGGAAAAGACAAAAACCCTGCCGCACGTCGGCTGGGATGAGTGGTGGCGGCTTACGAAAAAGAACTATGGCGTCGATAGCATATTCGGCGCGGACGTCTTTGGCGACGGCCGTACCGGCGCATCTCGGCTTGGCTCTGGCGACCGTCCGCCGGTTGAGGCGACACTCAAAGGCAGCGCGGAGGTCACGGGCAAGGCCGAGGTGGTCATCACCATCCCGGGGCTGTCGAATTCTTGGACCGTGCAGGTCCCGATGCGCGGCACGGTCGACGCCAACGGGCCGGGTTCGCTTGGCACGTCATCGCCGGACGCGGCGCCGCAGGGGCGCAATTGATAATGGAGGACTCTCAAAATGGTCTCACTTCCCGCCCGTGTGCGGCACGCTTTTGCGTCATCCGTCGCGAACACGACAGACAACAATAAAGTCGGCTCGGCCAAATGGAATGCCGATCTGGAAATTTTTCTCGGCACGGTCTGCGAGGCGCTGTCGACGCTCAATCTGTCGGGCGACACGATGGCCTATTTCACGGGCGGAAGCTCGGCTCAGTTGACCGCGCTGTCGGCGTTCGGGCGGCTGGTAATCGCGGCGAATGACAAGGCCGAGGTGCGCTCGCTGTTGTCGGCGGTCAGTCTTGCCGGCGATACGATGTCCGGCAATCTCAATTTTGCCGGCATCGCCAAGGTCACGGGTCTCGCCGCGCCGACCGACGCGACCGATGCGGCGACGAAGGCATATGTCGACGCACTGGCGACAGTTGTCAGCGGCGCGCTGGTGTTCAAGGGGGCATGGGATGCGTCGGCCGGGACGTTTCCGGGCGCCTCTGTGGCGCAGACGGGATGGTTCTACAAGGTCAGCGTTGCCGGAACGGTGGACGGTAAGACGTTCAGCGTGGGCGACGATCTATTCGCCATCGTCAACAATGCGTCGACCTCGACCTATGCCGCAAACTGGCTCAAGATCGAGGGCTCGATCACGCTGGCGGAAGTCGAGGCGGCGATCGGATTTACATTCGGCTCGCTGGCGGCGCTGTCGTCGATCACGACGGCCTATATTTCGGACATGTCGGCCAACGGCAAGAGCCTGGTCACCGCGGCGAATTACGCGGCGATGCGGACGCTGCTCATGGTTGATGTCAGCGGACCAAGCAGCTCAACCGATAACGCCGCAGCCAGGTTTGATGCAGCGACCGGAAAAATTATTAAAAACTCTGCTCTTATCATTGCAGACACCACCGGCTCGCTGTCGCGTGCCGGCAATGGCGGCATCCCGCTTCAAGGCACGAACACGAACGATAACGCTGGGGTTGGGGATGTAGGGGAATATGTCAGTTCGACGGTTCCAATTGCGAGTGCTGTTGCCCTCTCTAGCGGCGCCCCGGCCAACGTCACTTCAATTTTATTGTCGGCAGGCGATTGGGAAGTCGGCGGAAATGTCGCGTTTGTTTCAAACCCAGCGACGACGACGTCTATTCTAATCGCGTCTATCAACACTGTGTCCAACACTTTACCAACGCTGCCCGCTGGCGGTGGACGATCTCAAGTCGCCGGGACGTTTCCGGGCGGGATAATTGAGTGCCTGCAATCCGGGGAGGCTCGCATCAGTCTGAACACTCCGACAACCATCTATCTTGTGGCGCAAGCCAATTTTGCGGTGGATATCATGACCGCTTTTGGTTTCATCCGGGGGAGGCGCGTTCGGTAATGGCAAGCTGTAGGCTCACGCTCACCGGCGGGATCGCGATTACGACCGCAAACGTGAGCGGCGCGTTGGCCGTATATTTAACGCCTGCCATGGGGCAGACGTTACCACTATTCGATGGCTCCGACTTTGTGCAAGAGAACGTCGGCGGCGAACTGATGAACGTTGGCAGTGACGCGAGCTATAGCCCGGCGGCGATGGCCGCGAGCTCTTGCTACTACAATCTGCTGTGGAAGGACGGATTGACGTTCAGGCTGTCCAGAAGCCCGGCGTGGTTGAGTGACATAAATCCGGGGACTGGAGCCGGCACCGCAGAAGCCGAATTGTTTGGTGGCCATTGGGTAAATAAATACGCCGTGACGAACGGCCCCGCCGCGCGGCGTGGTTTGATTGTCGGCGGTGTCCGCTCCAATGCCTCCGCTCAAATGGAAGACACGTCGCTGCGACGATGTGTGTCGAACACATTCAATGCCTGTCCCCGGCTTTTGCGGGTGACACCGGCGTCACCGACGTGGAATTATGCAACGGCTTCCTGGCGCTTCGCGGAAAATGATCCTGCCAACGTGGTCGATTGGTTTCACGCCTTCGATGGCTCGCGCGCGGAGATAAATATTCAAGCTTCGGCCCGAGCCGACATGGTTGGCTCAATTCCGCTGATCGGCATCGGCTTTGATGGCTGTCTTCCGTCCATTCTCGACACAAACGGGTCAATCCAGAGTGTTGCGGTCGCGAACCTCAACATCCCGCTGCGAGCCGCTTCTCGCAAATATTGCGGGCTCGGGCGGCACTATGCCGGCTGGTACGAGTATGTCACCAACGGCGGCACAGCCACCTACCTCAGCGGCGCTATTTCCGGCCTGTACCAATCCGGGCTATATGGTGAGGTTATGAATTGAAGACCGGAGCATGCGATGAACCGGCGATCTTTTGCCTTCGGCTTGGGCGCGTGCATTGTGGAGCGATCCGTGATTAACGCCAGCGCTGCCGATCCTTACGTCATCAATGAATTCAATCAATATGTCGGCTTTCGCGACACGCGCGGGCGGACGCAGGTATTGTCTGTCGTCGATCCCTCGACAACAAAGGTCGTCGTTATAGACGGTCAATCTCTTCTGGCGACCGCCAACGGGACAACGACCTATCCGCCGACCGGACATGTAGACAATCTGAACATCTATGACGGTGGAATATATGACGGCGCCGACCCGGTCCTTGGTGCCAGCTATAACGGCTACACAAGTCCGGTGCTTCGCATCGGTGACAGAATAATCGCAAACGGCAAAGCTTCACGCGTCATCGTCATTCCAATAGCGATGGGCGGCTCGCTCTGGGCCGCATATCGACCCGATGCTGTAAATAGCTGTTTCACGCGCGGCAAGACTGCGCTGTTGCGATGCCGCGCCTTGGGGTTCGAGCCCGACGCCTGGTACGTCGGGCGCGGAGAGTCGGACGCGGTGGCGGGGACAAGCGCAATCGACCTGCGCAATTCCGGCTGGGCGTTTGCCGACGGCTTGCGCGCGCTGGGCTACAGCGGCCCGATGTATATCGGCATCCACAGCATTCAGGGAAATATCGCCAGCCCGACGATACAAAGCGGGCTGGCGATGATGGTGGATGCCGCACGCGATATCCGGGCTGGAATAAACTGCGACACGCTTTGCGGCCCGAGTGACAGGATTGATGGGACGCACCTGACAAATGGCGGCTGCGACAAATATGGCTACGCCGTCGCGGATCTGATGTTTCCCTAGCGGCATCCCCGAATTTGTTGTCGGCTAGCGCCCGCCGCTTGCCCGCCTTGCGGCGCGTTTTCGCGATTGCTGGATCATCTGTGTCAAGCGACCACCTGATATCCCGACCGCTGACCTTAACGCGGCCCCAGAGGGTAGCTTCCCGCCAGTAGCATCCGGCCGGTGCTTTTCGTTTGCCCGCTGGCATGTCGCGGCTTCCCTGTCGTTGACGAACTGGCGAACCTTCGCGAAGTCGAAGGTCCAGCGCCGGCCGAATTTTGCGGCGCCCGGTATTTCACCGCGGGCGGCCATGGCCTGGATTGTTCGTTGCGGGAGGCCGATAATCGCCATCGCGCCTTCAATGGTGGTGCGCTCCGGCGCGTCGGCCTGGCGAGTGCGTTTCCCCAGTGAGGCCTCCCTTGCAGCAAGTCGATACGGCGTAGCGCGGTTCGTAAAACGCTATTCGAGCGGACAGGCCTTAGCCACCTCAGCGAGCGCCTTGGGCGCACCCGATCCGGCGTTGAAGATGAAGTCGTTGCTGGAGGCGCCGATGATGCGAACCGCGTACTCTTTCGCGGTCAGCATTTCGCGCACCATTTCCTTCGTAGTATCGACCTCGACGAACGTCTCCGAGACTGCCACGGCGATTGTGTCAACGACGGGACGCTTGTCGGTTCTGAACTTGATTAGGAATTTGTCGCCGGTATCAAATTTTGGCCCGCCGAGGGCGATCGATAGATCGCCGCCCAGGCACCGCACGGCGAGGATGCCGCCCGACTTGCCGGACGTTATGGCGACCACGTTCATAGTGCTGTCGGAAAATCTGTCGGCTTCGATGTTGACCATCCAATTGCCAATCACTTTCGACGCCGCAACAGCTGCGCTGGCGCTGAGCAACAGGCAGCCGACTGAAACATACAAACAGCGGCCGAGCCGCCTTGGAATAGGCATGTCGTCTCCCCATCGCTCTACCCGCGAACTGGGAAGGCTCGCACGATTGCGCGCGGGAGCAAAGCTGGCGCCGGCCAGCGGCGGGTGCGATCCGGCCGGCGCGGGTTTTGCCCGCAGCACCCAGCGGGCGCACGCGAGCAGCCGCTACCCGGTTAGGGGTTGCGCTGGCTCGGCAAATCACATGGAATGTCCTTGGGTGTCGAAACCTGGACCGAAGATGCGGCCTGCGACCCTTGGCGGGGACGCGGCCTATATGCGCAAGAAAACCTTGGCGGGTTTTCGAGGCGCTTAGGAGCGCCTTGGCGGGCGCACCAACCTGACCATTATGGCCGGGGGCGGTGCGCCATGTCCAGAGCCGCGAGGCTTAAAAGCGCTGCCGATCAGTCTCTTCGGCTGATTTCGACCCCCCGGCTGCCGGTCTGACACTGGCGACGGCTGTCGAAAGCCGAAACCGAAGAGTATCACCATGCAGAATATCCGAATGCCCGTGTGGAGCGCATCCGCGCACCCCGTTCCTCCGCAGCCGGTGACGCACGCGCCGGTCCAGCCAGTTTCGCCGACCTCCTTTTCGACGGAGGGCCGCCGCCATGACAACGTCATTACCCGCCGCGGCCTTGTCGCTGCGCTCGCGGTGGCCGGCGCAGCCGCGGCCGGTTTGACATCAGGCGCCGACCCCACGCCGATCGCCAAGCTGATGTGCGAGCGGGCCCGCGCATTGGCCGATCGCGAGCGAGCCTATGCGATCGAAAATGCCGCTGTGGCCGAGCTGACCGAAGCGACGCCACAGCGGCCGGCCGAGCTCGAGTTGACAGGCCTCGACCTTTACCACCTCGCAATTCCGGCCGAGATCATGCCGCGGCTCGAAACCGACTGGACCGTCGACAAGTACCTGGTCGACGTCGAGACCCTGAAAGCGTGGGCGGCGACGCCGTCGTGGCTTGCACATGCTCGGCCCGATGCCGTCGAGCGCGTGCGGCGGCTATTAGGGATTGCCGAGCGCCATGACGCGGAGCGCCTGGCGGCGCTCACAAGCACCAGCCGCGAGGGCGCTGGCAAGGCGTCCGATGCGGCGCATGCGCGCGTTGCCTACATCGAGGATCTGATCATCGCGTCGCCGGCAGCATGCGTTGCCGATCTTGCCGCGAAGGCTGCATTGCTGCAGCGGCAGCAAGTCGACGAAGGCGAGCCGGATGCGGAAGACGTTGGCAAGGTGCTGGCCGACGTGATTGACCTCGGCAACCCACGTTCGGCCCGGTCGTAACGATCGGCGGCGGCTTCGGCCGCCGCCGTTTTCACGGGAGCGCATGCACGCCGCTCTTTGCGTCGCTATCGCTCGGCCACCGGCCGATGCACCGGCACCGCTCGTTCAACCTCTGCGCAGGGTAGGGCTGAGAGCGGGGCTCGATAGCTCAATCAATATAAAAAATCAGCAATATCAATTAGATATGATGCTTAAATGGCGGAAGGGGTGAGATTCGAACTCACGGTACCCTTGCAGGTACGCCGGTTTTCAAGACCGGTGCCTTAAACCACTCGGCCACCCTTCCAGCATTGAAATCATTGAGGAAATTAAAGCGGAATTTCTCCAAAAAACCAGTTTGCTACCATTTTGCTACCCGTTCGCTTTGGGCCGCGGCGCTATGTGCACCGAGGAGGCCAAAAAGGGAAGACACTTTGCCCGCCGTCGCCCCGACGCGACATCGCGTCACCACTGCGGCTCGGGGCTGAATGCGATCTTGTCGAGCGCTTTGTTGGCGTCACGCCGGTTCTGATACGTGCCGAGGAGGGTGCCGGCCTCTCCAACCGCCTTCACCCGAAAAAGCGACCAGCGCTTGTCCTTGGCCCGCACAACGCGATAGGTGCGACCATTCCGACGGCAATGGAATCCGTCGAGACTCTCGAGCTCGACCCACGGGGAGTCCGCGCCGGCCTCGAACAACTGCTGCTTTCGAAGTCGCTCGTCTTCTTGGCGCCGCCGCCAGCTTTCCTCTCGCTCTCCTCTAAGCCGGCCCTCCTCTGCCTCGATGTGCTCCTGCAGGGCGCCGATGATCGCGGACATTTCCGTGCTTGCGACTTTTCGGCCTCGTAGAGCACTAGGCAAGAGGCTTTGAGATATTCATCCGGAAAATAGCTGTACGGCTCCTCCCAGACTGCCCGTAACCTCTGCAGCACGTCTGTCTTGGTCAGCGGCGGGCCGGGGAGTTGGTTGAGGTAAGCCTGCAGATCCTCGACGGGGATCCAGCAGGGCGCCGCTGATTTCGCGATTTGCTCCCGGGGTCCCGTCCATTTGGTCCAGATCGAGCCGGCTTGATCAACCGCTTTTAGAAGATCCTCCGCCAGCCGGTTGATGCTATGCGAATCGCGGATGCGCTTCAGCGAGGGGCTTTTGACGTATTCGAATAGTTTGGAGGTCAGGGCGCAAATGCGGTCGCTCTCCATGGCCTGTCTCTCCGTCACACCTGAGCCTTGGCTGGCCCGACTCCTCGGTGGAACGGTCGACCGTTTCGGGCCGAGCGTCCAAGCCCTAGCGTTCTTGACACCTCGGGACGGGGCACTTTAACGCACGATCTCCGCTGCCCGTCCGGTTCCGGCCGGCGCGCCGGGCGCCCAGGGAGATCAGTTGGTAGAGCATGCGATTGAAAATCGCAGTGTCGGTGGTTCGATCCCGCCCCTGGGCATCGAACTGTCTGCATTCTAGGGTTCGGGTTCTGCCGCCACGACGCGTGTCGCTCATTGGCGCATCAGTCGGTCGATTTTCAAGGCAAAGACTGGCTGGGCGTCGTCTGGTCGGCGCTAGGTGCAGGAAGTGGGCTGTGCGGAGTCTAGAGAAGCCGGGCGTCTGCGTCAGTGATGGTGGCAACGGGCGGCGCCACCCAAACCCACTTAATACCTTTCAGTCGGTGCTCGCCGGATGGCGTCGTCGGCAACCATGCGAATAAGCTCGACCACATGGCTCGACATCGCCGCCGGAATATTGTCGACGCCCGCGGCCGGCCAGATCGAGCCTGTGACGCCTTCAAGGCTTCCCGCCCATTGAACAGCTTCGATGCTGCGGCGATCGTGCTCCTGCGTGACCAGGATGCTGGTATCGTTCAGCAGCACGCCAAGCGCTGCGACCGTCGCGTAGGCGGCCCAGTTTACCGTGGCGCCGACGACGAGGATGTCGACATTGCTGGCGCCGAGCGTTCCGCCATTGCACGGACATGTGCATCGGTGCGCGAAAGGTGAGGCGGCTTCCGCCACCGCCGCGATATGAGCCGCGCCGATCTCGTTCGGCATATCGATGAAGCTCATCGTGAGCGTGTTTAGTGACGCCGCCAGCGAGAACAGCGCCTCGACCTTGGCCGCCCCCGCCGAAATATCGACGCCGACGCTCGAATGATAGACGCCCATCCGGTTGGCGCCGGGGTGCTCAAGCGCAGCGACCAGCGATGGACGATACGTCGTCATCAAGTTCTCGGCCGCGGCCATGGCTTCATGCGCGTCGGTCGGAAAATCGACGACAGCTGCGGCGCAGGTCGGCCGGCTTCCCGAAGCGGCCCGCCGCGCGGCGTCCGGGTCGAGGACCAGAACGCCGCCGCCGCGCAACGCCGCGATCACCTGGTCGCGCATGCCGGGAGGTGTCGTGATCAGCGGAACGCCGCGCAGGCTGGTGCTGATCGCGCGTGCCAGCGCCGCAACGCCGGGAGGGCCGTCGGTTTCGCCGATCAATTCCGAAATCCACGGCCGGACCGGAAAGCCCGTGCACAGGATAGCGATGTCGCCTTCCGACACCCTGTTCTTGATTTCCTGCGCCGCACGCATGGTCAGCGACTGGCCTGCCTGTCTGCGCGCCTCGCGATACAGAATGTCCACGGCGCCGCGGCCCTTGAGGTCCATGGTCGTCAGGCGGTCGAGCAGATCGCCAATCGTTTCGGTGATCGGGGCCGGCGCCGTTGTGGGTGTCGCGATCGACGTCATGCGCTCACATCCTCTGCCTTCACGACGCCATGCGGCCGTTCGCCAGCCCGCAGCCGCGCGGCATTCGCGACGACGATGTCGGCGAAATGCTCGTAAATGCGCGGCGTCGCGGATGCATTATTCGGCATGATCAGAACATTCGGCAACGACCAGAGCTCGCTGTCCGCATCGAGCGCTTCGAGGTCGCTCAGCTCTTGGCGGCCCGGTCGCCCGAAAGTGTCGAGGGCCGCCGCCGCGATGATGCCGGCCCCGAGCGCGTGCACCAGATCGGCTTCGCAGATCAGTTCGCCGCGCGCGATATTCACCAGAATGGCACTCGGCTTCATGGCGCTTAGAAAATCCGCCGTGACCATGTTGCGCGTCTGCGCGGTCAGCGGGCAGGCCAGCACCAGATAGTCGGCCTCTGTTGCGACGTCGATGGCACGGTCAGGCGATAAGACGATGTCGGCCGCGCCACGGTAGTCAGTCAGATCGCGCTTCGTGCCGATGACGCGCATCCCGAAGGCCTTGCCGAGTTCGGCGACGCGTTCGCCAATGCCGCCGAGGCCGATGACGCCCAGTGTCGCACCGTTGAGTTCCGCGCCCATATAAATTTGCCAGACGCGTTTTTCCTTCTGCAGGACGGCCCGTGGCACGCCGCGCGACAAAGCGAGAATCATCGCGAAAACATGTTCGCCGATGACATGGCGTGTCACGCCGGCCGCCTTGGTCAGCAGAATGTTCCGCGCCGCCAAATCCGCGAATGTCGCATCCGACGATTTGAAAAAATGGTCAATTCCGGCGCTGCCGGCCTGGACCCACGACAACTTTGGCGCCGAATTGAGCACATCGTGTGTGATTGAATACGAGATAAGCCCATCCGCGTCGCGGAGCGCCCCGGCCATTTGCGCCGCATCTTGCGGCGCGACGACATTTAACGTCGCATCGCGCTTGCGGATTTCATCGCGCAATCGGGCGGCGGTCGCGAATTCCGGAAGGCTAGTGGCGCCGGGGAGATACTTTGAAAATGAGAATCTGTGATGAATGACAAGGTTCAAGAACGCGCCTCCCGCCGTTGCCGCGCTATTGATAGCGCATGGATCCGATGAGAGCGATGGGAAAGACAGTATGGCTGCCAGCGGCGATGCAAAAGAAACACGAAAGGTGCGGCTTATTCAACGCCCGGCCATTGTCCGCTATCAACCAGTTCGCGCGTTAGCGAAACGATCAACCCGCTGAGCGCTTTCAGTGCTCCGTCCCCTGTGGCCTTGTCGGCGGGCACCAGCGCCGATTCCCAGGCAATGTCTTCGCCGATAAGACGGGCGAACTGGATGCCGTTCTTGGGCCAGTCGAAGAACCCCGCCATCGGCATGACAAGAACGCCCTTGCCGCGCATGACGAGTTCACGCTGGCGCGGGATGGAGTCGACCTCGGCGATGATATTGAGTGGCGCGCCATAACGTCGCCCGATCATCTCCAGCAGCATGCGGTGACTATTTTTTGGGGTGGAGGCGATAAGGGGCAGCTTTACCAGCTCGCTGGCGTGCAGTTCGGAATGGAGCAGATAGCCGCTGGGCACGCTCGCTGCCGCGAACAGGCTTTCGCGGATGACCGGCAAGGCCCGCGGATAGTCGGCGCGATCGACATTGTGCAGAAACGCCAGGTCGATGCTGTCGTCGGCCAGCCAACCCCGCAATGCGCCGCTCATTCCTTCGACGATTTTCAGCGAAACGGTCGGTAGATTTCGCTCCACCGCCTCGACGAGGGGAACGGTCAGCATCATTGAAATCAACGGCGGCAGGCCGAGGGTGATTTCGGCCGCGGCCTTTGGTGATAGCGCAAGGCGGGCCTCGTCGACCCGATGCAGTATGTCGACGGCGTAGTCGAGCAGCTTTTCACCGGCCTCCGTCAGCCGCGCGCCGCGCGCATGCCGGGTAAAGAGTGCCTGTCCAATCTCGTTTTCCAGATTGGCGATCTGGCTGCTGAGCGCAGGCTGCGCTACGCGAATGCGCGCCGCGGCCGTCGAGAAACTGCCGTAACGGGCGATCGCGACAAAGTACCGGAGCTGGCGCAATTCCATGTCTACTACCGTAGATGGTTTGGTTCGCAATTGGTCCGGCACCGACCGCGTTGCTATCGCGAATTCCTATAGCTGAGAACCTGAAACCATATTGGACGTGATGACAAGAGAGGTGGGACACTCGCACTGCTCAAATATGTCGCGTGCGTAAAAACTATGCTTGGTGGGCGGGTTTTCGATGTTGAATCTGGCGGATATCAACGCTGCGCGTGACCGCATTGCCGATGCGACGAGGCGCACGCCGATCTGGCAGGTCACTACGGCCCATCAATTGCCCGTCCCTGCCTCCGCCAAACTGTGGCTGAAGCTAGAATTGTTGCAGGCGACCGGCTCGTTCAAGGCGCGCGGCGCGGTCAACAAGGCGCGCTCCCTGTCACCGGAGGAACTCCAGCGCGGGCTTGTCACGGCGTCCGGCGGCAATCACGGCCTTGCGGTGGCTTATGTCGGCAAGCTGCTCGGCGTGCCGGCGACAATATGTCTGCCCGCTAATGTGCATCCGGACAAGGTCGCGAAGCTCGAGACGCTTGGCGCGAAGGTCTTGATCGACGGCGCGAACTGGGACCAATCCAACAATAATGCGCTCGCCATCGCCGCTGCCGAGGGACTTACCTATATCCATCCGTTCGGCGATCCGCTCGTCGCCGCCGGGCAAGGCACGATCGCACTGGAAATTCTCGAGGCGGTTCCGGACATCGATACGATCCTCGTCGCCATCGGCGGCGGCGGCCTCATCACCGGCATTGCGACGGCCGCCAAGGCGATCAAGCCGTCGATCCGGATTGTCGGCATCGAGCCTGTCGGCGCGCAGACGCTGAAGGCCAGCATCGACGCCGGCAGCATCGTGACGTTGCCGAAGATCGAAACGGCGGCGGTGACGTTGGCCGCCGGGCGTACCGAGACATTCAATTTCGAAACGGTCCGCCAATTTGTCGACGAGATCGTGATCGTCACGGATGACGACATGCGTGACGCTGCTCGGTGGCTCTGGTCGGAATTGTCGATCGCCGCCGAGCTGAGCGGGGCGGCCAGCCTCGCCGCATTACGAAACGGCGCGGTAAAGGTGAAGCCCGGCGAGAATGTCTGCGCCATCGTATGCGGAGTGGGGCGCGATGGCTGGGCGTAACGCGACAGCCCGATATGCGCTCCCGCCTACGGCATGGCTTGCATTGCCTGCCTTGCTTTTTCTGTTCGGCTTCTTTGTCGTGCCTATGTTCGCGATGGTGCGCAACAGCTTCAACACGCAGCTCTCGTCCGGGGTCATGCAGCCGGGCTTCACGCTCGACAACTATATCCGCTTCTTCGGTACGGACATTTACATGCGCGTCCTGCTGGTTACGCTGCGGATCGGCATCGTCACGACATTGATCGCTGCCGTGGTCGCTTATCCGCTCGCGTGGGTGGTGGCGCGGGGGCCGCGTTTCGCCGCCCGCATCGTTCTCCTGATCGTGGTGATGCCGCTCCTCGTCAACATCGTGGCGCGAACTTTCGGTTGGCGCATCATTCTCAGCCGCACCGGACCGCTCAACTCCGCGCTCGATTGGCTCGGCATTCAGGCGGGGCACCTGTTTCTCTACACAGAATCCGCCGTCGTTGTCGGATCGCTCCATGTCTTTCTGCCGCTGATGGTGCTGCCGCTCGCCAACGCGCTCGGCGCCATTCCCCGCAATCTGGAAGAGAGTGCGGCGTCGTTGGGCGCTTCAAGGACTGAAGTATTCTTCAAGGTCATCATGCCGCTTTCGCTTCCCGGAATCGGCGCGGGCGCGATCCTGCTATTCACGCTGACGGCGAGCTCCTACGTGCTGCCGGCGATCCTCGGTGGCGACTTCGCCAAGATGCTGGGCACGCTGGTCGAAGAACAACTGCTCACCGTGTCCAATTGGCCGTTCGGCTCCACGATCGCCACCGTTCTGATGCTGATTAATCTCGTCGCCGTGACGACTTACGGACTGCTTGTCGACCGGAGGCTGCGAACCTGGGCGGGAGCCACATCATGACGCCGCGCATGGGGTCCGTGATCTTATGGGTGGTCGTGTCGGCGATCCTTCTGTTCGTTCTCGCGCCGATTCTCGTCACCATCGCAGTGTCGTTCACAACCGCGCCTTATCTGGCATTCCCGCCGGTCGGCTTCACCTGGGAGTGGTACGACCGCGCGATCGAGACCCGCGAATTCATCGACAGCCTGATCCTCAGCTTCAAGATCGGCGTACTGGCGACGATCGGGTCGATCGTGTTCGGCACGACGGCAGCGCTCGGGCTCGCCCGCGGCAGTTTTCCGGGGAAGTCGGCGCTTCTTGCGATTCTTCTTTCGCCACTTGTTTTTCCGATGCTGGTGACCGGCATCGCCTTCCTGCAATTCTTCAACTCGCTGCGGTTCGGCGCCGTGTTCTGGCAACTCGTCATCGCCCATATCGTTGTTACAATGCCCTATGTGGTTCGCACGGTGACGGCGAGCCTGCAGATGATTGACGAGCGTCTGGAGTCCAGTGCGCGGGTCCTCGGCGCCGGTCCGTTCGAGGCGATGTTCAAGGTCACGCTGCCGCTGGCGGCGAACGGTATTGTCGCGGGCGGCATATTCGCCTTCGTCACGTCGTTCGACAATTTCCCGGTATCGATGTGGCTCGTGAACGCCGAGTACCGCACGCTGCCGCTCACGCTTTTTGCCCTCATTGACCGTTTCCTCGACCCGTCGATCGCGGCGATTTCGTCTTTGACCATCGCTCTTTCGCTCGTTCTCGCCATTCTCGTCGAAAGGCTGGTCGGCCTGCGTCGGTTTGCCAGCATCTAAACAAAGTCATTCCCTCAACCGGAGAAAGCTCATGACGATTTCGAAAATGACAAGCGGCCTGACGCGACGGAGCCTGTTGAAAGCGGGCGCGGCAGCAGTCGTGACCGGACCGGTTGTATTCACTCGGAACGGCTGGGCTCAGAACAAGACGATCACCATCGGCATCTGGGCCGGCGCGCAGGGCGAATACATCAAGAAGGAAGTGGTCGCCCCCTTCCAGAAGGACTTCGGCTGCACCGTTCTCGTGAACGAAGGCTGGACGCTGCCCCAGATCGCGAAGGTGCGCGCGGAGAAAGACAATCCGCAGCATACGGTGGTGTTCGTCGACGACCTCGGCATCGACATCCTCAAGCGCGAGAATCTGATCGATGCGTTGCCCAAGGCGAAAATGCCGAACATGGCGAAAGTGCTGCCCCGCTTCGTCTATGATGAGGGCTTCGGCGTTGCGATCGGCATCTCGATGGCCGGCATCGCGCACAACACCAAGCTGCTGAAGCCGCTGGAGAGCTACAAGGAACTGTGGGACGAGCGCTTCCGTCGCAAGATCGCCATGCTCAGCATGCGTTCGACCGGTGGTCCCATGATGGTGATGACGGCGGCCGCGCTGGCCACCGGCAAACCTTACAAGGAAGCGCAGTATCTCACCGACCAGGCCTGGCCGCTTTTGACCGAACTCAAGCCGAACATTCTCAACATCGCGCAGTCCAACGCGCAGGCGATCAATCAGGTCATCCAGGGCGAGGCACTGGTCGAGCTCATCGACTATTCGAAGTGGGTTTACCCTTACACCATGAAGGGCGCGCCGGTTGATATGTGCTACCCGAAGGAAGGCACATGGGCCGGTGTCAACTGCATGGCACTCGTGAAGGGTGCGCCGAACCAGGACCTCGGCGCCGAGTTCATGAACCGCATGCTGGACGCCAAGGTGCAGACCGGACTCTCCACCTTCTCGCTCGCGGCGCCGCCGATCAGCGGCCTCGAATTCTCGGCCGAAACCCTCAAATACATCGCCTATCCGGAAAAAAAGATGGACGACCTCGGCCTGTTTAGCCCGGACTGGAAATACGTCAATCTGGCCCGCGACGGCTGGACGGAGAAGTGGAACACGATCTTCACCCAGTAATCGTCTCATTCGTCCGGAGCATGATCCGACAAGGGGAAACCGGCTTTCGGAAAGCTCATGCTCAAACAAAAGCTGGACCATGATCCCGGTCGATCCGCATCGATCATGGTCTAGCGCGGCCTGCAGCCCCTGGCAGGCTGCACTTCCTGTCCCGTTCGAAGGAAATACCTATGCTTCTCGATAACAGTTGCTGGATTCATGAGCTGACCTGGGGGAAGATCAAGTCCCACCTGTTCGATGACGATGTCGTGCTCGTTCCCGTTGGCGCCACGGAGCAGCATGGCGACCACACGCCGCTGTTCGTGGACACCGGCTGGGCCATCGCCGTCGCTGAAGGCGCCGCGCAGAAGACGAAAGCATTGGTCGCGCCGCCGCTGCATTTCGGCTGGTCGTCACATCATTTGGCCTATCCTGGCGCCATCACGCTTCGCCCCGAGACGATGATCGACGTGCTGGTTGATGTCTGTGAGAGTCTCATCTATCACGGCTTCAAGCGCATCGTACTGGTGAACGGCAACCGCATCGCCAACCTGCCGCCGATGGAAATTGCCGCGACAAAGGTGCGGTTCAAGACCGGCGCTTATGTCTCCATCGTCGACGTCGGCCTGATCGCGCGCCGCGAAGTCGGCGAAATCTGCGCACCGGGACAGAACGGCCACGCCGGCGACAGCGAGACTTCTTTCATGTTGCATTGGCGCCCCGATCTTGTGGACATGTCCAAGGCCGGGAAAGGCACGCCGCACGGGAGCGGACCATTCCCCACCAACCCGATGCCGATTGAGCCGCCATTCGACATCAACGCCATCTCGGTTCGCCCGACCGATGAAGAATTTCTTGCTGCGTCAAAGCCGACCGGGATTGGAGGCGACGCCACGGTCGCGACGGCCGCCAAAGGCAAGGCCGTTCTCGACAGCATCATCAAGAACACTGCGATTCACATCGAGGACATCCGGAAGAAGAAGGTTACCGTCAAACCTGTCAGCATTCCGATCTGAGCAGGACGTGAAAAGTATCCCGAATCTAAAAGGTGGAGCGGTCAAGCTCGAACGACTTAACAAGTCGTTCGGGTACCTCCGCGTTGTGCACGATGTCTCGCTCGACATCGCTCCGGGAGAGATCGTTGCTCTGCTGGGCGCTTCGGGATGCGGCAAGACGACGACGCTGCGGATGATCGCGGGCCTCGTCGCGCCGGATGACGGGATTGTCTCCATCGCCGGACAAGTGGTCAACGATGTGCCGATCGAGCGTCGCGATGTAGGGCTGGTGTTCCAGAACTATGCGCTGTTCCCGCACATGACGGTGCTGGGCAACGTGGCATTCGGGTTACGGACCTGGCGCCGCCGGATGGCCAAAGCGGAAGCGCGGGATGCGGCGCTTGAGGCGCTGCGCCTCGTGCGTCTCGAGGACTATGCCGATCGGCATCCCGCTGTCTTGTCCGGTGGACAGCAGCAGCGTGTTGCGCTTGCCCGCGCGTTGGTGACCGCGCCGCGTGTCCTTCTGCTCGACGAGCCGCTGAGTGCGCTCGACAAGAATTTGCGCGGGGCGATGCAGTTGGAGCTGCGGGCGCTGGTCTCCCGTCTCGGCCTGACCACCGTGCTTGTCACGCACGACCAGGAAGAGGCGATGACCGTCGCCGACCGTATCGCGGTCATGGACGGAGGCCGGATCGTCCAGGTGGGAACGGCCGCGGATCTCTATGAGCGGCCGCGCACAAAATTTGTCGCCGATTTCGTTGGCACGACGAACCTCTTCTCCGGGCTCATCGAGCGCCACGAGGGTAGGGCCGTCCTAGCGGCGGCAAACGGAGCCAGGCTTGTTCTGCCGGATGGCGCCGCTGCGCCGGGCGAGAAACGTATCGTCGCTGTTCGTCCCGAGCGAATCTCCCTCCACGAGGTGTCGGCGCGTCCGGCGCTCAATGCGGTGCAGGGCACCATCGAAGCCGTTGTCTACCGGGGCACGACGCTTGGGCTGACGCTCGCGCTGTCGGACGGCGGCCGTCTCGAAGTTGCCGTACTCAACGCCGGCCAATCCGGACTGATTTTCTCCAGAGGGCAGGTCCTTGCCGCCTCATGGAGCGACGAAGCCAATGTTCTGCTGGAGGAATAGCGCATGAAAAAAGAGATCATTCGCGTGCCGGGTCTGACAGACGCGGTTGCGAAGACCGGTGCACCGCTGTCGATTCTGGTGAAGGCCGGTGACTTTCTCTACTGCTCGGGATTGCCGCCGCTCGATCCGAAGACCGGAGAACTGGTGACGGGCGATATCCAGACGCAAACGCGCGCCGTGCTCGATGCGCTCAAATATGCGCTGGAGCACGCCGGCTCGTCGCTCGACAACGTTGTGAAGACGACGATCTTCATCACCAACGCGGCCTATTTCAAGACCGTGAACGACATTTATCGTACTTATTTCCCCAACGACCCGCCGGCTCGCACTTTCGTTGCGGTGGCCTCCTGGCCGCTAGAGTTCGATATCGAAATTGAATGCGTGGCGCTAGCATGACAAGAATGTATGAAGCTATGCCACCTCTGAGCGAATTGGCGACCATCTGCCAAAGCATCGCGCCTTATATCCATCGCACCCCCACGATGCGTTCGCGCTTTCTTTCGGAGGCGACGGGCTGCGATGTCTGGCTCAAGGCCGAACTGTTTCAGCGTACGGGCTCGTTCAAGCCACGCGGAATGCTGGCGCGCCTGCTGAATCTCGCCGGCGACGAAAAGGGCCGGGGCGCGATTACCTTCTCGGCCGGAAACGCCGCGCAAGGGCTTGCTTATGCCGGCGGGATCGCGGGCATCCCGACAACGGTTGTTATGCCGGAGACCGCAAGCCGCATCAAGGCCGAGGCGACGCGCGGCTATGGCGCCAAGGTCGTTCTGCATGGCACGGCAGCGGACGCTTACGTCCGTTGCATGGAAATCTGCAAGGCCGAGAACCTGATCATGGTTCCGTCCTTCGATGACCCGATGCTGATGCGCGGCCACGCCTCACTCGGCCTTGAGGTCGTGGAAGACATTCCGGATGTGGAGGCTGTTATCGCCGGCATTGGCGGCGGCGGCCTGATCGGCGGGATCACGATGGCACGCGAAGCCCTTGGCGCGAAGTTTCGCCTGTTTGGCGTTGAGCCGGAAGGGGCGGCCGGCATGACGCGTAGCCTCGAAGCCGGCAAGCCCGTGCGTCTGGGGAAGGTTGCGACAATCGCCGACGGTCTTGGGGCGCCTTTTGTCGGTGATCACTGCTTCCCGATCGTGCGCGACTATGTCGAGCAGGTTCTGGTCTTGCCGGACAGCGATATTGCTGAGGCCATGAAAGTATTGCTCGGGCGCTGCAAGCTGATGGCTGAAGGGGCGGGCGCTTCTTCGGTTGCGGCGTTGCTGTCCGGAAAGTTGCCCCTGGCGAAAGGCACGAAAGTCTGCTGCGTCATCAGCGGCGGCAACGTCGACCTCGGACGGTTGAAGGACCTGCTCTAGCCCCTGACGTTCGGGATTGGATCCGCGGTGAACTGCCGGGATCTGACAGGCGTTCTATCCGCCCCGTGACTGTCTATGGCCGGCCTAGGATTGAGGCGAGTGTCTAGCGTTGCGAAGGCGCTGCGACGGTAGTGGCGACCGTCCGGTCAGAGTGATGCGACTGGCGATCCGATCCGGAAGGCGCGCTTATGCTCACGAGGCGAGAGGGAGTTTTTGTATGCGTTCGGGAACCTACTTGGCGCAGGCAACCAACCGTGAACATTTGCTACCATTTTGCTACCCAATTACGTAGCACAGGCTAATACCACCCAACACGAACCTCGGTAGTATAGCCGAAAAACAACGTGATTTCAGGACCATGCGTCATTGCTCGAAATAGAACAATACGGGCACATTCGAATTTCAAGACCGGTGCCTTAAACCACTCGGCCACCCTTCCATCCGGTTTCCGCCGCCCGAATCGGGCAGGGAATGGAGCCAGCGGCCCCCAAATCCGGAAAGTCGCCTGTGTGCTAGTTCAATGGTCGAAGCTTGCCGCACTTGCAAGAGGCTGGTGCCTTCGGTATCCCGGCACTTAGCCGATTGGCCCCGGCGCGCCAAAAGCGCGAATGGAACCAATCGTTTACCAAGACCGCGCCGGGCGGTTCACGAACCGGCCGATTGAGGTTAATGTGGCCGCTCAAGTTCTCGGGGACCAGTTTCCACGCATGCGAGATTTCGGGGAGAGCGGCCGCTTCGGTCTGTGCGTGCGCCTGTCGGCGCTCGCCATGGGCTCGCTGCTGCTTGCCAATTGCTCCGGCGGCTCGAGCCGGCTGGACCCAAAGTGGGGAGTGGCCTCGAGCCCGCGTGTCGTCGATGCCGGTGAGCCGGTGCCGAAAGGCGGCGGCAAATATCGCGTCGGCAAGCCTTATACGGTCGCCGGACGAGTGTACGTGCCCCAAGAGGACGTGAACTACACAGCCGAAGGCTACGCCTCCTGGTATGGCGACGATTTCCATGGCCGCTACACGGCCAATGGCGAAGTCTTCGACATGAATTCGATCTCGGCCGCGCATCCGACTATGCCGCTGCCGTCTTATGCGCGGGTCACCAACCTGCGGAACAAGAAATCCATCGTCGTACGCGTCAATGACCGCGGGCCTTATGTCGGCAACCGGGTCATCGATCTGTCGGTGCGTACCGCCAAGTTGCTCGATTTTTATGGCCACGGCGTCACCAAGGTGAAGGTCGAATATATCGGCCGCGCGCCGCTCGCGGGCTCCGACGATCGCAAGTTGGTCGCCACCCTGCGTGACGGCAATGCGCCTCCGGCCAAGGTGCAGGTGGCCTCCAGCAAGGAATTCGCGCCGTACTTCGATTCGCGTCCGATGAGCGAAGTCGCCCGTTCGGCGCCCAAGCCTGTCGCCGCGCCCGAACCGGCGCAGCAAGTGGCGTCCGCCGAACCGGAAGACAATCCGGTGTCGCCGCCCGATTTGCCCGCCGCGATCCGCGGCCCCGCACCTTCTGTGCAAACCGTGGCCCGCGCCAATATTCCGGCAGCGGCGCAGGTTTCGGCCTACGCCCCGGCGCGCTATGATGCGCCCGCGGGATTCATGAGTGGCCGCGGCCTCTACTAAAGCCCTTCAATTCCGCCACAACGACGCCATTTTGCCTGGTGGAACCCGGCATTGGGCCGGTTGTGGGGCGCATTTGGACGCCCAGTCATCGCGTGAGCCCGGGAAGACCAGTCGCTGATGAAGGCGTTTCGGATCAATGAGAGCGCACGGATGCTGGCGGCGGCGCTGCTGCTGGCGGCGGCCTGTGCCCCGGCTTTTGCGGCGACCAAAGCGCACCGGCCGGGCTCCGGTCTGGCGCATCGGCCGGCCTCGGGGCTCTCGGCCAAGAAGGATCCCGCCAAGAAAGACGATCCGCCGATCAACGCCCCGCACGCCATCCTTATCGACGCCGACAATGGCGGTGTGCTGTTCGAGCGCGATGCGGACGTCCTGATCTATCCGGCCTCGCTCGCCAAGCTGATGACGGCGGAATACGTCTTCAACGAGATCAAGCAGGGCCGCCTCAATCTCAATGACGAGTTTCCCGTCAGCGAGAATGCCTGGCGCAAGGGCGGCGCGCCGTCGCGCACCTCAACCATGTTTGCGGCGCTGCACAGCCGCGTCAGCGTCGATGCGCTCATCCACGGCATGATCATCCAGTCGGCGAACGACGCCTGCATCGTGCTGGCCGAAGGCCTGTCCGGCACGGAAGCGGAGTTTGCCGCCAAGCTGACGCAGCGCGCCCGCGACATCGGCCTCACCAAATCAACCTTCGCCAATTCCAACGGGCTGCCCGACCCCGGCACGCAGGTAACAACCCGGGAGCTCGGCATCCTCGCGCGCCAGCTCATTCTCAATTATCCCGATCTTTATCCGATCTACGGCCAGCGCGAATTCACCTGGAACAAGATCAAGCAGCCAAACCGCAATCCGTTGCTTGCCCTCGATATCGGCGCCGACGGCCTGAAGACCGGCTTCACCAAGGAGGCAGGCTACGGTCTCGTCGGCTCGGCGGTGCAGAACGGCATCCGGCTGATCGCCGTTGTCAACGGGCTCAGTTCGTCGAAAGAGCGCGCCGAGGACGGCAGGAAGCTGCTCGAATGGGGTTTCAAGAATTTCGAACGGCGCGTCCTGTTCGCCGAAGGCCAAACCATCGGCACGGCCAAGGTCTATGGCGGCGCCGAGAGCAGCGTGCCACTGGTCGCGTCGGGGCTGGTGCAGGTAATGATGCCGAAGGCCGGCGGCGATCGGCTCATCGCGCGCATCGTCTATAACGGACCAGTGCCGGCGCCGGTCGAGAAAGACAAGACAATCGGCGTGCTGCGCGTCTGGCGCAATGACACGGTGATACTCAACATGCCGCTGAAGGCGGCCGAGCCGGTCGCGAAGGGTTCGCTGTCGCAGCGCGCCGTCGATGCCGTCGCCGAACTGGTGATCGGGCTGTTCCGTGCCGGCGCGCAAAAGCTATGAGCGGGCTTGATCAATGAGCAGGCTCGGTCGGTTCATCACCTTTGAAGGCGGCGAAGGCTCGGGCAAGTCGACCCATGCGGCTGCGCTCGCGGAACGTCTGAAGGCGGCGGGTTACGGCGTCGTGCTGACGCGCGAGCCGGGCGGCTCGCCCGGCGCCGAGATCATCCGCCACATCATTCTCTCCGGCATCGCCAAGCCGCTTGGCACCGAGACCGAGACCATTCTGTTTGCCGCGGCGCGTGACGATCACGTCAAGGCGACGATCCTGCCGGCGTTGGAGGCGGGCCAGTGGGTCGTATGCGATCGCTTCATCGATTCAACGCGCGTCTATCAAGGCACGCTCGGCCAAGTCGACATGAAACTGATCCGCGGGCTGGAGCGCGTCACGGTCGGCGAGGCCATGCCCGATCTGACGATCCTGATCGACGTGCCGGCCAATATCGGGCTCGCCCGCGCCAAGTCGCGGCGCGGCACAGGTGTGGCCGATCGTTATGAGGCCGAGTCGGTCGAGTTTCACGAGAAGCTGCGCGAGGCCTTTCTCGATCTCGCCCGCAAGGAGCCGAAGCGCTTTGCCGTAATCGATGGCCGCGCGCCGCGAGATATCGTCGCCGAGCGCATCTGGGAGGCGGTCGAGCGGCGCGTGATCGGCGTCATAAGCGGCGCGACGGAAGCGGCGATTCAATGAGTATCTCCATGAGCAGCCGCCATGAGCGATGACCGCGACGACGACGCGGCGCTGGCGCCGAACCAGACCTCGGTGCTGTTCGGTCACGCCGAGGCCGAGCAGACGCTTCCCAACGCCTATCGCGGCGGCCGCATGCCCCATGCCTGGCTGATCGGCGGCCAGCCGGGCGTCGGCAAGGCGACCTTGGCCTATCGGCTGGCGCGCTTCGTCCTGGCCCATCCGGATCCTTTGCATGCCGGCGTGCAAGGCGCGGTGTCGCTGGCGGTCGATCCGGAGAATCCGGTGGCGCGCCGCGTCGCGGTACGCGCTCAAGGCGATCTGCTCGTGCTCGAACGCGCCATCAACGACCAGACCGGGAAGCTTTACACGACGATCCGGGTCGACGACGTGCGGCGCACCGTCGGCTTTTTCGGTTCGACCGCGGGCGAGGGCGGCTGGCGGATCGCTATTGTCGACGCCATTGATGACCTGCAGCGCGAGGGTGCCAATGCGCTCCTGAAAATTCTCGAAGAACCGCCGCCGCGCACCTTGCTGCTGCTGATCAGTCACTCTCCGGGCCGCGAATTGCCGACCATCCGTTCGCGGTGCCGGCGCCTGCTGTTGCGGCCTTTGGCGACAAACGATGTCGTCCAGGCGATCACGGTCGCGACCGGCCGCGATGCCAATGACGCGGAGATCGCGCAGGCGGCCCAAGCCTCCGATGGCAGCGTTGGCCGCGCCGTCCGGTTTCTCGATGGTCCGGCCTTGGCGCTGCGCCAGCGCGTGCTCGATTTGATTGCGCAACTGCCCAATCCCGATCCGCGTGCGCTGCACGCACTTGGCGATGCGCTTTCCGGTTCCGATCCGGAGATTCTGGAAACCTTCATCGATCTCGTAACTGGCTGGTTATCTCAGCGGCTCGATGCCAATGCCGGCCCTGAGCGTATGAACAAGGCGGCGCAAGCCTGGGACAAGATCAGCCGCGCTGCGCGCGACGTCGAGAGCTACAATCTCGAACGCAAGCCGTTGGTGTTTTCCGTTTTCAATGAACTTGCCGAGACCGTTCGCAAATAAGCGAACGACATGGTTCGCCGCATTATCGTCCGTTGTTGCACTCATAACGAACGCTACCGGCGCACTGGGATTCGTCCCAAATCAGCACAGTGCATCTATTCTCCGACGCGCGTCTGAACAGCACCACAGTGGTATCAACGTGCGAATCATTTGACCGAACTTTGTCGATGCCTGCGTGGTTTCGACGATGAGTTGGCATCATGATACACCTCAGTCTTATTTATTAAAAACGTTGCCACAATGCCTGAGGATGATTTTGTCAATTGACGCAGTAATCTTATGCCAATTAGAAAAAATGCTTTAAGGTTGTATCCGGTCGTGATCGCTCGTGTGTTGAAGATCACAGCCAAGGTCGCGCCGACGAACGATACTGCTTTTGCAATACATGCATCGTTCGCACCATCGAGTGGAGAGAATGACTCGTCAGCAGGAGACGCCAATGAAATCGCTTGTTATCAAGCGCTCTATCGTCATTGCGGGCCACAAGACCAGCGTCAGTCTCGAGGATGCGTTTTGGCAGGAATTGAAAAAGATCGCTGGCCATCAACGGACGACCCTGTCGTCGGTTGTCAGCGACATTGACACGCAAAGACGGCAGGGCAATTTGTCATCGGCCATTCGTCTTTTCGTTCTTGAGCAGGCGCGGATGCGGGTTGTGGAGCCGTCGGCGCAGCCGCCGGCGCCTCTCGCTTTGGCTGCCGCGCAGCTCGCGCATTCGCGCTGATGGCGCGAGGGCGTACGGTTCGGGCCGCCGGTCAGCTACTCACAATTTTCGGGCTGTCCGACGTGTCTTTCAGGGCGACACCGGACAAGCCGTGGGCGCGGATCGCCAGCACGAGGTGTACTAACTTGAATGCGGCGTCGTCATAGCCGATGCCGTCCGGACGAATATTCGAAATGCAGTTTCTGTCGGCGTCGGTTGTCGATGCACCGGGCTTCCAGGTCAGATAGGCGCCCATGCTGTCGGGCGCGCTCAGTCCCGGCCGCTCGCCGATCAGGACGACGGCGCAACGGGCGCCGAGAAGTTCTGCGACGCGGTCGCCGATCGCGACACGGCCATGCCGCAGAACGGCCAGCGGCGCGACCGACAGCGAAGCGTCGCGCAGCTTCGGCAGCACGCGCAGCAGCAGCGGCGCGGCGTGAGCCTCGACAGCCTGCGCTGACAGCCCATCGCTGACGGTGATGGCGACGTCAAATCCCCCCGCAGCCGTCTTGGCGCCCAGAGACGCTTCAATTTCTGGCGCTAGACGGCGACCGAGATCGGGACGCATCAAGTAAGTCCGCTTGTCGGGCGCGGCGCTTTCGCCGGTCAAGATCGGCAAGCCCGACTGTGAAAGCGCCGACGCCACCCTGGCGCTGTCAAAGTCGGCGCCGACGGCGTCGCGGGCGCGTGCATGCGCCAGACGGAAATCGAGCAACGGTTCGGTCGCAAGCGACGCGCCGGTGCGTTTGAGGCCGATACGCGCGGCCGTCAACGGCCTGAGGTTTGCCCATATATCGGCGACGTGCGCCGGCGGCGCTTTCTTTTCATCGGTCATGATGCCGCCGCCGGAAGCAGCGCACGGAAATGCGCCGGCAGGTCGCGCGGCCGGATACGTGCGGCGTCGTCCATAAGGCCTTGCCGCTTTAGCCAATCTTCGAATTCCGGCGCCGGGCGCCGCCCGTAAACGTCCCGCATGGCCAGCGCATCGTGAAACGACGTACTCTGATAGCCGAGCATCACATCGTCGGCGCCGGGCACGCCCATGACGAAATTGACGCCCGCCGCTGTCAGCAGCGCGAGCAAGGCATCGGCGTCGTCCTGATCGGCCTCGGCGTGGTTGGTGTAGCAAACGTCGACGCCCATCGGCAGGCCGAGCAGCTTGCCGCAGCAATGATCTTCGAGGCCCGCGCGCGTGATCTGTTTGCCGTCGTAGAGATATTCAGGGCCAATGAAGCCGACGACACTGTTGACCAGGAGCGGCTGGTACGCGCGCGCCACCGCATAGGCGCGGGCTTCGAGCGTCTGCTGATCGACGCCATGATGGGCCTCCGCCGACAGCGCCGAGCCCTGACCGGTCTCGAAATACATGACGTTGTCGCCGACGGTGCCGCGTTTGAGCGACAGGGCGGCCTCGCGCGCCTCGGTGAGCAGGGCGAGGTCGATGCCGAAGCTCTTGTTGGCCGCCTGGGTTCCGGCGATGGACTGGAACACCAGATCGACCGGCGCCTTCTGGCGGATCAGCCCCAGCGTCGTGGTGACGTGCGCCAGCACACAGGTCTGCGTCGGAATATCCAGCCGCGCGCGGATGTCGTCCAGCATCGACAGCAGGGCGTAGGTCCGCTCAGGACTGTCGGTTGCCGGATTGATGCCGATCACGGCGTCGCCCGAGCCGAGTAGAAGCCCGTCGAGAATGCTCACCGCGATGCCGCGCGCATCGTCGGTCGGGTGATTGGGTTGCAGCCGCACCGACAGCCGGCCGGGCATGCCAATGGTATTGCGGAACCGGGTGACGACCGAGCACTTGGCCGCCATCACAATCAGGTCTTGCAGCCGGCTGATCTTGGCAACGGCGGCGGCCATTTCCGGCGTCAGGCCCGGCGCCAGCGTCGTCAAAACCGGCGCTGTCGCCTCATCGGAGAGAAGAAAGTCGCGCAAGCCGCCGACCGTCAGATGCGCCACGGCGGCGAAAGCACGCGCGTCGTGGCTGTCGAGGATGAGGCGCGTGACGTCGTCGTCTTCGTAAGGGATGACGGTGTCGTCGAGAAAGGTCCGGAGCGGCAGATCGGCAAGTGCAAATTGCGCCGCGACGCGCTGTTCGCCGCTCTCGGCGATGATGCCTGCGAGCGCGTCGCCGCTGCGCGCCGGCGTCGCCTTGGCGAGCAACGACTTCAGATCGGGAAATGCGTAGCGGGTGCCGCCGACGGTCGCCGCATACATCGAGGTCGTGTTCCTTGCCGGTTTCGAGACACGACTATAGCGCAAACGCGCAAAATCAATCGCCGGCCAAGAGGCCGGCGATAAAGAGAAATCAGAAGCGGTTTTATCGCTCAGTAGCCGCGGCGGCGGGCTTTCTTGGCGGCTTTGCGGGCGGCGTAACGCTCGTCGCGCTTCGCCTTCTGCTCAGCGAGCAGCGCCTCATGGGCGGCTGCGCTCTCGGAAGCTTCCAGTGCTGCGAGTTCGTCGGCTTCGCGCTTCGCCACGGCCAGGCGTTCGGCTTCGATGGCGGCGAGGCGGGCTTCCTCGGCTTCACGGGTCTTGCGCTCCGCCTCTCGCTCGGCCTGGCGCTGGGCCTGGCGGTCGAGGCGGGCCTGATGGAGGACGAGGCGCTCCTGACGTTTGACTTCGAGATCGGGATCCTGAGTCGCAGCGCGGAATTTCTCGAGCATCGCTTTTTTGACTGCGGCAGCACTATTCCGGCGCTCAAAAGCGTCGGGATTTCTGAATTGACTCAAATTTTCGCTCCTGGAGGGGGCGCCCTTGGCGGGCGTCAATCGGGGGTACTATCCAGCGCTTATATGGCGTGTCGGCGCGGCCGGATCAACTGTGCCCATAAAATTTTCACAAGCCCGGATCGTCAACAAAAAATGGCCGGAACGATGGCTCGTCCCGGCCATTCGACCGTGTGGTCGCGGGTGTTCCTACAGTTGCGCCGCCTCGAAGGCGTTGACCCACATCGCGCAAATACCGGAACGCACGATGTCCGCCCGCGAGAATTCGACGACCGGCACCGGAAGCTTCTGGCTGTCGATCATGTCTATCACGGTACGCAGACCGGAACCCGAGGGCAGGTCGCACTGGCTGATATCGCCATTGATGACGACGGTGCAGTCCTCGCCGATGCGCGTCAGGAAAGTCTTGATCTCGGCCGGCGTGGTGTTCTGTGCTTCGTCGAGCAGCACGAAAGCGCCTTTCCACGAACGGCCGCGCATGACCTCGAACGGCACCAGCTCGATCGCGCCGTTCTTGAGTGCGATGTCATAGGCAGCCTTGCCGATGCGGTCCTTGATCGCCTCGATCACCGGTGCGGCCCACGGCCCGAATTTGTCCTCGAGCGAGCCCGGGAAAAATCCGAGCGAGCGGCCGCAGGGCACATTGGGCCGCGTCAGGATGATCTTGTCGATTTGCCGGTTGCGGAGGAGGTCGGCGGCATGGGTGGCCGCGATCCAGGTCTTGCCCGTTCCGGCAGGACCCATAACAATGACCTGAGGGGATCGGCGGAGGGCGTCGAGATAGTCGGCTTGGGTCGGATTGAGAGCTTTTATAGGCGGTAAGATACGCTCTGCTTCGAACTTGTTTTGGAAGTTGATGATCTCGGCGGTACCAGACAAGCGATCACTACGGCGTCTCTTCTTGTTCAGGTTCTTACCCAAGGCCGACTCCTTCTGGTGGACTGCTTGAGGGTCGCAAGCGCCCGCGGTCCATTACGGACGCATGGTGAACCATGCATCGAACGTGCCAATTCAGGCCGGAAACAGGGGCTGGATGGGCTGACCGCGGTTTGCGAGGGCAGGCGGCTGGCATTCCGGTGTCCGGGAGCGTTCGGGTCCCGACTGACCTGGTAGCCACTTCGATCCGTAATTGACGAACCGCCATGCCGATAAGGGTAGGTGATTCGGGTGACAGTTTCTTAAAAATTACGCGCTGCGGCAGGCGGCCCAGGTAACGCTTCGCTGCGAGCGTGCGGGTTCCCGAAACACTACTGTTTGTTGAGGCCGCAGTAACGCAGTCTGCCATTGTCCCAGCACCCGGTCCGCATGCACGCGGACTTGCGAAAGCCGCACTCGGTGAGACAGGTCGACAACGCGGCCTTGGCTGCCTTGGCGCATGTCAGCTGACACGTTTTTTCCTCGCCGCTGCATTTCATCGGATCGGCGCGAACCGGGCTGACCGCGAGCAGGCCGGCGACAAGAGCGACGGCTTGGGCGAACACGGCCAGTCGCATGAGCTTCGTCATGGGCACGCTCCTCGGTAGGCTCGTCGATCGAGCGTTTTGGCTGGGCCGTCTACCAGACTTTTATGCGAGTCGGCGTTTCGCCGACACCGTCGGTCGGCACAGCGACCGTGGCGAAAAAGCGGCGTCCGATAGAGACAAAATTCATCAAATCCGCCGGGCATTTAAGGGTCGTTTAACCCTAATGGCGGCATCGTAAGGCGCATTCATTCTGGGAATACCGGCGTCAGGCCGTGTGTGAGTTCGAGTTGCGTAGCGCATGACCTATTCGGCCGCCGCCTATTTTGACGATGATCTGGTCGACGACCGACGTGCGTCATCCGTCGCGGCGGGCCGGGCGCTGCGAATACTACTCAACGGTTCGGCAATCGGTTTGGGCGCTGTCGCCGTTATCGGCACGGCTGCCATCGCGGTGACGCTCGCTGCCGGATGGATGGCAGGCGGCGTCGTGCAGCCGCATGCGCGTCTGATGAATGGACCGGCGTCGCTTGCGCTCGTGCCCTATGACCCGGCGTCAAGGACCGTTGCCGGCGCGCCATCGCCATCATGGGCCAACGCCTTCGTCGATCGCACCAAGCCGATTATCGCATCCACCGAGCGCGCGAGACCGGCGATCGCCGAGCCGAAGCCCGCGCATGGCGTTGCCCGAAGCCGCGCCATCCCGCTGCCGCGGCCAATGCCGGCGCGGCTCGCGCAAACCCGCGCCCAGTTAGAGCCGCCGACGATGCAGACCGTGGCGACGCTTGAGCCGCGGAAAACGCCTGAAGCATCTCCCGCACTGCCCTCGGTTACGATCCCGACGCCGCTCGCCAGGCCGGATATAAAGCAGGAGATAAAGCCTGAAGTCGCGTCCAAGCCTGAATCGAAGATCGAGGCGATGACCAGGATCGAGCCAAAGCCGACGACGATGCCGAAACCGTCTGGTGTCGCGTCGATACCGGCGGTGTTGCCCGACTCGATCAGCCGCACCGCGGTTTACGACATCGCCGGCAGCGTCGTTTTCATGCCGGACGGCTCTAAGCTCGAGGCCCATTCCGGTATGGGCGAGAAGATGGACGACCCGCGCTTCAAAACGATCCGCATGCGCGGGCCGACGCCGCCCAACGTCTATGTGCTGACCGAGCGCGAGAGCCTGTTCCACGGCGTGCGGGCCATCCGTCTCAATCCGGTCGATCGGGCCCGCATGTTCGGGCGCGACGGCATGCTGGCGCACACCTACATGATCGGGCCCACCGGGCAGTCGAATGGTTGCGTGTCCTTCAAGGACTACAACAAGTTCCTGACTGCCTTTCTGGATGGCAAGGTCGACAAGCTGGTCGTTGTCGATGATCTCAAGAACATGTCGTGGAAAGCCGCAGCGCTGCAAGCCGAGGGCGTCACGGCCTCGACGCGGCGGTTTGCGGGCGGCTACAGCCGGCCGCGCTTTTTTGCCCGGCGCGACGACGAAGGCCCGCGCTATACTTCGGCTTTGGGCTTCGCGTCCGAGCGCGGCGCCGGCACCTGGTAGCCGAGGCTTTGGTAGCCAGGGCCTGCCAAGCACCTGAATTCGCTTGAAAACGGCTTTGCTTGCCGAAGGGGCAGGGGGTTGTTACCTAACCGTCTGACTCCGGCACCGGGACCCTCCGCCGCCGGTTTTCTTTCGAGCACCAAAGCCCCAATGTCCGCGAAGCAGCCTTTCTACATCACCACCGCCATTTCCTACCCGAATGGTGTTCCACATATCGGCCACGCCTATGAGGCGATCGCGACCGATGCGATCGCGCGATTCATGCGGCTCGACGGCTACGACGTCTATTTCCTCACCGGCACCGACGAACACGGCCAGAAGATGCAGCAGACTGCGGCTAAACTGGGGATGACCGCGCGCCAGTTGCGAGACCAGAATGTGCCGGCCTTCGAGAAGATGGTCGCGGTGCTCAATCTGTCGAACGATGACTTCATCCACACGACCGAGGAGCGCCACTACCGCTCGTCGGAAGAGATCTGGCGGCGGATGGAGAAGAACGGCGACATCTATCTCGACAAATATGCCGGCTGGTACTCGGTGCGTGACGAGGCCTATTACGCCGAGGACGAGACGCATGTGAACGAGCACGGCACACGGCTCGCGACCAAGACCGGCACGCCGGTCGAATGGGTCGAGGAGGAGAGCTATTTCTTCAAGCTGTCGGCCTACCAGGACAAGCTTTTGAAGCTCTACGCCGACGTCCCCGATTTCGTGCTGCCGAAGGAGCGCCTCAACGAGGTCGCGAGCTTCGTGAAGGGCGGCCTGAAGGATCTGTCGCTGTCGCGCACGACCTTCGACTGGGGCATTCCGGTGCCGGGCAACCCGAAACACATCATGTATGTGTGGGTCGACGCCTTGACGAATTACATCACCGGCGTCGGCTTCCCCGACGAAAACGATCCGAAATTCAAGCGTTATTGGCCGGCCGCGCTGCACGTTATCGGCAAGGACATCGTCCGATTTCACGCCGTGTACTGGCCCGCCTTCCTGATGTCGGCGGGTATCGCCGTACCGAAACGCATCTTCTCGCACGGCTTCCTGTTCAACCGCGGTGAGAAGATGTCGAAGTCGGTCGGCAACGTCGTCGATCCCTTCGCCATGGCGGAAGCCTATGGCGTCGACCAGATGCGCTTCTTCTTCCTGCGCGAGGTGCCGTTCGGGCAGGACGGCAGCTACAGCCACGAGGCCATCGTCAACCGCATCAATGCCGATCTCGCCAACGACCTCGGCAACCTCGCCCAGCGCTCATTGTCGATGGTCGGCAAGGCCTTTGGCGGCACGCTGCCGCAACCGGGCGAATTCACGCCGGAGGATCAGACCGTCCTCGCGGCGGCGGACGCCATGCTGCCGGCGGCGCGCGAACACATGAAGACGCAGCAGTTGCACCAGATGCTCAATGTCGTGTGGTCGGTGGTCGCCGACGCCAACCGCTATTTCGCCGGCGAGGCGCCCTGGGCCAAGGCCAAGACCGATCCGGCGCGGCAGGGGACCATCCTCTACGTGACGGCGGAAATCATCCGTCAGGTCGCCATTCTGGCGCAGCCGGCGATGCCGGTATCGGCGGCCAAGCTGCTCGACCTGCTCGCGATCCCGCCGTCAGAACGCGATTTCGCGGCGCTGGAAAGTGGCAAGCGCATCGCGCCCGGCTCGGCCTTGCCGGCGCCGCAGGGCGTGTTCCCGCGCTATGTGGAGCCCGATACGGCCGAAGCCACCGCCAAGCCGCCCAAAGAGCCCAAGAAGCCGAAACAGCCGTGATGCTCGTCGACAGCCACTGCCACCTCGATTTCCCGGATTTCGCGGCCGAACTCGACCAGGTTGTCGGGCGCGCGCGTGCGGCCGGGATCGGGCGCATGGTGACGATCTCAACCCGCGTGAAGAAGCTTCCAGAACTTATTGCAATCGCTGAGAAATACCACGACGTTTTCGCGTCGGTCGGGACCCATCCGCATAACGCCCACGAAGAGCTGGAGTTCGACGTGGCGCAGCTTGTCGCGCTCACCCGGCACCCCAAGGTCGTCGCCTTGGGCGAGGCCGGTCTCGACTATCACTACGACAAGAGCCCGCGCGAGGCGCAGGCGCAGGGCTTCCGCCGGCACATTGCGGCGGCGCGGGAAACCGGCCTGCCGCTGGTGATTCACGCCCGCGAAGCCGACGCCGATGTGGCCGCGATTTTGGAGGAAGAAACCGGGAAGGGCGCCTTCCCGGCCGTTCTGCATTGCTACACCGGTGGCCGCGAATTGGCGTTGAAGGCCATGGAGCTCGGGCTCTACATCGGCTTCACCGGCATCATCACGTTCAAGAATGGCGAGGCGCTGCGCGACATCGCCAAGGACCTGCCGGCCGACCGCATCCTGGTGGAGACGGATTCGCCTTATCTGGCGCCGATCCCGTATCGCGGCAAACGCAACGAGCCGTCTTACGTCGTCCACACCGCGCGGATGCTGGCGGAGACGCGCGGCGTCGCAGAAGCCGAGATCGCACGGCAGACGACGGAGAACTTCTTCCGGCTGTTCGCCAAGGTGCCGCGCGCCTTGCCGGGCGACCTCAGGAAAGCCGGATGACGTCGCGGTCCACCATGCGATTTACGATTCTTGGCTGCGGCTCGTCCATGGGCGTTCCGCGTGTCGCTCTCGGCTGGGGCGACTGCGATCCGAACGAGCCGCGCAATCGTCGCCGGCGTTGCGCCCTCCTGGTTGAGCGCACGCAAGGGCCGGGTGAGGTCACGCGCGTTCTGATCGACTGCGGTCCCGATATCCGCGAGCAACTCATCGATG
>JBAZSM010000033.1:0-40470 GCA_041662425.1 Pseudolabrys sp.
CATCCGCAATGGCGAACGCAAGGCCTTCGAGGCGCTCAGCCTTGAGGTCAGTGCCACGGCGGTACAGGTTTCCGCCCGCTACAAGGAGTTGGTGAAGCGCCACCACCCGGACGCCAATGGCGGCGACCGGTCGACCGAAGACCGGCTGATCGAGATCATCAAGGCCTATAAATATCTCAAGTCCGTCGGTATGGGCTGAAAGCCGGCCGGGACCCCAGGCTAAGCGCCTGAAATACCGCTGCATTCGAGCTATGCCCAAGCCGCGCCGCGGGGCGCTTCCGCTGCGCCCCGGCTTTCTGGTAGCTTGGCGCGTCACAATCCTGAAATAGCCTCATCCCGGCGAAATAGTGCGGCCCCGCGCCGTTCCGGGGCCACGGAGTAGCAATGGCAACTGCAGTTCAAGAACCCGCCAAATTGCCCGACCTGAAGGTGTCCGTCCGCCAGCTGTTCGGCATCGACAGCGACATGGAAGTCCCGGCCTATTCCAAGACCGACGAACATGTGCCGGACATCGATCCGGACTACCGCTTCGATCGCCCGACAACGCTTGCGATTCTTGCCGGCTTTTCGCGCAACCGCCGCGTCATCGTCACCGGCTATCACGGCACCGGCAAGTCGACCCATATCGAGCAGGTCGCGGCACGGCTCAACTGGCCGATGGTGCGCGTCAACCTCGACAGCCACATCAGCCGTATCGACCTGATCGGCAAGGACGCCATCGTGCTCAAGGACGGCCAGCAGGTCACCGAGTTCCGCGACGGCATTCTGCCCTGGGCCTATCAGAACAACGTCGCGCTCTGCTTCGACGAATACGATGCCGGCCGTCCGGACGTGATGTTCGTCATCCAGCGCGTCTTGGAATCCTCGGGCCGGCTGACGCTGCTCGACCAGAGCCGCGTGATCAAGCCGCATCCGGCGTTCCGCCTGTTCGCGACCGCCAACACGATCGGCCTCGGCGATACTTCGGGCCTCTATCACGGCACGCAGCAGATCAACCAGGCGCAGATGGACCGCTGGAATCTGGTGACGACGCTGAACTATCTGCCGCACGACAACGAAGTCGAGATCGTTCTCGCCAAGGCCAAGCACTTCCGCAACGAGAAGGGCCGCGACATCGTGAGCAAGATGGTGCGCGTCGCCGACCTGACGCGCAACGCCTTCATGAACGGCGATCTATCGACCGTCATGAGCCCGCGTACCGTGATCACCTGGGCCGAAAACGCCGAGATCTTCAGCGATGTCGGCTTCGCGTTCCGGCTCACCTTCCTGAACAAGTGTGACGAGCTCGAGCGTCCGATCGTCGCCGAGTTCTATCAGCGTTGCTTCGGCGTCGAGCTTCCCGAGAGCTCGGTGAACGTGGCGCTTTCCTGATCTGCCATTCCGGGGCGTGCCAGCCAGGTCGGCTATAGCCGACCTGGTCTTTAAAACCCCGGAATGACGAAGAAGCAAAACATGGCCTCCAACAGCAAAGCCAAACCGTCGTCGAAGGAATCCCCCGCCGAGCCGTTCAAGCGCGCGGTGGCGAGTGCGTTGCGCGCCATTGCGCGTAAACCGGATCTCGAAATTTCCTACGCCGCCGAACGGCCCGGTCTGATGGGCGGCAAGGCGCGTCTCCCGGAGCCGCCGCGCAAGCTGACGCGCGCGGAAGCCGCGATCGTGCGCGGCAATGCCGACTCGATCGCCCTCAAGCTCGCCTGCCATGACACGACGATTCACCGCCGCGGGCTGCCGGAAGGCCAGCAGGCCCGCGCCGTGTTTGAGGCGGTCGAACAGGCCCGCGTCGAGGCCATCGGCGCGCGCCGCATGACAGGCGTCGCCGCGAACCTTACGGCGATGCTCGACGATCGATATGCGCGCAACAAGTCCGATCAGATCACCCAGCGCGCCGATGCGCCGATCGAGGAAGCGCTGGCGCTCATGGTGCGTGAGCGATTGACCGGACTGGCGCCGCCGGCGGCCGCCAAGAACATCGTCGATCTGTGGCGCCCTATGATCGAGGAGCGCGCCGGCGAAGACCTCGACCGTCTCGAAGACATCATCGAAGACCAGCGCCAGTTCGGTGACGTGGTGCACGATCTTCTCGATGCGCTGGAAATGGGCGAGGACCGCTCTTCCGACAACGAGGAAGACGACGAGGACGGCGAGGAAGAACAGAAGAATCAGGAGTCGGGTGACGACGGCGACGCCGCCGATTCCGACGATCAGCAGGGCATGTCGTCGGACGACACCCAGCTCTCGGCGGAGGATATGCCGGACGATGCTGCCGAAGCCGCCGAGGCGCCGTCCGCCGACATGGCCGATGACAGCGAACTTGGCGACGCCGAGACGCCGGGCGAGCCGCAGCGTCCGCGCCAGTACGGCCAGAACGAACCGCGCGGTCCGGACTATCGCGCCTTCACGATGAAGTTCGACGAGACCACCGCGGCCGAGGATCTGTGCGAGCCGGAAGAGCTCGATCGCCTGCGCGGCTATCTCGACAAGCAGCTCTCGAGCCTGCAGGGCGTGGTCGCGCGCCTCGCCAACCGTTTGCAGCGCCGCCTGATGGCGCAACAGAACCGCTCGTGGGATTTCGATCTCGAGGAGGGCATCCTCGATCCGGCGCGCCTCACTCGCGTCATCATCGATCCGATGCACGCTTTGTCCTTCAAGTGGGAAAAGGACACCGAATTCCGCGACACCGTGGTGACGCTGCTGCTCGATAATTCGGGTTCGATGCGCGGCCGGCCGATCACGGTGGCGGCGACCTGCGCCGATATTCTGGCGCGCACGCTGGAGCGCTGCGGCGTCAAGGTCGAGATTCTCGGCTTCACCACGCGCGCCTGGAAGGGCGGTCAATCGCGCGAACATTGGTTGTCCGCCGGCAAGCCGCCCAATCCCGGCCGCCTCAACGACCTGCGCCACATCATCTACAAATCGGCCGATGCGCCGTGGCGGCGTGCGCGCAAGAATCTTGGCCTGATGATGCGCGAAGGTCTGCTCAAGGAAAACATCGACGGCGAGGCGCTCGACTGGGCCCATAAGCGGTTATTGGCTCGCACCGAGCAGCGCAAGATTCTGATGATGATTTCGGACGGCGCGCCGGTCGACGATTCAACCTTGTCGGTCAATCCCGGCAATTACCTTGAACGGCATCTGCGCTGGGTGATTGAAGAGATCGAGACGCGCTCGCCGGTCGAACTCATCGCTATCGGCATCGGTCACGACGTGACGCGCTATTATCGCCGTGCGGTCACCATCGTCGACGCCGAGGAATTGGGTGGCGCCATGACGGAAAAACTCGCCGAGCTGTTTGCCGAAGGCAATACGGCGGCGCCGGAGCCGCGCGGGCGCCGGCCGCGGCGGCGGGTGGCTTGATCTGCCGGTCATTCCGGGGCGCGCTGAAGGCGCGAACCCGGAATTCCGATAGTCACGTGGCACATGCGTCAGGGGGCCGGGCCCGGCACATCGTGCCGTCCCGGTATGACGGGTCTTAAGAGAACTCTCATGACGATCAGACGCCATCGGTTCGTCGTCGCGATGGCGCTTTTCGTTATCGCCGCCATCGGCACTTTCGCACTCGCCGCCAATCTGCATTACGCGGCCGCGCCGCAACCCATCGAGGTGCGCGCGATGCCGATCGCTTCATTCGACAATCGCGATCCGACGCGCGTCCGCTTCGGCGCATTGGAATTTCGCGGCGGCCTTGAACTGACCTCGGCGTCGGCCGCCTTTGGCGGCATTTCCGGCCTTGCCATGCCGGACAACGATCACCTGCTGGCCATCACCGACAACGGCTCGTGGCTGACGGCGCGGCTCACCTATCGCGACGGCCGTCCCGACGGCATTGCCGATGCTGAAATGGCGCCCTTGCTTGGTGGCAACGGCGAGCCGCTCGCCGCGCAAGGCGCCTATGATGTGGAGTCGCTGGCGCGCATCGGCAGCGATTATTTCGTTGGCATCGAGCGCGTTCAGCGCATCGTGCGCTTTGCCTACGGCAAGGATGGCTTTGCGGCGCGCGGCACCGATTTGGCGGTGCCCGGCGACTTCAAAAGCTTCAAGTCCAATCTGAGCCTCGAATGCCTGGTGTCGCCACCGCCAGGCGAGCCACATGCCGGCGGCCTGATTGTCATCACCGAGCGCAGCCTCGATGCCGCGGGCAATCATCGCGCCTTCGTGCTCGATCCAGTGGCGCGCGACAGCAAGAACAAGACCGGCAATGCCGATGCCGTGCGCTTCAGCCTGAAACGCCGTGACGATTTCGACGTCACCGATTGCGCCTATCTTCCGCAGGGCGATCTTCTGGTGCTTGAACGGCGCTATTCGCCGGCGCGTGGTGTTGCGATGCGCATTCGGCGGGTGCCGCTTGCCACAATCAGGGAAGGCGCCGTCATCGACGGGCCGTCATTGATCGAGGCCGATCTCGGCTATCAGATCGACAACATGGAAGGCATCGCGGTGACGCGCAACGCCGCCGGCGAGACCATCATCACGCTGGTGTCGGACGACAATTTCTCGGCGATCCAGCGCAACCTTCTTTTGCAGTTCGCGCTGGTGGAATGACATGTTCAAAATAAAAACGCCGCCTTGGCAGGCGGCGCTTTCGTAAAATCGAAATCGTAAAACCGATCAGCTCGCTTTTGCGGCGTCGGTCTTCTTCACGATCTGGCGCTTGAGAATGAGCATCTTCGGCGCGAGGTCGGCGTCCTTGGCCTTGAGCAGGAAAGCGTCGAGGCCGCCGCGGTGATCGACCGTGCGCAGCGCGTTGGTCGAAATGCGGGCACGCACGGTGCGGCCGAGAACGTCCGAGGTCAGCGAGACGCTCTGGAGGTTCGGCATGAAGCGCCGCTTGGTCTTGATGTTCGAGTGACTTACTTTGTGGCCGGAGAGGGGCTTCTTACCGGTCAGGTCGCAACGCCAGGACATGGCAAAATCCTTCGTAATTGATGCGTCGCTTCGGTAAGCGCCGCGGGAATAGTGGTCGCCCCAACAGAGACATCCCGACGAGCGCATTATGTCGCGCTGGTCCGTTCCGTACATGTGGGCTTGGACGGCAGGACGTATAAAGAGAGGCGGCTTTGGCGTCAAGTTGGGGATTTGGCCCCGTTTCCGGCCGGATTTCGGGCCTTTTGGGGCCCGGATCGGGTAGGTTTCTGCTCGAATTGCCGGCCCGGGCCGCGGCTTCGTCGATAAGCCCATCAAAGATTTGGCGCAATGAGCGCCGACCAAAGAGCATACGCTCAACCCGCCGCAGGAGGCATGACCCGTGCTGGTGATCCGGCAATCGTCGCGATGGATGGGCCTGGTCGCGATATGCGCCGCTGTGGGCTCCCTGGCGGCTGCCGGTGAGGCCGCGGCGCAGTCCCGGCTCGACGCCCGCTACACGGCCACCCTGGCCGGTCTGCCGATCGGCGAGGGCAGCTGGCTGATCGTCATCGGCGACGGCGACTATTCCGCCACGGCGAACGGGACCACCACCGGCCTGATGAGGGCCTTCACCGGCGGGCGCGGCCAGACCGTCACCCGCGGCACCCTCCAGGCCGGCAAGCCCGCCGTGGCGAGCTATGCGGCCAGCATCCATTCCTACAAAAAGGTCGATGAAATCAGCCTTAAGGTCGAGGCCGGAACGGTCAAGGACCTGAAGCTCGATCCGCCGGCCGAAACCGACGCCGATCGCGTGCCGGTCACCGACGACACCAAGCGCGGCGTGCTCGATCCGATGACCGCGACGCTGATCCGTATGCCTGGCACCGGCGATCTCATGTCGCCGGAAGCGTGCCGGCGCAGCTTGCCGGTGTTCGACGGCCGGCTGCGCTATGACCTCAACCTCGCCTTCAAGCGCATGGACCAGGTCAAGGCCGACAGGGGCTATGCCGGGCCGGTCGTGGTCTGCGCGGTCTATTTCGCGCCGGTGGCCGGCTATATCCCCACAAGGGCTGCCATCAAGTATCTAAAAGAGCAGCGCAATATGGAACTGTGGCTGGCGCCGATCGCGGGCACGCGGGTGCTGGTGCCGTATCGTGTCGAGGGCCCGACCCCGATCGGCCGCGCCGTCCTCGAGGCCGACGAGTTTGTCGTGACCGCCTTGCCGCCGGCGGAAACCGTGAAGGCCTCGATCAAGCCAAAAGACAAGCCGGCCAAGGCGGCCGCGACGATCGAGGCCAAGACGCCCTAGGCGACGCGGTCCGGGGCGCTGCCGGGATTGAATCGCCTTGACTCTGGTCCGGATGGCGAATCCGCGGCGCGTTAATCTTTGCCAGCCCAAAAAGTCCAATGAATCGCGCGAGCGATACCTGATCTGGTGCCGTCCGGCGCGAGCGGTTCCACATATCGCCGTGAACGAATCCGAAGTCATGGCGAGTCAGCGATTCGGGCGCGGTTCGTTCCAGACTCGTTCCAGGCCTTAAAATCGGGGCCGGCCGGTGTCGCAAAGTGGGACATGACCGTGGGTCATGAAAGCGGCTCAAAGTGAGACAGCAACGCCACGGCGTTAACATTTGACGCTATTTTTTGAGGTAGCCGATACCAAGCGTCAACCCTATCTAGTGGCCTTCACACCGGCCCGGACGAGATGTCGCCGTGAACGAAAGCAAATTCCCTCGTCATCAGCGATTCGGGCGCGCTTCGTTCTGCCGCCGTTCCAAAGCTTAACGAGGCGCGCCATCGGGGCTGACCTCGCGGCCCAATGTGCTAGATGAACCTGCGGCGCGGCCCATCTCGGGACGACTGCCGCGTCTGGATTCGTAATGACGATCTCTTTTTCTCCGCAACACCAACGCCAGTCGCGGGCCCGCGGTTCAGGCGTCACCGCGGTGCTCGGCCCCACCAATACCGGCAAGACCCACCTCGCCATCGAGCGGATGCTGGCGCATTCCTCCGGCATGATCGGGCTGCCGCTGCGCCTGCTGGCGCGCGAGGTCTACAACAAGGTCGTGGCGCGCGCCGGCGCGGATGCCGTCGCCCTCATCACCGGCGAGGAAAAGATCAAGCCGCCGCACGCGCGCTACTGGGTATCGACGGTCGAAGCGATGCCGCGCGACCTCGACGTCGCCTTTCTCGCCGTCGATGAAATCCAGCTCGGCGCCGATTTCGAGCGCGGCCACGTCTTCACCGATCGCATCCTCAATATGCGGGCGCGCGAGGAAACGCTCATTCTCGGCGCCGCGACCATGCGCAGCATCGTCGAGAAACTGCTGCCCGGCGCCAACATCGTGTCGCGGCCGCGCCTGTCGATGCTCACTTATGCCGGCGAGAAGAAGATCACGCGGCTGCCGTCGCGCTCGGCCGTGGTCGCGTTTTCCGCCGCCGAGGTCTACGCCATTGCCGAATTGATTCGCCGCCAGCGCGGCGGCGCCGCCGTGGTTTTGGGCGCTTTGTCGCCGCGCACGCGAAATGCGCAGGTCGCCATGTATCAGTCCGGCGACGTGGATTATCTGGTCGCTACCGACGCCATCGGCATGGGGCTCAATCTCGACGTCGATCACGTCGCATTTGCCTCGGACCGGAAATTCGACGGTTACCAATATCGCAAACTCAATCCGTCCGAACTCGGCCAGATCGCCGGCCGCGCCGGCAGAGCCACCCGCGACGGTACCTTCGGCACCACCGGGCGCTGCGATCCGTTCGACCAGGACCTCGTCCACGCGCTTGAAAGCCACGCCTTCGATCCGGTGCGCATGCTGCAATGGCGCAATTCGGCGCTGGATTTCGCCTCGCTCGGCGCGCTGCAGGCCTCCCTCGCCATGCTGCCGCAGGAGCCGGGCCTGACGCGCGCGCCGACCGGCGAGGACATTCTGGTCCTGGAACATTCCGCGCGTGACGATGATGTGAAGGCGCTGGCGCGCGGTCCGGCCGCCATAGCGCGGCTCTGGGACGTGTGCCAGGTGCCGGATTATCGTAAAATCGCGCCCGCCACCCACGCGGAATTGGCGGTGACCCTCTATGGATTCTTGATGCGAGAGGGTAACATCCCTACAGATTGGTTTGCTCGTCAGTTGGATCTTGCCGACCGGACCGACGGCGACATCGACACCCTCTCCAACCGGATCGCGCATGTCAGGACTTGGACTTATGTTGCCAACCGCCCGGATTGGCTTGCCGACCCCGAGCATTGGCAAGGTGTCGCCCGCACCGTCGAAGACAAATTATCCGATGCGCTGCACGAGCGACTGGCCGAACGCTTCGTGGACCGCCGCACTAGCGTCTTGATGCGGAGGCTGCGAGAAAACGCGATGCTGGAAACACAGATCGGAAAAACCGGTGACGTCACAGTGGAGGGCCATGTCATTGGCCGCCTCGATGGCTTCATGTTCGCGCCCGACGCTTCGGCCGCCGGCTCTGAGGCCAAGGCGCTGAACGCGGCCGCGCAAAAAGTATTGGCCGGCGAGATCGAAGCCCGCGCCACCAAATTGTCCCAGGCCGCGAGCGATCAGGTCGTGCTCGCCAATGACGGCGCGCTGCGCTGGACCGGTGAACTGGTCGGCAAGCTTGCGGCCGGCGACGACACCTTGCGGCCGCGCGTGCGTATCGTCGCCGACGAGCATCTCACCGGCGCGGCGCGCGAACTGGTGCAGAACCGCCTCGATCTGTGGATCAAGAGCCATATCGAAAAGCTGCTCGCGCCGCTGTTTTCGCTGAACGCGGCCGAGGACATCACCGGTATGGCGCGCGGCGTCGCCTTCCAGCTTGTCGAGGCGCTGGGCGTGCTCGAACGGCAGAAGGTCGCGGAAGAAGTGAAGGGCCTCGATCAGCCCTCGCGCGCGACTTTGCGCAAATACGGCGTGCGCTTCGGCGCCTATCATATCTATCTGCCGCTGCTGCTGAAGCCTGCGCCGCGTGCGCTGGCGACGCAGCTCTGGGCGCTGAAGCATGAGGCGCCTGACGCCAAGGGCGTCACCGAGCTGCTGCATCTGGCCGCCAGCGGCCGCACCTCGATCCCGCTCGAGAAGGAGACGCCGAAGGCGCTCTATCGCACCGCCGGCTATCGCGTCTGCGGCGAGCGCGCCGTGCGCGTCGATATTCTCGAACGGCTGGCCGATCTCATTCGTCCGGCGCTGTCGTGGCGCGAAGGCATGACGCCGCGGCCGGATGGCGCTTTCGATGGCCGCAGCTTCACCGTGACCGGGGCGATGACCTCGCTGACCGGCGCGTCGGGCGAGGATTTCGCCTCGATCCTGCGTTCGCTCGGCTATCGCATGGACCGCAAGCCGAAACCGCCCGAGCCGAAACCGGCAGAAGCGCCGGCGTCGGACGCGGCGCCTGTTGAGGCTTTGAGCGAACCGGTGGCGGAAGCGGCGGAAGCGCCGAGCGAAGTGGCTGCGACGGCTGAGAGCGAGGCAACTCCATCGATCGCGTTGCTGCCCGAAGCTGATTTGCTGCCAGCACAAAGCGACATCGAGATCGAGGCGCCGGTGTCGGCCGCCGTTCCCGATGTTGGCGGCGAAGTGACGGGTGTCGCTGAAGCGGCCGGTGAGACCCCGCCGGTTGCCGGCGACGGCATGGTGGCGGTCGAAGCGGATTCTTCGGAAACAACCTCTTCGGAAGTGACTGCGGCCGCCGCCGATGGCGAGGCCGACCAGAAAGCGGAACCGGAACTGATCGAAGTCTGGCGGCCGGGTGGCAGCGGCGGCGAGCGCCGTCCGCAGCATCATCGTCAACGCCGTGGCCAGCGTCCGCAACAAGGCGCGGCCCCGGCCGGCGAGGCCCCGGCGGTTTCCGCCGATGGCGCCGCTGCGGCCCAGGCCGACAGCGCACCGCATCAGGACAAGGGCGGCGATCAGGCGCCGCGTCACGACCGGCAGGACCGCGACCGCCAGGAACGCCGCCAGCGCATGGAGCGACAGGCCCAAGGGTTTGCCAAAGGCTTCAACAAGCCGTTTGAAAAGCGCGACAACGCCGGCAAAGGCGATGGCCAGCAATCGCGGCCACCGCGCCGGCGTGAGCGCGACCAGGTCGATCGCGCCGACCGCGACAAATATTTTGCGCGGCCTAGTGGCGGTGGCGGCGGCCGCGACAAGGCGCCGGATCCGAACTCGCCCTTCGCCAAGCTCGCCGCGCTCAAGCAACAGCTCGAGGGCAAGGATTCTTGATCGCTTCCGCTGCCGGCAAGGACGGAGCGGCGGATCGCCAGCGCATCGACAAATGGCTTTGGCATGCGCGGGTGGTGCGCACGCGCAGCGACGCGGCCCGACTCATGACCTCCGGTCATGTCCGGGTGAACGGCCAGCGCGTCACCGCGCCGGCGCACCCGTTGCGAGCCGGCGACGTCGTGACGCTGGCGCTCGACCGCTCGGTGCGGCTGATGGAGGTCGCCGGTTTTTCGGAGAAACGCGGCGACGCGGCTCAAGGCCGGCGGCTCTATCGCGACATGACGGAGCGCGATGCCGTCCATCGCGACGGCCCGGCACGTTACAAATAAGGCGGTACCGCCATTGGCACCGCAAGCCGGTATGGCAGGCATTCCTGCAATCAATGCCGCGCCGGCGCGCCATCTTGCGAGCCTTGGCGCATTGCGATAGGCCAGCGTCCAGCCAATGCCCCGGAGCTTGGAATGACCTACGTCGTCACCGAAAACTGCATCAAATGCAAGTACATGGACTGCGTCGAAGTCTGTCCGGTGGACTGCTTCTACGAGGGCGACAACATGCTCGTCATCCATCCGGACGAATGCATCGACTGCGGCGTATGCGAGCCGGAATGCCCGGCCGAGGCGATCAAGCCGGATACCGAGCCGGGCCTGGAAGAGTGGCTCAAGCTCAATAACGAGTATTCCAGGAGCTGGCCGAACATTACCATCAAGCGCGACGCGCCGGCCGACGCCAAGGATTGGGACGGGGTGGCGGGCAAGCTCGAGAAGTTCTCGCCGGCTCCGGGCGAAGGCGACTGACGGCCGGATCGGGTTCCGTTCACGGGCGGTTACGCCTTAGGGAACCCTGACCGGGGGCTGTCAATTATTCCGGGATAACCGTCGCCGGCATTAACCGAAACGCCGATTTTGCGCGGTTGCGGCGACTGGATTGCAGATTTGTAACGTCTTAAAGCTTTGATTTTGGCCAAAAATGTGCTATATAGGACGAATATCCCGAATGAACATGAAAAACACCGCACACGGATCTGCTCCCACAAAACGGGAGCTTTATTTTTCGCGGGTTCTCCCAAGGTCTCATAGAGGGCGTGCGATCCACGCGTGAGCTGTGGCAGGTAAATCGCGTCAAAAGTCAAAGAAAGGTGCAACCGGCATGAGCCGGAAGCCGAAAAAGCCCGCCGAAACCCGGCGGACCTCGCATGCCGCCCGGGCTTCGACCCGCGCCGCGGCACCCGCAGCCAAAGTTTCCGGCAGCCGCAAGGTCGCCGGCGAAGGAGCAATGCCCGGAATGCCGACTGCCCCCAATAAGAAGACCACCCAGCGCCAAGGCTTCAAAACCAACGAATTCATCGTCTATCCGGCCCACGGCGTGGGCCAGATTCTGGCGATCGAGGAGCAGGAAATCGCCGGCGCCAAGCTGGAACTGTTCGTCATCAACTTCATCAAGGACAAGATGACGTTGCGGGTTCCGACCGCCAAGATCGTGTCGGTCGGCATGCGCAAGCTGGCCGAGCCGCCGCTGGTCAAGAAGGCGCTCGAGACGCTCAAGGGCCGGGCCCGCGTCAAGCGCACCATGTGGTCGCGCCGCGCGCAGGAATACGAAGCCAAGATCAACTCGGGCGACATCGTCGCCATCGCCGAGGTGGTCCGCGATCTGTTCCGCTCGGACACGCAGCCGGAGCAGTCCTATTCCGAACGCCAGCTTTACGAAGCGGCGCTCGACCGCCTGTCGCGCGAAATCGCGGCGGTGCAGAAGGTGACCGAGACCGAAGCGGTCAAGGAAATCGAAGCGGCCCTCGCCAAGGGCCCGCGTCGTGGTCCCAAGCCCGCTGACGAAGCCAGCGCGGACGACGCCGCCGAGGAAGAAGCCGCCTGAAAGAATGAGGATTGAGGCGGCGTGCCTCACGACCCTCAAGGCGAAGCGACTTCCAAAATCGGATCAAGAGCCCGGCAGAAATGCCGGGCTTTTTCGTTGACGCATTCTGTTGACCCTCGACCGGCGCCGCGCGAACCTTGCCTCAGGGGCGGGTACGCAAGGGTGTTTGATCACATGGTCAGGCTGGGCCTTTTCGTTGTCTTTCTAATTGCGGCGGCCGCCGCCGCCGCTAATGCCGCGGAAACAAAGCCGCCACCGGTTATTCCGCCCGATCAGATCTACACCACCCTGTCGGTCGTGACGGGCAGCGACGAGCGCAACAGGCCGCTTGGGTTCCGTCTGTGCTTCGAGGATGTGCTGGTGAAGGCGTCAGGCGATGCCACGGTCCTCGCCGACCGGCGCGTCCCCGCGCTCGCCGCCAAAGCCGGCGGTTACATCGACACGTTTTCGTACTTCGATCGTCTGTTCGGCCGGCCGCTCCACGACGAGCAGGGCAGCTACGACCGGCCGCATTATCTCACCTGTCACTTCAATCCGGGCAAGATCGACAATGTGCTGGCGTCGCTCGGGCGCAAGACCTGGAAAGGTGCGCGTCCGAAATTGGCGATGCTGCTCACGGTGCATGGGCGCAAGACGAGCGGCGTGCTGGCCGCCGACGGCGACTTCGATCCCGACATGCGAGAGGCGCTCGGCAATGCCGCGCAACGCTACGGCATGGTGGTCGTGTTGCCGGCGACCGAAATGTTGCGCGCCAATGGCATCACCGTCGACGCCGGCACGAAGACGCTGCGCGCCAAGGCGCTGCCGATTGCCAAAGTGGCCGGCGGCGACGTGCCGCTGATCGGCGACCTGACTTTCAGCGACAAAGCCGGCGGCTGGATCGCGAGGTGGCATATCGACGTGCAAGGCCGTGACGTTGCCTGGTCGGCCAGCGGCATCAATTACGACGAGGCATTCCGTGTTGCCGTTCGTGGTGCGATGCGCGCGCTGTCCGGCAATGGCCGGCCGTGATCGGCATTACCGGCGTGCCGATCAGGCGTGAATGATGATCTGATACGAAAGAGGCCGCCAAAGCGGCGGCCTCCGACATGCGAACTGATGGAGCAGACTACTTGTGCTGCTCGCCCGGCTTGGTCTCGGCGGGCTTCGGCTGGTTCTGGGTCTGCTGCGGGTTGGCCGGAGCAGACGTAACGGTCGGCTTCTGATCGTTTGACGGCTTATTGTCGGAATTGGTCATATTATTTTTCCTTCCGTGAAATGACTTTAACAACAAAAGGAGCATAACCAGCGCCGCTACCACACAAGCAACAATAGCTGCTTCAAAAAATAAACAGCGGTCACGGTTGTTTCCACGAAACGGAGCGCCACTTGGTAGGGTAGTAAATAGCTGCCGACAGCCTGACGGGCTGGGCAAATTGTTTCTTCAAAAAATTGTTCCCGCAAAACCCGCAATTCCGCGCCTTCAGCATCGAGGCACAAATGTCAGCCTGGCTCGTTCCGCCATCCGTGATGCCGGCCGCCGTCGTCGTTTTTGCGGTCGTTCCGGCGGTGATGCAGTGATTGCCGGTCGCGATGGCCGCCTGCTCGGCCCTGCGAGCAAGGACCGGATCGACATCAGCGCTGCGGCTGAAATGCGCCACTGGGTGCGGGAAATCGGCTTGCCCGCCGCCACTCTCATCGAAGCGGTGCGTGTCGTTGGGCCGATGGTCGCCGATGTGAGGGAACACCTCAAAACCCGGTCGCTTTACGCAAGACCGCGATGATACTTAAAGGTTTCTGGCTGCCTTAATGATACCAAAAACAAGAAAAGCTTACCGTCGCGTCGTCTTCCCCGTATAAGGAAGGGCCGAACAAGAGCCCCAACCGGCTCCTCCGAGGTCGCGGCATTTGGCTGATAGCGTCAAAGAAATATCGCTGCAGGCGACGATCAGCGATCTCCGGGGTCTTTTGACGCAAGCCGGAGTCGACGCCGCTCGATTGCTTGAGCAGGCTGGCATCGAGGCCACCGAGAGCGAGGCAGCCCGGCGTTTGCAGCGCTTGTTGCTCGAAGAGCTCCATCACCGTGTCAAGAATACGCTTGCGGTCGTCACCGCCATCGTCTCGCAAAGCCTTCGCAATTCCGAGTCGCTCGAGCAGGGTCGCCTCGCCGTCGAAAACCGGTTGATGGCGCTGGGGCGCGCGCAGGATCTGTTGATGCAGGCGAATTGGGCGCGCGCCAAGCTCGCCGATGTCATCCGCACCGCGGTCGAGCCCTTCAATGACGAGGCGGGTTCGAGATTTTCGATTCAAGACACGACGGCCGAAATCGATGCATCCGCGGTGCTGGCGATGACCATGTCCCTGAATGAGCTCTGCACCAACGCAACCAAATACGGTGCGTTGTCGGTCGCCAAGGGCCGCATTTTCATATCGCTGAAAACCGACGAAGAATCGAAGCGATTCCGGCTGACCTGGCGGGAAACCGGCGGTCCGCCGGTGCGGCCACCGGTGCGGCACAGCTTCGGCACGCGTCTTATCGGTCAACTCGCCAGCCAGCTTCATGGCGATGCGCGGTTGGACTACGAGCCGGAGGGCGTTGTGTACGAGCTTGCCGTTCCGGCGGCCGCGCTGCTTGCGCAGACGCGTTAAGAGCGCGGAGCTCCAACGATGAGTGCTTCGATTGATCAAGCTCAATATCCATCACAAGACGACTTACCGATTTAACGGACTGGTTTCGCTCGGCGTTCATCGCTTGATGCTCCGTCCACGCGAAAGCCGAGATTTGCGCCTGATGTCCAGCCGCGTGACGGTGACGCCGGATGCGACGCTGGCATGGGCGCACGACGTCTTCGGCAACGCCGTTGCGACCGCCACGTTTCATGCCAAGACGGACCGGCTCGTCATCGACAGCGTCGCCGAACTGGTGCTCGAAGCCGTCGCGTGGCCGGTCTTCGATATTGCGGTCTCGGCCATGTCCTATCCGTTCCGCTACTCGAACGATGAATGGCTGGATCTCGGCGCGCTGGCGGTGCCGGCCCCGGACGATCGAGGCCGACTCCGAAGCTGGGCGCAGAAATTTGTTCGCGGCAACCCGACGGATACGCTGGCGTTATTGAAGGACATCAGCGCGGGGATTGGCGACGCCATCCGTTATCAAAGCCGCGACGTCGAAGGCACCCAAACCCCGCTCCAGACGCTCGACCGCGGATGGGGCTCGTGCCGGGATTTCGCCGTGCTTTTTGCCGAAGCCACGCGCAGCCTCGGCTTCGGCGCCCGCATCGTTTCCGGCTATCTCTATAATCCCGACCAGAATCTCCGCGGCACGAGCGGCCCGGGATCGACCCATGCGTGGGCGGAAGTCTATGTGCCGGGCGCCGGCTGGATCAATTTCGATCCGACAAACCGCAGCGTCGGCGGCTTTAATCTGATCCCGGTCGCGGTGGTTCGCGATATTCGGCAGGCCGTGCCCGTCTCGGGCAGCTTTACCGGGGCGACGAATGCGTTCGCCGGCTTGTCGGTGGAAGTGCGCGTCGATTCCTAATCGCCTGCGCAACGGCTCAGCCACCGAACAGACCGAAGAAGAACGATGACGGCCGCTCCCGTTGCGGCGGCAAGGCTGCGACCGGCGTTCCGCGTTCGAGGTGGACCGTGTGTTGCGCGGTGAGCCGGCGTTTCGGTCCGGCGTCTTTGCTCCTGGCGCCGCTCCTGGCGTCGAGCGCCGCAACCTCCGCGGGATCGACGATCACCTCGCGCTTGAGCCGCGCCAGCGCCATCGGCGTCGAGACGCGTCCGCCGACGATCGGGCCGTTGAGAAGCGGATCGAGCGGCGGTATCGGCGGATTTTCGTAAACACGGGGGGCGGCTGCTAAATAGACGGGCACGGCGATAACGGCGAGCGTGGCCGTGATGGCGGCCATATAGATCGCCACCGACAGACCCAAACCATCGCGTCCGGACATATCCATGTCCGATAAGTAAAAAGGGTGGCGCTGCGTTCCACGGACGGGTTGCCGCGGCCGCGATGGGCAGGATTTCGCCACTTTTTGGCGCGCGGTGGGCGGACGCGGCGCGGCGCCCCCAAGGAACAGTTTGCTCCGGGTTGGGGCGCAGGTATGATGCACGCCAACCAATCTTCAATTGTCTAGGGAGCCACCAATGACTGCAATCGGCGGCTATGTTGCGCCGACCGCCAGCTCTGACGAGTTCGGCATTCATTCGCTCGACCAGTTCGTCCTCGCCGTTCCGGATATGAACGAGGCGGACGACTTCTATACGAATTTCGGCCTCAACATGGTGCGCAAGGGTAATTCCTTGCAGCTCAAGACCTTCGGTCATGAGCACAGCTGGGGTTCGGTGATCGAGGGCAAGACCAAGGCGCTGCATCATTTGTCGTTCGGCTGTTACGCCGAGGACATCGATCGCCTGAAAAAGCGTATCGAGGGGCAGGGCATCAAGCTCATCGACGCGCCGCCGGGCTTCGAAAGCAACGGCTTCTGGTTTCGCAACCACGAAAACGTCCTGATGGAAGTGAAAGTGGCGCCCAAGGTGTCGCCCGACCAGAAAGCCATCAGCGAATGGGTCACCGTCGGTCCCGGCCAGGCCGCGGCGACGACGCGCGCCGCCGCGCCGCTGGTGCGGCCGCGCCGGCTGTCGCATGTGCTGATCTTCACCTCCGATGTCTTGAAGTCGATCGAGTTCTACGAGCGCACACTGGGCCTGCGCCTGTCGGACCGCGCCTCCGATCTCGTCGCCTTCATGCACGGCATCCACGGCAGCGATCATCACCTTCTGGCGCTGGTGAAGTCGTCGGCGCCGGGTTTTCACCATTGCTCGTGGGATGTGTCGAGCCTCAACGACATCGGCCTCGGCGCGGCACGGATGCACGACAAGGGTTACCAGAAAGGCTGGGGCCTGGGGCGTCACGTGCTCGGCTCGAACTACTTCCACTACATCATGGATCCGTGGGGCAGTTTCTCCGAATATTCGTGCGACATCGACTACATCCCGAAGGAAGATCGCTGGCCGTCGGCCGATCACAAGCCGGAGGACTCGTTCTACCTGTGGGGCCCGGACGTCCCGAGCTATTTCGTGCAAAACCGCGAGGCCGGCGAAGGCTGAGCGCGCGCGTCATCGCGTGTGCGGACATTGAAAAATGGCCGGGCTATGCCCCGGCCATTTTTTATTCCATCACGACTTTCACCTTCTCGCCCGGCTTGAGCTTGTCGCGCGGCTGGAAACCGTTGAGCAGGAGAAAGCGGGTGAGCTTGTGGTCGGACGCCATGCGCTGCGCCAGCGCGTCGATGGTGTCGCCCGCCTTCACGGTGACGACGCGAATATGCAGCGGTTTGACCGCCGCGCTTTCCTTCAGGCTCATGCGGCGGAACGTCATCACCGATTCGCGGAAGGCGCGGTCGTTCACCGGGGTCAGGCTGCGCGCGGCGAAGATGAAGCGATAGACATCGCTGCCGAACCGCACGGCGAACAGCCGGAACGACCAGCGGTCGCCCTTGGCGGATGCGGACGCGGCCGGAAAGCCGTTGATCGAGAAGTCTTCGGCGCTTGTCTGATCGACATTGTCGATCCAGCCGGATTTCAGATATTCGCTGAGGCTCTGTTCGGCCGGAACGCTGACGACGTCGAGCCGCATCGCCTCGTCGCCGCCGTCCTTGAGGCCGAGCACCGCCTGCGACGTGTTATCGAGCGAGAAATTCGCCGGCGCGACGAAGGTGAAACCGAGCTTGGGATGCACGAAGCGCCGGCCGCGGGCGAACCCTTCGCTCGGGTCCTCGCCATAGACCATGCCTTCGATGTCGGCGAGATATTGATCGCGGTCGCGCTCGCCATTGCCCGGGCCGCTGAACTGGCGCGCATTGGCGAGCGCATTCTTCACGCGCTCCGGCGTCGCCGGATGGCTGGATAGGAAGTCGGCCTGCGGCTCGGTATTGCGCGCGCTTGGCGGGCTCTTGAGATCGGCATTGCGCTGCATCGCCGTGAGGAAACGCGCCGCGCCGAAACTGTCATAGCCGGCGCGCGAGGAAATGCCGACGCCGATGCCGTCGGCTTCGAATTCCTGCGCGCGCGAGAAGCTGGCGAGCGTCAGCCGCGATTTGGCGAGCGCCAGCGCGCCCATGTTCGGATCGCTCAGAACCTCGCTCACCACATGGCTGATGAGCGCCGTCTGCCGCGCCTGTTCCTCGCGGATCGCGGCGTGGCGCGCGATGACGTGGCCCATCTCATGCGCCAGCACCGAGGCGAGCTCGGCCTTGTCGGCCGCCAGCGCGATCAGGCCGCGCGAAATATAAAGATGCCCGTTCGGCAGTGCGAAGGCATTGATCGCCGGCGAGTTGAGCAGCGTGACCTGATATTTCAGGTCCGGCCGTTCGGACGCCGCGACCAGCCGCGCCACCATTTTCTCGACTTCGGCCTGGAGCAGCGCGTTGTCGTAGACGCCGCCATAGGAGGAGAGGATGCGCGCGTTCTCGCGCAACGCGGCCGGCGCCGTTTGGTCGCGGTCGATCGTTTGCGGGATCGGCAGCGACACCTGGCGCTGCGCGTCGGGCACCTGCGTGCAGCCGGCGAGCGCCAGCAACAGCGCGGCCAACCACGCGCCCCGCCCCTTCGCCGTCCGCTCGTTCATCTGGCCTGCCGAGTTACGCATGTGCTCAATGGATCAAGTGCTCAGTCAATCAGTTCGATTTGCGATGCCGACGTCACGTCGATGATCGGGCCGCGCCGCTGCTCGAGAATGCCGCGCACCCTGACGCGGCGGCCCTGCAGCGCCTTGAGGTCGACGCCGGCCGAGGCGAAGGCGCGGCTTTCGCGCTTTGGGATAGTCGCTGCGAAATCGCGCGTCCAGCGCCGTCCGAAATTCACATAGATTGTGGCTCCGCTCTCACGCACCGACAAGACTTGCCCCTCGACCAGGGCAAAATGGCCCCTGGCGGCCGCCAACATGGTTAAATTTTCGGAACTTAAAGGGGCGAAATTGGGGTCGGACCAGCGGCCGCGCCCGGCGGTCCGGGCCGCGCGCTCGGCGGCGAGCAGGGCATCGGTGCAGGTCTTGCCCGTGGAACGGGCCGCGACCCGGGCCTGGCCGGCCTCCAGTAACGCAAACTGGACCGGCTGCGTCTCCGCCGCGCTGTAGACATAGGCGACCAGCCGGCCGTAGCGGTCGTCCGCGACGCGCTCCAGCCGCAGCGTCTGTCCGGAAACCAGCGCCTGCAAGGCCGCATTATTCGCGGGCGCCTCGATGCCGGCGAGGCGGACCTCGCGGCCATCGACAAGCGTCAGCGTGCGGCCGTCTTGCACGGCGGCGGCGACGCCGGTCCCGGCCGGCGTGCCCGCGCATGGCGACTCCGCGGCGTCGGCTTGGTGAGCCGCGAGGCCGGCGACGAGAAGGCCCAGCAGGAGGCGCATCAGCCGATCGTCCGCTCCAACAGACCGAGCCAGTTGCCGGCGCCCAGTTTGGTCAAAAGCGTTTCGGAATAACCTTTCGCCCGCAAAGCGTCGAACAGCACCGGCAGACCCGCGGCCGAGCCGATTTTTTCCGGCACCGTCGCGCCGTCGAAGTCCGAACCGAGGCCGACATGGTCTTCGCCCAGCCTGTCGATGAGATAGTCGAGGTGCTGGACCATGATGTCGATGCCGGTGTCCGCCCGCATATTGCCATCGGCGCGCAGGAAGCCGGTGGCGAAATTCAGCCCCACCAGGCCGCCGGTGTCGCGGATGGCGGCCAGCTGCCGGTCGGTCAGATTTCGCGGTGACGGACACAGCGCGTGGACATTCGAGTGAGTCGCAACCAGCGGCGCTTTCGACAGACGCGCGACATCCCAGAAGCCCTTTTCGGTGATGTGCGACAGGTCGATTAGGATCTTCAATTCATTGCAGGCGCGAACGAGGTTTTCTCCGGCCGCGGTCAGGCCATCGCCGATATCCGGGCTTGCGGGAAAGCGGAACGGCACGCCATGGCCGAAGATGTTGGTGCGGCTCCACACCGGTCCGAGCGATCGCAAGCCCGCGGCATACAGCACATCGAGGAAATCGAGTTTCTCGTCGATGGCGTCGGCGCCTTCGATGTGCAGCACCACCGCCAGCGCGCCGCGCGCCATGGCCGATTTGATCTCGGCGACGGTGCGGCAGATGGCGACGGCGCCGTTCGACGCGCGCTCGATCTTCACCAGAACGGCCAGTTCGCCGATCACGGACTCGCGCGCCTGCTCCATGGTCAGCGGCGGCGGCAGTGAAACCTGGCTGCCCGTCGTTTGGTTCTCGGCGCCGCGTGGCCGGGCGTTCGATGGCGAGTACAGCGCGAACAGGCCGCCTTTGAGCGAACCGGCCTGCGCCTTTTTCAGATCGATGTGGCCGGCCTCCTCGCCATTGAGGAAATCGGCGACCGGGTCCTGTGAGGTGGATCGATAAAGCCGCAGCAGAACGTCGTTGTGGCCGTCGAAAACCGGGATTTGTGTCGTCATCCGTCCTGCCTGAGGTCGCTCGCTTTGTGGCGCGGCACCCTAGCACAACCGCCGAGGCGAGGGCGTCGTCGAATATTCGGCCTTTCGGTTGGCCTCAAGCATGAAAACGGCCGTCCCATCATGCTCCGTAAAGAAACGATATGAACCGCTGCCCGTCAGGCGCGGTCCAATCGGCCGCGCCGGCAATATAACCGACGATCCATCCGGATGCGGCAATCGCGTAGGTCACCGGCATGCCGTAGAGCGCGAACGGAGCATGCCGCGGATTCTCGGGATTGCTGTAGGCCGCGTAGCCGTTGGGATCGAGATAGACAGGTACATTCTTGATGCCGATCTCGCTGACAAAGCGTTCGACGACCTGACGGTCGGCCCGATCTTCCGATACGGCAAGGATGCGAAGGCCGTTGCCCCGCTCGTGCTGAAGCAAACGATCCAGCATCGGCAACTCAGTGCGGCAGGCAGGACACCAGGTCGCCCAGAAATTCAAGAGAATCGGTTTGCCGCGAAGTGTGGCGAGATCGATGGTTCGGCCGTCAATTCCGAAGAGGTGCAGCGACGGCACGTTCTGTTTCGGCCGCAGAAGCGTCAGCTGAAAGCGCCCCGAAATAAATGCAGGAGGCTCGGCTTCATTCTCGAGATTGGTTGCGGCGCTTGTCGCAGCCGGGGCCAAGGTGCTGGCCATTGTCGCGGCAACCCCGGTCAGCAACGCCCTGCGGCTCATTGGCAAGTTTGCGGGACTTTCCGTGTTCATACCCTGCGTTCGCGGCTGAACAGTGGTTCGGCCTTCATTGCGGCTGAATTCGTTCGGCAGGCGCAAAAGGGTGTCGGGGTGTCGGTCACTGTGGCGTGATCGGCGCCTTGGCCGGCGCGCGCCGTCCGGCCTGCGGCGCCTCACAGGCAGGGTGCGCCGCCTCACGACCTGTGCTACATCGCGGCCCGAACGGTCCCGTAGCTCAGCAGGATAGAGCAGCGGTTTCCTAATTCGAATTTGCCCGCATTTTTACTTGCTCATCGCTTCTCATCCCTCCTCATAAGCCTTTGAGGGATAAGGCGTCTCACGATTTTGCCGGTGTATAATTCCTCACGGAATTGCACCCTTACTCACGAGGTTCGTGAGCAAAATCGGAGCAAAAAGATGCCGCATATACACTTCACGGATATTGTCGTGTCGCGGCTCTCACAGCCCGGCACGTACTTTGACAGCACGACGCCTGCGTTCGCTATCCGCGTCGGCAAAAACCGCAAGACATGGTTTGTGATCCGGGGCCGCGAGCGCATCTCCTCATGATGGCAGGCGCACCCCCGCATCAAGGCTGCGGCCCGTGGACAGCGCTCCGCGCTAGACCACAGGCACTTGCCTTGACCCGTGGCCCCCGCCGCCTGCCCCGGCCGAGGCATTAGCAGCTAGCTACCTCAACATATGACCGAGCTGGACAAGCTGGAGTGTGTGCGTCTCACGCTGGAGAGCGCGTACCTGCGCGGTACCGACCTGGCGGACGAGAGCGACCGCGCGCAGGTCGCATCGCGCATATTGGACGATCTGCGGTTCGTCACGAGCGCGACGACGTATCGGACAGTCCGTGAGCGCATCCGCATCCTGCGGGATGTGGTCGCAGAAGACGGCGAGCGATGGGCGGGTAGGGCCCGTCGATTATCGGGAGCCTAGTGCTCCCTTGAAGAGGACGAGACGTACGCGCTGCGTCGCGCCTGCACCCTCGTTTCCTCGGGCTTGCCTTCGCAGCGCGTACGTCTCGGCACCGCAAGGCGCGGACAAGCCGCGCCGCATTTCGTTTGGGTCTAAAGGACAGCAGGGCCGTCTTTTATGTCTGTCCGATAGTCCTCGCGTCGCTACTTCTTTCGATTGCTGCCGCAGCCTTCATTGGCCTGGAAGCTCTTGCCGCTGTAGGCGCCGACCATCGTGCAGGTCTTGAGGCAGTGGTTGATGTTCTTGCCGCACGTCTGCTTGCTACCGCCCTTCACGACGCAGTTCTGAACAAGGTCTTGGCACGTCGTCGCGTTTGCCGACGGCACGACAAAGGAGAGCAATAAGAACGCGCATCCCGTGACGATCAATTTCATTGTATCCCCCAGGATTTGATGTGCCACGACAGGCTAGAGAGGTACTCGAGCTCCCGCAAGGCCCTACGCCATGGCCTTGGCTACAAAATCGCCGTGCTCGTTCGTTCCTGGCGTGAGGCTCGCATGGAGCGCGAGCAGCTTTGCATCCTCGAAGAGCGCGCCGGCTGTGCGCTTGTCCGGGATTGAGAGGGCCTCTCGGCGCAGCTTGTCCGACAGCTCCTCTAGGTGCCGCACCCCCGCGATAAGCCGCTTCTCGCGTATCAGGCGCGCATGGCAGTCCCGGCCGTAGAAGCCAAAGTCAGGCACGACGAGCTGACCCTTGAAATGCGCCATTAAGAAGAAACCAAGAGCAAGCGCGTCGAAGTCTCCGAGCTCTTCCCGATTGATACGCGCGGCTATCTTCGCTTTCGGGTTCGAGAGCGGCGCGAAGTGGATGTTACTCGGATTGCAGAGCACGCGGCGAAGGACGGGCGAGCGCAAGATACGCCGCGCTTTTCCATATGCCCACACGTGGCCGGTAGGCGCGCGCTTGTTGTCGCTCTGGCACGTCGCACGATGTATAGTTCGCAACCCCAAAGATTCTGGAGCAGAAAATGGCTCACGAATATCGGCACTTGGCGAAAACGCGGCTGGCTAAAGCCGCAGAACTCCTGGCTGCCAATGACGATGATAATCTCGTGTACGCCTGTCTTGAACTTCGGCGGTGCGTAGAGGCGCTCGCCTACGACCTCCTTACGGCTTACCTGCATGAGGTGCCACTCTCGGCTTTCGAAACGTGGCAGCCCGACAAGGTGATGAAGGAATTGCTACAGGTAGACCCCCGTGCAGACACCAATGCCAGGATTTCCTTTCAGAAGGAGGCTACGGGGAGTGAGCCGGCAGGCCCCTGGAAAGAGTTGGGCGAAGACCGCCGCATAAAGGCGCCGCGACTGGCCAAAATGTTTCACCAGCTCGGGAATGCTTTGCACGTTCCGACGATACGACAAGTGCAGGCGGGGCAGTCCCTTGACTACGCACGCATGCGCCAGCGTGCAGAACAGATTCGGGACGAGCTTGGCTACGTCCTCGCTGCGAAAATATGGAACGCGCATCTATCCATTTCAGTCACTGTTTCATGCACCGAGTGCGAGACCCCGATCAAGCGGGCCACATCGTACCTCAACACGGTGCACCAAATCGAGTGCGGCGGTTGCGGGCAAGCCTTTCTTATTACGCGAAATGGTGATGACTATTTCTTCGAACCAGTCCATTACAACTGGCACTGCGACGGATGCGGCATCGAACGTGAGATTGTGGAAAGCAATGCGAAACCAGGGCTCGACGTGAGCTGTCCGAAATGTAGAACGTCCGCAATCTTGGCGTTAGAAACACAATGGTCGGTGAAGCAAACTCCGTCAGCGGGACTCCCGAGGAGTTGCTCGGATGAAGCACCCTAAGGTCGCACAATGTTATAGTGCGCGTCACATGACCGCGTCGAGGGCGGGGACCGCGAGTTGGAGTCGTGCCGGCCCTGGCTTCTTTTTCACCTCGTCCATCGCTTTAACGTATGCCCAAGCCGAGAGGAAATAGCGACCGCGGGCACTACCAAGCGTCCGGTTTGAGCGGTTCTTGAAGGCACGGAAAAACATGCTAACAACGGCTTCGACATGCATGTGACCTAGCCTGTCTCGGATTGCCTTGTTTCGAAAGGTCACTCCTTGGGCGGCATGCCCGAACACGTTGCGTATGTTATTCAATGCTTCCAAGTCACTTGCTGTTTTCTCACCAATGATGCCGAAGGCCGTCGCAATTCTTATTTTCGCGGAGAAAGACCCAAGCGGTCCGAAGCCGAAGAACAGGTGATCGCGCTGATCGTTCGATAGCGGCTTCATATGTAGAAGCAGCAGGCGCTCTAGTGAGTGATCGAGCATTGCCCCCATTACGATGGCGCACGTGCGATCATCCATTCGCCGGAAACGCTCGACTACCTTCGCGGATTGCGACGGGGTTAGGCGAATTTTGGTAAGATGTCGCAGGCTTTTCGCCACGACAAGGCTCCGTCACTTTTGCTTTGAGACGAGGATACGCCATGCAATCGCTATTAGAACTGCCGATATTGGAATGACCAGCCACAACGCGGGAGCGCCCTTTGCGCTCAGCGTGATGGTGGGCAGACCGAGGACGAGTTCGCTGGGAAGGCTAGCCACGACAGAATCCTCCATTGAGAATCAGTTCGTGGTCGGCAGGGGGTATGGGGGGCTATTCGCGCAGGCTTGGCAAGGATACGCCAGAATAGCGTACGATTTTTGATAGTCTAAGTCGCTGACCGACATCACTTATTTGAACCGCGCCTCTATCTTTGTCCATAAGTGTGCCCCTATTATTGGACGATCGATGGTCATAAGGCACTGATCACGTTTGAGAATCTTCGCGCGATTTTCGGCTTTTGAAAGAAAGCGTACGTCAACACGCCTTTCAACCATCTGATTTTGCTACCCGTTTTGTATTCGGAAAATGGGAAGGACGGTCTGTGGACGGCTTGACTCCCTCCCTCTGTGTTCTCTATCCGTTCTATATGGCGGTCGAGACTTTAGGGGAGGCAATGGACGCATCATGGCGCGTGACCGTCCGCTGCGCCTGGGGCCCGCGCGACGGCATGAAGCGCGTGCGGGAGTGCGTCTACGGGGGCGAGCTCGATCTCCAGACCCTCATATGGACGAGGGGCAGGGACTTTCCGCTCACTATGCTGGAGAGCCGCCTGAAATGCCCGCGCTGCGGATCGCGGCGGGTGAAGGTGGCTTTTTCGGTGCCGCCCTCGACCCAGCAACTTCGGGCGTGATAAGCGAGCAATCAGCGCCAGCTTGCCGCAAGGCCCGGTAGCTCAGTTGGATAGAGCGATGGTTTCCTAAACCATAGGTCAGAGGTTCGAATCCTCTCCGGGTCGCGCAAGTGGAGCACAATGAGAGCAAAATCTAGACCTGCTCGCGTAATTTCAATAGCTTAGATACGCAGAGCAGCGGTTTCCTAAACCGAAGGTCGGAGGTTCGACTCCTCTCGGGACCGCCAGTCTTGACCACGCCGCGGTCACACCAGTCCGGATATCGCGATCATGACGTCGCTGCCTCCCGCCGAGATCGGCGCTCCGTTTTCCGACATCGACACCCCCGCGCTGGTCATCGACCTCGATGCCATGGAGCGCAACATGGCGCTGATGGCGGAGCGGGTGAAGACGCTCGGCGTCCGCATTCGTCCGCACGCCAAGACGCACAAGTCCGCCATCATCGCGGCCAAGCAGGTCGCGCTCGGCGCGGTCGGCGTCTGCTGCCAGAAGGTGGCCGAGGCCGAGGCGCTCGCCGCCGGCGGCGTGCGCGATATCCTTGTCAGCAACGAAGTGGTCGGCGCCCGCAAGCTCGCGCGGCTCGCCGCGCTGGCGCGCCAGATAAACGTCGGCGTCTGCGTCGACCAGTTCGAGCAGATCGCGCTCATCGACGAGGCCGCGCGCAAGGCCGGCTCGCATATCAGGGTTCTCGTCGAGATCGACGTCGGCGGCCGCCGCTGCGGCGTGACGCCGGGTCCGGCCGCGGCCAAATTCGCGGCCGAGATCGCGCGCCGTGACAACCTGCGTTTCGGCGGCCTGCAGGCCTATCACGGCTCGGCGCAACATCTGCGCACGCCCGCCGAGCGGAAGGCGGCGGTCGAAGCCGCGCAAAAGGCGGTGGTGGATACGCTCGCGCATCTCAAGGCGGCGGGATTTGCCTGCGATACGATCGGCGGCGCCGGCACCGGTACATTTGTGCTCGAGGGCGGCTCCGGCATCTGGAATGAGCTGCAGGCCGGCTCGTATATCTTCATGGATGCCGACTACGCAAAGAACACCGCGGACGAAGGCGGCAACTGGCCGAAATTTGAACACGCGCTTTTCGTGCTGGCGACCGTGATGAGCGCGACATCGAACGAACAGGCCGTTGTCGACGCCGGGCACAAGGCGTTATCCAACGACAGCGGCTTTCCGGCAGTGTGGCAGCGGCCGGGGCTCGATTATCATCGGCCTTCCGATGAACACGGCGTCGTGACGGTCGCGCCGGGCGCGGCAAGGCCGGCCTGGGGCGAGAAGTTGCTTCTTGTGCCAGGCCACTGCGATCCGACCGTCAATCTTTACGATTGGTACGTCGGCGTGCGCGATTTTGGCACGCCGCGGGCGCGCGTCGAAACCATATGGCCTGTCGACGCGCGCGGCACGGTGCGTTAGCCGAAGGCCTCCGTTTCAACTCCGGTCGGAACCGGCGCCGCCCTGCCGCCGCGCCGCGATCCGTGTCTTGTTGGAAATTTCACAGGCGCACCTACACCGCGGAAGCAGCTTTATTCCCCGCTGCGCCGCCATACATGCGTATGAACCGCCGACCTTTGTGTAGAATTCAAGCCGCCGGCCTTGCCGCCTAACGTAGATCAGGCGAACCGACAGTTCAGGCCGAGTGCATCGCTGCAGCTCTCCTCAGTACCGCGATCATTCAAGGACGAACCGGGAATCCGGTCGCGTCCATGGCTGTCCCATGACTGTCGCAAATGAGGCTGCTTCGGGGGCGTCTTGAAAGACCAGCCGCGTTCCCGAAGCCGACGTCAGCAGATCCAGCACGTAGCAAGGAGGTGAAGATGCAACGGCGATACTTCATGTACGCCAGTCTGGCGGCACTCGCCGCTATAGCCAGCGCGGCCGAACCGGCCGCCGTATTCGCGCACGACGCGGCCATGCACGCGAATGCCGCGCAGGCGCCCGCGTCGTTTCCGAACGAGGCGCCGTTCCTGTCGGAGAACAGCGCCGCGATGGACAAGATGATGGCCGGCATGGACGTCAAGCCGACCGGCGATATCGACGGCGATTTCACGGCCATGATGATCCCGCACCATCAGGGCGCGATCGATATGGCGGTGGCCTATCTGCGCTACGGAAAAAACGAACAGCTGCGCCGCATCGCGCAGGAAATCATCGTCGAGCAGCAACAGGAAATCACGGCGATGAATCTCGCAATCGGAAAGCCGTTGCCGCCTTCCGCCGCGGCTCCGACGCAGCCAGCGGCCGCGTCAACAGCTTCAGTGTCGACCCCCGCCCCGCATGATCCTTCGGTCATGCACATGCCGATGAAATAGGACGAGTGAAATCATGAATCGACGTTTCCTTGCCGGCCTCTTCGCCAGCGCCGCTCTGAGCTGCTCCATGCCGGCCTTTGCCGGTCAGGCGCCGTTTGCCGCTTCCGACCACGACATTCCCGTGAGCGGCCGCGATCGCGTCTATGCCGCCGAACAGTTCTCCAACACCATCTCGGTAACCGATCCGGCGACCAACAAGCTCGTCGGCGTGATCCGCCTCGGCGATCCGCAGCCGGCGAACTTCAGCCCGCTTTATCGCGGACAGGTGCTGGTGCACGGCATGGGCTTCTCGCCCGATCGAAAGACGATTGCCGTGGTTTCGATCGGCTCGAACTCGGTCACTTTCATCGACACCGCGACCAATGCGGTGAAGCACACGACCTATGTCGGCCGTTCGCCGCACGAGGCTTTCTTCACGCCCGACGGCAAAGAGGTCTGGGTGACGGTGCGCGGTGAGGATTACGTCTCGGTGCTGGACGCAACGACCTTCGAGGAAAAGGCCCGCATCAAGGTGCCGAACGGCCCGGGCATGCAGATTTTCTCGCCGGACGGCAAATACGGCTATGTCTGCTCATCTTTCGTGCCGGAGACGGTGGTGGTCTCGGTCGCCGATCATCAGATCGTCGGTCATGTCCAGCAGGCGAGCCCGTTCTGCCCGAACATCGCGGCGAGCCCGGACGGCGAGCAGGTCTGGTACACGTTGAAGGATATCGGCAAGACGCAGGTGTTCAACGCCAAGCCGCCCTTCAATATCCTGAAGACGCTGGACACCGGACCGATCACCAATCACGTCAACTTCGCCCGCAACGCCAACGGAAGCTTCGCCTATGTGACCATCGGCGGCCTCAACGAAGTGAAGGTGTTCCGCACCGACGACTTCTCGCAGGTCGCGACCATTCCCGTCGGCAAGCTGCCGCACGGCATCTGGCCGTCGGGCGACGGTTCGCGCGTCTATGTCGGCCTCGAGAACGCGGATGAGTTGGCGGCCATCGACACGCTCACGAACAAGGTCATCGCCAATATCCCGGTCGGCCAGGCGCCGCAGGCGGTCACCTATGTTCCCGGCGCGGTGCCGGAGGGTCCTGGCACGACGAACGTCCAGCCGCTGGGCCTCGCGGGACAGACCGCGCACCTGACCCTGACCAAGGACGGCAAGAATGGCGACCATGCGCCGACCAGCCTCTCGCTGTTCGACCAGGGGCTCATCCAGATCCTGCAAGCCTCCGTCACCGGTCTCGAACCGAAGAAGCCCTATGTGCTGGCGGTGTCGAACCAGCCGAACGGCAAGGGCGAACTGCAGTTGCTGTCCGCGTTCATGACGAACCCGGCGGGCTCGGCGATCGTGAACGCCACCGGGCCGATCCGCCAGATCGTCCAGGGCAACGCGAAGTCGCAACAGCGCTACATCGTCATCGCCGAGGGCACCGCCGCTCAGGTGGGTGCCGTCGTCCAGCGCGAAGTGCGCAATTAAGGCCGGTGGCCGCGATCCCGGACGCGCGAGAGCGTGGCCGGGTCGCGGCGCCGAATATGCGGGTTGTCCGCCGGCGAAGCTGTTTGGCTAACCTTGCTAGATCGCGTTCTGCGGCAGCAGCGTCGCGGATTGCTGCACCGGCGTCACGCTGACCGACACGGTGATGCGCTGGCCGCCGGCGGCGACAATGACGCCGTCCATCGGTGCCACATCGGAGTAGTCCCGGCCGATCGCCAGCACGACGTGATCGTCGGACGCGATCATGTCATTGGTCGGATCGAAGCCGATCCAGCCGATATCGTGGCCGCACCACACCAGCACCCAGGCATGCATGGCATCGGCGCCCTGCAACTGCGCCTGCTCGGGCGTGCGCGACGTCCGCAGATAGCCGCTGACATAGGCGGCCGGCAGGCCGAGCCCGCGCAGACCGGCAATCATGATGTGCGCGAAGTCCTGACAGACGCCGCGGCGAAGCGCGAATGACATCGGCGCCGTTGTCGTCACGGTGGTGGCGCCGATCTCATAGACCATGTCGGTCTTGATGCGATGGGTGAGATCGCGCGCGGCTTCGACGATGGAACGTCCCGGCGTGAAGCTCTCCCGCGCATAGTCGCGGATTTCCGGATCGAGCGACACCATGCGGCTGGCAAACAGGAAATGCACCGGCGATTGCGGCCCGATGTCGGTGGCGGCAAAGACTTCGTCGCGCACGCTCTCCCACGACGGAGCCGATGCCGGATCCGGCGCGACAAAGGGATCGACCGCGATGCGCGCTGATACTTTTACGGTCAGCGTCGAATGCGCTTCGTTCAGCGCGATCGAGGTGAGCCTGTTGCCGAAGAAGTCCTGCCCCTCGCGCGATTTCACCGGCGGCGGGTCGATCTGCAGCGAGGCGATATGGACGCGCTGGCCGGGGCGGTTGACCGGCGTCAGCCGCAGCACGTGATGCGCATGCGCGACTTGCGAGGCGTAGGTGCAGGTCGTGGTCTGGCGGATGTCGTAGATCATGACACCTTGTCCCATCCCGCCTGCAGGCGCTCGTTATGCGTCAGGTAGGTCGAGGCGATGGTTTCCGACAGCTTCATCAGATCGTCCTCGATCTCGACGATTTCGGCGGCGGCGATGCTGGCCGCGTCCGCCGTGCGCAGGCGCGTCGCCAGCGCCACCGCGATCTGCCGCACCGGCGACAGCCGGCCCGCGACCTCGCGCTTCGGCAGCGCCGCGAGATGCGCCTCGATACGGTCGAGCTGGAACGCGACCGAGCGCGGATTGCTAGGATCGAGCATTACGAGGTCGATGACAGGCGCCAGCGCTGCGATCATCACATAACGCTGGCGATACGTGAGCTGGCTGTCGGCGAGCTCGAGCAATACGTCGAGGCCGCCTTCGGGCGTCGCCTCGGCGGCGAAGCAGCGCACGAACCGGCAGGTCTGAACGGCGCGTTCGATGCGGCGGCCAAGTTCGAGAAAGCGCCAGCCGGCAAGCTGCGTCATGTTCTCCTGCGCCAGCCCGGAGAAAGAGGCGATGATGCGCAGCGCTGCATCGACGCGGTCGATCATGGCGCTTTCCGATTGTCCGTTGGGCAACGGCGTGGCGATCAGCGCGACCAGATCGGCGATGGCCCGCCAGGCATCCGGCGAGAAGCGCTCGCGGATCACCGATGCCGCGCTACGCGCCGAGCGGACCAGGCGCGGCATCGCGCCGGCGAAATCGGGATTCATCAGCACCGAACGGGCGACCAAAGTCGGCGGCGAGAAGGCCGGGTCGAGCGACGCCGCGCTCCAGCTTTGCAGCAGGCTGGAGATCAGGGAGACAAGCGGCGCTGCCGCGTCCTGCGCGTCGGCGACGCGGTTGAGCATGGCGCGCGTCAGCCGCAAGGTGGTTTCGGCGCGCTCGATATAGCGGCCGACCCAGAACAGGTTGTCGGCGGCGCGGCTCGGCAGCATGCCGGTGGCGCGCTGGATCGTCACGTGCTCCGGCTTCGGCAGCAGCGTCACGGTCGACACCGGGCCCTCGGTCAGCACCCAGGCATCGGCTGTCATGTCGCCACGTTGCAGGCTCACGGCGCGGGCGTCGGCATTCTCGGCGATGCGCACGAAGCCGCCCGGCATGACGCGCCATTCATCGCCGATGCGCGCCAGATAAAGCCGGAGCGAGAACGGACGCGGTTGCAGGCGGCCATCGCGCCACACCGGCGTCGTCGATAAGGTTACCGCCTCCTGCGCGATGTAATCGATCGGACGGTCTTCGAGCGCCTGCAGCAGGATGGCGCGCTGCTCGTCGTTGAGTTCGGCGCCCAGCACGCCGCTGCCGAGGCGAAGATCAGTCATCTGCGAGCCGAAGGCCGGCGCGATCACGACCTCGTCGAGGCGTTCGAGAATATCGTCGCGCACATCGTTGCGGCCGAGCCACCAGGTGGCGACATTCGGCAGCTTGAGTTCTTCGCCGAGCACATGCGGCGCCAGCGCGGGGAGGAAGGCAAGCAGCGCGCGCGCCTCGACAAAGCCGGCGCCGAGCGCGTTGGCGATGACGACCTTGCCGTCGCGCACCGCCTGCACGAGGCCGGCGACGCCCAGCCTCGATGCGGCATTGAGTTCGAGCGGGTCGGCGAAATCGGCGTCGATACGGCGCAGCAGCACTTCGGTGCGGCGCAGGCCGGAAATGGTGCGGATGAAAACGCCGTCATCGCGCGCGATCAGGTCCTCGCCTTCGACCAGCAGCAGGCCGAGATAGCGCGCAAGGAACGCGTGCTCGAAATAGGTTTCGTTGAGCGGGCCGGGGGTGAGCAGACAGACGCGCGCGTCGTCCTGACGGTTGTATTCGAACAGCTCGGCCTGAAAGGCCTGGAAGAACGGCGCGACGCGCTCGACGCGCGTCTTCGCGTAGACGTCCGGCATGGCGCGCGACAGCGCCAGACGGTTTTCGATCGTGTAGCCGGCGCCGGACGGCGCCTGCGCGCGGTCGCCCAGCACCCACCAGCGGCCATCGGGGCCGCGGCCGACATCGACGGCGTAGAACCGCAGATGCGAGCCGCCGGGCGGTTCGACGCCGACCAGCGGCCGCAGGAACTCCGGATTGCCGGCGACCAGCGCGGCGGGCAGGCGGCCCTCGCGCGTCAGTTCGCCGGGGCCGTAGGCATCGGCCAGCACCGCCTCGAGCAGGCTGGCGCGCTGGATCAGGCCGGCTTCCAGCGCCTTCCATTCGGTCGGGTCGATGAGGAGCGGCATATGGCTGAGCGGCCACGGCCGCTCGGCGCCGGCCGGGTCCTCGTAGACACGGTAAAAAACGCCGGAATCGTGCAGGTAGCGGTCGGCCGCGGCGAAGCGCCGATTGATCTCGTCGGGGCCGAGCGCGGCAAACTGCGCAAGCAACGGCTTCCAGTGCGGACGCACCGTGCCGTCGATATCCATCATCTCGTCGACGATGCCCGGTAGCGGCCGATAGCCGGCGACGAGCTGGTCGAAGCCGCCTTCCGTTTGCATCAGGACGTTGTCGCGTGGCGCTGCCATCTTATCGGGTTAGAGCCAGTTCGGCCGCCTCAGGTCGAGGGTATAGGGGAATTCGAGCGACGGCGTTGCCGGCGGCGGCTCGTAGCGGCCGCCAGTATGGCCGATATCCTCGAAGCGTGCCCGCCGGCGGGCTTCCGCCTCGTAGGAGTTCACAGGAAATGTCTCGTAGTTGCGGCCGCCTGGGTGTGCGACGTGATAGACGCAGCCTCCGAGCGAGCGCCGACTCCACAAATCGACGATGTCGAAAGTGAGCGGGGCGTTGACCGGCAGGTTCGGGTGCAGCGCCGCCGACAAATTCCACGCCTTGAACCGGACGCCGGCGACGAATTCGCCGCCGCGGCCGGTCGAGCGCAGCGGCAGCCGCCGGCCGTTGCAGGTGACGGTGTGGCGGGCGTCGTTGAAGCCCTCGACCTTGATCTGCAAACGCTCGACCGAGGAATCGACGAAGCGCGAGGTGCCGCCGCCGGCGGCTTCTTCGCCGAGGACGTGCCACGGCTCGAGCGCGTGGCGCAGCTCGAGCGTGACGCCACCGTGTTCGACCACGCCATAGCGCGGGAAACGGAACTGGCGCTGCGCGTCGAACCAGATCGGGTCGAAGTCGTAGCCGGCGCGCTTGAGGTCATCGAGCACGTCGAGGAAATCGGTCCAGACGAAATGCTCGAGCATGAACTGGTCGTGCAGCGCGCTGCCCCAGCGTGACAGCTTGCCGTCCTGAGGCTCCCGCCAGAACCACGCGACCAGCGCCCGCAACAGTAGCTGTTGAGCCAGCGACATGCGCGCATCGGGCGGCATCTCGAACGAACGGAATTCGACGAGGCCGAGTCGGCCGGTCGGACCATCCGGCGAGAACAGTTTGTCGATGCAGATTTCGGTGCGATGCGTGTTGCCGGTGACATCGACCAGGATGTTGCGGAACAGCCGATCGACCAGCCATGGCTGCGGCGTATAGCCGTTGCCCGGCGCCGGCACGTTCGACATAGCGATTTCGAGTTCGTAGAGCAGATCCTGCCGCGCCTCGTCGATGCGCGGCGCCTGGCTGGTCGGGCCGATGAACAGGCCCGAGAACAGATAAGACAGCGACGGATGACGCTGCCAGTACAGAACAAGACTCTTCAGCAGATCGGGCCGCCGCAGGAACGGACTGTCCGACGCGAACTGTCCGCCGAGTACGACATGGTTGCCGCCGCCGGTGCCGGTGTGGCGACCGTCGATCATGAACTTGTCGGTGCCGAGACGCGCCAGCCGCGCTTCGTCATAGAGGCCGCGCGTGATATCGACGGCTTCGCGCCAGTTCGCGGCCGGATGCACGTTGACTTCGATGACGCCCGGATCGGGCGTGACCTTGATGACGCTGATGCGCGGATCGTGCGGCGGCGCATAGCCTTCGATATGAACGGGGATATTGAGCCCGGCCGCGGTCGCCTCGACCGCGTGCAACAGTTCCAGATAATCCTCAAGCCGTTCGGCGGGAGGCATGAAGACGCACAGTTTGCCGTCGCGGATTTCCATGGTGAGCGCGGTGCGCACCGGAATGCCAGCTGACTGCAACTGCGCCAGCGCCCGCGGGCCGGCCTGCGCGACCAGCGTTTCCGGCTGCAACGGCGGCGCCTTGCTCGGCTCGGCGGCGGTTGCCGCCGATTGCAGCGGCGGGTGATCGCTGAACGGATCGGCCGGCACCAGATGCGGGTAATCGGCCGGCGCAATGTAAGGCAGCTGATTGAGCGGCAGGCGGAAGCCAGCCGGTGAATCGCCGGGCACGAGGAACAGGCGGCCGCGCCGCGTGTGCCAGATTTCCGACAGCCAGCCCGCGTTGGCCTGCGCGGTCCAGTGCTGCACCGGCAGTACGAAGCCGGCCGGATGGGTCAGCTTCTTCTCGAACGTGCGCATGATGCGGTTGCGTTCGGCGACATCGTCGAGCTTCGGATTACTAGGGTCGACATTTTCCGGCAGCGCGCTTTCCTTGAGCAGACGTTCGGCCGGGTCTTCATAGACCGGCTGGACGAACTCGTTACGCAAGCCGATATGCGCGGCGACGCCTTCGGCGAAAGCCTGCAGGTCGAGCGAGGAAGGCGGCGGTGATTTCGATTCGCGGGCGATGAGGTCGGGGTTCTGCCACATCGGCTGGCCGTCGCGGCGCCAATACAGCGAATAGGCCCAGCGCGGCAGCTCTTCCCCGGGGTACCATTTGCCCTGGCCGAAATGCAGAAGCGCGCCCGGCGCGAACCGCTTGCGCAGGCGCTGAATGAGATCGTCGGCGCGAATCAGCTTCTGAGTGCCGAGCGCGGCGGTGTTCCATTCGGCGGATTGATAGTCGTCGATCGAGACAAAGGTCGGCTCGCCGCCCATGGTGAGGCGCACGTCCCACGACATAAGGTCGGCATCGACTTTGTTGCCGAGCGTGTCGAGCGCGATCCAGGCTTCATCCGAGAACGGCGCGGTGACGCGCGGCTGCTCGGCGATGCGATCGACTTTCATCTCGAATTCGAAAGTGACTTCGGCCGGCTCGACCAGACCCGTGATCGGCGCCGCGGAACGGTAATGCGGCGTGGCCGCAACCGGGATATGGCCTTCGCCGCACAGCAGGCCCGAAGTCGGATCGAGACCGATCCAGCCAGCGCCGGGCAGATAGACTTCAGTCCAGGCATGCAGGTCGGTGAAGTCGACGTCGGTGCCACTCGGTCCGTCGAGCGATTTGATGTCGGGGCGCAGCTGGATCAGATAACCGGAGACGAAGCGCGCGGCGAGCCCGATGTGGCGCAGCAACTGCACCATCAGCCAGGCCGAGTCGCGGCACGAACCGAGGCCGCACGACAATGTCTCGTCCGGGGTCTGCACGCCGGGCTCCATGCGCACGATGTATTTGACGACCTTGTTGAGGCGCTGGTTGAGATCGACGACGAAATCGACCGTGTTGGGCGCCTCACGCGGGATCGAATCGACCAGCGCTTGCAGCAGCGGCTCGACCGGTTCCGGCTTGAGATAGGGCGCGAGGTCGTCCTTGAGTTCGTCGGCGTAATCGAACGGCCATTTGTCGGCATAAGGCTCGACGAAGAAATCGAACGGGTTGATGACTTCGAGATCGGCGGTGAAATCGACAGCCACCGAAAATTCGGTGGTCTTCTCCGGGAAGACGAAACGGGCGAGCCAGTTGCCGTGCGGGTCCTGCTGCCAGTTCACGAAGTGCTCGGCCGGCGTCACCTTCAGCGAATAGCTCGGGATTTTGGTGCGGCTGTGCGGCGCCGGACGCAAGCGGACGATCTGCGGCCCGAGCGCGATGGGCTTGTCGTATTTGTAGCGCGTGACGTGGTGGAGGCCGGCGAGGATGGACATAGGGTACCCGTTACTGATTGCTCGATGTCACTTTATCGCTGTTACGGCCGAAGCGATTGCCCATTAACCATGCAAATTCCGGGCCGTCTGCAACCCTATTGGGCGCTCGAATGTGTCCCATTTCCAGTCATTTGGCCGGACGTGGTTAGCCGGAATGTGTGAGGCCGGCATGAATGCGGTCGGGCTTGAGCGGCAGGCGATAAAACCGCACGCCGGTGGCGTCACGGATGGCGTTGGCAAGCGCCGCCGCGACGGGGTTGTAAGGGCTTTCGCTCATCGACTTCGCGCCGTAAGGGCCGAGTTCGTCGGTCGTATCGGCGAACAGCACTTCGGTGCGCGGAATGTCGGCAAAAGCCGGAATGCGATAGTGCCGGAACGACGGATTTGTGACGCGGCCGTCGTCGTCGATCACGACTTCCTCGAACAACGCCGCGCCGAGCGCCTGGGCGACGCCGCCTTCGACCTGCGCGCGGCATTGCATTGGATTGATCACCGTGCCGGCATCGGCGGCCTGCACGCTTTTCAAAATCTTAACGACGCCGCTCACGGTGTTAACCGCGACGCGGAAGCCTTGCACGTTGAAGGCCACCGACCGCGGAATGCCGTTGGCCTTGCCATGCGCGGACAGATCGACGCCGGCGGCCTTGGCGGCATTGTAAAGATCGGTGAGGTTAACGGATTTGCCGGCGCAGTCGACGGCGCCGTCGCTCACGCTGCATTGACCGGGATCGCAGTTCACCTGCTTCGCCGCAAAGCCGAGCAGTAACGCCCGCAATGCTTCGGCGGCGAGCTGGGTCGCGCGTCCGGCAACGACCGTTCCGGTCGAGCCATAGGCACCGGTGTCGTGGCCGCCGTGGTCGGTGTCGGACTGCTTGAACCGGATACTCGTCGGCCTGGCGTTGAGCACGCTCGCCGCGACCTGCCGGTGAACCGTCGACGTACCGTTGCCGAATTCGGCGGTGCCGATGGTCATGCCGTAGCCACCATCGGCGTCAAGCCAGATATGCGTGTCGGAGAAATGCCCGCCCGGCGGCACGGTGTCGATCATGGTGAGCGCATAGCCTTCGCCGACGGCCCAGCCCTCTGGCGGCTCATCGCCATCGCCGCGCGCCATCGCGCCGCCGGCGAGATCGAGGCACTGGTCGAGACCATAGCTGCCGTAGATCACGTCGTCCGGCGACTTGTGCAGCCCGATCATGTCGTCGCCTCTACGCACGACATTGCGACGACGGAATTCCAGCGCATCCATGCCGATCATGCGCGCGATTTCGTCGATCGCGGATTCGACCGCGAAGCCGGTCTGCGGCAGGCCATAGCCGCGAAAGGCACCGGCCGGCACCGTGTTGGTATAGGCGGCGTAGCCGTCGATCTTCTTATTCGGGCAGCGATAGACGCTGATCGATTCGGAGCAGGCGTGTTCGAGCACCGGCATGCCGTGGTTGCCATAGGCGCCAGTGTTCGAGACGACATGCATCTGCATGGCGGTGAGCGTGCCGTCGCGTTTGGCGCCAATCTTGACGTTGACCTTCATCGGATGCCGCGTGGTCGCGCCGATGAACTGTTCCTCGCGGGTGAATTCGATCTTCACCGGTTTGCCGGTCTTGAGCGCCGCCAGTGCGGCGACGTCCTCGACGATCATCTCCTGCTTGGCGCCGAAGCCGCCGCCAACGCGTTCGCAGAACACGCGGACCTTATTTTGTTCGAGGCCGAAGACGCGCGCGAGTTCGATGCGCGTCAGGAACGGCACCTGTGTCGAAGAACGGACATTGAGCCTTCCGGCGTTGTCGATCCAGGCGATGGCGCACAATGTTTCGAGGTGGGCGTGCTGCACGCGCGGCACGAAATAAGTGCCTTCGTGGACGACATCCGCTTCGGCAAAACCCTTGGCGACGTCGCCGGTGCCGCCGTGCAGCGATGCGACAATATTACGTTCCGGTTCGGCGATGCGCGCTTCCGGACCTTTGTCGTGAATGCGGGGGGCGCCGGGCGCCATCGCCGCTTCGGGGTCGAACACCGCCGGCAACTCATCGTAATCGACGACGATCTTGCGGCAGGCTTCCTCGGCGGCGCCTTCGGTTTCGGCAACGACCACGGCGACACGCTGGCCGATGAACCGCACGACATCGTCGAGCACGCGCGTGTCGTCGGCGTCGATCTCGCGGACCTCATGCCGCGCGGTGGAGAACAAAGTCGCCGGCGCATCTTCATGCGTCAGCACGGCAACGACGCCGCGAACGGCAAGCGCGGCGGTCTTGTCGATACCGCGAATGCGGGCATGGGCATGCGGCGACCGCAGCAGCTTGATGTGGTGCAAACCTTCGACGGCGACATCAAGCGTGAAACGCGCTTTGCCGGTGACGATATCCGGCCCGGCCGGCGCCGGTACGTTGTGGCCGACGCCGCAGCCGGCTTCGGCGAGTTCGGCGTCATGGCGGCCAAAAACGGCATCCTCGATGGCGCGATAGCCGGTGCAGCGGCACAGATTGCCCTTGAGGGCGCGGCCGAGATCGGCCTTCTGTTCCTGATTGAGCGCGGCCGCGGTCATGATCATGCCGGCGGTGCAGAAGCCGCACTGAAAGCCCTGCGCGTCGAGGAAGGCCTGCTGCATCGGATGCAGCGTGGCGCCGTCAGCCAGACCTTCGATGGTCGTGACCTCATGGCCATCGGCGTGGAAGGCCGGCACCAGGCACGAATGCACCGGCTCGCCATCGAGATAGACGGTGCAGGCGCCGCAATCGCCGGCGTCGCAGCCTTTCTTGACGCCGAAATGGCCGAGCTGACGCAGGAAGGTGCGCAGGCACTGACCCGGCGCCGGCTCATCGGCGAAATCGCGACCGTTGATCCTGAACGTCATCGCGGCGCTCCCGAGAGTTCGTCGCGGATCTCGCGGGCAAAATGCAGCGTCATGTGCCGCCGCCACGCCGGCAGGCCGTGGATATCGTCGTACCAGTCACCGCCGATCTCGCTGTCGATGCGGGCGGCGAGCGTGCCGGCATCCGGTGGCGTATCGAACCGGAACTGGTAAGGCCGCGGCGTCGATGCCGTAACGGTAACGACGAACGCGCCGCTTTTATCCAGCGTGCCGATGATCAAGGCGCCGGAGCGTCCGACATTGGTGAGCGAGACCTGACGGAACGCGGTGCGCCGCGTCAGCGCCGCGCTCGGCAGATGAACGGCGCGGACGATCTCGCCCGGCTTCAAGCCGTTCTGGACCGGTCCCGTGACGAAATCGGCAACGGCGATGCGCCGTTCGCTGCCATCCGGCGCCCACAGCCTGAGCTCGCCATCGAGCGCGGTGGTCAGTGAAATCATCGGCCCCGCCGGTAACGACATGCAGATATTGCCGCCGACCGTCGCGGTATTCCATATCTTGAACGAGGCGAGGAAAGCGCGGCAGCATTGGCCGATCAGCGGTGCGGCGGTCCACGCGGCCGGCACGGCGAAGGCGTCGAGTTGCGCGATGGTGCAGGTGGCCGCGATCTCCAGGCCGTTGCCGGTTGCGCGCAACGGCTCCCAGCCCAGCGTCGACAGATCGATCAGGCGCGACAGCCTGAGTTGCGGCTCCGAGAACAGCCAGGTGCCGCCGGCGAGATAGGCGTCGCCGGGGCGCCACGCCGGCACCGCCTCGCGCGTCGTCGGCCGCTCGACCGCGGTGATGGTGTTCAGGTCCATGGCATTCCCAAAGTCGTCCTCTGGTCTTGAACTTGCAACGATCTATAGTCGGCGCACGAGATGCGGAGAGGGTGATGAGCGAGGCGACCTGGATCAAGGACCCGATGGCCATCCTGGCGGACGGCGCCGGGCGCGGCGTGGTCGTCAAGGATGGCGCGATTGTCGAGCTTGTCGCCACAGGCAAGGAGCCGGTGACGCCGGGCGCCAAAGCTTTCGACGCGCGCGACCATGTCGTGATCCCGGGGCTCATCAACACGCATCATCATTTCTATCAGACTTTGACGCGCGCCGTGCCGGCCGCGCTCGACCGCGAATTGTTTCCCTGGCTCAAGGCGCTGTATCCGATCTGGGCGAAGATGACGCCGGAGGCGCTCGACGCCGGCGTCACGGTGGCGATGGCCGAACTGATGCTGTCCGGCTGCACCACGACCACCGATCACCATTACGTGTTCCCGAAAGGCCTCGAAGACGGCGTCGATATCGAAATTGCCGCGGCCAAAAAGCTGGGCATCCGCGTGCTGATGACGCGCGGCTCGATGAACCTGTCCGAGCGCGACGGCGGCCTGCCCCCCGATAGCGTCGTGCAGGACGAGGACATGATCCTTGCCGACAGCGAGCGCGTCGTCGCCCGCTATCACGAACGCGGCGACGCGGCGATGACGCAGGTGGCGCTGGCACCTTGCTCGCCGTTCTCGGTGACGACGTCGCTGATGAAGGCGACGGCTGCGCTCGCCGCCAAGCTCGATGTACGCCTGCATACCCATCTCGCCGAAACCGAGGATGAGAACGAATTCTGCGGTGAGCTTTATGGCTGCCGTCCGCTCGACTATCTCGAAAACTGCGGCTGGCTCAACAAGCGCACCTGGCTCGCCCATGGCGTTCATTTCAGCGCCGAAGAG
>JBAZSM010000034.1:0-10529 GCA_041662425.1 Pseudolabrys sp.
GAGCTTGGTCGCGGTGCGTAGCCGCAGCGGAAACCCGAACGGATCGGCGATCGGCTCGCGCGCATATTTCATGGCGAGGATGGTCTGCGGATGCAGCGCGGTCGCCATGTCGAGCGTTTCGGAATAATCGTCGGCGCATTTGAACGAGACGTATTTCGCCGTGGTGTCGGCGCCGATGCGCTTGAGGAACGCGCCCAGGTTCACGCCCGACCACTGGCCGATATAGTCCCAACCCTCGACGCAGATATGGCGGAGGATGAGTTCCTGCTCGGGCAATCCGGCAAGCTGTTGCGCCGTCCACGCCCGCTTGTCCTGGATCAGGCCGGCGAGTTCGAGCTTCCAGGTCTGGCCGTTGACCGGCTTGACGTCGGTGATGTCGTAATAGGCATTGAAGCGCGGCGGCTTGGCCACCTGGTCCTCGCTGAACGTCGGCGCCAGATGGTTGGGGCGGAAGATCGCCTCCTGAACCTTGTCGTTGAACGCCGAGATCGTGCGCAGGAATGACTGCACCTGATCGGTATTGCTGACATCGCAGCCGGTGAGCATGGTGAGCGCGCCGAGGCTCACGGCGCCGCGCAGCAGGCCGCGGCGGTTGATATCCTCAACCAGCTTCCTGTTCTCTGTCATGACGGTCTGATCGACGCCCTCGCTGGGGCGGAAGATCGAGGGGGAAGGGGAGCGGGCCATCTGATTGATCCCTTATTCCGCGGGCTGGGCGTGCGGCATGGCGTCGGCGGCGTCGTCATCGACGACCGGGCCGCCGGTGACCATGGCGCCGATGGTCTTCGGCACCAGCAGTGCCAGCGCTACATGGACGACGAGGAAGCCGACGATCGCCGCCATGCCGAGAAAATGGATGAGGCGCGTGGTCTGGAAGCCGCCGAAATAGACGATTATTTCGGAGAACTGCACCGGCTTCCACAGCAGCCATCCGGTGATCACCTGCAGGACGATGACCAGCATGACGCCGACATAGAGCACTTTCTGTACGGCGTTGTAGTGGGTGATGTCGTCATGGCCGAGCTTGAAGGCCAGCGCCTCGCGCACCGTGGCAATCAATTCGGCCGGCGAAATCGGCAACAGCTTGCGGCGGAAGCGTCCGGTCAGGAAGCCGTAGGCCAGATAGCACAGGCCGTTGACCATCAGGATCCACATGGCGAAGAAGTGCCATTGCAGGCCGTGTTGCGCCCAGACGCCGAGGGTCAGCGCCTCTGGGAAATGCAGCCAGCCGAACAGCACCTCGTCGTTATAAATCTTCCAGCCGCTCATGATGAGCATGATCATCGCCAGCGCGTTGATCCAGTGCATCGCGCGCAGCGCCGCCGGATGCAGGCGATGACGGCGAGTTGATTTGACCGTGAGGGCATCAGTCATGAAGTTCGACCTTGTCGGGGGTGGCGACGGGCATGAGACGGAAACCGTCTCTAACGCGCAACACACGACTTCGTGTAACGGATGAAGTCACGCGCATGTTATCTTCCGGCGACAAGCTTAACTTATTTATTCGGAAATTGAATCGTCCCATGATTCGCCCGCTGATTTTAACGGCCGTTCTGGCGCTGTCCTTGCCGGCTTTGACTGCCGCGCCGGCGGCGGCCGGGGATTCTCTGTCGCCGGTTCGCGGCGCCGAGCCCCTGATGCGCGTCGCCTCCGGCGGACCGCAGCAGCGGCCGGATGCACTGAAAGCCGATGCGCAAAAAGCCGATGCGCAAAAGCCGGACGAGGACACGGACGGCGACGAGCCCGAGCTGACGCAGGATCAGAAATTCGAGAAGCGCTTTCCGCAGCCGGTGCGCGTCGGCGATCTCATCGGACTGCCGGTGCTGGACTTTGACGACTCGACCATTGGCTACGTCGCCGATGTCGCGCGCCGGCCGGACGGCGAGGTCGATCTGATTGTGCCCTACCGGGCGTGGTTTGGTTTTATCCGCAACAATTGGGGGCGCCGGCCGGTGGCGGTGCCGATCAAGACCGTGGCCATTCTGGCGCGCCAGATCGACGCCCTGGAATTCACCCGCGACGACTTCGCGGCGGCGCCGGACTGGAAGCCGGCCGACGGAACCTCGCTCGCGCCGGACGAGAAGACACTCATTGCGCTGGGGCGGCGGTAGCATGAATTTTCCGGGAACTGCCGCGCCGCAGCAAAGTTGTACCGCCTATGGATGACCAGACCAAAAGCAGGCTCAGCGCGCGAACCCTGGTCGCCCAGGGCGTCGGCATTTACGAGCCGGTGACCAAGGGTATTGTGCCGCCGATCCATATGTCGGCGACTTACCTGCGCGATCCTGACAACGGCTACAGCGCCGGCCATGTTTACGGCCACTCCGACAACGTTTCGGTCCAGCAGGCCGAACGGTTGATCGCGGCGCTTGAGGGCGCCGAGCAGGCCTTGCTGTTCGGCTCCGGCATGGCGGCGGCGACCTCGGTGATCCTCGGGCTCGACAAGCCGACCCATATCGTCGCCTCGCAGGTGATGTACTGGGGCTTCCGCTCCTGGCTGCGGGACATTGGGCGCTATGGCCACCGCGTCACCTTCGTCGACAGCTCGGATCTCGATGCCGTGCGCGCCGCCGTCATACCCGGCGTCACCGGTCTGCTCTGGATCGAGACGCCGAGCAATCCGACATGGACGGTCACCGACATCGCCGCGGTATCGGAAATCGCGCACAGCGCCGATGCGATGCTGTGCGTCGACTCCACGGTCGCGACGCCGATCTTCACCCGGCCGCTGTCGCTCGGCGCCGATATCGTCATGCATTCGGCGACCAAATATCTCAACGGTCACTCCGATGTCGTCGCCGGCACGCTTGCGACCGCGCGCGACACGCCGCTGTGGCGCCGCCTGACCAGGATGCGCGGTCAATTGGGTCAGGCGCTCTCTCCGTTCGATGCCTGGCTCCTGACCCGCGGCATGCGCACGCTCGATGTGCGTGTGCGCGCGCAGGCAAAATCCGCCGCCGACCTCGCCGGGCGCCTTGAGGGCCATCCGGCGCTGTCGGCGGTGCTCTATCCCGGCCTGCGGTCGCATCCGGGCCACGAGGTCGCGATGAAACAAATGGTTGGCGGCTTCGGCGGCATGCTGTCGATCCAGCTCAAGCGCGGCGAGAAGGCGGCGATCGCGGTGGCGGCCTGCGTCGAATTGTGGAAGCGCGCCACCTCGCTCGGCGGCGTCGAGAGCCTGATCGAGCACCGCGCCTCGATCGAGGGCGAGGGCTCGCCCTGTCCGGGCGACCTGTTGCGCCTGTCGGTCGGCCTCGAAGATGCCGACGAACTCTATTTCGATCTCACCCGCGCGCTGACGGTGGTGGCATGAGCATCGAGGCACGTTCAGTCAACAACAGTTGTGACCGATGAAGCCGATTGCCGTCGCCATCATTTGCAAGACGCCGATGCCCGGCAAGTCGAAGACGCGGCTGTCGCCGCCGCTGCGGCCCGACGAGTGCGCGGCGATTTCGGCGTGCTTCATCGCCGATCTGGCGCGCACCATAGGCTCGCTCGCCGATGACGGCGATGTCGCGGCCTGCGCGGTCTATACGCCGTTCGGCTCCGAGCCGGCGCTGCGCCGCCTGCTGCCGGGCGGTTTCCACCTGACGCTGCAAGGCGACGGCGACCTCGGCGCGCGCCTGCTGAAGGGTACGGCGGATTTGCTCGACGCCGGCTTCGGCGGCGTCATTCTGGTCAATTCGGATTCGCCGACCTTGCCGAAGGCGATCCTGCGCGCGGCGGTCGATGCCGTGCGCCAAGGCAGCGAAAAGGCCGACAATGTCGTGCTCAGCCCGGCTTTCGATGGCGGCTATACGCTGATTGGCCTGTCGCGGCCGCATGCGCGGCTGTTCGACGACATGCCGTGGAGCACGCCGCAGGTTCACGCGCTGACGCTCGAGCGCGCCCGCGAAATCGCATTACCGGTCGTCAACGTGCCCGGCTGGTACGATGTCGATGACGCTGCGTCCTACGCCATGCTTGAGGACGAAGTGCTGCGCGGCGTGGCGCCATCCTTCGCCGCACCCGGCCTGACCGGCGCCGATGCGCCCGCCACCACGCGCTTTGTGCGAGACCGCCAAGCCGCACTGCTGCGGGCCTGAACCAATGCAAGTGAACTCCCGCGCGTGTTTCGTCAGCGTCGTCATTCCATGCCTCAATGAAGAGGAGCCGATCGCCGACGTCGTGCGCGAGGTGCTGGCGCAGGGCGTCGATCAGGTCATCGTCGTCGATAACGGCTCGACCGATCGCACCGCGGCGCGCGCCGCCGCGGCCGGCGCCTATGTGATCGCCGAGCCGACGCGCGGCTATGGCCGCGCCTGTGCCGCCGGGACCGCCGCCGTTTCGGGGCAGACCGACATCATTTGTTTCATCGACGGCGACGGCAGTGACGTTCCCGCCTTCATGGCCGATATTGTCGGCCCGGTCGCCGACGACAGGGCCGATTTCGTCATGGGCTCGCGGCTGCGCGGCACGCGCGAAGACGGCAGCATGACGCCGCAACAGGTTCTCGCCGGCTGGCTGGCCGGGCTGCTGTTGCGCATGACTTACGGCGCGCGTTTCAGCGACATGTCGCCGTTCCGCGCCATGCGCATCGAGCGGCTGCGCGGCCTCGGCATGCAGGAAATGACCTTTGGCTGGAATCTCGAAATGCAGATGCGCGCCGCCGCGGCAGGCTTGCGCATTCTCGAAGTGCCGGTCGATCATCGTCGCCGCCAGGGCGGCGTGTCGAAAGTGTCCGGCAACGTCGTCGCCGGCGCGAAGGCGGCGTGGAAGATTGCCACCACGTTCCTGCGCCTTGCGTCGTCGTTACGCCGTGAACCGGGGCATGGTCTGCGCCTGCGCGGCGAGAAGGTCTAAGCCATGCATGTCCTGTTGACCGGGGGGGCGGGGTTCATCGGCCGGCATGTGCTGCGCGAATTGCTCGCGCGCGGCCATGACGTGCGCGTACTGGATTCGCTGCGGCCCGACGTCCATGCCGCCGGCAGCACCAAACCGCTCGACGGCGCCGAACTGATCGTCGCCGATGTGCGCGATTCCGCCGCGGTCGATCGCGCGCTCAAGGGCGTGGACGCCGTGCTGCATCTCGCCGCCAAGGTGGGGCTCGGCGTCGCGGTCGGCGACCTGCCGGATTATGCCTCGTCGAACGACACCGGCGCCGCCGAAATTCTGGCCGGCATGGCGCGCGCCAATATCAAGCGGCTGACGCTGGCAAGCTCGATGGTTGTCTACGGCGAAGGCGTCGGCCTGTGCGCCGAGCATGGCGAGGTGCGTCCCGGCGCGCGCGTCGAGAGCGAGCTCAAGGATCACAATTTCGAGCCGCCGTGCCCGCATTGCAGCAAGCCGCTACAGGCGGCGCTGGTCACCGAGGATGCGCCGTTCGATCCGCGCAACGCCTATGCCACCAGCAAGCTGGCGCAGGAATACTACGCGGCGAACTGGGCGCGCGTGACCGGCGGCTCGGTGGCGGCGCTGCGCTATCACAATGTCTACGGCCCCGGCATGCCGCGCGACACGCCCTATGCCGGCGTGGCGTCGATCTTCACCTCGGCCTTGAAGAACGGCGAGGCGCCGAAAGTATTCGAGGACGGCCGCATGCGCCGCGACTTCGTTCACGTGCGCGATATCGCCGCGGCGACGGTGACGGCGTGCGAGCGGCACAAAGACGGCGTGCGCGCCTTCAATGTCGGTTCCGGCACGCCGCGCACCGTCGGCGATATGGCGCTGGCCTTGGCGCAGGCGCTGAAAGGTCCGCTGCCGATCGTGACCGGCGGCTATCGCCTCGGCGACGTGCGCCACATCACGGCGGATTCCTCGCGGCTCAAGCGCGAGCTCGGCTGGCAGCCGCAAGTGGAATTCACCGACGGCATGGCCGAGCTGGCGGGGGTGTAGTCGAGGGGCGAGCGGCATTCTCGGCGCGCTCCCCTCCCCACAAGGGGGGAGGGGTTGGGGGTGGGGGTCATTACGAGCGCCTTCGCTATTACCCCCTCCCTAACCCTCCCCCACAAGGGGGGAGGGAATAAGCAGAAGTCGTGGCTTAGACTTGAAGATAACGTTCGCGCACCGTGGCATCGGCGGCGAGTTCGGCCGACGTCCCGGTCCACATCACACGGCCCTTCTCGATCACGACATGGCGGTCGGCGATCTTCATCAGCGCCTTGAGATGCTTGTCGACGACGAGGATGGCCTGGCCTTCGTTCTTCAAGAGCGACAGGCAGTTCCAGATCTCGGTTCTGATTTTCGGCGCCAGACCTTCGGTCGCCTCGTCGAGGATGAGCAGCTTCGGGTTGGTCATCAGCGCGCGGCCGATCGCCAGCATCTGCTGTTCGCCGCCGGAGAGTTCGTTGCCCATGTTGTTCTTGCGCGCGGCGAGCGACGGGAAGAATTTGTAGACGCGCGTGAGCGTCCATTGCGGCGCGCCGAAGCGCGCGGCGTTGGTGGCGATCAGGTTCTCTTCGACGGTGAGCGTCGGGAAGATCTGGCGGCCTTCCGGCACCAGGCCGATGCCGGCCTGCGCGATGGAATAGGGCGGCAGGCCGATCAACGACTTGCCGTCGAAACTCGCGGTGCCGGATTGCGGCGGCACCAGACCCATGAGCGCGAAGATCGTCGTGGTCTTGCCCATGCCGTTGCGGCCGATCAGCGTGACGACCTCGCCGTCATTGACGGCGAACGAGATGTCGAACAGCACCTGCGCGGGGCCGTAGGATGCGGCGAGGTTATCGACCCGGAGCATTATTCGAGCTCCTCGCCGAGATAGGCTTCCGTCACCGCCCGGTCGTTGCGGACTTGGTGCGGCTCACCGCTCGCCAGCACCCGGCCATAGGTGAGCACCGAGATGCGGTCGGCCAGCGCGAACACCGCGTTCATGTCGTGCTCGACCAGCAGCATGGCGAAGCGGCCCTTGAGCCTCTGCAGCACGGTGACGATGCGTTCGGATTCCTCCGGGCCGGTGCCGGCCATCGGCTCGTCGAGCAGCAGCAGCTTCGGCTGCAGCGCCAGCGCGATCGCCAGTTCCAGCGCGCGCTTTTCGCCATGCGACAGATGCGCCGCGATCACGCCGGCGCGATGGTCGAGGCTGACTTCCGCCAGTGCCGCCATGGCTTCGTCGTTGAGCGCGGCTTCCGAGGCGGCGCGGCCGAAGAACTTGTAGCTCGAGCCGCCGCGCGCCTGTACCGCCAGCGCCACATTCTCCAGTGCCGAGAAGCGCGGCAGCACGGACGTGATCTGGAACGACCGCGCCAGCCCCAGTTTCGCGCGCTCATGCGGCGGCAGCGGCATGATGTCGGTGCCGTTGAGCAGGATGCGGCCGTCGTCCGGCGTCAGCGTGCCGGAGATTTGATGGATCAACGTCGTCTTGCCGGCGCCGTTCGGGCCGATCACGGCGTGCAGTTCGCCCGGTCCGATCTCCAGCGTCACGCCGTCGGTGACGACAAGGCCGCCGAAGCTCTTGCGCAGGTTTTCGATCAGCAGCACGGCGTCAGTCACGGGTCAGCCTCGCTTTGATCGAGGCTGCGAGGCCGACAAGCCCGCCGCGCGCATACAGCACGACGATCACCAGCAGCGGGCCGAAGATCAGCTTCCAGTTCTCGGTGAAACCGGCGAGCCATTCTTCCAGCAGCAGATAGGCGGCGGCGCCGACAATGGCGCCATGCAAGGTGCCCAGGCCGCCGAACAGCACCATGATGATGAGTTCGCCGGAGCGCTGCCATGACATGTAGGCCGGGCTGACGAATTCGGTGGCGTTGGCGAGCAGGAAGCCGGACAGGCCGCCGAGGCAGCCGGCGATGACATAACCGACGCGCTGATAGCGGAACACGTCAAATCCAATGGTCGCCATGCGCGTCGGGTTCTCGCGCGCGCCGCGGAACACGCGGCCGAAGCGCGAATAGACCACGGCGCGGCACAGGCCATACGACGCGATCAGCGATCCGAGCACGGCGTAATAGAGCGCGCGGTCGCTGCCGAACACCTGCAGCCCAAACAGGGTCGAGCGCGCCGGCAGCGTGATGCCGTCGTCGCCGCCATAAGGCGCCAGCGATCCGGCGATGAAATAGGCCATCTGCCCGAACGCCAGCGTGATCATGATGAAGTAAACGCTCTTGGTGCGCAGGCAGATCGTGCCGGTGAGATAGGCGAACAGGCCGCTCACGATCAGCGCCAGCGGCAGCGTGATCGCCATGTCGGTGACGCCATGGGCGCCGGCGATCGCCACCGTATAGGCGCCGATGCCGACAAAGGCGGCGTGGCCGAACGTCACCAGCCCGCCGAAGCCGCACAGAAAATCGACCGCCAGCGCCGCGATGGCGAACACCATCACGCGTGTGACCAGGCCCAGCAGGTAAGTCTCGGCGCCGAAGGCGGCGGCGAACGGCACCAGCGCCAGCACGCCGAACATCGCGATTACGGCAAGGTCGATGCGCGGTCCGGCGCGCAGCGGCTTGCTGGCGGTGAGGGTCGACATCACGATTTGCCCCGCGCCGGGAACAGCCCCGCAGGGCGGAAGTACAGCACCAGCGCCATCAGCACGTAGATCAGCATCGAGGCGATGGCCGGACCGACGGTGCGCGCCGGCGAGGGCGGCATGACGAGCCGCAGGATGTCGATCATGAAAGAGCGGCCGAGCGTATCGACCAGCCCAACGAGCAGCGCCGCGATAAAAGCGCCGCGCATCGAGCCGATGCCGCCGATGACGATGACGACGAAAGCCAGAATGAGCACGCTATCGCCCATGCCGGGCTCGACCGACAGGATCGGCGCGATCATGATGCCGGCGAAGGCGGCGAGCATGGTGCCGAAACCGAACACGATCATGAACAGCCGGCGGATATCGACGCCGAGCGCCGAGACGATGCGGGCATGCGTCGCGCCGGCGCGCACCAGCATGCCGACGCGCGTCCGCGACACGAGAATATAGAGCAGCAGCGCCACGACGAGGCCCGAGGCGATGATCACGAGCCGCCATACCGGATAGACCAGCCCCGGCATCAACGCCACCACGCCGGAAAGCGCTTCCGGGATCGGCAGGCTGAGCGGCGCCGCGCCCCACACCACCTTCACGCCCTGGTTCAGGAAGATGATGATGCCGAAGGTCGCGATCACCTGTTCGAGATGGTCGCGCTCATAGAGCTGGCGGAACACCGTGAATTCGAGCAGCAGGCCGAAGGCGAGCGCGGCGACGAGCGCGAGGATCAGCGCCAGCACGAACGAGCCGGTCAGCGTGTAGAACATCACCGCGAGATAGGCGCCCAGCATGTACTGGACGCCATGCGCGAGATTGATGAAGTCCATGACGCCGAACACCAGCGTCAATCCGGCGGCGATGAGAAACAGCAGCACGCCGAATTGCAGGCCGTTGAGGATCTGGACGATGAAGAGTGTGAAGGACATCTAGCTTTTGCTCTCGTCGCCCTGCCTGTCCGGAGCGGGCTTCCACACTCGGTGTCATGCCCGGGCTTGACCCGGGAATCCATGATGAACCGCCGCGCCGTAAGCCTTACGTTAGCCTGCCGATGCTGCTCGGCTTCATGGATTGCCGGGTCATAGGCGTTTCGTAGAAACGCCGTTCTTCGAACGACTATGCCCGGCAATGACAGAAAGAGAACCCTCTCCCCGTGAAGCACGGGGAGAGGAAGCCAAGCAAACTTACTTCATCGGACAATCTTTGGCGTGCGGGTCGGCGTAATCGGCGAACACCTTCTTGTCGATCGAGGTGGCGAACTTGTCGCCGGAGGCGACCACCTTCACCTGGTAGAAGTCCTGGATCGGATAGTGGTTGGTGTTGAACTTGAACTTGCCGCGCAGCGAGGTGAACGGCGCCTTCATCAGGGCCGCGCGCAGCGCGTCCTTGTTGTCGGTCTTGCCGCCGGTCGCCTTCAGCGCGCCGTCGATCAGCAGCGCCGCGTCGTAGGCCTGGAAGGCGTAGCTGGCGGGAATCGCGCCGGCATATTCCTTCTCGTAGCCGGCGACGAACTTCTTGTTCTGCGGCGTGTCGAGATCGGGCGCCCAGTTGGCGCCGCCGAGGAAGCCGAGCGCGGCTTCCTTCTGCGCCGGCAGCGTCGATTCATCGACGGTGAAGGCCGAGAGGAACTTGATCTTGTCGGCGAGACCGGCCTGGCGGAACTGCTTGACGAAGTTCACGCCCATGCCGCCGGGCAGGAACACGAACACCGCGTCGGCGCCCGAAGCCGAGATGCGCGACAGTTCTGCCGAATAGTCGAGCTGGCCGAGCGGCACATAGACTTCGTCGGCGAGTTCGCCCTTGTAGAAGCGCTTGAAGCCGGCGAGCGAGTCTTTGCCGGCCGGATAGTTCGGCGCCATGATGAAGACCTTCTTGAGGCCGGCATCCTGCGCGTATTTGCCCATCACCTCGTGGTTCTGGTCGTTCTGGTAGGAGGTGACGAAGAAGTTGGCGTTGCAGTCCTTGCCGGCGAAGTTCGAGGTGCCGGCGTTCGGCGAAATCAGGAAGGCGCCGCTTTCGGTCACCGGCTTCATGATGGCGACGAGAATGTTGGAGAAGATCGGTCCGACCACGAAATCGACCTTGT
>JBAZSM010000034.1:10539-40417 GCA_041662425.1 Pseudolabrys sp.
AGCGCCTTGGCCTTGCTCACCGCGACGTCGGGCTTGAGTTCGTCGTCCTGCACGATCAGCTCGACCTCACGGCCCCCGAGCTTGCCGCCATTGTCCTTGATCGCGAGCTGGAAACCGTTGCGCAACTGTTGACCGAGCACCGCGGCCGGGCCGGACAAAGTCGTGACGACGCCGATTTTCAACTTTTCCTGCGCAAAGGCCGTACCTTGCGCGCCGCTCGCGACCAGCAGCGCTGTCGCGGCAACCGACACCAGCAATTTGTTGTTCATGGCTCTACCCCTCCGGAAAGCGCGCGGCATCGGACCATCGCTTTGGGCACGGTGCCAAAGCGCACGACCTTGCGCGCGGCCGAACTATGCCGGGCCACCATTGACCTGGCTACTCCACCTTAGATATTTTAGATATAAAATATCTCCCCTGGGAAGCATTATCTTTAAGCATGGGTGGGGGTGGCTGACGTTATTTACCGCAATGCACGGTTTGTCGCGCCTGCGAAATGCGGCGTGCTAAATTGGCGCAGAGGATCGGCTCGCATGGAGCAAACCGTTGCCGTTCGGCATCTTACCCGCGACGCTCAAGGCCTGGCTGGAAAGCCGCGCTGCCGTATCGGCGGCGCAAACAGCTTCATCTGCCGCGCCGTCCGCGGCGCCATCAATCGTGAACAACCGGAGTGAAGACATGACGCTGACCGCAGGCATCACCAAGGCCGGCACCGGCATCGACGGCATCTCGTGGAACATCCTCGGCCAGACCTATGTGCCGAAGACCCTGTCGGAGAATTCGTTCTCCTGGCACGCGACCTTCCCCCCCGGCACTTTCGTGCCGCCGCACATCCATCCGACGCAGGACGAGTTCATCTATCTGTTCGAGGGCCGGCTCGATCTGGTGCTCGATGGCAAGGAGTTCGTCGCGCAACCGGGCGATGTCATCCGCCTGCCGATGGGCATCCCGCACGGCATTTTCAACAAGCAGGACCAGACGGTGAAGTGCTTCTTCTGGGTGTCGCCGACGCGCAGGCTTTACGATTTGTTCTGGGCGATCCACTCGATGAAGGAACAGATCCCCGAGCAGGTCGTCGAACTCTCGGCGCGGCATGAAGTGATGTTCCTGCCGCCGCCGCCGGCGTGAGGTTCGCCGTCATTCCGGGTTCGACGCTTCGCGCCGCCCCGGAATGACGGAATACTACGCCGCCTTGCCCTTGTTGACCTGGCTCTGCACGAAGCCCGCGGTCGAGGCATAGCCGCGCACGATGGCCTTGCGGTCTTCGTAGCCCAGCACGTCGTCGATATTGGTGAAGCCGTCCGGCGCGCGGGACTCGATAGCGTCGATAACGCCTTCCGGGCCGCCTTTTCTATTCATGCGCACGATCTGCGCCGTCATCGGCAACCGTTCCTGGTCGTATTGCCACAGCGCGTGCATGGCGTTGTCGGCGGTGAGCAACTTGTCGGCGAGGCTTCGCGCATCGAGGATCGCCTGCGACGCGCCGTTGGAGCCGACCGGATACATCGGATGCGCGGCGTCGCCCAGCAGCGTGACGCGGCCATGCGACCAGCGCGGCAGCGGCTCGCGGTCGCACAACGGATATTCCCAGAATTCGCCGGTCGCCTCGATGAGATGCGACACATCGATCTGCGGCAGATTGAACTTCTCGACATAAGGCCGCATGTCGTCCCAGCGGCCGGGCCGCGACCAGTCTTCCTTGCGCGGCGGCTGGCCGCCTTCGGAGACTTTCGCCATCACCGCCCAGTTGGTGAGGCGGCGGTCCGGCGCCGAACCGGCGGCGATCGGATAGAGCACGAACTTCGCCTCCATGCCGCCGGCGATGATCATCGAACGGCCGGTCATGAACTGCGGCCAGTCGACCGCGCCGCGCCACAGCATCGTGCCGTTCCACAAAGCCGGGCCCTCGTTCGGGAACAGCCGCTGCCGCACGAACGAATGAATGCCGTCGGCGCCGATCAGCACGTCGCCGCGAGCGGTCTTGATGTGGCGGCCCTGGCGGTCGAAGAAGTAAGCCGAGACGCCGGCCTCGTCCTGCATGAAATGGCCGAGGCGGTGGCCGGGATTGATGCGGCCTTCGCCGAGACGGGCGCGGGCGGCCTGATAGATCACGCCCTGCAGGCGGCCGCGGTGGATCGAGAACTGCGGCACCTCAAAGCCGGCATCGGTGCCGCGCAGCTCATGCCACACGGTCTGGCCGAAGCGGTTGGCGTAGAACAATTCATAAGTGCGAATGGCGACCGCATCGAGCCGCTCGAGCAGGCCGAGTTCGGCCAGTTCCTTGATGGCGTGGGGCAAGGTGTTGATGCCGACGCCGAGCTCGCGAATGCTGTCCGACTGCTCGTAGACTTCGCAGTCGATGCCGCGGGCATGCAGCATCAGAGCCGTGGTCAGTCCGCCGACGCCGCCGCCAACAATGATCGCCTTCATCACGCACACTCGCCTGATACGCGGCCCGGGACCGCAAACCTCAGCCTAAATTCATTGCACCCAAGGGCTTAAGCGGCAACCGCGACTTCGTAACAGGGTGAACCGGCCGGCCCAGCCCAGCCTGCGCCGGCTCCGGAGATATTTCAAACATAAAATATTTATGTTGCTAACATCGCCGGACCTGACGCACACTGCCGCTGTCCAAGCGCTGATGGAGCCGGTCGATGCGTGCAGCCATGCGAACGGTCATTCTGGGTGGTGGCCCGGGCGGTCTTTATTTTGCGATTTCGCTGAAGTTGCGCAATCCCGCCCACGAGGTGGTGGTGATCGAGCGCAACAAGCCGAACGACACGTTCGGCTGGGGCGTGGTGCTGTCCGAGGACACGCTCGCCAATCTCGACGCCAACGATTCCACGAGCGCCAAGGCGATCCGCGACGGTTTCGTCTACTGGGACGACGTCGCGGTGCATTACCGCGGCAAGGTCGAGCGCTCCAGCGGTCACGGCTTTTCCGGCATCGGCCGCATGCGGCTCCTGAACATTTTGCAGGATCGCGCGCGCGAGCTCGGCGTCGAACTGCGCTTCGAGACCGAGGCGCAGCCGCTCGAAGCCTACAAGGATTACGACCTCATCGTTGGCGCCGACGGCGTCAACTCGCGCGTGCGCGCGGCCCATGCCGACGTGTTCAAGCCGGATATCGACGTGCGCGCGTGCAAATATATCTGGCTCGGCACGCACCAGAAATTCGACGACGCCTTCACCTTCATCTTCGAGGAAACCGAACACGGCTGGATCTGGGTTCACGCCTATCAATTCAGCGCCGACATGGCGACCTTCATCGTCGAATGCGCCGAGGACACCTGGAAGAAAGCCGGCTTCGACACGATGTCGGCCGAGGAAACCATCGCGGCCTGCGAGAAAATCTTCGCCAAATATCTCAACGGCAACGCGTTGATCTCGAACGCCAAGCACCTGCGCGGCTCGGCCTGGCTCAATTTCAACCGCGTGTTGTGCGAGCGCTGGTCGACGGGCAATGTCGTGCTGCTCGGCGACAGCGCCGCGACCGCGCATTTCTCGATCGGCTCCGGCTCCAAGCTGGCGCTGGAAAGCGCCATCGCGCTCGCCAATTATCTCGATTCCGAGCCGGACATGGCTGCTGCCTTCGCGCGCTACGAGGACGAGCGCCGCTTTGAAGTGCTGCGCCTGCAAAGCGCGGCGCGCAATTCGACCGAATGGTTCGAGGAGGTCGAACGCTATCTGCATCTCGATCCGGTGCAGTTCAATTATTCGCTGCTGACACGCTCGCAGCGCATCAGCCATGAAAACCTGCGCGAGCGCGACGGCGAATGGCTGGCCGGCGCCGAGAAGTGGTTCGAGCAGCAGGCGACCGGCGCCAGGCCGAACGCGGCGCGGCGGCCGATGTTCGTGCCGATCCGCGTGCGTGGCACCGAATTGAAGAACCGCGTCGTCGTCTCGCCGATGGCGCAGTATCGCGCCGTCGATGGCAATCCGACCGACTGGCATCTGGTGCATTACGCCGAGCGCGCCAAAGGCGGCGCCGGCCTGGTGTTCACCGAGATGACCTGCGTGTCGCCGGAAGGCCGCATCACGCCCGGCTGCACCGGCATGTATACGGCGGAGCATGAAGCGGCCTGGAAGCGCATCGTCGATTTCGTTCATGTCGAAACGGAAGCCAAAGTCGCACTTCAACTGGGCCACGCCGGGCCGAAAGCCTCGACCCAACTTGGCTGGGAAGAATCCGACGCGCCGCTCGCCGCCGGCAACTGGCCGATCGTCTCGGCCTCAGCGGTGCCGTGGAGCCAACGCAACCAGACGCCGCGCGCGGTGACGCGCGAGGATATGGACAAGATCCGCGACGACTTCGTGCGCGCCGCGGAAATGGGCGAGCGCGCCGGCTTCGACTGGCTGGAGCTGCATTACGCGCACGGCTATCTGATGTCGGCCTTCATCACGCCGATGACCAACAAGCGCACCGACGAATATGGCGGCAGCCTGGACAATCGCCTGCGCTTCCCACTCGAAATTTTTCATGCGGTGCGCAAGGTGTGGCCCGAGGCCAAGCCGATCTCGGTGCGCATTTCCGCGAACGACTGGGTCGGCGCCAAGGGCGTGACGCCGCACGATGCTGTCGAGATCGCGCGCATCCTGCATGAAGCCGGCGTCGACATGGTCGACGTCTCGGCCGGGCAGACGACGCTGGAAGCGAAACCCGTCTATGGCCGTATGTTCCAGACGCCGTTCTCCGACCGCATCCGAAACGAGGCGGGCGTCGCCACGCTCGCGGTCGGCAACATCTACGAGCCGGATCACGTCAACTCGATCCTGATGGCCGGCCGCGCCGATCTCGTCTGTCTCGCGCGGCCGCATCTGGCCAATCCGTACTGGACGCTGCATGCCGCGGCCGACGCGCATGAGCAGGGCGTCGAATGGCCGAAGCCTTATCGCGCCGGCCGCGACCAGCTCTATCGCCTGAAGTCGCGTCCCGACGTCATGACGGGGAAGGTGTGATGGGCGCGCTTTCCGGCAAGTCTCTTTTGGGAATGCACGCGCTGGTCACCGGCGGCGGCTCCGGCATCGGTGCCGCGATTGCGCGTGCACTCGCCGCTGAAGGCGCGGCGTTGTCGCTCGCCGGACGCCGCAAGGCGCCACTCGACGCGATGGCGAAGCAATTGCCGAAGACGGTCGCGATCGCCGCCGACATCACGCACGAGCACGATTGCCGGCAGATGGCGGAATCTGCGCACAAGGCCCATGGCCCCATCGACATCGTCATTGCCAATGCAGGCATGGCGTCGAGCGCGCCGGCCCACAAGATCGATGCCGCGCACTGGCAGCAGATGATCGGCGTCAATCTCACCGGCGCCTTTAACACTGTGCAATCGGCGCTCGCTGACGTGACGCGTCAGCCTGGCGGCCGCATCGTCTTCATCGCCTCGACCGCCGGGCTCAAGGGCTATCCCTATGTCGCGGCCTATGTTGCCGCGAAACACGGCGTCGTCGGCCTGATGCGCGCGCTCAGCGTCGAGCTTGCCGCCAAGGGCGTCACCGTCAACGCGGTGTGTCCGGGCTTTACCGATACGCCGCTGCTGGCGAATGCGGTCGACACCATCACCTCCAGGACCGGCCGCAGCGCCGACGCCTCGCGCGCCGAAGTGGCGAAAGACAATCCGCACGGCCGCCTCATCACGCCGGACGAAGTGGCGCAGACCGTGCTCTGGTTGTGCGCGCCGTCGTCCGGTTCGGTGAACGGTCAGGCCATCGCGGTCACAGGAGGTGCGGTATGACGGCGAACGCCAAGCCGCGGCCCGCCGCGCGGTCGATCAGCAAGCAGCATCTGCGGCTGTGGCTGCGCCTGCTGCGCGCCGCGCGCCTCATTGAATCCGAATTGCGCGAGCGTCTGCGCAAGGAATTCGCGATCACGCTACCGCAGTTTGATGTCATGGCGGCGCTCGCCCGCAAGGACGACGGCATGACCATGACCGAACTGTCGCGCATGCTCATGGTGTCGAACGGCAACGTCACCGGCATCATCGATCGTCTCGCCGCCGAGAAGCTGGTGCTGCGGCAGGCGCCGGCCACCGATCGGCGTTCATTTATCGTGCGGCTGACGCCGAAAGGCGCGGCGCAGTTCGCCGTCGTCGCCAAGGCGCATGAGGGCTGGGTCGACGAATTGCTCGCCGATTTCGACGCTACGCAGACCGAAGACCTCATCCAGATGCTCAGCGCATTATCGGCCGATCGCCACGGAGGAACGCAATCATGAACATGGCTGATCACAAGCCGCGGCATTTCAACTGGCGTGTCGACGGCAAGGTCGCGATCATCGCGCTCAACCGTCCGGATCGCAAGAATCCGATCACGTTCGAATCCTATGCCGAGCTGCGCGACACCTTCCGCGAGCTGGTTTATGCCGACGATATCAAGGCGGTGGTGATCGGCTCGAACGGCGGTAATTTCTGCTCCGGCGGCGATGTGCACGACATCATCGGTCCGCTGCTCGACAAGGACATGAAGCAGTTGCTCGCCTTCACGCGCATGACCGGCGACCTGGTCAAGGCGATGAACGTATGCCCGCAGCCGATCATCGCCGCCGTCGATGGCGTCTGCGTCGGCGCCGGCGCGATGATCGCGCTGTTCTCCGATATGCGCATCGGCACGGCGGCGGCGAAGACCGCGTTCCTGTTCACGCGCGTCGGGCTCGCCGGTTGCGATATGGGCGCTTGCGCCATGCTGCCGCGCGTCATCGGGCAGGGCCGCGCCGCCGAATTGCTCTACACCGGCCGCGTCATGTCGGCGGAGGAGGGCGAGCGCTGGGGCTTCTTCAACAGGCTGACCGGCGCGGACAAGCTTGAAGCCGACGCGGTGGCGCTGGCGCAGCAGCTCGCGGCGGGTCCGACTTTCGCGCACATGATGACCAAGACCATGCTGTCGCAGGAATGGTCGATGTCGCTGCCGATGGCGATCGAGGCCGAGGCGCAGGCGCAGGCAATCTGCATGCAGACGCAGGATTTCCGCCGTGCCTATGACGCCTTCGTCGCCAAAGACGCGACTAAGGGCAAGCCGGTGTTCGCGGGGGATTGAGCGGTGTCGGATCAGACATTCCTGCATTGGCCGTTCTTTGAAGATCGTCACCGCGCTTACGCGGCGACGCTCGAAGCGTGGGCCGCGAGCAATCTTCAGTCGGTCGATCATCACGATGTCGATGCCGCCTGCCGCAAGCTGGTGACGTCGCTCGGCAAGGCAGGCTTCCTCACGCACACCGCGCCGGCGACCGAAGCGGACAGAATCGACGTCCGTACGCTAGCGCTGTCGCGCGAGACGCTGTCGCGTCATTCGGGGCTCGCCGATTTTGCCTTTGCCATGCAGGGCCTTGGCGCCGGACCGATCTCGCTGTTCGGCTCGGCCGGGCAACGCAGCGCCTGGCTGCCGAAGACGCGGGCTGGCGAAGCCATTGCCGCTTTTGCGCTGTCGGAAGCCGCGTCCGGTTCCGATGTCGCCAACATCACCACGACTGCGACACGCGACGGCGATTCCTACGTGATCGACGGTGAGAAGTGCTGGATCTCGAACGGCGGCATCGCCGATCTCTATGTCGTCTTCGCGCGCACCGGCGAAGCGCCGGGCGCCAAGGGCCTGTCGGTTTTCATCGTCGAAGGCTCCAACTCCGGCCTGTCGATTGCCGAGCGCATCGAGGTCATTGCGCCGCATCCTTTGGCGCGCATTGCCTTCAACAAGTGCCGCGTACCGGCGTCGGCGCTCATCGGCAAGCCCGGCGATGGCTTCAAGATCGCGATGGCGACGCTCGATGTGTTCCGCACCACGGTCGGCGCGGCCGCGCTTGGCTTTGCCCGCCGCGCGCTCGATGAAACCGTGAGCCGCGCCGGCAGCCGTCATCTGTTCGGCGCGCCGCTCGGCGAGCTGCAGATGGTGCAGGGCCACATCGCCGACATGGCGCTCGATATCGATGCCGCCGCGCTGCTGGTTTATCGCGCCGCCTGGGTGAAGGACATGGGCGCCGCGCGGGTGTCGCGCGAAGCGGCGATGGCCAAGCTTTACGCCACCGAAGCCGCGCAGCGCGTCATCGACGCCGCCGTGCAGATTCATGGCGGCGACGGCGTGCGTTCCGGCCATCCGGTCGAGACGCTGTATCGCGAGATCCGGGCGCTGCGCATCTACGAAGGCGCGTCCGACGTGCAGAAAATCATCATCAGCCGGGCGGTTACTTCAATGGCGGAGCGCTAATATGCCTGACATCAAACTCGGCCCCACCGCGCATGTCGATACCTTCACGCGCGATAATCTTCCCCCGTTCGATCTGTGGCCGGAGCTGCTGCTCGATCGGCCGGAATTCCAGTATCCGGACTATCTCAACGCCGCGGTCGAGCTCACCGACCGCAATGTCGAGCGCGGCTTCGGCGACAACATCGCGCTGATCGGCAACGGACGCCGCCGCACCTACAAGGAGCTGGCCGACTGGTCGAACCGGCTGGCCCATGCACTGGTCGAGAATTACGGCGTCAAGCCGGGCAACCGCGTGCTCATCCGTTCCGGCAACAATCCGGCGCTGGTCGCGGCCTGGCTGGCGGCGACCAAGGCCGGCGCCGTCGTCGTCAACACCATGCCGATGCTGCGCGCCGGCGAACTCACCAAGATCATCGACAAGGCCGAGATCAGTCTGGCGCTGTGCGACAGCCGCATCGCCGACGAGCTCATTGCCTGCGCCAAGACCAGCAAATTCCTCAAGCAGGTCGTGCCGTTCGACGGCACCTCGAACCACGATGCCGAGCTCGATCGCATCGCACTCGACAAGCCGGTGAAGTTCGACGCGGTGAAGACCGGCCGCGACGATGTCGCGCTGCTCGGCTTCACCTCGGGCACCACCGGCGAGCCGAAGGCGACCATGCATTTCCACCGCGATATCCTGATGATCGCCGATGGCTATGCCCGCGAAACGCTCAACGTGACGCCGGACGATGTGTTCGTCGGCTCGCCGCCCTTGGCGTTTACGTTCGGACTCGGCGGGCTCGCGATTTTCCCGCTGCGGTTCGGCGCCGCCGCGACCTTGCTCGAGAATGCGACGCCGCCGAACATGATCCAGATCATCGAGACCTATAAGGCGACCATCTGCTTCACGGCGCCGACCGCCTATCGCGCCATGATGGCGGCGATGGACAAGGGCGCCGACCTGTCATCGCTCCGCATCGCGGTGTCGGCGGGCGAGACCTTGCCCGCCCCGGTGTTCGAGCAATGGACGGCCAAGACCGGCAAGCCGATCCTCGACGGCATCGGCTCGACCGAGATGCTGCACATCTTCATCACCAATCGCATCGGCGATGCGCGCGCCGGCGCCACGGGCAAGCCGGTGACCGGCTATTTCGGCAAGATCGTCGATGACAACATGAACGAACAGCCACGCGGCGAGATCGGGCGTCTCGCCGTGCGCGGGCCGACCGGTTGCCGCTATCTCGCCGACAAGCGCCAGACCACCTATGTGCGCGACGGCTGGAACATCACCGGCGATACCTTCATGCAGGACGCCGACGGCTATTTTCACTTCGTCGCCCGCGCCGACGACATGATCATCTCGGCCGGCTACAATATCGCCGGGCCCGAGGTCGAGGCGGCGCTGCTGTCGCATGCCGATGTGGCGGAATGTGCCGTTATTGGCGCCCGTGACACCGAACGCGGCGAAATCGTCGCGGCCTATGTCGTCCTCAAGGCTAATGTCGCCGGCGATGAAATGTGCCGCAAGAAATTGCAGGATCACGTCAAGGCGGTGATCGCGCCGTACAAATATCCGCGCGCGTTGCATTTCGTCGACGCCTTGCCGAAGACGCCGACCGGCAAGATCCAGCGTTTCAGGCTGCGGGAGGGCGCATGAAGATCGAAGTACTCCATCCCGAAGGCTGGGCGCCCGCAAAGGGCTATGCCAACGGCGTCGCCGCCGAAGGCCGTCAGGTCTTCATCGCCGGTCAGATCGGCTGGAACGAGGCTTGCGAATTCGTCGGCGACGATTTCGTCGCCCAGGTCGAGCAGGCGCTGAAGAATATTCTTGCGGTGCTCAGGCAAGCCGGCGGTGGGCCGGAGCATGTCGTGCGCATGACGTGGTATCTCACCGACAAGCGCGAGTATGTTTCGCGTCAGCGCGAAGTCGGCGAGGCCTATCGGCGCGTGATGGGAAAGAATTTTCCGGCGATGTCGGCGATTGTGGTGATGGCGCTGATCGAGGATCGCGCCAAGGTCGAGATCGAGGCGACGGCGGTCGTCCCGCCGGCCTGACGAATGGCGTCAGCGCCTCAACTCAGCCGGTGCGTGGCCGCTTCCGGATTGATGTCGGCGGCAAACGATGCTGCCGAGGGCTCGTCATCATCGACGAGCATGTGCCGGTAAAGTTGCTCAAGCCTCAGATAGCGCTCGCGGCTTTCCTCGTCATAGGTTGCCGCGGCGAGTTGCGCGCAAGTATCAGCTTGGCGCTGCAGGCGTTTTGCAATCGTCATAGTCGTCCCTCCGACTAGCCGAGCCATGTGCATTGCAGCATCAAATGTGGTGCATTGCAACAGAATTTCACACGGGCTTCATAATTCAGCCTTGAAAATTCAACGTTCGTCGGCCGGGAATGGTTCGGCGCCTGATCTGGCTGTCGGCCGGATGCGCGCGTTGCCCGCCATTTGCGCAGACTGCCCAAGCGCGTGGCCCATGCGGCGCCGCTGCCTTTCATTTTATCAGGTTGAAACTGGAGCCTTTCCAGTGAGATGCATCGATCCCGCCTGCGTTTTGTGCATGGCACAATCCTTGCTCCGACAGGACTTAATCGCGCGACGTCAGCGTCGCGTCGCCCAATGGCGGGCATCAGGCCGGCAGCGTTGCCGGCAAAAGGCGAACGGGTCGGCTCTGTGTCGACGCGCCTTGATGCAGCTTTTTGGGGCGACGATCGATGGTGCTTCCCAGCCAAGAGAGTTTTGCAGCCGACGCCGTTGCGTCGCCGCGCGAACTCGTGGGCGCGGAAGCCGTGGCGCCGGTCATTGTCGTCGGCGGTGGTCCGGCCGGCTTGCGCGTCGCACAGGATCTCGCCCGCCACGATATTCCCGTCGTCCAGTTCAATGCCGAGCGCTGGCGTCCCTATAACCGGCTGAAGCTGACGCCCTTTCTTGCCGGCGAAGTGCAGATCGGCATCGTCTACCAGCCCAACCTGTTTCCGCCGAACGCGCGCGTCGCCCAATATACCGGGCAAACCGTGGTTGCGATCGATCGCGCGGCGAAGACCGTCACCAACAATCTCGGCCGCAGCTTCAATTATTCGAAGTTGGTTCTGTGCCTGGGCTCGCACGCGCATATTCCTCCACTTCCCGGACGTGATCTGGCCGGCGTCTATCGTTTCCGCAATTTCGACGATGTCGAGCTGCTGGTGGCGCGCAGCTTGCGCTCGCGCCGCACGGTGGTGATTGGCGGCGGCCTGCTCGGGCTCGAGGCCGCGCGCGGCATGGCGCTGCGCAAGGTCGACACCGTCGTCGTCGAGCACGAAACCCATCTGATGGCGCGCCAGCTCGACAGAGCCGGCGGCGCGCTGCTCGAGGAGCAGATCCTCGCCATGGGCATCGACGTGCGCGTCGGCAATTCGGTCAAGGCGATCGAGGGCTCGTCTCGAGTCGAACGCGTCGTGCTGGCCAATGGCGATGCCATCGCCTGCGACACTGTCATCATCTGCACCGGCATCCGCCCGAATATCGAACTGCCGCGTAATGCCGGCATCGCCGTCGGCCGCGGCATCACGGTCGACGACGCGATGCGGACCAGCGATCCGGATATTTATGCTGCCGGCGAATGCGTCGAGCATGACGGCAATATTTATGGGTTGGTGGCGCCGGGCCTTGAACAGGCGGCCATTGCCGCTGGCCGCATTGCCGGCGACAAGGCGAGTTACACGGGCTCGGTGCCGACCACCAAGCTCAAGATCGTCGGCACGGACGTCTTCAGCATGGGCGATATCGAGCAGGCCGATCAGCGGCTCGATGTCTCGTCGGTCGTCTGGCAGGCGCCGGACCGTTCCGTCTATCGGCGCGTGATCTTCCGCCGCGGCCGGCTGGTCGGCGCCATGGCGGTCGGCGACTGGCCCGAGGTCAACAGGATTCAGCAGGCGGTCCGCGACCGCGCCTTCATGTGGCCGTGGCAGCTCTATCGCTTCCGCAATACCGGCATCCTCTACCCGGTCACCACGCCTAAGTCGGCGGCGCAATGGCCGGCGGCGGCGACGGTGTGCAACTGCACCGGCGTCACGCGTGGCCAACTCGGCGACGCCATGCGGCTCGGCGCGACCACGGTCGAAGGCCTGATGCAGGAAACCAATGCCTCAACGGTGTGCGGCACCTGCCGGCCTCTATTGCTCGAAATCCTTGGCGGACAGAAGAAATATGAGCCGGTGTTTGGCGCGCGCACCATTGGCGTCGTTTCGGCCCTGGCCGCGCTCGCGGCTTTGGTGGCGTGGTTCGCGCCATCCTGGCCGTACTCGCCGAGCATGGCGCGTGGCATCGGCCTCGATCGGTTCTGGCTCGATGGCACCTGGAAGCAGGTCTCGGGCTTCACGCTGCTGGGCCTGTCGGCGCTCATCGCGTTCCTGTCGGTGCGCAAGCGTATCAAGGCCAGATGGCTCGGCAACTATAAATTCTGGCGCATCGTCCATGCCGCAATCGGCACTGCCGCGCTTGGCGTGCTGTTCATGCACACCGGCTTCCATCTCGGCAACAATCTGAATTTCTGGCTGATGGCGACGTTTCTCACCGTCGCGGTCGTCGGCAGCATCACCGGCATCGCCACCGCGCAGGAACACAAGCTGCTCGCGAGCGGCAAGGCGTCGCCGCGCGGCGCGCTGGTCTGGCTGCACATTCTGACGTTCTGGCCGATGCCGGTGCTGCTGATGCTGCACATCGTCACGGTCTACGCCTACTGAGCAACATAGGGATGTCGCGCACGTTCATGCTCTGGACATTGTGGATCACGTTTTCGGTCGCGGCCGCCCTGTTCGTTCTGGGCGCGATCGTCTATGGCGGTCCGCGTTCGTTCCTGCTGATCGGCAAGACCACCTCCGGGCATCATCAGATCGAACTGGCCTGCGACAGCTGTCACACCAGCGTGTTCGGCGGCAAGGAGGTTCTGCAAGACGCTTGCGTCAACTGTCACGGCGCGGCGCTCAAGGCCGAAAACGATTCTCATCCGCTGTCGAAGTTCACCGATCCGCGCAACGCCGACCGTATCGTCGGGCTCGACGCGCGCTATTGCGCGACCTGCCATCAGGAGCACCGGCCCAACATTACGCGCGCCGTGGGCGTGACGCTGCCGGACGACTATTGCTTCCATTGCCATCAGGACATCGCGCACGACCGGCCCAGTCATGCTGGCCTTGCCTTCGACACCTGCAATTCAGCCGGCTGTCATAACTTCCATGACAACCGCGCGCTTTATGCCGATTTCCTCATTCAGCACGCCGGCGAGCCGGCGCAGCTCGACAAGCAGAAGCTCGCGCTGGTCGATTTCATCAACAAGGTCGCCGATCCGATCAAGGTGCCGAAGACGCTGGTCGCGGCGGATGCCGATGCGCCCGCGGATCGACGCGGCGATGCCAAGGTGATTGCGGACTGGTCGGCCGACGCCCACGCGAATGCGGGCGTGAATTGCTCAGGCTGTCACACCAGAAAGACCGAGCCGGACATCTGGATCGCCGCCCCGGGGATCGAGACCTGCAAATCCTGCCACGCCAATGAAGCAACGACCTTCGTCGAAGGTAAGCATGGCATGCGCCTGCGCGACGGCATGTTTGCGACCAAGGAGGGCCCGTTCGGTCTCTGGAAGGCCGAAAAGCTGTCGCCGATGACGCCGGCCATGGCCGAATTGCCGATGAAAGCCGACGCCGCCCACAAGGACCTCACCTGCAATACCTGCCACTCGGCGCATGGCTACGACACGACGGCGGCACAGGTGACAGCTTGCGCGGGCTGCCACGACGATCAGCACACGAAAGCCTATTTCGCTTCGCCGCATTACGACATGTTCAAGAAGGAAGTGGCGGGCGCGGCGCCGCGCGGCACCGGCGTGTCCTGCGCCACCTGTCATATGCCGGTGGTCGAGCGCCGCGACGAGTACGGCACCAGGTCCGTTTTCACCATGCATAACCAGAACGACAACCTGCGTCCGAACGAAAAGATGACTCGCAGTGTCTGCGCCAATTGTCATGGCCTGCAATTCACGCTCGACGCGCTCGCGGATCGCAAGCTCATCGACACCAATTTCAATGGTCTGCCGGGGGTCCACATCGAGAGCATCGAGTGGGCAAAGAAGCGCGCCGAGGAAAAAAGAAAGGCGCGTCAATGAGCCGTTTAAACGTCAAAAAGGGGAAGAGGACATGCGCACATATCTGAAGATCGCGGGCATTGCCGTCGTGGCTGGCTCGGTCACCGCGGCGACCGCCGCTTATGCCGCCTGGTGGGGCAAAGACGAAGCCAAGGGCAGTCTGCCGCTGCAACAGGTCGCGGACATGCTGCACACGGTCATGGACTCGGACCGCTTCGTCTACACCACCAAGGTCGTCAACCGTTTGATGCTCGACGATAAGGTCATCAAGGCCGACGAGCATTTCATGGATAAAAAAGCACTGCCGCTGCCGGCGCAGATGTTCCGTTTCGGCGCCGAGCGCGCCGGCGAAAAGAACAAGGCATTCTCTTACTCGCTGCTGTCGCTATGGCCGGTCAACAAGCAGAACGCACCGCGGACCGACCTCGAAAAGCAGGGCCTCAAGAGCGTCTCTGACGATAAGGCCAAGCCGGTCTATGGCGAAGAGACGCTCGGCGGCAAGAAGTACTTTACCGCGGTTTATGCCGACGTCGCGGTCGCCCCGGCCTGTGTCGGTTGCCACAACGACCATCCGGAAAGCCCGCGCAAGGATTTCAAGCTCGGCGACGTGCTCGGCGGCGTCGTTATTCGAATTCCGATGTGAGGCAACGACCCTCGGGCAGGTGCCCGGGGTTTTCTCATTCACCCGATGGAGAACTGACATGACGCCTGAACAAGTGACGATGGTGCAGGAGAGCTTCAAGAAGGTGGTGCCGATTGCCGGCACCGCAGCCGACCTTTTCTACAATCGCCTGTTCGAGATCGCGCCCGACGTGCGCCCGCTGTTTCCGGACGATCTCGCCGAACAGAAAAAGAAGCTGATCGCGATGCTCGCCACCGCGGTCACAAACCTGCATCAGGTCGACAAGATACTGCCCGCGGTCCAGGATCTCGGTAGGCGGCACGTTGCCTACGGGGTTACTGACAAGATGTACGAGCCGGTGGGCGGCGCGCTGCTCTGGACCCTGGAGCAGGGGCTGGGGCCCGATTTCACACCGGAACTCAAGTCGGCGTGGACTGAAACCTACATGACGCTGGCCGGCGTGATGCAAAGCGCCGCGGCGACCGTGCCACCGCCGGTCGCGGCAAAAAAGGGGTTTCTCAGCCGCATGTTCGGCTGATGGACCCGAGTCGGGACGCATTCTCCAGCCGGTTGGTCCGGCCGTTAGGCATGGAATAGGTCTTGCATGACTGGGATGCAGGAACGGGTTGCTGTTGGCCGTGCGCTCCGATACCCGGACGCAGCGGTGGAGATTGTGTCTGTGGCAGAAACGCGGAAAGGCTCGGAGCCGGGCTCGCAGCCTCAAGGGGGCTCGCGCGATGCATCGCTGAAAATTGCGATCGTCGATGAAAGCCCGATCCGTGCGGCCATCCTTGAGGACGGTTTGCGCGAGGCCGGTTTCACGCAGGTCGAGCGCATCGAGGAAACCCGCAATCTGCTCGCCCGCGTTTATGCCCTCGACCCGGACGTCATCCTGATCGATCTGGAAAGTCCGAGCCGCGACATGCTCGAACAGATGTTCCAGATGAGCCGGGTGGTGAAGCGGCCGGTGGCGATGTTCGTCGACCAGTCCGACAGCGCCTCGATCCAGGCCGCGGTCGACGCCGGCGTTTCGGCCTATATCGTCGGCGGCCTCAAGAAAGAGCGCATCACCAGCATTCTCGACCTCTGCATTTCCCGCTTCAATGCATTTTCGCGGCTGCAGGGCGAACTCGATCGCGCCAAGGATGCGCTCAACGAACGCAAGGTCATCGACCGCGCCAAAGGGGTGCTAATGAAAGCGAAGAATTTGTCCGAGGAGGCAGCCTACGCATTGATGCGCAAGACTGCCATGAACGAGGGCAAGAAGATCGTCGACATCGCGCAGTCGGTGATCACGGCCGCGGAGATGTTCAAGTGAGCTTGGCCAGGCTTCGTATCGGTTTCATCCCGCTGGTCGACGCGGCGGCTTTGATCGCCGCGGTCGATTGCGGCTTTGTCGAAGCCGAGAATCTGTCGGTCGAACTGGTACGTGAGGTGTCGTGGTCGAATGTCCGCGACAAGCTCAATATCGGGCTGTTCGACGCCGCGCATCTGCTGTCGCCGGTGGCGATCGCGTCCTCGCTCGGCATCGGCCATGTGCGCGTGCCGATCATTGCGCCGTTCAATCTCGGCCTGAACGGCAACGCCGTGACCGTGTCGACCAGGCTCTACGCCAGCCTGATGACCTTCGCCGAGGGCAATCTCGCCGATCCGATGGTGTCGGCGCGGGCGCTGGCGCGGCTGGTCGAGGAGCGCAAGAGCCGCAATGCCGAGCCGCTGACGTTCGGCATGACGTTCCCGTTCTCGCATCACAATTATCAGCTTCGTTTCTGGATGGCGGCCGGCGGGATCGATCCGGACGAGGACGTGCGTCTTGTCGTGTTGCCGCCGCCATACATGGTGGAGAGCCTGGCGAGCGGTCACGTTGACGGCTTCTGTGTCGGCGCGCCGTGGAACTCCGTGGCGGTCGAAGCCGGCGTCGGCCGCATCCTGCATTTCGGCTGCGAACTGATGGCGCGGGTCTCGGAGAAGGTTCTGGCGGTGCGCGAGCCGTGGGCGAACGAGAATGGCCCGGCGCTTGCGGCCCTTATTCGCGCGCTGTCGAATGCGAGTCATTTCGTTTCGGATCAGGTCAACCTGCCGGTCGTCTCGGAGGCCGTCGCCAAACGCATCGGGGTCGATGCCGACCTTGTCGTGCGCAGCCTGACCGGCCATCTCACGATCGCGCCGGACGGGGCAACCCGCGCCAGCGACCATTACATGCTCATCGGCCGCGATGGCGCGGATCGGCCCGACCCGGTGCAGGCGGCCTGGGCCTATGCGCAGATCGTGCGTTGGGGGCAGGCGGTTTTCACCGAGGAACTGAGCAATCTGGCGCAGTCGGTGTTTCGTCCCGATCTTTACGACGCCGCTCTGGGGTTTTCGCCGCCGGCGCCCGCCGGCGAACCGCTTGATGGCGTTGGCGCTTTCATCGGCCCGCCATTCGATCCCGCCGATATCGCCGGTCATCTTTCGGCCTGGCGCATTAAACGGCCGAGCCGGCCGCGGCTTTTGGTGGTGAGATAAGCCGATATCGCACTGCGCAATTTCGATGCAGCGTGCCGCGGCGCTGAGCATGGACGCTGCTCCTGGTGGCAGCGTGAATTCCAGCTATATCGGCTTAATGAACTGATTTAATTGAATATATTGGCCTGCGCCGGACTTGGCACGGCGCTTGTATAGAGAATGATGAAAAGGCGCGGCCGATAGGGTCGCCGCCATGCCCACCGAAGGGCCGATAGCAACGCCGCTGTCTCGCGAGGATGCGCTCGACGCATCTACGAGACTGCGGCTTTTTTTTTGGGCTCGTGCCGAGAGGACAATGGGAATGACGATGAAGAGCGATGCCAAGCCGTCCCGCCGCCATATCGGCCGCCGGACCTTTCTGAAACGGAGCGTCAGCGCCGTGGCGCTGGCCGGTATCGTCCCCGCATTCGAGGTTTTCATGCCGCACGTCGCCCGCGCGGCGATCAAGCCGGAGAAGGAAGACCTCAAGTTCGGCTTCATCAAGCTCACCGACATGGCGCCGATCGCGGTCGCCAAGGAGCTCGGCTATTTCGAGGACGAAGGCCTCTTTGTCGCGGTCGAACCGCAGGCGAACTGGAAGGTTCTGCTCGATCGCGTCATCACCGGAGAACTCGATGGCGCGCACATGCTGGCGCCGCAGCCGCTCGGCGCCACCGTCGGTTTCGGCACCAAGGCGCATATCATCACGCCGTTCTCCATGGATCTGAACGGCAACGGCATCACGGTCGCCAAGTCGGTCTGGCAGGAAATGTCGAAATACATTCCGAAAGGACCGGACGGAAAATTCGAGCATCCGATCAAGGCCGATGCGCTGAAGAAGGTCGTCGACCGGTTCAAGTCGAACGGCAAGCCCTTCAACATGGGCATGGTGTTCCCGCTGTCCACGCACAATTACGAACTGCGTTACTGGCTCGCCTCCGGCGGCATTCATCCCGGCCTGTATTCGCCGGACGATATCTCCGGCCAGATCCTTGCCGACGTGCTTCTGTCGGTGACGCCGCCACCGCAAATGCCTGCGACGTTGGAGGCCGGCACGATCATGGGCTATTGCGTCGGCGAGCCGTGGAACCAGCAGGCGGTGTTCAAGGGCATCGGCGTGCCGGTGATCACCGATTACGAAATCTGGAAGAACAACCCGGAGAAGGTGTTCGGCTTTACTGCGGACTTCCAGCAGAAGAACCCGGGCACCGTTCTCGCTGCCACCAAGGCGCTGATCCGCGCCGGCGAATGGCTCGACGCCAACAATAACGCCAACCGCATGAAGGCGGTGGAGATGCTGGCGAAATCCGAATATGTCGGCGCCGACGCCAAGGTGATCGCCAATTCGATGACCGGGACCTTTGAATACGAGAAGGGCGACACCCGTCCGGTGCCCGACTTCAACGTGTTCTTCCGCTACTTCGCGACCTATCCCTATTACTCCGATGCCGTCTGGTATCTCACCCAGATGCGCCGCTGGGGCCAGCTCCCGGAGGCCAAGAGCGACGCCTGGTACGACGACACGGCGAAGAAAGTCTATCGCCCTGATCTCTACCTCGAAGCCGCCAAGGCGCTGGTGGCCGAGGGCAAGGCGAAGAAGGCGGATTTCCCGTGGGACTCGAGCGGCTATCGCGACGCGACATCGGAGTTCATCGACAAGGTCGCTTACGACGGCCGCAAGCCGAACGATTACCTCAGCAGGCTCGCGATCGGCCTCAAGGGCGATCAGCGCGTCTCCGGCTCGAAAGTCGTGGCCAACTGACGCAAAGGCCGCGCGGCTCGATGTCGCGCGGCCGCTCGTCGTTGAACAATTCAGCCCTGCCGAACCTGCAAGGAACTTGAGATGTCGACTGCAAGCGAATTTGTCGCCGTCGCCCTGTCCGCCGAAGACGGGCGTGCTGCACGGCGCGAGCGGTGGCAGACGCGCATCTCGCGCGCGGCCGGCTTCTTCAACATCCTCGGCCTCGGCTTCGTGGTGCCGCTGCTGCGCATCGCCGCGGGCGAAAGCACCAAGCCGCAGCTTAAGGAGCTGTGGCGTTCGTCCGGCATTCCGCTGATGGCGATTGTGGCCTTTCTCGTCGTCTGGGGCTTCACCGCGCCGCTGGTGAAAACCAGCCTCGGCGCGCTGCCCGGTCCGGCGCAGGTCTGGACCCAGGTCGGCGTTCTGTGGGCCGATCATTTCAATGAGCGCGCCAAAGAGCGCGCCTTCTATGTACGCCAGGACAAACGCAATGCCGTGCTGCTCGCCGAAGATCCGAAGGTCGAGATCAAGCAGCGTCCCTATACCGGCAAGCCGACTTTCTTCGACCAGATCATCACCAGCCTTGAGACGGTGTTCGCCGGCTTTCTGTTCGGCACCATTATTGCCGTGCCGCTCGGCGTGGTGTGCGGGCTGTCGACGACGGTGAACACCGCGATCAATCCGCTGGTGCAGATATTCAAGCCGGTGTCGCCGCTTGCCTGGCTGCCGATCGTCACCATGGTGGTGAGCGCGCTTTACGTTTCGGCCGATCCGCTGTTTGCGAAATCCTTTGTCATTTCGGCAATTACCGTAACGCTGTGCTCGCTATGGCCGACCTTGATCAACACGGCGGTCGGCGTCGCCTCGATCGACAAGGACCTCATCAATGTCGGGCGCGTGTTGCGGCTGCCCTGGTACACGAAGGTCATCAAGATCGTGCTACCGTCCTCGCTGCCGCTGATCTTCACAGGTCTTCGTCTGTCGCTCGGCGTCGGCTGGATGGTGCTGATCGCCGCGGAAATGCTGGCGCAGAACCCGGGCCTCGGCAAATTCGTCTGGGATGAATTCCAGAACGGCTCGTCGTCCTCGCTCGCCAAGATCATGGTGGCGGTGTTCACCATCGGCATTATCGGCTTCCTGCTCGACCGCGTCATGCTGGCGTTCCAGGTCGCGTTCACCCATTCGGCGACGCGGTAGGCGCACGACCCCGGAAAGTGAAAACCGGCTTTCGGACCGGATCACGCACAAAGGAAGTTGACGATGGCGATCCTCGAGCTCAAGCAGGTCTCGAAGTCCTACGGCGAAGGCGACAAGCGCACACGCGTGCTCAAGAACGTGTCGCTGGCCGTGGAGGACGGCGAGTTCGTCGCCATCGTCGGCTTCTCCGGTTCCGGCAAAACCACGCTCATCAGCCTGATGGCCGGATTGGCGGCGCCCGATTCCGGTGAGGTCCTGTTCAAGGGCGTTCCCGTCACGGAGCCGGGTCCCGAACGCGGCGTCGTGTTCCAGAGCTATTCGCTGATGCCGTGGCTCTCGGTACGCGACAATGTCGCGCTGGCGGTCGACGCCGTGTTCGCCGGCAAGCCCTCCGCCGAGCGCAACCAGCGCACCGCGCGCTACATCAAGATGGTCGGGCTGTCGCATGCGGTGGATCGCAAGCCTGCCGAATTGTCCGGCGGCATGCGTCAGCGTGTTGCCGTTGCCCGTGCCCTGGCGATGGATCCGCAGGTCCTGCTGCTTGACGAGCCACTGTCGGCGCTCGATGCGCTGACACGCGCCAAGCTGCAGACCGAGATCGAGGATATCTGGTCGCAGGAGAAGAAGACCGTCGTTCTCATCACCAACGATGTCGACGAGGCGATGCTGCTCGCGGATCGTATCATCCCGCTCAATCCCGGACCCGATGCCGGCTTCGGCCCTGAATTCCGCGTGCCGTTTGAGCGGCCGCGCGACCGCGCCGCGATGAATTCGAGTCCGGCCTACAAGAAGCTGCGCGCCGCCATCACCAAATATCTGATGGATGCCGGCATCGCGCGCGCGGCGACAAATGAAGACCTGCGCGAACTGCCGAACGTGGTTCCGGTGCGCTTCGATCCCGGCCCGCCGCCGGCCTACAAGCAGGCCGCCGAGACGCCGTTCGACCAGCGCTATGTCGAGTTCTACGACGTGCGCAAGACCTATTCGACGCCGAAGGGACCGCTCACGGTGGTCGACGGCTTCGATCTCCTGATGAAGAAGGGCGAGTTCGTGTCGCTGATCGGCCATTCCGGTTGCGGCAAATCGACCGTGCTGTCGATGATCGCCGGGCTTCAGGACGTCACCTCCGGCGGCATCGTGCTCGACAACAAGGAGGTCATAACCGCCGGTCCGGACCGCGCCGTGGTGTTCCAGTCACCGTCGCTGCTGCCCTGGATGACGGCACGCGAGAATGTCGCGCTCGGTGTCGACCGCGTCTATCCGCATGCTTCGAAGGCCGAGCGGAACGATATCGTCACGTATTACCTGTCTCGCGTCGGTCTGGCCGACGCCAAGGACCAGCGCGCCGCCGAGTTATCGAACGGCATGAAGCAACGCGTCGGCATCGCGCGAGCCTTCGCCATTTCGCCGAAGCTGCTGCTGCTCGACGAGCCCTTCGGCATGCTCGATTCGCTGACGCGCTGGGAATTGCAGGAAGTGCTGATGGAAGTGTGGTCACGCACCAAAGTGACCGCGATATGCGTCACCCACGACGTCGACGAGGCGATCCTGCTCGCCGACCGCGTGGTGATGATGACCAACGGCCCGAATGCCGCATCGGCAAGATCATGAACGTCGACATCGAGCGGCCGCGCACGCGCCGCGCGCTGCTCGAACACGAGCGTTACTACGAATACCGCGAGGAACTGCTGACCTTCCTCGAGGATTTCGAACACGGCGCCGGCGGCCAGGCGACGGCCAAGCCGGCAGCCGCATAGCTGGGACCTGCGCATGAAATCGGCGAACGAACCATGAGCGAGCCTCTCGTCATTATCGGTAACGGCATGGCCACGGCGCGTCTCGTCGAGGAGCTGAATGCGCGCGCGCTCGGCCGTTATGCCATTGCCGTGATCGGCGAGGAACCGCGGCTCGCCTATAACCGCGTGCTGTTGTCGTCGGTGCTGGCGCGCGAGGTCTCGCATGGCGACATCGAGCTCAGGTCGGCGGATTGGTGGCGCGCGCATGGCGTGACGCTGCTTTACGGCCACCGCGCCGTGGCGATCGATGCCGATATTCGCCGCGTCAGGCTCGCCAATGGCGCGACATTGCCCTTCGCCAGGCTTGTGCTGGCGACCGGTTCCAAGGCGATCCGGCTCAACGTGCCGGGCATGGACATGCCGGGCGTCGTCACCTTTCGCGATCTTGCCGACGTGGCGTCGATGGAGCAGGCGGCGAAGACGCACCGGCAGGCGGCCGTGATCGGCGGCGGTCTGCTGGGGCTCGAAGCGGCTTACGGGCTTGCCAAAGCCGGCATGCAGGTCTCGGTCATTCATCTGATGGACCGGCTGATGGAGCGGCAACTCGATGCGCGCGCCTCGGAGATGCTTAAGGCGGCCGTAGAAGCCAAGGGCATCACGGTTCACCTCAACGCCGAAACCGCCGCCATCAAAGGCGAACGGCGCGCGAGCAAGGTGCTGCTGACGGACGGCCGCGAGATCGCCGCCGATCTCGTCGTTGTCGCCGCCGGCATCCGCGCCAACAGCGATCTGGCGGCGACCGCGGGGCTCACGATCAATCGTGGCATCGTCACCGATGGCCATATGCAGTCGAGCAAGGCGGGTATCTACGCGATCGGCGAATGCGCCGAGCACCGCGGCGTCTGCTATGGCCTGGTCGAACCCGCCTACGAGCAGGCGCGCGTGCTCGCAATGCACCTCGCTGGGCAGGAGGCCGCGTATCAGGGAAGCGTGCTGGCAACCAATCTGAAGGTTTCCGGCGTCAACGTTTTCTCCGCCGGCGACTTTGTGGGCGCGCCGGGCACCGAAAACATCGTGCTCAGCGATCCCGGCCTCGGCAGTTACAAGAGGCTCGTGCTCAAGGACTGCAGGCTCGTTGGCACCGTGCTGTTCGGCGATACGGTGGACGGCCTCTGGTACTCCGAGCTGATCAAATCGGCGACGCCGGTCGGCGCGATGCGCGGCGATCTCATCTTCGGCCGTGCTCTGGCCGAGCGGTCGCTGCCCAAGGGCGACCCGCCGAAATCGCTTCCCAAAGATCTGGCGGCGTGAGGGGACGATGTCGAGCGACTTCACCCCCGACCAGAAGCGTTATCTCGAAGGCTTCGCCTCCGGCCTGACCGCGGCGCGCGCCTCGCGCGGGACATTGCCACAAGGCGGCGGCGAACCGGTCGGGCCCGATGCGGTTCATATCAAGGCGCAGGACAAGACGGTGGCCGCCGGCGGCAAGCTCGCCGATCAGGAGAAGATCAAACGCGAGCAGCATCCTTTCGATGCCTATGAACGGCTGAAGGATCAGGCCAGGAAGAACGAGCCGCCGAAGCCGGCCGACAATTTCCGCTGGCGCTATTACGGCCTGTTCTATGTCGCGCCGGCGCAGTCGTCTTACATGTGCCGGCTGCGCATTCCGAACGGCATTCTCAAGCACTGGCAGCTTTCAGGTCTTGCCGATCTCACCGACCGCTGCGCCGGGCCTTATTGCCATGTCACCACGCGCGCCAATCTGCAGATCCGCGAGATCGAACCGAAGAACGCCGTCGAGGTGGTCGAGGGCGTCATGGAGCTGGGGCTTGCCTCGCGCGGTTCCGGCGCCGACAACATCCGCAACGTCACCGGGACGCCGACCGCGGGTATCGATCCGCAGGAACTTCTCGACACCCGTCCTTATGCCCGCGAGTGGCATTATCACATCCTGAACGAGCGGGCGCTCTACGGCCTGCCGCGCAAGTTCAATGTCGGCTTTGACGGCGCCGGTCGCATCCCGGTTCTCGAAGATACCAACGACATCGGCTTCCAGGCCGTGGAGGTGAAGGACGGCTTCGGCGTCGAGCCGGGCGTCTATTTTCGCCTGGCGCTGGGCGGCATCACCGGGCACCGGGATTTTGCCCGGAATACCGGCGTCATCCTCAAGCCGGAGGAGGCGACCCGGACCGCCGACGCCATCGTCCGTGTCTACATCGACCACGGCGACCGCACCGACCGCGCCAAGGCGCGCCTCAAATATGTGCTCGATGCCTGGGGTTTCGAGAAGTTCCTCGCCCATGTCGAGGAAAAACTCGGCCGCAAGCTGACTTATGTGCCGGCCGAGGCCATCGCGCCACGCCCGGCCTATGACCGCGCCGCGCATATCGGCGTACATCGCCAGAGACAATCCGGTTTGAACTGGATCGGCGTTGTTTTTCCCATGGCTAAGATCACCACCGAACAGATGCGCGGCCTGGCGAAAGTCGCGCAGGAGTTCGGCGACGGCGATATCCGGCTGACGGTGTGGCAGAATCTTTTGATCTCAGGCGTTGCCGATGCGCGCGTGAAGGATGCGGTGGCGGCCATCGAGGCACTCGGTCTCAAGACCGAGGCAACGCCGATCCGCACCGGGCTCATCGCCTGCACCGGAGCGACGGGGTGCCGATTCGCCGCCGCGCATACCAAGGAGGATGCCGAGGCGATCGCGCAATGGTGCGAGCCGCGCGTCAGGCTCGACGGCCCGGTGAACATCCATCTCACTGGCTGTCACCATTCCTGCGCGCAGCATTACATCGGCGACATCGGGCTGATCGCCTGCAAGGTCGATGTCGGCGAGGAGGCCGATGCGGTCGAGGGCTATCATATCCTCGTGGGCGGTGGCTTCGGCCGCGATGCCGCGCTGGCGCGCGATCTCTATCGTGATGTGAAGGCGACCGATGCGCCACGCGCCATCGAGCGTATGCTGAAAGGTTATCTCGCACATCGCGCGAGCTCCGATGAGACCTTCCTCGTTTTTTCGCGCCGCCATGATGTCGAAGCGCTCAAGTCCATCTTCGATGCGGAGGCGGGCGAATGACGCAGAACGTTCCTTCGCCGTTGCCGTCTCTGGTGCCGGAGACCGCGCCGTTCAGCGAGGAGCAGCGCTCCTGGCTCAACGGTTTCTTCGCCGGTTTGATCTCGCTCGACGCCGGCGGCGTGACGCCGCTCTCGACCGATCAGGCGGCAAGCCTGCTCGCGGGCGGTGCGCCGGTAAATGCGGACGACGATGACGGCGGTGCGCCGTGGCACGACCAGACCCTTCCGCTCGTCGAGCGCATGAAGCTGGCCGAAAACAAACCGTTGCGCTGGCAAATGATGGCCGCGATGGCGCAGCAGGATTGCGGCCAGTGCGGCTACGACTGCAGGAACTATTCGGGCGCCATTGTTTCCGGTGCGGAGCAACGGCTAAATCTGTGCGTGCCAGGCGGCAAGGAAACCGCCCGCATGGTCAAGGCGCTCTATGAGGACATCGGTAGCGCGCGGAAAGCCGATGCGGCCCTTGCTCCAGCGACTCCAAAGCCAACGACTGAAACAAAGCTCGGCACGTCGCGCGATAATCCTTCGACGGCGAAAGTTTTATCGCGCACCAAGCTCAACGAAGACGGCTCGGAGAAGGAAACCTGGCACGTCGAGCTCGATCTCGCGGGCTCCGGCATTCAGTATAATGTCGGAGATGCGTTCGGGCTGTTTCCGCACAACGATCCCGTACTGGTCGAGCAGGTGATGACGGCGCTCGGCGCGCCGCCCGACTACGCCATTGGCGGGCGTACCCTGCGACAGGCGCTGACCGACAGCGTGTCGTTATCTCCCGCGCCGGACATGCTTTTTCAGCTCCTTTCCTTTATTACCGGCGGCGACCGGCGGAAGAAGGCGCGGGCGCTGGCGACGGGCGACGACCCGGACGGCGATGCCGCTAACCTGGACGTTCTGGCCGCGCTTGAGAAATTCCCGGGCGTGACGCCCGATCCAGAGGCCCTCATCGAGTCGCTCGATCCGCTGCAGCCGCGGCTCTATTCGATCTCGTCGTCGCCGAAAACCGATCCAAACCGGGTCGCGCTGACCGTCGACACGGTGCGCTACACGATTGCCAATCGCCTGCGTCTTGGCGTCTGTTCGACCTTGCTCGCTGAGCGCATCGACCCCGGCACGATAGTCAAAGCCTATGTGCAGAAGGCGCATGCCTTTGCACTCCCTGCCGACGGCAATGTGCCGATCATCATGATTGGGCCCGGTACTGGCGTCGCGCCGTTCCGCGCCTTCCTGCACGACCGTCTTGCCGATAAGGCCCCAGGCCGCAATTGGCTGTTCTTTGGCCATCAGCGCTCAAGCTGCGATTTCTTCTACGAGGACGAGCTCAAGGAGATGCGCGCCTCCGGATTCCTGACGCGTCTGTCGCTCGCCTGGTCGCGTGATGGCGACGAGAAGATCTACGTGCAGGACCGTATGCGCGAAACCGGCCGCGGCATCTGGTCGTGGCTTTGCGACGGCGCGCATGTCTATGTCTGCGGCGACGCCAAGCGCATGGCCAAGGATGTTGAACTCGCGCTGGTCGATATCGTCGCCCTGCACGGCGGCAGGAGTGGCGAGGAGGCGGTGCTGTTCGTCTCCGAGTTGAAGAAACAGGGCCGCTATCAGCAGGACGTCTACTGATGAACGCGCCGGCGCAGCATCCGCCCAGCGTGCGCACGACGTGTCCCTATTGCGGCGTCGGTTGCGGCGTGCTTGCCAAGCCCGATGGCCGCGGGGGGGCGACGATTGCGGGCGATCCCGACCACCCGGCGAATTTCGGAAGGCTGTGTTCGAAGGGCTCGGCGCTTGGCGAGACGCTCGGGCTCGAGACGAGGTTGTTGCATCCGATGCTGCGCCAAGGCGATACGCTCGTGCGCGCCAGCTGGGACACGGCGCTCGATCAGGTTGCCGAAGGCTTTGCTCGCACCATCGCGCAGCATGGTCCCGACTCGGTAGCCTTCTATCTCTCCGGTCAGTTGCTGACTGAGGACTATTACGTCGCCAACAAGCTGATGAAGGGTTTCATCGGCTCGGCGAATGTCGACACCAATTCGCGACTTTGCATGGCGTCGTCGGTCGCCGGCCATCGCCGCGCCTTCGGCGCCGACACCGTGCCCGGCTCGTACGATGATCTCGACAAGGCCGATCTCATCGTGCTGGTCGGCTCGAACGCGGCGTGGTGCCATCCTGTTCTTTACCAACGCATGATGGCCAGCAAGCGCGATCGCGGCGCGAAGTTGATCGTCATCGATCCGCGCCGCACCGCAACGGCCGAAGGGGCGGATTTATTTCTCTCGATCGCACCCGGCATGGACACGGCCTTGTTCTGCGGACTGCTGGTGCATCTCGCCGAGACGCAGGCTTTCGATTTTGCCTATATCGACGCCTATACGACGGGCTTTGCCGAGGCGCTGACGCGCGCCAGGGAGATCGCGCCCGATCTGAAGACGACGGCCGAACTCACCGGCGTTGCGCCTGCGGATGTCGCGCGCTTCTTCGAGATGTTCACGTCAACGGCGAAAGTCGTCACGTGTTTTTCGCAGGGCGTGAACCAGTCGGCGCAGGGCACCGACAAGGTGACGTCGATCATCAACTGCCATCTCGCCGCCGGCCGCATCGGCCAGCCGGGCATGGGGCCGTTTTCGCTCACCGGCCAGCCCAACGCGATGGGCGGGCGGGAGGTGGGGGGGCTGGCGAACCAGCTCGCCGCACACATGACCTTCGGTCATGAACAGGTCGACCGCGTCGGCCGCTTCTGGAACGCCAAGGCGATGGCGCAGCGCGAGGGGCTCAAGGCGGTCGACCTGTTCGATGCGATTTCCCGCCGCGAAATCAAGGCCTTATGGGTGATGGCCACCAACCCGGCGGTGTCGCTGCCGCGCGCCGGCCATGTCCGCGACGCACTCGGCGGGCTCGATCTGCTGGTGATTTCCGAAAATGTCGCCAGCAACGACACCACCCGCGCCGATGGCCGTTCCTTGGCCCGTTCCTTGGCCCGTTCTTTGGGCCGTTCCTCGACCCGTTCCCTGGCCCATGTGCTGCTGCCGGCCGCCGCCTGGGGTGAAAAAGACGGCACCGTCACCAATTCGGAGCGGCGCATCTCGCGCCAGCGCACCTTTCTGCCGGCGGCGGGTGAGGCGCAGCCGGACTGGTGGATCGTCTCCCAGGTCGCGCAGCGCATGGGCTTTGCCGATGCGTTCGCCTATCGGAGCGCCGCCGACGTGTTCCGTGAGCACGCCGCACTGTCGTCCTTCGAGAACGACGGCACCCGCGATTTCGATATCGGCGGCTTGAAGTCGATCAGCGACGACGAGTTCAACGCGCTGAAACCGGTGCAATGGCCGGTGCGTTCTTCCGGCGAGCGTGAAGATACGCGCTTCTTCGCCGAAGGCGGTTTCTACACGCCGGACCGCAAGGCGCGCATGATCGCGCCGGAGATGCCGCGGCCGCAGGCGGCGCTTAACGCGGAATTTTCGTTCCGCCTCAACACCGGCCGCATTCGCGACCAGTGGCACACCATGACGCGCACCGGGTTGAGCGCGAAGCTCGGCGCGCATCTGCCGGAGCCGTTCGTCGAAGTGCATCCCGACGATGCGGCGAAAGCGGGCCTGATACCCGGCGGCTTTGCCCGCGTGACCACGCCCTACGGCGCATGCGTGCTGAAGGTGATGATCAGCGAAGGCCAGCAGCGCGGCTCGCTGTTCGCGCCGATCCACTGGAGCGATGCGACGGCATCGTCCGCGCGCGTCGGCGAACTGGTGACGCCGGCGACCGATCCTTATTCCGGCCAGCCTGAGGCGAAGGCAACGCCGGCGGCGATCGCGCCGGTCGAGTATCGCAATCGCGGCTTCGCGCTGTCGCGTGCGCGGCTTGCGCTGCCGGAGGCGACATGGTTCGCGCGCGCCGCGGTGGCGGGCGGCGAGGGCGTGCTGCTGGCGTCGAACGAAACGCCGGAGAACTGGCGCGCGCATGCGGCAGCGATGTTCGGCGACGGCGAGATCGCGGAATTCGTCGACGAGCCCGGCGGCAGCTATCGCATGGCGGCGTTTGTCGGGGGCCGCCTCGTCGGCTGCCTGTTCGTCGGTCCGGCCGAGCACGCGCCGCATTGGGATGCGGTGAAAGCGTTGTTCGAAGCCGAAGCGATCAGCGATACGCAGCGCCGCGGTGTGCTGTCGGGCAAGTCGAGCGACGGCATTGCCGATCCAGGCCCGGTGGTGTGCGCCTGCTTCGGCGTCGGCCTCAATGTCATCCGCACCGCGCTCGCCGATGGCACCGCAGTGAATGTCGAGGGCATCGGCAAGGCGCTGCGCGCCGGCACCAATTGCGGCTCGTGTCTGCCCGAGTTGAAGAGGATCGTGAACGATGTCCGCATCCCGCAAGCCGTTTGAAGCGCGGCCGGAGAGAATGGCGAAGCTCGCGCGGCTGCCGGTGTTCTATGCGCTCACCGGCAAGCGCGTCGTGCTGGCCGGCGGTTCGCATGCGGCGGCGTGGAAGGCGGAATTGCTGTCGGCCGCCGGTGCGCGCGTCGAGGTTTATGCCGAAGAATTCTCCGACGAGATGCGCGCGGTCGCGCTCGATGCGCCGGAAGGCGAGGTCGTGCTGATCGCGCGCGGCTGGGCGGCGCAGGAGTTGAATGGCGCGGCCATGGCGATCGGCGCGTTCGAGGATGACGAGAGCGCCGCGAGTTTCGCCAAGGCCGCGCGCGCGGCGGGCGTGCCGGTCAATGTCATCGACAAACCGGCGTTTTGCGATTTCT
>JBAZSM010000035.1:0-36872 GCA_041662425.1 Pseudolabrys sp.
GTGCACTATTACCAAAACCATCGTGCACAGAGCTGCGGGGCTGTTGTGGCCCCGGCGTTCCGCGCGCCCTCGTTTTATCGAGTGCGCACTGGGAATGATGTTCCTGGAATACGGCTCGCCCGGGGCCGCAAACAACACGGGCGATGAATCACGTCTGCTCTCTTGCGCCGCGCGGCGGAATAACGGACATGAAGACGCCGGATATTGAAGGATACGAGAAGCGATGAGCAAAGCGACCAGCCCCCACGGTCCTCTCCGCGTCGGCGTCGGCGGTCCGGTCGGCTCCGGCAAGACGGCGCTGATGGATGCGTTGTGCAAGACCCTGCGCGACCGCTACCAGATCGCCGCCATCACCAACGACATCTACACCAAGTGGGACGCCGAATATCTGGTGCGCTCCGGCGCGCTGAGCGCCGACCGCATCGCCGGCGTCGAGACCGGCGGTTGTCCGCATACCGCGATCCGCGAGGATGCCTCGATCAATCTGGCCGCCGTCGCCGAAATGCGCGCCAAGTTTCCCGATCTCGATTTGATCCTGATCGAATCGGGTGGCGACAATCTCGCCGCGACGTTCTCGCCGGAGCTGGCCGATCTGACCATCTATGTCATCGACGTCGCGGCCGGCGACAAGATCCCGTCCAAGGGCGGGCCGGGCATCACGCGCTCCGATCTGCTGGTCATCAACAAGATCGATCTCGCGCCCTATGTCGGCGCCTCGCTCGAGGTGATGGAGCGCGACGCGAAAAAGATGCGCGGCAAACGGCCTTTCGTCATGACCAATATGCGCGAGGGCAAGGACGTCGGCGCGATCGTCAGGTTCATCGAGGAGAAGGGTGGCCTGTCGGCGTGATCGCTATGAAAAAGGGGCGTTCGATGATGAACGCCCCTGTCTCGCCATTCGATATTGTTGTCCGCTTATCGCATGCGGCAGTGGCGGCGGCCCCAGTCGTCGTGCCAGCACACGCGGTGGCGGCGATAGCGCCGTTCCTCGGCATTGGCGCCGATCGCGGCGCCGGTGGTGCCGCCGATCACGGCGCCGACCGCAGCGCCTTCCGGACGTCCCGTCACCGCGCCACCGACAATGGCGCCCGCGCCGGCGCCGACAATGGCGCCGCCCACAACGTTGCCTTGCGCATTCGCGGTCATCGGGACCATGACGAGCGCGGCAAAAGTCACAGCGCTGAGAATTGCTTTGCGCATGTTTAGCCTCCAAACTTGTTGCCTGATTTCGTGATAGCAACGCGGTTGAAGAAAGTTGGTTCCATGACACGACAATCGGCGCAGCAGCGCCTGGCGGCAGCCCTGACGCGCATCGACGATCCGCAGGGCGAGGGCGCGCGGGCCGTGCTGACGGTCTATCGCGAGGCGGCGCAGGCGGCGGCCGAAGCCAGCGATGCCCGCTTCCGCACCGGCACGACTTTGGGCCCGCTCGATGGCGCCATCGTCACGATCAAGGATCTGTTCGATGTCGCCGGCGACGTCACGCGCGCTGGCTCCAAAGTGCTGGCCGACGAGGGCAAGGTCGCCGAGCGCGACGCTCCGGTGGTGCAGCGGTTGCGCGCGGCCGGCGCCGTGATCGTCGGCAAGACCAACATGTCCGAGTTCGCCTTCACCGGTATCGGCATCAATCCGCATTACGGCACGCCGGGCAATCCGGCGGATCGCGCCCGCGCGCCGGGCGGCTCGTCCTCCGGGGCTGGCGTCGCCGCGGCCGACGACATGTGCGAGATCGCCATCGGCAGCGACACCGGCGGTTCGGTGCGTATTCCAGCGTCGCTGTGCGGCGTCGTCGGCTTCAAGCCGTCGAAGCAGCGTGTGGCGACCGAGGGTGCTTTCCCGTTGTCCTATTCGCTCGATTCCATCGGCCCGCTCGCCAAGTCGGTGGCGCTATGCGCCGCCGCCGATGCGGCGATGGCGGCCGAGGCTCCCTGGTCGCTCGAGCCCGCGTTGCTTTCCGGCCTGCGCTTCGGCGTGGCGCAGGGCCTGCCGCTGGAAAATCTCGACGAGACGGTTGGCCGTCGCTTCCCCGAAGCGCTCGATCGTCTTGAGCGGGCTGGCGTGCGCCTGTCCTACGAGAAGCTGCCGCTGTTCGATGACATGATGCAGGCGCTGACGCGCGCCAGCCTGCTGGTCGCCGAGGCCTATTCGATCCATCGCGAGCGCCTCGCCACACGCGGCGACGATATCGACCAGATCGTGCGCGGGCGGCTCGATAAAGGCGGCGATATCGCGGCGGCGGACTATGTCATCGCGTCGCGTGCCCGCCATGCGTTGATCCGCGCCATGGACGAGCGGTTGCGCGATATCGACGTGCTGGTGCTGCCGACGACGCCGACGGTCGCGCCGCGCATCGATGAACTAAGCGAGCGCCGGGCCTTCATGGCGCGCAACGCCATGCTGTTGCGCAACACGACCATCGCCAACTTCTTCGATCTCACCGCGATCTCGCTGCCGTTGCCGCGCGATGGCCTGCTGCCGACCGGCCTCATGCTGTTCGCCCGCAACGGTCACGACCGGCAGCTTCTGCGCATCGCCGCGGCGGTCGAGAAGTTGTTCGCGTAACTAACTTCGCAGCGCGTCCATCAGGGCCCGGTAGCGCGTCTCGCCGAGCTTGGTAAGAAGGCCGGCCTCATGCCGCTCCGCCAGCGCCCTCGCCTGCTTAAGGGTGGATTGGCCGGAGGGCGTCAGCCGCAGCGCGTGGCGGCGGCCATCGGCCGACGAGGGCAGGCGCTCCAGAAGGTCGCGGCGCTGCAGCCGGTCGAGCAGCCGCACCAGCCGCGCCCGCTCGATCGCCAGCGTATGGCCGAGCTCGGCCTGCGACAGGCCTTCATTGGCATGGATCACGGCGAGCACGGAGAATTGCGCCGGGCTGATCTCCAGCGGCGACAAGGTGCGGATGAAATCCTGAAACACCCAGATCTGCAGGCGGCGGACGAAATAGCCCAGATGGCCGTTGAGCGCGCCGATGTCGCGGGCCGCGGCGGCGCTGCGGCTGGAGGTCGCGGGCTTGGCCGTCGGTTTGGCCTGTGCCGTGCCGGCGTGCGTGCGCTTGCCGCGCGGGGCCTTTGCTTGGGCCGCTTTGCGCTGCGGCACGGTCTTGCCGCTGCGGACGGGCTTTGCCGGCATGCCTGGTCTCGCTCCCTTCGGCGCACGTCTGCGGGCTCGTGCGTTTCGACAATGGTGTTGACGGGAATTGTTGTCCCCGTCAACAATGCGCCGCAATTCAGCGAGGGCGGGGTCGGGCGGGCGCCAAGCCGGCAGACGACGTTGCTCGCTATGCGCGTGCTTGAGGAAACCGGAAGGAATCCGGCATCATCGATATAACTGGCCATCGAGGGCCAAGGGGAGGAACTGCCATGAAACGTCAAAATCGATCGGGCTCGCCCAAGTTGAGCCGCCGCACTGTCGCCGCCGGTCTCGGCGCGCTCGGCATCACCGCCGGCGTGGCGCCGTTCAATATCGTGCGCGCGCAGGGCGCCCCGTTGAAGGTCGGCGTGCTGCTGCCGCGGTCGGGCTACCAGGCCGGCATCGGCCAGGATTGCCAGCGCGGCGTCGATATCGCCGCCGGCATCCTCAAGGATCTCGGCATGCCCGAGCTCCAGATCATCAATGCCGATACCGAGACCAATGTCGATGTCGCCCGCTCGCGCGCCGAAAAGCTGATCAGCGAGGGCGCGCAGCTTCTGATGGGCGCCTTCGACAGCGGCCAGTCGAGCGCCATCGCGCAGGTCGCCGAACAGAAGGGCATTCCCTTCATCATCAACATTGCGGCCGCCCCGCCGATCACCGAGCAGGGTTACAAGTTCGTGTTCCGCAACTTCCCGACCGCGCCGATGATCCTGCGCGACGCCTTCGTCGACCAGAAGGAAATCTTCGAGATCACCGGTGCGGCGCCGAAGACGGCGGTCTTCATGCACGTCAACGATACGTTCGGCACGGCGATGGCCGGCGGCATCGGCGCGGTCATGCCGAAGTTCAACATGCCGTACAAGATCGTCGAGACCATTTCTTACGATCCGGCGGCGCGCGACCTGTCGGTCGAAATGTCGAAGGCCAAGGCGACGGGCGCCGAGGCACTCGTCATGGTGAGCCGTCTCAACGACGCCATTCTCCTGACGCGTGAAATGGTGAAGCAGCGCTGGTCGCCGATGGCGATCTTCAGCATGGGCCCCGGCTGGTACGAAGACCAGTATCTCAAGACCCTCGGCAAGCTGGCGGACGGCCCGTTGAGCTTTGCGCCGTGGTACGACCCGAACAAGAAGCTGTCGAAGCAGCTCGAGGCCGTGTTGGCCAAGGCGCATCCGGGCGTGAACCTCAACACCAACCACGTCTACACCTTCGAGGCGCTGTTGATCGCGGCGGATGCCTACAAGCGCGCCGGTTCGACCGATCCGAAGGCGCTCGCCGACGCGATCCGCAAGACCGACATCAAGGATAATGTCAGCATCGGCCCGGGCATCTCGTTCAATGAGAAGGGCCAGAACGACAAGATCATCGGCGGCGGCATCCAGAATCGCGGCGGCAAGCTCGTCACCGTCGCGCCCAAGGGCGCGGCGAACGCCAAGCCGGACTGGCCGCTGAAGCCGTATAATCAGCGCGCGTAAGGCGCATGGTCCAAAGGCTGAAAAGAGACGTCATGGCCGGGCATTGTCCCGGCCATCCACGTCTTGACGGCCTGGGCTAGAGAAAGTCGTGGATGCCCGGCATAAAGCCGGGCATGACGAAGATGGTCCGCCCCGGCGAAGGCTGACTGAACTGAAGGATCAAGGGTTGCCCTTCGACATCTATCTCAATGTCGCCGTCGGTGGCGTGCTGACCGGCCTGGTCTACGGCCTGATGGCGCTCGGCCTGTCGGTAATCTTCGGCGTGGTGCGCGTCGTCAATTTCGCCCATGGCGAGATGATGACGGTGGCGATGTATATCGCCGTGACACTGTTCTCGACCTTGCATCTCGACCCGCTGATCATGCTGGTGCCGATCGCTGCGGTGCTCGGCGTGTTCGGCTATATCTTGCAGGCTGGCGTGATCAATCCCTTCATCACGCGGCCCGAGCACAGCCAGTTCCTTCTGCTGGTCGCGGTCGCCATCATCCTGGTCAATTTGCTTCTCATCGTGTTCGGGCCGGATGCGCAGAACGTCCAGGTGTCCTACGCCTATGACAGCTACCAGATCGGGCCGCTGATCGTCGACGCGACCAAGGCTTATGCGGCCGTGGCCGCGCTGGTCGTTGCCACCGCGCTATTCTGCTTCTTTCGTTACACCAGCATCGGCACCGCGATCCGTGCCTGCGCCGATAATTACACCGGCGCGCTGGTGGTCGGGCTCGATGTCAAGCATCTCTATGCACTCACCTTCGGCCTCGGCGCCGCCTGCGTCGGCGCCGCCGGCGTCATGCTGGTGTTGATCGTCGATGTGACGCCGTCGCTCGGGCCTGCTTATACGCTGCTCGCTTTCGTCATTGTCATCACCGGCGGATTGGGCTCGATGCCGGGCGCGCTGCTCGGCGGCGTCATGATCGGCCTGACCGAGGCGATGGCGGGCTTGCTGTTCACGCCGTCGGCCAAGAGCATGTTCGCCTTCGCCATCCTTGTTCTGGTGCTGCTGTTCCGGCCGCAGGGCCTCCTCGGGAAAAGGACGGCATGATGCTGGCTCGTCTCATCGAAGGCCTGTCGGCCCGGTCGATCGTCCTGCTCGCGCTGCTGCTCGTCGTGCTTATCGGCGCGCCGTTCTTCGCCAGCGACTATCTGCTCACCGTGCTGATTCTGATCCTGTATTTCGCTTATGTCGGGCAGGCGTGGAACATCATGATGGGCTTCGCCGGACAACTGTCCCTCGGTCATGCACTTTATGTCGGCCTCGGCGCCTATACGGCGGCGGCGCTGTATGTGCATTTTGGCATCGGGCCGTGGCTCGGTCTGCTGGTCGCAATCCCGATCGCGGCGTTGGCCGGCGCCTTCATTGGTTTCCTGGCCTTCCGCTTCAAGGTGGGCGGCGTCTATTTCGCCATCCTCACCATCGCTTTTGCTGAATTCGCCCGCGTCGGCTTCGATCATCTGGCCTTCACGCATGGCTCGTCCGGCCTGTTCCTGCCGGTGGCGCAATTCACGCAGAACGATCTCTGGCACCTGCGCGGCCAGCCGGTGATGTTCTATTACGTGCTGCTGTTTGCCACGGTTGCCGCCCTGATCGGCTGCCGCGCGCTGCTGCAAAGCCGCATCGGCTATTTCTGGCTGGCGATCCGCGAGGACGAGGAAGCCGCGCGCTCCGCCGGCATCGATACGTTCCGCTACAAGATGGTCGCGGTGATCATCTCGGCGGCGATGACGTCGTTCGCCGGGGTCATCTATGCCTTCTATTACAACAACTTGTTCCCGGAGCAGGTCTTCCACATTTCGCGCTCGATCGAAATCATTCTCGGGCCGATCGTCGGCGGCGTCGGCACCCTGTTCGGGCCGATCCTCGGCGCTTTCATTCTGACCGGTCTGGCCGAGACGCTGACCGAGGGGCTGCATGCGCTCGGCATCGATATTCCGGGCGCCAAACAGGTGTTTTACGGCATCTGCCTTCTGTTCGTGATCATGGCGCTGCCGGATGGCGTCTGGCCTTGGGTCAAGCGACGCCTCGGACTGACGGAGCGCGCGCCATGAGCCCGCTGTCCGATCTCAACCCGCTGCTCAAGGTCGAAGCCGTCAGCAAGCGCTTCCGTGGACTGCTCGCGGTCGACAAGGTGAGTTTCGAGGTGCCGCAGGGCGGCATCTATGCCGTGATCGGGCCGAATGGCGCCGGCAAGACGACCCTATTCAATATGATCGCCGGCGTTCATGCGCCCGATGGCGGCACCATCCGCTTCGCCGGCGAACGGATCGACGGACTGTCACCCGACCGGATTTGCCAGCGCGGCATCGGCCGCACCTTCCAGATCGTGCGGCCATTCCCGGCGCTGTCGGTCGAGGACAATGTCGTCGTCGGCGCGCTGTTGCACCGCAAGGATGTGGCCGGCGCGCGCAAACACGCCCATGAGGTGCTGCGTCGCCTCGATCTCTACGACAGGCGCGCGCAACGCGCCTCGTCGATGACCTTGCCCGACCGCAAGCGGCTCGAAGTCGCGCGTGCGCTCGCCACCGACCCGAAGCTGCTGCTGCTCGACGAGGTGATGGCCGGGCTGCGTCCGACCGAGACCGATCGTATCGTCAGCATCCTCAAGGATCTCAACCGCGAAAGCGGGCTGACCATTCTGCTGATCGAGCACGTCATGCGCGCGGTGATGGCGCTCGCGCAACACATCGTCGTGCTGCATCACGGCGCCAATATTGCCGAGGGTGCGCCGGCCGACGTGGTGCGTGACAAGGCCGTGATCGACTCCTATCTCGGCGCGGAGGCGATCTAGTGTTACTCGTTGAAAATCTCGACGTGCACTATGGCGATGCGCAGGCGCTCGATGGCGTCACGCTGGAAATCCCGGAGCGCTCCATCGTCGCCATTGTCGGCGCCAATGGCGCCGGCAAGACGTCGCTCATCCGCGCCATCGCGGGCATGCATCGGCCGTCGCGCGGCCGCATACTCTATCGCGGCGAGGATATTGCCGGCCTGCCGAGCTACAAGGTGTGCAATCTCGGCATCGGGCAGGTCGCCGAAGGCCGGCAGGTGTTTCCGACGCTGACGATTGCCGAGAACCTGGCCATGGGCGCCATGATCCCGCGCGCCAAGGCCAATCGCGACCGCAACCTCGAGCGCGTCTATGCGATGTTTCCGCGGCTGGCCGAGCGCCGGGCGCAGGCCGCCGGCACCTTGTCGGGCGGCGAGCAGCAGATGGTCGCTATCGGCCGCTGCCTGATGAGCGAGCCGGAGCTGGTGATGTTCGATGAGCCGTCGCTCGGTCTTGCGCCGGCGATCGTGCAGCATGTGTTGGCAACCGTGCGCGATCTCAATCGCGAGGGGCTGACCTGCGTGCTGGTCGAACAGAATGTCGCGGTATCGCTGAAGCTGGCGAGCCACGCTTATGTGCTGGAGAACGGCCGCATCACTCTGTCAGGCTCGGGCGAGGCCCTGCTGGGCGACGACCGCGTGCGGCAAGCCTATCTGGGGATCTAAGCTTGTCTGGGTATCCGGATCAGCTCGGCAGCCGGGCGCTGGTGCGGCGGTTCTGCTTCATCAGCAGATCGAGCGCCGCGACCCGCAGGCTCAGCGGGCAGTCCGGAAAGCTGGTTCGCAACAGCTTGAGCGCTTCCGCATCGGTCGCCGGGGAATAGCGCATCACCGTTTCCGCCATCCAGATGGCATCGGTAGCCGGATCGGCGGCCCGGCGCGCGAATCTGAGAGTTTCACCCATTAGGATCGGTCCTGTGCGCTGTTCGATTCACAGACTGAATCCGGCAATTCAGTGTGTGCCTGTCGCATTAGTAATTCGTTAACAACGCAAAACGGCCGGCGGTTCCAGACCGGCCGACCGTTCTTGAGCGATTCGCGACAATTTCGAAACAGAAACCGCAATTTCGGTCCGCTGACGGACCGCGGTGCTATTTCAGCGGCTGACCGATGGTGACCGTTACGGATCCGACGCCTTCGACGGCGCATTCGAGCTTGTCGCCGGCGACGGTGGCGGCGACGCCGGACGGCGTGCCGGTCATGATGATATCGCCGGCCGCCAGTTCGACCATCTTCGACAGGTCGGCGATGATTTCCGGGACATTCCAGATCATCTGGTTGAGGTTGCCGTCCTGGCGGACCTTGCCGTTGCAGGACAGCGTGATGCGCGCGTCCTTCGGATGGCCGATCTCGGCGGCCGGCTTGATCGCACCGCACGGAGCGGAGTGGTCGAAGGCCTTGCCGATCTCCCACGGGCGCTTCAGGTCGCGCGAGGCGATCTGCAGGTCGCGGCGGGTGAGGTCGATACCGACGGCGTAGCCATAGACACAATCATTGGCTTTCTCGAGCGGGATATTGCGGCCGCCGGACTTGAGCGCGACGACGAGTTCGACCTCGTGGTGCATGTCCTTGGTCAGCGACGGGTAGGGCACGGTGCCGCCATCCGGCACGATGGCGTCGGCGGGCTTGGCGAAATAGAACGGCGGCAGGCGCTCGTCCTGGCCCATCTCGCGGATGTGCTCGATGTAGTTGCGGCCGACGCACCAGATGCGGCGCACGGGATAAGTCTTGGACGAGCCGGCAACCGCGATGACGGGCTGCGGCGGCGCTGGAATAACGGTGTCCGCGCTCATGGATTTGACCTTTTCGGAAGGTGGACAAGGGAAGGTGGACAAGGGATGCGCCAAAAGCCGCGCGCCCTCCGGTATCCCATTGTCGCAGCGCGAACAAGCCGCCGGTGCGACAGGGCCGCCGCGCCCTAGACGGCAACGACGCGGCGCAAGGCGGCGCGCAAGGCGGCCGCGTCGTCGGCGCCATAGGCCGCCTCGAACTCGGCCTGCGCCTTGAGCCAGTGGCGGCGGGCGGCTTCGAATTTGGCCTTGCCCTTGTTGGTCAGCGAGACTTCGCGAATGCGGGCGTCGTTGCCGGCGGCGATGGCGATGAACTTGTCGCGCTGCAGCGGTTTGAGGGCGCGGCCGAGCGCGGTTCGTTCAATCACCATCGCCTCCGCCAGCCGGCCTACGGTCATTGGCCCGAGACGGTTCAGCCGCGACAGGATCGAATATTGCGAGCCGCGCAGGCCGGCCGCGGCGAAATGGCGGTCATAGATCTGGCCGAGACGCCGCGACGCCTGTCGTAACGCCAGGTTATTGCAGGGGAATTCTTCCGCCGCCAGCGCCGCGTCCGAAGCTTCACGGGCGGCCGGTCGCCTCTCGCTGTCGTCTGGCTGCATGGCTCCCATACGTTCCTCCTGGCCGGTCCGCCTTGCCAATACATGCATATACACTTATCAGTTTCAAGGCTTGGGTGCATATGCACCTAATCGTCGCTGACCTGAGGACCCCGTCATGGACCCGCGTACCCGCCTGCTGCTCGAAGCGCCCGTGATGCCGACGATCCTGAAGCTGGCGTTGCCGAACGTGCTGGTGATGCTGGTGCAGGCCTCGATCGGCCTCATCGAAACGTTTTTCATCTCCAGGCTCGGTCTTGACGCGCTGGCCGGCATGGCGATCGTGTTTCCGCTGGTCATGCTGTTGACGATGATCTCGGCCGGCGCCATGGGCGGCGGCATCATGTCGGCGGTGGCGCGCGCGCTCGGCGCCGGCAACAGGGAACGCGCCAACGAACTGGTGTGGTCGGCGGTGCTCATCACCGTGCTGCTCGGCGCGCTGATCAGCGTCCTCGCGCTCGCCTTCGGTCCGAAGCTCTATGCGCTGATGGGCGGCGAGGGCGCATCGCTCGCGGCTGCGACGACGTATGCCGGCATCGTCTTTGCCGGCGCCATTCCGCTGTGGCTCTATAATTCCCTTGCGGCCGTCATTCGCGCCACCGGCAACATGATCTTCCCGGCGTCGGTGATGATCGTCGGCGCCATCGTGTTGATTCCGCTATCGCCTGCGCTGATCTTCGGCATCGGGCCGTTTCCGCATTTCGGCGTCGCCGGCGGCGCCATCGCCGTCGTCGCTTATTACGTCATCGGCTGCTTCGTGTTCGGCTTCTATCTGTGGGCGGGCCGCGGTGTGCTCAAGCCGCCGGCCTGGCCCAAGCGCATCGTGTTCGATCAGTTGCGCGATATTCTCGATGTCGGCGCCACGTCCTCGATCGTCAGTCTCTCGACCAACATCACCATCGCCACCGCGACCGGGCTTGCCGGCATTGTCGGGCCGATGGCGGTTGCCGGTTACGGCACCGGCGCGCGGCTTGAATATCTGCTGGTGCCGCTGGTGTTCGGCCTGGGCGCGCCGGTCGCGGCCATGGTCGGCACGGCCATCGGCGCCGGCCAGCGCGACCGTGCGCTGCACGTCGCCTGGGTTGGCGCGGGCATCGCCTTCGTCATCACCGAATCGATCGGCATCGTCGCAGCGCTGTTTCCCGCGGCCTGGCTCACCTTATTCGGCGCCGATCCGGCGATGATCGAGACCGGCTCGGAATATCTGCGCATCGTCGGGCCGAGCTACGGCTTCTTCGGCGGCGGCTTGTTGCTGTATTTCGCTTCACAGGGCGCCGGCCGCGTCGGCTATGCGATGTTCGTTGCGGTGCTGCGAGTGTTGATCGCGGCCGGCGGCGGCTACATCGCGGTCGTGTGGCTCAATGGCGGCAGCGCGACCTTGTTCGCGATTCTCGCGGTGGCGCTGGTCGTCTACGGCGTGCTCAACGTCGCCGCGATCGCCAGCGGCGTCTGGTTCCGCCACCGTGTGCCGGTCAGACTGATGCCGCGATGGCTGCAAGCGGCGCCGGCTGCTCCTGATCCTTGAGCTGCAGCCGGTAGAACGAGGCGTAGCGGCCGCCTTTGGCGAGCAGTTCGTCATGGCGGCCGGACTCGCTCGCATGGCCGCCTTCGATCACGTAAATGCGGTCGGCGTGCGAGATGGTGTGCAGCCGATGCGCGATGGCGAGCGTCGTGCGGCCGGCGCAGAGATGATCCATCGCCTCGCGCACCTGCAATTCGCTTTCGGAATCCAGCGCTGCGGTCGCCTCGTCGAGCAGGATGATCGGCGCGTCCTTGATCAAAGCGCGCGCAATGGCGATGCGCTGGCGCTGGCCGCCCGATAATTGCAGGCCGTGCTCGCCGACCGGCGTTTCGTAACCGAGCGGGAAAGCCGTAATAAAGTCGTGCGCATAGGCGCCCTTGGCGGCGGCGATAATCTGGTCCTCCGTGGCGTTCGGACGGCCGAAGGCGATGTTTTCGCGCACCGTGCCGCGGAACAGGAAGGTGTCCTGTCCGACAAAGGCGATCTGCTCGCGCAGCGACTGGCGCGACACCTGCGTCACTTCCTGCCCGTCGATTTCGACGCGGCCTTCATGCGCATCGTAGAAACGCATCAGCAGGTTGAATACCGTCGACTTGCCGCCGCCCGATGGCCCGACCAGCGCGGTCAGCTTGCCCGGCTCGGCGACGAAGGACATGCCGCGCAGCACCGGCTGTTCGCCGCGGTAGGAAAAATAGACGTCGTTGAAGTCGATGCGGCGCGCCGTGACCTTGAGGTCGGGCTTGCCCTCATCGGATGGCTCGGTCGGCGGACTGTCGAGCACTTCGAACAGGACGCGCACGCCAACCAGTGCGCCGTTGAGTTCGATGTTCAGCCGCGCCAGACGTTTGGCCGGCTCATAGGCGAGCAGGAAGGCGGTGATGAAAGAGAAGAATTGCCCCGGCGTCGCGCCGGTTTCCAGCACGCGATAGCCGCCGTAACTGATGGCGATGGCGATGGCGCAGCCGCCGAGCGTTTCCATCAGCGGGCTGGCGCGGGCGCCGACGCGGACCATCTTGTTTGCCTCGCGCTCGACCAGCGCGACATTGGCGTCGAAGCGCTCGCGCATGATGCCTTCGAGCGTGAAGGCCTTGACGATGCGGATGCCTTGCAGCGTCTCCTGCAGCGTTTCGATGATGCGTGCGCCGCCCTGGAACTGCGAGCGGCCGATCTTGTAGATGCGGCGGACCATCGTGCGCAGCACGAGGAAGGCCGGCGGTGCGACGAAGAAGCTGAAGAACGACAGTACCGGATCCTGCACCACCATCACGGCGATGAGGCCGATGAGCGACAACAGATCGCGCCCGACCGACATGACCAGGAGGTTGATGACCTGCGTTGCTGCGGCCGCGCCCGCGGTGAGCCGCGCGATGAACTCGGTCGAATGGCGGTTGGAGAAGAAGCTCAGCCCCTCGCGCAGAAGTTTTGCAAACACCGCGCGCTGATTGTCGGCGATGATGCGATTGCCGATTTGCGACAGGAACACGGTGTGGCCGTAGGTCGCGATGCCTTTGACCGCGAACAGCAGGACGGTGACGCCGCCCAGCATGATGATGCCGGGCAAATTCCGGTTGACGTAGGTCTCGTTGATGACGTTACCGATCAGGTAGGCGCTGAACGCCGTGCAGCCCGCCGAAATCGCCATCAGGACGAAGGCCGCCGCGTATTTGCGCCAGTGCTGGAAGCCCTGCTCGAGGAACAGCCGCCGGATCAGGATCCGGGGGGTGTAGCGGGCGTCGTCGGTATCGGACGTGTCGTTCATGCGCCCTCTGTCGGGCATCGCCCGACAGGCGTCAAGATGTTGCGGCGCGTCGCGTCCCGCACGCCACAATGTTCTTTTACACGCGAAAAGCTCTAAAAAGCCGCCGTTTCAGCTGCGCCCGGCCTGTGCCCGCACGCTATTGTCCTGCATGCGCTTTTCCCAGGCCAGAGCGTGGGAAACGATGGTGTCGAGGTCCTGGAACTGCGGATGCCAGGGCAGCGCCTTGCGGATGCGCTCGACGTTGGCGGTGAGCGCCGGCGGATCGCCGGGGCGGCGGCCCTCGATCTCGACGGCAAAATCGTGTCCGGCCGCGCGGCGAACCGCGTCGATGACTTCGAACACCGAGGCGCCGCGGCCGTAGCCGCAGTTGAAGGTGGCGCTGCCGCCGCCGCGGCGCAGGTGGCCCAGTGCCGCCGAATGCGCCCGCGCCAGGTCCGTCACGTGAATGTAGTCGCGGATGCAGGTGCCGTCGGGCGTGTCGTAATCGGTGCCGTACACCGCCATCTTCTGCCGCTTGCCGACGGCCGTCTCGCAGGCGACCTTGATGAGATGCGTCGCCGCCGGCGTCGCCTGGCCGGTGCGGCCGCGCGGATCGGCGCCGGCGACGTTGAAATAGCGCAGGATGATGAAGCGCAGCCCGTAAGCCTTGCCGGCGTCGTGCAACATGATTTCCGACATCAGCTTCGATGAGCCGTAAGGCGAGATCGGATTGGTCGCCGCGTTTTCGCTGATCGGTACTTCCTCGGCATTGCCGTAAACCGCCGCGGTCGAGGAGAAGATCATCTGCCGCACGCCGCCTTCGATCGCGGCATCAAGCAGCGTGCAGGTGTTCATCGTGTTGTTGCGGTAGTAGCCGAGCGGGTCGCGCACCGAATCCGGCACGACGATCGAGGCGGCGAAATGGATGATGGCGGTGACGCCGTATTGCTCGATGGTTTTGAGCACCAGCGCGCGATCGCCAGTCGAGCCGGCCACGAACGGCACGGTCGCGGGGAACAGATAACGGAACCCGGTCGACAGGTTGTCGAGCACGACGACGGGCTCGCCGGCGTCGACCAGTTCGTGAACCATATGGCTGCCGATATAGCCGGCGCCGCCTGTAACCAAAATCGTCATCGGTGCCCCCGCGTAGAGTTAACTCATTTACAGGGCATTCGTGAAAATAGCGGCATGTGTCTGAATGTATCCGCGGCGTAATCGCGGTCATTGTTAATGAGCGGTAAGCAGGTTAAGAGCGCCGTTAACGCCTGTGACGTATCATATTGCCGGCTGCCTCCGGATTGCGGATGAACGACGTTCTTTTCATCAAGACTTCCTCGCTCGGCGACGTGATCCACCACATGCCGGCGGTGAGCGATGCGCGGCGTGCGCTGCCCGGCGCGCATTTCGCCTGGGTGGTCGAGGAGGCTTTTGCGCCGCTGGCGCGGCTGCATCCCGATGTCGATACGGTGCTGCCGGTCGCCTCGCGCCGCTGGCGCAAATCGCTGTGGTCGCCGGCAACGCTCAGTGAGATGTGGCAAAGCGTCTCCGCGATGCGGGCGCAGCGTTACGACCGTATCGTCGACACGCAGGGGCTTCTGCGCAGCGCCGTGTTCGCGCGGCTCGCGCGCGGCGAGCGGCACGGCTATGACCGCGCCAGCATTCGCGAGCCGCTGGCGAGCGCGCTTTACGACGTGCATCATACCGTGAGCCGTGAACTGCACGCGGTGGAGCGCAACCGCCGTCTCACCGCAATGGCGCTGGGCTATGAGATGCACGGCGCGCCCGATTACGGCCTGTCGCGCAGCCGTCTGTCGGAGCCGTCGCCGCCTTACGCCGTGTTGCTGCATGCCACCGCGCAGGCGCGCAAGGAATGGCCGGTCGCGAACTGGATCGCGCTCGGGCAGTTGCTGGCGCAAGGCGGTCTTTCCGTTGTGCTGCCATGGGGCAACGAGGCCGAGCGCCGGCGGAGCGAACGCATCGCGGCGTCGGTGCCGAATGCGCGTGTGCCCGATCGTGCGCCACTCGATTCCGTGGCGCGGCTCATCGCCGGCGCGCGCTGCGTCGTCGGCGTGGACACAGGCCTCCTGCATCTGGCCGCCGCGCTGGCGGTGCCGCTGGTCGCGATCTTCGCCGGCAGTCAGCCGCGCCTGACCGGGCCGGTCGGCGCAGGCTTGATGTCCGTGCTGGGCGCCGATGGCGCGCCACCGACGGTGGACGAGGTGCGCGAGGCATTGCGGCGTGTCGCGAGCTAGCGCATCGTTATGCTTTGGCGATGGGGCAACGAAAGAAAAGCGATGAAGACCACGAGGCTTGAAGCGTTCAGCGACGGCGTGCTGGCGATCGTCATCACCATCATGGTGCTTGAGCTCAAAGTGCCTCATGCCCAGGATGTCGACGCGCTGCTGCCTCTGCTGCCGGTGTTTCTCAGCTATATTCTGAGTTTCATCTATGTCGGCATTTACTGGAACAACCATCATCACCTGATGCATGTCTGCGCGCACGTCACCGGCGGCGTGCTCTGGGCCAACCTGCACCTGTGGTTTTGGCTTTCGCTGCTGCCCTTCGTCACTGGCTGGATGGGCGAGAACCATTTTGGGCCGGTGCCGACAAGCCTCTATGGCGGCGTGCTGCTGATGGCGGCCATCGCCTACTGGATTCTCACCAGCACGATCATCCGCGAGGACGGCAAGGATTCGATGCTCGCAAGAGCCGTCGGCTACGACCTCAAGGGCAAGCTATCGGCTGTAGCCTATGCGGTGGCGATCCCACTCGCCTTCGTCGATCAGCGCATCGCGCAAGGCATCTATGTGCTGGTGGCTCTGACCTGGCTGGTGCCGGACCGGCGCATCGAGCGCGTTATCAACGCCGCCGAGTAACGGCTCACGCCGCGCCGGCGCGCAGCAGGTCGTGGACGTGAATGACGCCGACCGGCTTGCCGGCTTCGACGACGAACAACGCCGTCACCTTCGTTGAATTGAGCAGCTCCAGCGTTTCGCTGATGAGCTGATCCGGCCGCACCGTCTTCGGCGCCTTGGTCATGACCGCTTCGACGCGCGCATCGAGCAGATCGTTGCGCATGTTGCGCCGCAAATCGCCGTCAGTGATGATGCCGACCAGAAGGCCGCGCGCATCGGCGATGCCGACGCAGCCGAAGCCCTTTGCGGTCATGTGCACCAGTGCCTCCGACATTTTGGTTCCGAGCGGTGCCAGCGGCACGGCGTCGCCGGAATGCATGAACTCGCCGACGGTCCTGAGCAGCGCGCCGAGCTTGCCGCCCGGATGCAGGTTGCCGAAGTCGACCGCGGTGAAGCTGTGGCTCTCGAGCAGGGCGATCGCTAGAGCGTCGCCAAGCGCGAGCTGCATCAGCGCCGACGTCGTCGGCGCCAGATTGTGCGGGCAGGCTTCGCGCGCCTGCGGCAGTGTCAGCACGACGTCCGCGGCTTTCGCCAGGCTCGACTCGGCGTTCGCGGTCATGGCGATGAGGCCGATGTTGTGGCGGCGCGAATAGTCGGTGAGGTTTTTCAGTTCGGCGGTTTCGCCCGACCACGACAAAGCGAGGATCACGTCGTTTTTCGTGATCATGCCGAGATCGCCGTGGCTGGCTTCGGCCGGGTGGACGAAGGAGGCGGGCGTGCCGGTGGACGCAAAAGTCGAGGCGATCTTGTTGCCGACGTGACCCGACTTGCCCATGCCGGTGACGATGACGCGGCCGGCCGCCGCCTTGATCAGTTCGATGGCGGCGGCAAAGGGCGCGCCGAGGCCGTCGCGAAGGCTGGCCGCCAGCGCGTCAATGCCCGAGCCCTCGGCCTCGAGCGTGCGCAGTGCGCAGTCGATGGCGGCCTGGGCCTGTTCGGAGCGGGTATGGGCGGCTTGGGGTCTTGCCATATCGGGACGGCGTCCTTCGAAACTCGATGCCATAAGTAACACTAAACCGGCCCTGCGTCAGGCCGGGACAGCTAATCCGTTAACGCGGCTGGACTTTTCCCGCCAGTGCCGCACGAACGGCGGCCACTACGCTGTCCACAGCAACGCCTGCCGTGGAGTGGTGTGCGACTGCCACATTGCCGATTTCGCGGGCGCGGAGGCGGGCGGGCTCGTCGCCGGGCGGTTCCAGGATGGCCGCGACCGGGTTGAGCGGCTTCCAGTGCCAGGGGCTGGTGGGGCCGAAAATGGCGACTGTCGGCGTGTTCAGTGCGGCTGCGACATGCATCAGGCCGGAATCGTTGGTCACAGACACATCGGCGGCGGCCAGCGCCAGGATGGCGTTGCGCAGATCGGTCCCGGTGAGGTCGCGGACGCCGGAACCGGCGGTTCCGGCGATCAGGCGGGCGGTTTCGGTCTCGGCCGGGCCGCCGAGCACCCAGACCGACGCGCCGTCCCGCGCCAGCGCCCGCGCCAGTTCGGCGTAATACATCGGCGGCCAGGCCTTGCCGGCCCCGACCGCGCCCGGCGACAGCGTGACGATGGGGCCGGGCTCGTTGACCAGCCCGCGCAGGTCGCGCCAGCGCGCCGCCTCGTCGGCCGGTACTTTCAGCGCGGGCAGCGGCCATTCGGCCGGCAAGGGGGCATCCTTGGGCAGCGCCAGCGCGCCCATCTGGTCGATCATGCGGGGCAAGTTGCGCTCGCCCCAGCGCATGTCGTTGATCAGGCCGAAGCGGGCTTCGCCGGCAAATCCGGTGCGAATGGGGATGCCGGCCAGCGCCGGGGCCAGCGCCGCCTTCCACTTGCGCGACATGATGAGGGCCTGGCCATAGCCGTTCTGCCGCAGCCGGGCGGCGAGATCGCGCTGGATCGCCCAGCCGAGGCGCTTGCGCGGCTGGTCGGAGATAATGGCCCTGCGGACCCCCGGCATGTAGTCGGCCAGTGGCCCACAGAGCGTCGACGACACCATGTCCACTGGACGATTCGGCGCTTCAGCCCTCAGTAGCCGGACCACCGAATGGACGCGCACGAAGTCGCCGATCCAGACGAACGGGACGATCAGGACCGGGCGCTCCGGATGAGCTCTGTCGATAGTCATGGGTGGAGGCGTTAGCCTTCGGTGCGTCGGCGTGTCCAGCCGCAATTTTTACCGTTTCCAGAGGCATTTGCACCGAAACGCCCGAGGAAATTTGCGCCGATCCCTGGTCTGGGGCAAAGGTTTGCCTCCAACGGGGTTTCGGGATGATCCTAGTTACCGGCGGGGCCGGCTTTATCGGGTCGAACATCGTCGCCAGCCTGAACGAGGCGGGCTCGACCGATGTCGTCGTCAATGACGTGCTCGGCTCGGACGCCAAGTGGCGCAACCTCGCCAAGCGCCAGATCGCCGATTTCGTGCCGCCCGCCGACCTGTCGCGCTGGCTCGACGGCCGCAAGCTCGACGCCGTCATCCACATGGGCGCGATCTCCGACACAACCGCCACCGACGGCGATGCGGTGATGGAGAACAATTTCCGCCTGTCGCTGCGCCTGCTCGACTGGTGCACCGAGACCGGCACGCCGTTCATCTACGCTTCGTCCGCGGCGACCTATGGCGACCGCGACGCCAACTTCGTCGACGACTGGTCGCTCGAGGCGCTGCGCGAACTGCGGCCGATGAATCTCTATGGCTGGAGCAAGCACCTTTTCGATCTCGCGCTGGTCGGTCGCGCCGTGAAAAAGCAGAAGCTGCCGCCGCGCTGGGTCGGTCTGAAGTTCTTCAACGTCTACGGGCCGAACGAATATCACAAGGGCGCCATGGCCAGCGTGCTGTCGAAAGTGTTCGACCGCGCCAAGGACGGCGAACCGGTCAAGCTGTTCAAGTCGCATCGCGACGGCATCGCCGATGGCGACCAGCGCCGCGACTTCATCTATATCGACGACGTCGTCTCGGTGGTGCGCTGGTCCCTCGACTCGACGGCGAAGAACGGCATCTTCAATGTCGGCACCGGCAAGGCCGAGAGCTTCCGCGACATGATCAGTGCCATGTTCAAGGCGATGGGCCGCGCTCCGAACATCGACTACGTCGACATGCCGCTCTCGATCCGCGATCAATACCAGTATTTCACGCAGGCCGATGTCGGCAATCTGCGCCGCGCCGGGTACAATGCCGGCTTCACGCCGCTCGAGAAGGCCGTCATGCAATATGTAAACGGCTACCTCGATCAACAAGATAAATATCGCTGACCTTATGTTCGACTTCGACAAACATCTCGCCGACCTGTCGCAGCAGACCGTGCTCTGCATCGGCGATCTGATGCTCGACGAGTTCGTCTATGGCGATGTCTCGCGCATCTCGCCGGAGGCGCCGACGCCGGTGATCGCGGTCAAGCGCACCGAAGTCATGGTCGGCGGCGCCGGCAATGTCGCGCGCAATCTCGTGGCGCTCGGCAGCCGCTGCATTTTCATCGGCGTGGTCGGCGACGATGAGGCCGGCAAGGCGCTGACCGGCGCGCTGTCGCTGCACCCGCTGATCGAATTCTATCTCGCGACCGACGCCCAGCGCATGACGACGCGCAAGGTGCGCTTCGTCTCCGAGCATCATTCCGCGCACATGTTGCGCGCCGACTGGGAGATGGCCGCGGCCATCGACGCCGGCGCCGAGGATGCGCTGATCGGCTACGCGATCGAGGCGATGCCGCGCGCCGGTGCGGTCGTGCTGTCCGACTATGCCAAGGGCGCGCTGACGCCGCGCGTCGTCCGCGCCGTGATCGATGCCGCGAACAAGGCCGGCAAGCCGGTGATCGTCGATCCCAAAGGCCGCGACTATTCGATCTATCGCGGCGCGACCTTGATCACGCCGAACCGCCAGGAACTGGCCGCGGCGACGAATACCGCCGCGCGCAGCGACGATGAAATCGCGGAAGCGGCTCTGGGCCTGAAGCAGGCGCTCGAGGCGAAGGCCGTGCTGGTCACGCGCAGCGAGGATGGCATGACTTTGGTCGATGGCGGCGCGCCGGTGCATGTGCCGTCCTATGCGGTCAAGGTGCGCGACGTGTCCGGCGCCGGCGATACGGTGGTTGCCGTACTGTCAGCCATGTTGGCGATGAATGCCGACTTCGAAAGCGCGATGCGCGCCGCCAATGCCGCCGCCGCGGTCGTGGTCGGCAAGCGCGGCACCGCGACGCTGTCGGTTGCCGAGTTGCGCCAGCGCATTCTGCCCGAGGCTTCGCTCGCCTCCGAAGAAAAGATCGTGTTCGACTGGTCGCTGCTCGACGAGCATCTCGACGGCTGGCGCCGGCAGGGCCTTCGGATCGGCTTCACCAATGGCTGCTTCGATCTCCTGCATCCCGGTCACGTCAAGCTGCTGGCCAGCGCGCGGGCCGCCTGCGATCGTCTCGTCCTCGGCCTCAACAGCGATGCGTCCGTGACGCGGCTGAAGGGGGCGGGCCGGCCGGTGCAGAACGCGCAGTCGCGCGCCGAAGTGCTCGCCGCGCTTGAGGCCGTCGATCTTGTCGTGATCTTCGAGCAGGATACGCCGCGCGAACTGATCGCGCAGGTCAAGCCGACGGTGCTCGTCAAAGGCAGCGATTACAGCCGCGAGCAGGTGGTGGGCCACGACATCGTCGAGGCCCTGGGCGGTGTCATCGTTCTGGTCGATCTCGTTCCCGGACAATCGACCACCTCGATGGTGGAACGTTCGCGCACGCCGAACGGTCGATAAGCAGTAAGGTTGTCGAGTGGCCGCAACGTCCCATGAACGCGAGACGCAACTGGTTGCCGCCTTTTTCGGTGACATTCGCGGCTATTTCGTCGAGGTCGGCGCCAACGAGCCGCGATTGCGCTCGCAGACCTGGCATCTAGAGCAGGCCGGCTGGAACGGCATCCTGGTCGAACCGCAGCCCGATCTGGTGAACGAATTGCGCGCCATGAGGACTGCCAGGGTTTTCGCCGTGGCATGTTCGGGCCCGGAAGATCGCGGCCGCACCCTGCCGTTTCATGTTGCCGGGCCGCTATCGTCGCTCGACCGCACCGCCATGGCGCCGGGCACCCGGCCTGAGAAAGTGATCGACGTGCCGGTACGCACGCTCGATGACATCCTCGAAGAAGCGCAGGCGCCGGTCGGTTTCGATTTCCTGTCGATCGATGTCGAAGGCCACGAAGTCGAGGTCCTGCGGGGTATGAGCCTCGCGCGCTGGCAGCCGCGCCTCGTCATGCTCGAGGATCACGTTGCCGACCTGACGAGTCATCGCCTCATGACCAGCGCCGGCTACCGCATCATCCGTCGTTACGAGAACAACGGCTGGTATGTGCCGCGGAGCTCGAACGTGCACATGGCAATCGGCGATTTATGGGAAATCGTACGAAAATATTATCTGGCGCTGCCGATCCGCAAGCTGCGCAATCTATCGCGCCGGCGGCGCGGAACCATCGGCGTCGCGGCCGAGGCTGAATCGCGCTAGCATGGGGTGCGCCGCTGCCAATCCGAACCCGCGAGATCTAGACCTGCGAATCCTTAAATCGGACATTTGATGCCGCGCCTGTCGGTGATCGTGATTACCAGGAACGAGGCCGCCAATATCGGCGCCTGCCTCGACAGCGTCGCTTTTGCCGACGAGCGCATCGTCGTCGACGATCACAGCGACGATGCCACCGCCGGGATCGCCGCCGCCAGGGGTGCGCGCGTGATCGCGCATGCCTTCGAGGGCTTCGGTGCGCAGAAGGGTTACGCGTTGGCGCAGGCTACCGGCGACTGGGTGCTGTCGATCGATTCCGACGAACGCGTCTCGCCAGCCCTTGCCGCCGAGATCGCGCAGGCGATGGATGACGTAAAAGCGGACGGCTACGAGATGCCACGGCTGTCGAGCTTCTGCGGGCGCGAGATGCGTCATTCCGGCTGGTATCCAGACTACGTGCTGCGCCTGTTCCGCCGCGGCAAGGCGCGGTTCAGCGCCGACGCCGTGCATGAACGCGTCATCTGCGAAGGTCCGGTGGCGCGGCTGCGCAGCGATCTGCTGCATACACCGGTGCTGCGGCTTGAAGACGCGCTGTCGCGCATGGACCGTTATTCGACGTCCGGTGCGGCGATGATGGTTGCCTCCGGCAAGCGCGTCACCTTCATGAGCGGCATCACGCACGGCCTGTGGAGTTTCCTTCGCACTTACATTTTACGTGCCGGATTTCTCGATGGCCGCGAAGGCTTCCTGCTCGCGGTGGCGAACGCCGAGGGTACTTATTATCGCTACATGAAAGCGTGGCTGGCGGGGCGGCAGCGGTGAAAGGGCTGATCTCGGTCATCGTGACGACCTATAACCGCGCCGATGCGCTGACCGCGGTGCTGCGCTCGCTGGCGCTGCAATCGGACAAAAATTTCGAAGTGCTGGTCGCCGACGATGGCTCGGGTCCGGAAACGGCCGAGGCGGTTGCGTCATGGAAGGCCAAAGTCGGCCATCGCGTCGAACACGTCTGGCACGAGGACAAGGGATTTCGTGCCGGCGAAATCCGTAATCGCGCGGTACTCGCCGCGCGCGGCGAGTACGTCGTTTTTCTCGACGGCGATTGCATCGTGCGGCCGGATTTTATCGCAATGCATCGCAAGCTTGCCGAGCAGCGCGCTTTCGTGACCGGCAATCGCATCCTGTTGTCACCGGAGCTGACCGAGCGCGTGTTGCGCGATGGCCTTATGCCCGAGACGTGGAGTTTTGCGCAGTTCCTCACCGAGCGGTTTCGCGGGGGCGTCAATCGCCTGTCAGCCTTGTTCAAGCTGCCGCTCGGACCGTTGCGCCAGATCCGCGCGAGGCAGTGGCACGGCGCGCGCTCGTGCAATCTGGCGATCTGGCGGCGCGATCTCGACACCGTTGACGGCTTCGACGCCGATTACAGCGGCTGGGGCAAGGAAGACTCCGATCTGATCGTCCGCCTGCTGCACGCCGGCGTCGTGCGCAAGGACGGCAATTTCGCCACCGGCGTCATTCATCTCTGGCACAAGGAGGCCGATCGTTCGGCTTTGCCCGAGAACGAGCGCAAGCTTGAGCACTTGCTCGAGGGCAATGACGTGCGCGCCAAACATGGCATGTCCGCTTTGCGGGTGAAGCCGGTGACGGCGGGGACGGAGACATGACGGCGTTGTCGGCGGCCTCACGCAACGCGCGGCTTCTGAACGCGGCCGACTGGCTTGCCGTCGCCGTCGCCGCGTCGCTGCCGTGGTCGACGTCGGCCACCGGCATCCTTGCCGCGCTCTGGGCGGTGGCGCTCGTCGCTATGTTCGATGTGCGCGCGCTGCGCGAGACGGTGATGACGGCGGCGGGCGGCCTGCCGGTGCTGCTCGTCCTCATCGGCGCGCTCGGCATGCTGTGGGCCGATGTCAGCCTCGCCGAACGGTGGAACGGCATCGGCTCCTATTTCAAGTTGCTCGCCATCCCACTGCTGTTCATACACTTCCAGCGTTCCGAGCGCGGCTTTTATGTTTTTGCCGCCTTCGTGGCGTCCTGTCTCGTGCTGCTGGTCGTCACAGCCCTGGTGGTCGCCATTCCGCCGCTGGCGGCGATGTGGGTCAAGCCGGACAATGTCATCGTCAAGAACGCGGCGAGCCAGAGCGGCGAATTCGTGCTCTGCGTGTTCGGCCTGATGTACGTCGCGGCCGATACTATCGACCGGCGGCAATGGCGATGGCTCGCCGGCATCGCGCTGTCGATGCTCGGCATGCTCACCAGCATGTTCTTTCTGTCGACGGGACGCACGGCGCTGGCGACGATGCCGGTGTTGCTTGTCCTGTTCGCGATCCGCCGGCTGAGCCTGAAAGCCGGCGCGGCGGTTCTTGCCGGCGCCGTGCTGCTCGGCGTCGTGGCCTGGTTCTCCGCGCCTTATCTGCGCGAACGCACCATTCAGGTCTGGACGGATGCCCAGCACTATTTCGCTACCGACGAACAGAACTCCTCGGGTGAGCGTATCGAGTTCTACAAGAAGTCGTTCGCGTTCGTTCGCGAAGCGCCCTTGATCGGCCACGGCACCGGGACGATTCACGAGCTCTTCATCGCGTCTTCGGCCGGCAAGACCGGCGCGTCCGGTTCCGCGACCACCAATCCGCATAACCAGACCTTTGCGGTGGCGATCCAGATCGGCCTGGTCGGCGTCGCGGTGCTGTGGGCGATGTGGATCGCGCATCTGCTGTTGTTTCGCGCGCCGGGCCTCGCCGAGTGGATCGGGCTCGTCGTGGTGGCGCAGAACATCGTCGGCTCGTTGTTCAATTCGCATCTGTTCGATTTCCTGCAGGGCTGGATCTACGTGTTCGGCGTCGGCGTCGCCGGTGGCATGGCGTTGCGGGGCCGTCATGGGCCGGCGGCGGACAACAAGTCGCCGGCGTCATGACCCGCATCGCGCTGCCGCCACGCCCGCGCATTCTGGTCATCGCCTTGCGCCGGCTTGGCGATGTGTTGCTGACGACGCCGTTGATTGCCAGCCTGCGGCGCGCCTGGCCGGAGGCGACCATTGAGGCGCTGGTGTTTGCCGACACCGCCGGCATTCTCGACGGCAATCCCGATCTCAATGGCGTCATCGCGATGCCGCCGCGGCGCTCGTTCGCGCAAAGCCTTGGGCTCGCGGCGAGGCTTTGGCGCCGCTACGACCTCGCTGTGTCGACGCAGCCGGGCGACCGGCCGGTGCTGTTTGCCTGCATCGCCGGCCGCATGCGCGTTGCTCCGGTAGAGAAGCGTGCGACGGGCGATGTGAAGCGCCTGTTTCTGCAACGGACCGTGCCGTTCATTGCCGGCCTGCATCGCGTCGAGGAGATGTTGCGGCTCGCCGACGCGCTCGGCATCGACCGCGATCCGCGTCTGGTGCCGCCGCGCGCGAGTGCCGCCGATGGATTGCCCGAAGGTCCCTATGCCGTCATCCATGCCGCGCCGATGTTTCGCTACAAGCAGTGGACGGCGGCGGGATGGCGCGAGGTCGCGGCGTCGCTCAGGGCGCGTGGGCTGACCGTGGTGGCGACGGGTGGGCCGGCCGAGGCCGAGCGCGCCTATCTCGACGACGTCTGGCGTGGCGCCGATGTGCTGCGCCTCGACGGCACGCTGAACTGGTCTCAGCTCAGTGGGCTTCTCGCCGGCGCGAAAGTGTACGTCGGCCCCGATACGTCGGTGACGCATCTGGCGGCCGCCTGCGGCTGTCCGACCGTCGCATTGTTCGGCCCGACCGATCCGCGGCTGTGGGGCCCGTGGCCGGCCGGCGGCCTGACGCTCCGGTGGGCGGATACTGGCGCCGTCCAGCACCGCGGCAATGTCTGGCTGCTGCAGCATGCTTTTCCCTGCACGCCGTGCCAGCTCGAAGGCTGCGAGCGGCGGCTCGAGAGCAACAGCGCGTGCCTCGATGCGCTGGCGTCGCAGCATGTGATGATGGCGATGAACGAAGCGCTAGGTTGATTGGCGTCAGAGCGTTGACGCGCGGCCTTTGGCGAATGCGTATAGCAGCCATGCGACCAGCGCCGCGCCGGCCGCCAGCGTGACGATTGAGGTCACAAAGCCTTCCCAGTGAATGCTGGCGAGGGCGAGCAGACCGAGCGCGACGTTGACGGCGAAGACGCGCATGACGACCGCCATGACGCTGAAGCCGTTCTGCGTGGCGCGCTGATAGAAATGCGAGCGGTGCGCGACCCAGAATTTTTCGCCGCGCGCGACGCGGCGCAGCAGCGTAACCGTCGCGTCGGCGAGATAGTAAAGCGGCAGCAGCAGCGCCGCGGCGATATGGCCGCGTCCGGCAAGGCCGATCAGCATCCAGGAAAGCAGCAGGCCGATCGCCAGGCTGCCGACGTCGCCGAGAAACATCTTCGCCACCGGCCGGTTGAGCGGCGCGAATCCGATCATCGCGCCGCAGAGCGCGAGCGCTACGACGACCTCTGTCTGCGTCACCGCGCCGAGCGCGCCAAAGATGACGATGAATGCCGTGATCGGGATGGTCTCTGCGGCGGTGATCCAGTCGATGCCGTCCATGAAATTGACGAGGTTGACGAACCAGAGCGCGCCGATGCCGAGCAGGGCGCGCTCGACCCAGAACGGCAGGAACGGCACGATATGCATGTCGTCCGGCATCGTGATCAGCACGGCGGCCACGGCCGCCGCCTGCATCACGAAACGCGGCAGCACGTCGATCGGCGCGATGTCATCGACGCCACCGATAATGGCGATGCAGATCGTTGCGGCGAGCAGGATCCAGACCGCGCGGTCGCCAAGCCCGCCCAGCAAAAAGCAGGTGACAAGAACAACGACGATAGTCGCGCCGACGGCGCCGATGCCGGCGCCTTGCGGCGTCGGTATCTTGTGCGACGACCGCGCATTCGGCAGCGCCAGGGCGTAACGCTGAAGCAGCGGTCGCAGCAGCAGCAGCAGCATATAACTCAACACCGCGGCGGCGAGCAGGACGGCGATGCCGACGCCGGCAAACGCGTACGGATCGTGCAAAATGTCGATCATGGCGCCGCCTCGTCCGGCGCGGGTGAGGGCGATTGGCCGGCGAGCAGGCGCCGATAAAGCGCGACGATCGCGCGGCCGATATGCTCGCTGGAGAATTCCTCGACCACCATGCGGCGGCTTTCCGCTGCGAAGCGGTGACGGAGGCCCGGATCGTTCTTCAGCGTCTCAATGGCGTTCGCCAATGCTTCCGGGTCGTCGACCGGCACCAGCAGCGCATTGACGTTCGCGCGCGCGATTTCGCGGCAGCCGGGCACATCCGTTGCGATCAGCGCCCGGCCGCACGCCGCAGCCTCGAGCAGGCTCTTCGGCAGTCCCTCGCGCCGCGAGGGCAGCACGCCGACATGCGCTTGCGCCCAGACCGATGCGATGTCGTTGACGTGACCCATGACGACAAGATTGGGCCGGTCGCGCCAGCCGGCGATGACTTGGTCGGGGATCGAGGCCGGATTCGACGGATCGGGCGTGCCGGCGAGCAGCAGGCGCACCGCGACGCCGCGTTGGCTGAGGATTTCATGGGCGCGCACCAGGGGCCGCACGCCTTTGTCGTCGAGCAGGCGGCCGACAAAGCCAACCGTGAACATGCCGTCGGGCTCGGGCAGCGGCGTGAGTCGATCGACGTCGATGCCGGAGCCGGGAATAAGCGCGATGCGGTTCGCGGGCACGCCGAGTGCCCGCACGGCGGCGCGGTCGTCCGGATTCTGCACCAGCACCGAAGTCGATGTCCGGTTGAGCAGCCAGCCGAGCAGCGGGCCGGCGAACAGACGCACCAGCCGCGCTTTCGCCGTCGCCGAGGTGAACACAAAGCCTAGGCCGGCAAAGGCATTGAGCCGCGCCATCGGCAGGCCGAGTGCCGCGATCGAGCCGAGCACCGAAGGCATCAGCGCGACGTGATGCACCAGGTCGGGCCTGAGCCTGCGATAGAGCCCGCGGATCTCGGCTACCGTTGCGAGGGCGCGCAATGGATTGAGGCTACCGCGCCGCCATCGTACTGGGTGAAGAGTGAACCCCTCGGCCCTGATGCGCTCGCCGTGCCGGTCGACCCGGGTCGCGACATGGACGGCGTAGCCGGCAGCCTTCGCCGCCCGCGCCATCGGCAGGCGGTGCGAGACGAAGTACCAGTCTTCGGAGACGAGATACAGGAGCTTCTGCGCCATCAAGCGGCCGGTCTGTGCCGATTTCGATTTCTCCGCGCACCAATAGAGCACCCGTCGCGAGAATGAAAATCGGCGATGAAGACGAGCGGACTGCGGCGCAGCCAATCACGCATCGCGGGTCCGTTTGGGCGAGCTCCGAAACACCATTGCACGGCAGGCGCGAAGTCGATGCTTGCCACAATTATCCTATATCATTCTGTTATATCTCAGCTATTTTCGTTATGGCGGGCGACCAGCCGCGTTCATCCGCTGAACAAGGCGCTTGACGTTCATTTTGTGAACGCAGTATCAATGGCAATCAAGGAAAGTGCCCGATGCGTCGGACCGGCGAAGAAAGTGCGGAAAGCGCGCGCATCGTGCTGGGGCTGCTCGATGCCGTCGAGCATGACCGCGCCCAGTCGCAGCGCCTGCTGGCCTCCGAACTTGGCATCGCGCTTGGCCTGGTCAACGCCTACCTCAAGCGCTGCGTGAAGAAAGGCCTGGTCAAGGTGCGAGGCACGCCGGCGCGGCGTTACGCGTATTTTCTGACGCCGCAAGGTTTCGCCGAGAAGTCGCGGCTGACGGTGGAATATTTGTCGACGTCTTTCGGTTTTTTCCGCCGTGCCAAGACCGACTGCCTTGAGCAATTCCAGCGCGCCAAGGCCAACGGCGTCGGCAAGATCGTGCTCGCCGGCCGTTCCGACCTTGCCGAGATCGCCGCGCTCTGCGCCATGGAGTTCGGTGTCGAGATCGTCGGCGTCGTGCAGCATGACACACGACAAGGGAATTTCATCGGCCTGCCGGTGCTGAAGAGCCTTGACGACATCGGTGCCGATGTCGATGCCGTCATGATCACCGGGCTCGCCGATGCCTTCACGCTTTGGGAAGAGGCGATCGCGCGTTTCGGCGCCGAACGCGTCTATGTGCCCAATCTGTTGCGCATGGGCATTCATCGGCAAAACAAGGTGGCGTCATGAACGGCTCACGCTGGTATGTCGCGCAGACGCAACCGAACGCCGAGAACAAGGCGGTCGCGCATCTCAACCGCCAGGGCTTCTCCACTTATCTGCCGCGCTATCTGAAACGCCGTCGCCATGCGCGTCGCGTCGACAACGTTCCGGCGCCGCTGTTCCCGCGTTATCTGTTTGTCGGAATCGACACTTCGGCGCAACGCTGGCGTTCGATCTATTCGACCGTCGGGGTCTCGCGACTCGTCGGCAGCGGGGATGCGCCGACCGCGGTGCCGGATGAAATCGTCGCCATGCTGAAGGAGCGCGAGGACGAGAGCGGATTGATCAAGCTTGATCTGCGCCCGAGTTTTCGCGCCGGCGACAAGATCAGGGTGCTGGACGGCGTTTTCTTCGATTGTCTCGGTCTCTACGACGGCATGGCCGACCGCGATCGCGTGACCATTCTTCTCGATCTCCTCGGACGTAAAGTCCGTGTCCTGGTGGATGCCGATAGTGTCGTAGCCGCCTGAACAGAAAATCGACGCTTTCTGTTATGATGCTTGGGACGCGAATCACCTAGGCTGCGGTAGCAATGGCGTACAGATAGAAATCCGATAACCTGGGATTATTCTAATTTGCGCCTCTACCTTCGGCTGCTGCGCGACACCATCGACTTCCTCGGCTGGCGATTCCCCGCGATCATCGTGCTGATGACGCTGGTCGGCCTTACCGAAGGGTTGTCGATCGCTTTGCTATTGCCATTGCTCGACCGCATCGGCATTTCGCAGACGGCGACCGCGAATGTGGCGAGTGTCGCCATTGAGAAAATAGTTGGCGCGGCTGGCGTCTCGGGCAACGCGACCGGCATTCTGTTGCTCGTCACGGGCGTCGCGTTTGCGCTGGCCGTGTTGTTTATCGTTCTCGGTTGGATCAGCGCCGTCGTCACGCGGCGATACGCGTCGTATCGCCGCTCGCAGCTGTTCGAGACATTCCTGCGCGCGGACTGGTCTTTCTTCGTCGGCCACAAGTCCGGAGAATTGACCAGCGCGCTTGTCACCGAATGCGAGCGCCTGGCGCAGTCCTTCACCATCGGCCTTTACCTGGTATCGACCTTCGTCGTGACGGTGGTTTATCTTGGCATCGCCGTCCTGGTGTCCTGGCAGGTGACGCTCGCCTTGGTCTGTTGCGGCCTGCTGCTCGCTCTGGCGATGGGCAGTGTCTATCGCAGGAGCTACGCGGCGGGCTCCGCGCTGTCGCCGCTCAGCGTCGATCTGCAATCGGCGATGGGTGAAAGTTTCGCCGGTATCAAGATCGTCAAAGCGACCACGAGCGAGAACCGCATTCAGGCCCGCGTCGATCGCATCCTCGCCAAACTCGACAAGGTGGCGACGGTGGCGCTTTTCCTGCCATCCTTCGCGCGCGGCTGGTTCGAGTTCGCGGCGTTCGCACTGCTCGCAACCATTCTGGTGTTCGCCAAGACCGGCCTTGGCCTGGCCGCCGGCAATATCATCGTTGTCGTGGCATTGTTTGTGCGGCTGTCGCCGCGCCTCACCACGATGCAGGCGCAAATCCACAACCTCAATGGATTCATTCACGCTATCGAAGTCGTCGACAGGCTGCGCGAGGAAGCGGCCTCGCTGGCCGAGCCGGCTTACAACGCGGTCGACACTTTGCCGGTCGATATGCCGACAAGCTTGGCGATCAAAGGTGTGCAGGTGTGCTTCGGCGAGCGCGTTGTGCTCAAGAACGTGGACCTCACATGGCCGATCCCGGGCATGGTCGGCATTATCGGTGGTTCGGGCGCTGGCAAATCGACGCTGATCCACACCATCATCGGATTGGTGGCGCCGTCATCGGGCACGATCACGCTCGGCGATTATCGTCTCAGCCCGCAGGTCTTGCACGCCTGGCGGCGGCAGATCGGTTACGTGCCGCAGGAGACATTGCTGTTTCATGCGTCTGTCCGTGACAACCTGACGCTGGCGAAGCCGGACGCTTCACTGGAAGAGATCGAGATGGCGGCGCGCCGCGCCCAGGCGCATGATTTCATCGCCGCGTTGCCCGAGGGCTACGATACCGTCGTCGGCGATCAGGGCGTGAAGCTCTCCGGCGGTCAGCGTCAGCGGCTCGGCATCGCCCGCGCGCTATTGACCAGCCCGGTGCTGCTCGTGCTCGACGAGGCCATGAGCGCGCTAGATGCGCAATCGGAAGCCGAACTGATGCAGACGCTGGAGGCGCTGCGCTCGCAGATGGGCATTCTCATCGTCGCGCATCGTCTCGGCGCGGTGCGCACCGCGGATTTGATCTGCGTCCTGGAAGCGGGCGAGGTGATCGAGGCCGGCACCTGGAACGATTTGATGGACCGTAAATCGCGGCTGTTCAAGTTGGTCGAAGCACAGTCGTTCGCCCACGGCGACATGGCGGTGGTCCGGCATTCCGCCGACGAGATGGCCCAAGCGCGGGCGGTGGGCGCCTCCGCGACCTGAATCGAATGAGGCCGTGACCAAGTCACGAAAAGGCATCATTCTGGCGGGCGGCGCCGGGTCGCGGCTGTGGCCTTTGACCTTCGTCAAGGACCGCCCGGCCATGACCGGCGCTATGCCATCGGGTGCGACAAGCTGACCGGCGAACTCGGAATGACCGCCCAGACTGCGCTTGCCGGGGGCCTTGCGCGTACCGTCGATTGGTATATCGCCAATGAAGCGTGGTGGCGGCCGATCGTGGATGGCGGCTATCGCGACTGGGTCAAACAGCATTACGGCGCGGCTTCATAATGTGCGGGATTGCGGGTTTCTACGACCGGACGCGACCGGGCGATGCCACGGAGCTGGAGCGCCGCGCCCGGGCCATGTCCGATGCCATCGCCTATCGCGGTCCGGACAGTTGGGCGATCTGGTGCGACGGCGAGACTGGTATCGGGCTGGCGCATCGCCGTCTCGCCATTGTCGATCTGACGCCGACCGGCGCCCAGCCGATGGTCTCGGCCGACGGTCGCTGGGTGATTTCCTACAACGGTGAGATCTATAACGCCGGCGACGTGGCGCGCAGTCCGGAACTGGCCGGCTTTCCGTTTCGTGGCACCTCGGACACGGAGGTGTTTCTCGAATCGGTGGCGAAGCGCGGCATCGATCGCACGCTCGCCGACATCAACGGCATGTTCGCCATCGCGCTGTGGGATCGGCAGACGCGCACGCTGCACCTCATTCGCGACCGGCTTGGCATCAAGCCGATTTATTTTTCGACGACGGAGCGCGGCGTTGCCTTTGCCTCCGAATTGAAAGCGTTGCGCGCGGGAGGCGTGCCGCTTACGACCGATCCGCAGTCGGTCGCGAGCTTTCTCCGTTTCGCCTATGTGCCGGCGCCGTATTCGATCTATCGCGACGTGACCAAGGTCATGCCGGGCGAGATCGTTTCGATCGGCGCCGATGGCAAAGTCTCGCGCCACATCTACTGGTCGCTGAACGATGTCGCGGCACGCGGCCTTGGCGATCCGTTCCGCGGATCGGAAGCCGATGCCGAAGCCGAACTGCATGATCTACTCGCGGACGCCGTCAAAGGCCAGATGATGGCCGACGTGCCGCTCGGCGCTTTTTTATCGGGCGGCATCGATTCATCGGCGGTGGTCGCGCTGATGGTGGCGGCGAGGCACGGCCCGGTGCGCACCTTCTCCATCGGCTTCTCCGATCTGGGCTTCGATGAATCGCAGCATGCGCGCGCGGTCGCGAACCATCTCAAGACCGATCATCGTGAATTGATGGTCAGCGGTGCCGATGCGCTCAATGTCGTGCCGCATCTCGCCGAGATGTACGACGAACCCTTTGCCGATTCATCGCAGATCCCGACGCATCTGATCTCGAAGCTGACGCGCCAGCATGTCACGGTCGCGCTCACCGGCGATGGCGGCGACGAATTGTTCGCCGGCTATAACCGCTACAATCTCGGGCAAGGGTTTGCCGGTCTTGTCTCACGTTCGCCGCGCGTCTTGCGCGGCGCGGCGAGCGCCGTGCTCGATGCCATGCCGGACGCGCTGGTCGAGGCCGGCGTGTCGCTGTTGCCGACGAAACTGCGGCCGCCGCAGCCGGTCGACAAGCTGCGGAAGTTCGCCGCCGTGCTGCCGCTCGACACCGGGGAGGCCTATCGACTGCTGGTCAGCCAGAACCGCGATCCGTCGTCGCTGATGTTCGGAATGCCCGAGCAGGATGTGCCGATGCCGTTGCTGCCGCCCGGACGTGACGACCGTTCGGTCGAGCAGATGCAATTGTGCGATCAGAGTACTTTTTTGCCGGACGACATCCTGCAGAAGGTCGACAGGGCCTCGATGGCGGTGTCGCTCGAGGTCCGCCCGCCGCTGCTTGATCACCGCGTCGTCGGCTTTGCCTGGCGTCTGCCGCGGCATATGCGGGTGCGGGAGGGCGAGACCAAATGGCTGTTGCGGCGGGTGCTCGACCGTTACGTGCCGCGCGCGCTGGTGTCGCGGCCCAAGATGGGCTTTGCCATCCCGCTGGCGGACTGGCTGCGGGGGCCGCTGCGGCCCTGGGCCGAGGACCTGCTCGACGCGTCGCGGCTCGGCGGCGGATTGCTCGATCCGGCCCCGGTCCGCCGGCTGTGGAGCGAACATCTGTCCGGCCGGCGCAACTGGGCCTATGCGTTGTGGGCCATTCTGATGTACGAGGCCTGGCGGCGGCGCTGGGATGCGGCGTGACCTTAAGGACGTAACGTCGGGCTTGCGCGGCGACCTGTGCCCAATATCCAAGAGTTCAAAAAGGCCTCATGACCACTCACGCACGCAGGATCGCCGTTATCGGGCTGGGCTATGTCGGCTTGCCGGTGGCCGTGGCCTTTGCCCGTTCGGGTGCGCCGGTGATCGGTTTCGACATTGACGCGCGCCGCGTCGCGGAGCTGCGCGACGGTATCGACCTGACGCGCGAGGTGGAGCCGGCCGACCTCAGGCAGTCGACGCTTCAGTACACCACGGACGCGGCGGCGTTGAAGGCGGCCGATTTCCACATCGTCACCGTGCCGACGCCGATCGACGAGCAACGCCGTCCCGATCTCGGCGCCATGCTGGCCGCCTCGCGCAGCGTCGGCGGCGCGCTCAAGAAGGGCGACATCGTCGTCTACGAATCGACGGTGTATCCGGGCGCCGTGGAAGAAGACTGCGTGCCTGTGCTCGAGGCCGCCTCCGGCCTCAAGGGGGGGCGCGACTTCACCGTCGGCTATTCGCCCGAGCGCATCAATCCGGGCGACAAGCAGCATCGTTTCGAGACCATCACCAAAGTTGTGTCAGCGCAGGACGCCGCCACGCTCGACATCGTCGCCGCGGTCTATGGCTCGGTGGTGAAGGCCGGCATTCACCGTGCGCCGTCGATCAGGGTCGCGGAAGCCGCAAAGGTGATCGAGAACACCCAGCGCGATCTCAACATCGCTTTCATGAATGAACTCTCGGCTATCTTCCACACGCTCGGCATCGATACCGGCGATGTGCTCGCCGCTGCGGCGACCAAATGGAATTTCCAAAGTTTTCAGCCCGGGCTGGTCGGCGGCCACTGCATTGGCGTCGATCCGTATTACCTGACGCATCGCGCCGAGAAGGCCGGCTATCGGCCGGAAGTCATCCTCGCCGGCCGGCATATCAATGACGACATGGGCGCGCAGATCGCGCGCCAATGTCTGGCGCAGCTCAAGGCGCGCGGCGCGGCTAAGCCGATGGTCACCGTGCTGGGCCTGACCTTCAAGGAAAACGTACCGGATACTCGCAATTCCAAGGTCATCGACATCGTGCGCGCGCTCGAAGCAGGCGGCGCTGCCGCGCAACTGCACGATCCGCTGGCCTCCACCGAACAGGCGCGCCATGAATACCGCGTCGAATTGACGCCGATGGACAAGCTCAAGCCGGCCGACGCCGTCATCTTCGCGGTTGCTCATGACGACTATGTCAAAGGCGGCTGGCCGCTGGTGCAGGGCCTGCTCAAAGGCGGCGCCGGCGTGGTGCTGGACGTGAAGCGAAGGCTGGACCGCGACGCCAAGCCGGAAGGGATCGACCTGTGGCGGCTCTAGACAACGAACCCATTCTGGTCACCGGAGCCGCCGGCTTTATCGGCTATCACGTCGCCACGGCGCTGCTGAAAGAGGGCAGGGTTGTCGTCGGTGTCGACAACCTGACGCCGTACTATGACGTCAAACTGAAGGAAGCCCGTCTGGCCCAACTCGGCCAACACAACGGTTTTTCCTTTGTCAGGCATGACCTCGCCGATCGCCAGGCCACCTCGGACCTGTTCGCGCAGTACAGATTTCCGCATGTCGTGCATCTCGCGGCGCAGGCCGGGGTGCGTTACTCGTTGATCGATCCGCAGGCTTACGTCGATTCAAACCTGATCGGCTTCGTGAACGTGCTGGAAGGTTGTCGCCATAACGGCTGCCGCCATATGCTCTACGCCTCGTCGTCGTCGGTCTATGGCAGCAACACGCGTATGCCGTTTTCGATCCACGACAATGTCGACCATCCGCTCAGCCTCTATGGCGCCTCGAAAAAGGCCAATGAGCTGATGGCGCATTCCTATTCGCATTTGTTCAAGCTGCCGACCACGGGGCTTCGTTTCTTCACGGTCTATGGTCCGTGGGGCCGGCCGGACATGGCGATGTGGATATTCGCTTCTGCGATTCTAGCCGGCAAGCCGATCAAGTTGTTCAATTACGGCAAGATGCAACGCGACTTCACCTATGTCGACGACGTGGTGGAATCGATCGTGCGGCTGGTGGCGCGTCCGCCCGCCGGCGATCCACACTGGTCCGGCGACGAGCCCGATCCGGGATCGAGCAGCGCGCCGTGGCGCGTCTACAACATCGGAAACAACAACCCAGTCGAATTGCTCGATGTCGTCGATCTGCTCGAGAAGTCGATCGGTAAAAAGGCGATCCGCGAGCTCGAGCCGATGCAGCCGGGCGACGTGCCGGCGACCTACGCCGATGTCGACGATTTGATGCGGGACGTCGATTTCAAGCCGTCCACCCCGATCGCCGAAGGCATTTCCCGATTTATCGATTGGTATCGCAAATATCATCATATAGGGTAGATTGCACGAAATGGTTGTAGTCGTGCGATGCCCGAAAAGGTTGCCCTTATCACCGGAGTGACGGGGCAGGACGGCGCTTATCTCGCCGAATTCCTGCTCGCCAGAGGCTATACGGTGCACGGCGTCAAACGCCGCTCCTCATCGCTCAACACCGAACGCGTCGACCACCTTTATGTCGATCCGCATGAGCGCGAAACTCGCTTCTTCATGCATTACGGCGACATGACCGACGCCACCAGCCTCATTCGCCTGATCCAGGAAACGCAGCCGTCCGAGATCTACAATCTTGCCGCGCAGAGCCATGTCCAGGTGAGTTTCGAGACGCCGGAATATTCGGCCAATGCCGACGGCCTCGGCACGCTGCGGCTGCTCGAAGCGCTGCGCATCCTCAAGATGGAGCGGCACGTGCGGTTTTATCAGGCCTCGACGTCGGAACTGTTCGGCAACGTCGCGCCGCCGCAGAACGAGACGACGCCGTTCGCGCCGCGTAGTCCCTATGGCGCCGCCAAGCTCTATGCCTACTGGATCACGGTAAATTATCGCGAGGCCTATGGCATGCATGCCTCGAACGGCATCCTGTTCAATCACGAAGGACCGACGCGGGGCGAGACCTTCGTCACGCGCAAGATCAGCCGTGCCGTGGCGGCCATCGAACTCAGGCAGCAGTCCAGGCTCTATCTCGGCAATCTCGACGCGCGGCGCGATTGGGGCCATGCGCGTGATTACGTCGAAGGCATGTGGCTGATGCTGCAGCAGCCGGCGCCGGACGATTATGTGCTGGCGACTGGCGTAGGTCATTCGGTGCGCGATTTCGTTGAGCGCGCCTTCGGCTATATCGATCGCAACATCGTCTGGCAGGGGCAGGGTGAAGCTGAGCGCGGCATCGACGCGACAAGCGGCGACGTGCTGGTCGAGGTCGATCAGCGATACTATCGGCCGACCGAGGTGGCGCATCCCGTCGGCGATGCTTCGAAGGCGCAGCGCGTGCTCGGCTGGCGCCATCGCGTCGGCTTCGACGAACTTGTCGGCGACATGGTCAAACAGGATCTTAGATCCTTGCGCGCGGCCTTGGACGGAAAGGGCGCATGAGCGAGCCCAAAAGACTGCGCCTATGAGCGTCTCGCCGCACCCGCCTTTGCTGTTCGATCTGCGCGGCAAGCGCATTTACGTCGCCGGCCACAGCGGCATGGCCGGCTCGGCGATCTTGCGTCGGCTGGCATCGGAAGGCTGCGAACTGCTTACCGCGAGCCGCCACGAGCTCGACCTCACGGCTCAGGC
>JBAZSM010000035.1:36882-39189 GCA_041662425.1 Pseudolabrys sp.
AGGCGCCGACCGAGGAATGGATAACTCGCCGGCGGCCCGATGCGATCTTTCTCGCCGCCGGTCGCGTCGGCGGCATTCACGCCAACGATGCCTATCCTGCCGATTTCATCGCCGACAATTTGGCGATTGCGCTCAACGTCATGCGTGCCGCGCTCAAGGCCAAGGTGCGCAAGCTTCTTTTTCTCGGCTCTAGCTGCATCTATCCGCGGCTCGCGGCGCAGCCGATGACTGAGGATGCGCTGCTCACCGCACCGCTAGAGCCGACCAATGAATGGTACGCAGTCGCCAAGATTGCCGGCGTCAAGCTGGCGCAGGCTTATCGCCGGCAACACGGCGCCGACTTTATTTCGTTGATGCCGACCAATCTGTATGGTCCGGGCGACAACTATCATCCGGAGAACAGCCACGTGCCGGCGGCATTGATCCGGCGCTTCCACGAAGCCAAAGCCAGCGGCGCGCGTCAGGTTACGGTCTGGGGCAGCGGCCGTCCGCGGCGCGAATTTCTTTTCGCCGACGACCTTGCGGACGCCTGCGTCTTTGTCATGAAGCATTATTCGGACGACGGTTTCCTCAATGCCGGCAGCGGCCATGACGTGACGATCGGCGAATTCGCCACGCTGGTCGCGCAGGCGGTCGGCTACCAGGGCGAGATCGTGTTCGACCCAAACCGTCCGGACGGCGCGCCGCGCAAGCTGCTCGACTCGTCGCGGCTGAATACGCTCGGCTGGATGGCGGAAACCCCGTTGCCTGAAGGTCTCAAATCGGCCTATGCGGATTTTCTCGCCCGTGCCGGCGATTTGCGGCAACGTTAGCGGCGGCGCAGGGCGGCCCGATATCGCGCCGCCGGCGCTTTCGAGAGCCCGGCCAAACGGCGCGCCCTGCTGTAACGCTCTGAATCAAAACGTGTTCGCCGCATTTCACAGGTTCGGTCGCCAGCGTAAAGCGAGCGTGCTAGGGGGACCCGGGGTCAGAAATAAGGGCTGGGATCGGCGTTAGGCATGTCAAAAGCTACCAATAACAATGTGCTGCGGGTTGGCGTTGTCGGTGTCGGCGTCATGGGCAGTAACCATGCGCGTGTGTTTGCCGGGCTGCCCGGCGCGCAACTCGTTGGCATTGCCGACCCGGATGCCAAGCAGGCGGACTTCGTCGCGCGCACCTTGAACTGCAAGGCAGTGGCCGATATCGCCGGTCTGCTCGATCTCGGCGTCGATGCCATTACCATTGCCGCGCCGACCCATCTGCATCGCGACGTCGCGCTCGCGGCCATCGCGCGCGGCGTGCACGTCCTTGTCGAAAAGCCGATCGCGTCAACGGTAGAAGAAGGCCGCGAGATCATCGACGCTGCGCGCCATGCTGGCGTCACTTTGATGGTCGGCCATGTCGAGCGTTTCAACCCCGCGGTCGAGGCGATCAAGGAAGCGATCCGCGGCGAAGACATCCTGTCGATCGCAATTACGCGCGTCGGTCCGTTCCCGCCGCGCATGTCGAATGTCGGCGTGGTGATCGATCTCGCCGTGCACGACATCGATCTGATCCGTTGGTTCACCGATAGCGACATTATCGAGGTGCAGCCGCAGCTCTCCAGCGCGGTCGCGGAGCGCGAGGATATCGCGCTGCTGCAGTTCCGCACGGCGTCGGGTGTGCTCGCCCACATCAACACCAACTGGCTGACGCCGTTCAAGGCGCGCAACGTCACTGTGGCGACGCGGCATAAATATGTCATGGGCGATCTGCTGACGCGACAGGTCACCGAGTGCTTCGGCTTCCAGCCGGACGGCAGCTATTCGAAGCGCCATCTGTCGGTCGGCCATGCCGAGCCGCTGCGTTCGGAATTGCTCGCCTTCCTGCAGGCGATCCGCTCCGGTGGAGAGCCGGCAGTGACCGGCGAGCAGGCCGTAGCGAGCCTCGAAATCGCGATCGAGTGCCTGACCTCGAGCACTCATAAGTTGCCCGCATCGCGCGCCAAGGCGCCGAGCGTCGCCGCCGTCTGAGCTTTCACATTCCTCTATCTGGTCTGGGTTCATGAATCTTCGCACCGAGTTGCCGCCGATTCCTTTCATCGATCTGGTCGCGCAGCGTCGCCGGCTCGGCAAGGCCGTCGATGATGCCGTCGCGAAGGTGATGAACCATTGTCAGTTCATGCTCGGGCCGGAAGTGCGGGCTTTCGAAGCCGAACTCGCGGCATTCGCCGGCACCAAGCACGCGGTCACTTGCGCCAGCGGTACCGACGCGCTGGTGCTGCCGTTGCACGCCTACGGCATCGGCCCGGGCGACGCGGTGATCTGTCCGTCCTTTACCTTCTGCGCG
>JBAZSM010000036.1:0-5513 GCA_041662425.1 Pseudolabrys sp.
TATCTCGCCCCGATCCCGCATCGCGGCCAGCGCAACGAGCCGGCCTATGTGCGCGACACCGCCAGGGTGCTCGGCGAACTGATCGGCGTCGGCGACGAGATCGCAGCGATCACGACGGCGAATTTCCGTCGTCTCTTCACCAAAATCCCGGCGGAGGCGTTTTCGGGCGAGGCGGAGCCTCATGGCTGACGGCGATTATGGCCATGGACCGGTCGAGCGGCTGCGCATCACGATTCTGGGCTGCGGCGCCTCGCCGGGCGTGCCGCGCATCGGCAATGATTGGGGCGCCTGCGATCCGTCCGAGCCGAAGAACCGGCGCACGCGCTCGGCGATCCTGATCGACGGCTTTCGTGCCGACCGACCCTATCCGACCCGTATCCTCGTCGATAGCGGTCCGGACCTGCGCAACCAGCTTCTCGACGCCCGCGTCGATCGGCTGGACGGTGTCCTTTATACGCACGCCCATGCCGACCACACCCATGGCATCGACGATCTGAGGCCGATGTTCGTCGGCCGCCGGCGACGCGTCGATGTCTACATGGACGAGCCGACCTCGGTCGCGATGCACGCCCGCTTCGGCTACTGCTTCCAGACGCCGGCCGGCAGCAATTATCCGCCGATCCTCGCCGAGCACCGGGTGACGCCGGGAACGCCAGTGACCGTCCACGGGCAGGGTGGCCCCATCGAGGTTCTGCCGGTTCTGCAGGACCATGGCGATATCGTTTCCCTCGGCTTCCGCTTCGGCGACGTGGCCTACTCGACTGACCTTAAGCGGCTGCCTCCTGAGAGCATCGAAGCGCTCCAGGGCCTCGACATCTGGATCGTCGATGCGCTGCGCCGCATGCCGCATCCGAGCCACATGAACCTCGAAGAATCGCTGTCCTGCATCGAGCGCATGAGGCCCAAGCGCGCAATCCTGACCGACATGCACACCGACCTCGATTATCGGACGCTGTGCGCGAGCCTGCCGGCGCATATCGTGCCGGCCTATGATGGCATGAGCTTCGACATCGACGCGGCATGAAAAGCCGCATAATTTCAATAAAATGCGATCTATTCCTCATGTATCTGTTCGGCCGCGGCCTCGGTCGATCGCCTATATATATTCCATAATATGTCTTATGCGAATCCCGGATCTGGTCGGCCAGAAGCCAAAGTCTCTGGATAAGCCCGGCGCCGGCCGCGCCTCGAGCGCCGTCCGCCGGTACGGTGCTTGAGCGCCGTCTGCCAGCCCGTCTCGTTGCCGAACCCTGTGAGCCGTTCGTGAAGCCTTCTCGCGACATTTCCCGCCTGATCGAGATCATGGCCGCGCTGCGCACGCCGGTGACCGGCTGCCCATGGGACCTTGAACAGGACTTCGGCACCATCGCGCCTTACACGATCGAAGAAGCCTACGAGGTCGCCGACGCCATCATGCGCGGCGACCTCGCCGACCTGTGCGATGAGCTCGGCGACCTGCTGCTGCAGGTCGTGTTTCACGCCCGCATGGCGCAGGAGCAAGGCGCGTTCGATTTCGGCGGCGTGGTCGAGGCCGTGACCAGCAAGATGATCCGCCGGCATCCGCATGTCTTCGGCAAGGCCAAAGGCCCGGAAGAACCAGGCCAGGACACCAAAGCGGTCGAAGGCCAATGGGAGCGCATCAAGGCTGAGGAGAAAGCCGAGAAGGCCAAACGCCATCCGGCGAAGCCCCCCAGCGCGCTGGACGGCGTGCCGGTGGCCCTGCCCGCATTGACGCGCGCGCTGAAGCTTCAGCAGAAGGCCGGTCGCGTCGGCTTCGACTGGAACGACCCCCGCGCGGTGCTGGCCAAAATCCGCGAGGAAGCCGACGAGATCGAAGCCGAACTCGACGCCGCCGAGAACGACAAGGCCGCGGCCGAGGTCGGCGACCTGCTGTTCGCCGTGGTCAATCTGGCGCGGCATCTCAGCGCCGATCCGGAAGCCATCTTGCGCGGCACCAACGCCAAGTTCGAACGCCGATTCACCGCCATCGAGGCCGCTTTGGCCGCGCACGGCCGCAAGCCGCAAGAGGCGACGCTTGCCGAGATGGATGCACTGTGGGACCAGGCCAAGGCTCAGGAGAAGTAATCAAAAGAAAGACCGCTGTGCGGACGCGCAAACGGAACCGAGCGGTGCTTGAGTTTTCGGCTCAGAGCCTTGCCTTCGATGGTTCCGGCACTATGATGTCGTACAAATAGCAATGAGACAATTCGCATGAGCCGAACTAAGCGAGTGACACTAGTCGCCTTGGCGTACGCGTTGGCTATGCTCTATTTGGTAACGTTGACGGTGGCTGGAACAGTCAAGCCCTTTACCTACGTGAAGTTCTAACGGTGTTCAGGCGTATAGTTCTCTTCTTGATATTCTTGCTATGCTTGGAAACTGGTTATCGTTGCTACTTGGCGTTTGCGTTTTCAGAAGAGTTTTATCCGCCAGCGCCGACGAGAGTCTCTGTTTTTGACCGATCGATGTGGCGGTACTCCGCTGAATTTGGCTATGATTATGTTCCAGGACAGACGGTTGCCGGCGCGCTTATCGACTCGGGCCGAGTAATACTTTGCGCAACCGACTCGTCGGTCAATTCTCAAGGCAACACTGGCCCTGAGGTCCCCGATTACGAATCCGCGGATTTTAAAATCGCAGTATTCGGCGATTCGTTCTCTGCATCGCAGATAGATGGGGAGACTTGGGTCTCCAGACTCCAAAAGGTCGTTGATGGTACGTCCGGTAAGAGGGTGCGGGTGTTCAATGCCGCACGCGATGGGTTCGGCCTTGTCGCGATGGTCGAAATGGCGGCAAGCAAGGTCACGGTCCTCAAACCAGACCTCATTATCATCGCGTTTAATTCAACTGCCCTACTCCGCGCCAAAACGTGGCGCATGGTCTTTGGCGAGGGACACGACGCCCGCCTGATCGTTTCGGCGTCCGGTAACCTGCCGCCAAAGCCAGGCACATACTCTGATTTCGCGCTGGTCGATAGCGAAGCTACGTTAGACTGGTGCGAAAAGGCAAAAGCCTCTGGCACAACAGATGATGAAGTTATTCGGAGAGTTCTGCGAAAGGCCGTCGTTCGCAAAGCGGCGCTTCCGAGCGCGTCCCTTTTCGATGTTCGCCACTCGTTTGTAGTTAGCATTTTGGCGACGCGAGATCCTTTCGCAGGATTGCGTCCTCAATTTCCTCCCGGTACGAACCCGGTCGTACAAGTCAAAGATTATCGAGAGGATCCCGGGTTCGTTGAGGCCATCAGAAAGCTGGACGATTCGGGCGTTCCTTACCTCTTTATTCACTTGCCGTTGGGCGCGAGTCTCCGTGATGGGCAGGAGTACTGGGTTGAGCCCGGATTCGATTCGCTGCTCGCAAGTTTGCCACTCGTGAGCCGCCATGAGGTTCACGGCCTCAAGAATCTCATCAATATCCCCCCGAGCGAAGCGATGGATCTTTGCAAGTCGGCGGATGACTGCCATCCGTCAATTAAAGGCATGGATGCCTATGCGCACGCAGTCGCCACTATCATTGCGGATCGCTTGAAATGAGCCAGCGCATTCGCGCTCTAGATCTTCTGCGGGGAATGGCAGCCTATGCCGTCGCCATCGCCCATTTTCTGATTTCGGCGAGCGTCCACACGAGCATCTTTGAACCTGCGGCCGTTATCGCGGTCGAAGTGTTCTTCGTCTTGAGCGGCTACGTGCTTGCGTCTCAGATAATTTATTTGGTCGAAGCGCCGAAAAGTCTGCCCATTTTCCTGGCCCGCCGCTGGCTTAGAACTATTCCGGCGTTCCTTCTGGCGTTGACCTTGACAGCGTTTGCCGTGCGCCAATTCGGGAAATCGGAGTTTTGGAATTACGTTTTTTACATTCAAAATTTCTTCACACAAAGAAACCAGGTTGATTTCTTTTCGATTGCATGGAGCCTGTCTGTCGAGGAATGGTTTTACATAATTTTTCCGATCCTCGCCATTGTGGCGGTGGGGCGCAATGGTAGCCGATCAAGAATCGCGATTTTCGCGATTGTTTTCATCACCGCCATCACGATCGCCCGGGCGGCTTTCGGGGACGTCGACAATTGGGGCGCGTTGGTCAGACGCGTGGTGATCTTCAGGCTCGACTCGATAGCGTGGGGATTTCTACTTTACGTGGCAAACATTCGCGCGAACCGAATGATGATCGTTGCGGCGGCGTTTCTGTACTTTTTTTGTAGTATTACGCTCAGCAACGTCGATACAGCCTGGGCGCGTTTTGCCTTCCCAATTCTTGCTCCGCTTTTTGGCTGTGCAGTAATTCTGGCGTTTATAAGTCTGGATTCGCTAATGACCAAAGCGACGCTGCTCACTCGGCTGTGTAGCTTAAGTGGCAAGGTGTCTTATTCTGTCTATCTGTTTCACCTGCTGGCAATGCAGCCAATATTCATTTTGATTCCCCATGCACCCTTGTTTGTTCAATTGAGCGCTTTTATTACCTTGATCACGGTAACAGCCTTCGTCGTCTATGAATTGCTCGAACGGCCAATTTTGCAGCGAAGGCCACGCTATAGCGAGACGCCAAATGTTACTTCGGCATCAGCGCCCCTCGCTTAGCTGCGCCGACGAATAACCCAAGTTCGATGAGAGTATTTGAGTTCAGTGCTCGGCGAGAAACTTCGCCCGCACCTGCGCCGCCTTGTCTGGCGTGGCGCGGACCGTTACCGCGAGGTGGCCGGCCTCGTCCATTTGCTTGTCGAGTACTTCGGCGTGGCGGTAGAGCCAGCTCAGCCCCGCGCCGTCGCTGGCATCGAGCATCAATGACAGCGTCAGACGGCCCTCGCCCAATCGCGTTTCGATCGCCGCCAGAAGCGCGTCTATGCCCTCGCCCGTCAAAGCCGACACGACCACGGGCGCATGCTCGGCGGCCTGCCGGCCCGCGAGATTGAGCACGCGGTCGCGGCCCTCCGTATCGAGCGCGTCGATCTTGTTCCAGACCTCGATGATGCGGCGGTCGGTCGCCTCGATGCCCAGTTCGCCGAGCACCTTGGCGACGTCGGCCGATTGAGCCCCGGTATCCTCATGCGACATGTCGCGCACATGCAGGATGATGTCGGCCTCGATCACCTCTTCCAGCGTGGCGCGAAACGCCGCGACCAGCATGGTCGGCAGATCGGAAATAAAGCCGACCGTATCCGAGAGAATGATGCGCGTGCCGTGCGGCAGGTCGATCGCCCGCAAGGTCGGATCGAGCGTGGCGAATAACATGTCGGCCGACAGCACGCTTGCCGCCGTCACGCGATTAAACAAAGTGGATTTGCCGGCGTTGGTGTAGCCGACCAGCGCGACGATCGGATAAGGCACGCGCTTGCGGCTGTCGCGGTGCAGCTTGCGCGTACGCTTGACCTTGTCGAGTTCGGCTTCGATCCGCATGATCTTGTCAGACAGCATGCGGCGATCGGATTCGATCTGGGTTTCGCCCGGACCGCCGAGGAAGGCGCCGCCGCCGCGCTGGCGCTCCAGATGGGTCCAGGAGCGAACCAGCCGGCCTTTCTGATAG
>JBAZSM010000036.1:5579-38913 GCA_041662425.1 Pseudolabrys sp.
CGCGCCGGCCGAAAATTTCGAGGATCAAGCCGGTGCGGTCGATGACCTTGGCGCCCCACGCTTTCTCGAGATTCTTCTGCTGCACCGGCGAGATCGGGCAATCCATGATGACGACGTCGGCCTCATGGCCTTTCACGAGGCCGGCGATTTCGTCGACCTTGCCGGAGCCCACATAGGTCGCGGGCCGCACCGTATGCAGCGGCACGATGCCACCCTCGACGACGTCGAGATCGATAGCGCGGGCCAATCCCACAGCCTCTTCGAGACGCGCTTCCGGCGTGCGTTGATCGGTCGCGTGCGCGGCGCCGCGTCCGCCGGGCGTTCGCACCCACGGTTCGATGACGAGCGCGCGTCCGCTGCCCGACCCCGAGGGAGTCAGCAGGTCCGCGTCTTTGTCGCGATTATGTAGTTCCAACTAGACCTTTTCCGGCGTCAGCGGCTCTTCGCCGCCCTCGAACAACTGGATCGGATGGCCGGGCATGATGGTCGAGATCGCGTGCTTGTAGACAAGCTGCGAATGACCGTCCCGTCGCAATAGGACGCAGAAGTTATCGAACCAGGTGACGACGCCCTGCAGTTTCACGCCGTTGACCAGAAAGATGGTGAGCGGGATTTTTGCCTTACGGACGTGATTGAGAAACGTATCTTGCAGATTTTGCGCTCGATCGGCTGCCATGGCCGTGATCCATTTTTTAGCTCGCATCTTAACGCGCGAGACAATCGTTGCCCTTTAGCCCTCGATCATAAATCCGCCAGCCAACCCCACGTGGACGGCGGAAACCGAGGCCCGGGAGCGCCTATTAGATGGCAGGGCGCGGCGCGGCGCAAGCGGAACTTGGGAAAACTCTACGCAAGTGACTGAAATAGATACCATTTCCGCCGCATTTGGGTTCATTTTGGTGCGCCGCCCGGCGCCGATCCGTCAGCTGAATTCAGCCTTGCTGTGATAGTCGCGCCGCAACGCGCCGGCGACCAGACCGGGGCCCCCATTGCCGACCGGCCGGCCATCGATCGCAACCACCGGCATGACCAATTGGCTCGCGGAGGTGATGAAGGCCTCGCGCGCTGTGTAGGCCTCCTCAACCGTAAAGGCGCGTTCCTCGAACCGGAGGCCCTGTTCGGCAATCAGGTCGAGCACGACCGAGCGTGTGACGCCCGGCAAGATGTCGCCGCCCAGCGGACGCGTCACGAGGACGCCGTCGCGGGTGACAATCCACGCGGTCGACGAGGCCCCTTCGGTGACCCGGCCCTGCGCGTCGGTCAGCCAGGCTTCGCGCGCGCCGTTGTCGCGCGCCACCTGCTTGGCCAGCACGTTCGGGAGCAGCCCGACCGACTTGATGTCGACATGGCGCCAGCGTTCGTCCGGCATCGTCGCAACGGCAATGCCTATGGCGGCCTGCGCCTCGAATTTTGCGGTATCGTGGCTGCGCGAGGTGACGACCAAAGTCGGCTTCGTGCCGGCCGGCGGAAACGGAAAGTCGCGCCGCATTTCGCCGCGCGTCACCTGCACGTAGACGATGCCGTTGGTGACACGATTGCGCCGGATGGTCTCGCGCATGACGATGGCGAGCGCATTGGCCGGCATCGGCCGCGCCATGCGCAGGAGGTCGAGCGAGCGCTGCAGCCGCGCCATATGGCGGCGCTCATCGACGAGCTTGCCGCCCCTCACCTCGCAGACCTCGTAGACGCCGTCGGCGAACTGAAAGCCACGATCCTCGATATGGACCATGGCATGAGCGTGCGGGACATATTGGCCGTTGACGTAAGCGATGCGGGACATGGTTCAACCGTTATCCCGGGGCGCGAGCGACAGCGAGCGAGCCCAAAATCCGTAATCACAGACCGGAGTTATTGATTGCGGGTTCGCGGCCAAAAAGCCACGCCCCGGAATGTCGGACAAAATTGACGACAGCATTACCCTATCCCCAGTGCCTTGAGCTTGCGGTGGAGCGCCGAGCGCTCCATGCCGACGAATTCGGCGGTGCGCGAGATATTGCCGCCGAAGCGCGATATCTGCGCGACGAGATATTCGCGCTCGAACACTTCGCGGGCGTCGCGCAATGGCAGGCCCATGAGCTGTTCGCCGCCATTGCCGTTCGGCATCGCCGGCACCATCGAACCGACATCGGGCGGCAGCATCGAGGCGTTGATCACGGCGTCGGGATCGCCGCCGGCCAGGATCATCAGGCGCTCGATGTTGTTGCGCAGCTGGCGCACATTGCCCGGCCAGTTGTGCGATTGCAGTACCGCCATCGCGTCCTCGCCGATGCGCCGCCTCGGCAGGCCCGTCATCTGCGAAATCTGGTCCATGAAGTAGTCGATCAGCTCCGGAATATCCTCGCGCCGCTCGGACAAAGGCGGCACCCGGATCGGAACGACCGAAAGGCGGTGATAGAGATCCTCGCGGAACTGACCTTGCGCGATCGCGGCTTCGAGATTACGCGCGGTGGACGCAACGATGCGCACATCGACGGCGACCTTGGCCGAGCCGTCGACGCGGGTGAAGGTCTGGTCGACCAGCACGCGCAGGATCTTGTTCTGGGTCTCGCGCGGCAGGTCGGCGACGTCATCGATGAACAGCGTGCCGCCATGCGCTTCTTCCAAAGCGCCGGTCTTGCGCGTCTCGGTGCCATTGGCCTCGACGCCGAACAGTTCGATCTCCATGCGCTCCGGGGTGATCGCGGCGGCATTGATGACGATGAACGGTCCGCTGGCGCGCGCCGACAATTCATGCATCGTCCGCGCGGCCAGCTCCTTGCCGGCGCCCGACGGCCCGACGATGAGCACGCGGCTGTTGGTCGGCGCGACGCGGTCGATCGCCTGGCGCAGCGTCGACATGGTCGCCGAGCGCCCGACCAACGTCGGCGCAATCGGCGCCAGTTGCTTGAGCTGGCGCACTTCGCGCTTGAGACGCGACGTCTCCAGTGCGCGTTCCGCCACCAGCACCAGCCGGTCGGCCTTGAACGGCTTTTCGATGAAGTCGTAGGCGCCCTGCTTGATGGCGGCGACCGCGGTCTCGATATTGCCGTGGCCGGAGATCATGACGATCGGAATCTCGGGGTGCTCGGCCTTGAGAATGCCGAGCAACTGCAGGCCGTCGAGCTTGGAGCCCTGCAGCCAGATGTCGAGAAAGATCAAGTGCGGCCGCCGCGTCACGATCGATGCGACGGCGTCATCGCTGTTGCGCGCGGTGCGGGCGACGAAGCCCTCGTCCTCCAGGATGCCGGCGACCAGATCGCGGATATCGGCTTCGTCGTCGACGATGAGAATTTCTGCTGCCATGCCGTCTACTCGTTGATCGTTTTTTCTGCTTCAGCCGCTGCAGACGCGACCTCGTTTGTCTCGGGACCATGCGCCGCGCCGGGCTTGCCGGTCCCTGAAAAGCGCATCCGCATCCAGGCGCCGCGCTGGCCTTCGATTCTGTCCGCCGCGTCGCGCAATTCGAGGGTGCCGCCGTGCTCTTCCAGAATGCGTCCGACGATGGCGAGACCGAGGCCGGTGCCCTTCTCCCGCGTCGTCACGTAGGGCTCCATCAGCCGGTTGCGGTTTTCCTTCGGCAGGCCGATGCCGTTGTCGACAATGTCGATGACGATGTCGTCGCCCTCGCGCCCGACGAAGACGCGGATCGTGCCTTTCCAGTCGTTCTTGCCGCGCTCGACATCCGGTACCGCTGCGATCGCCTCAGTCGCGTTCTTGATGATATTGGTGAGTGCCTGCGATATCAGGCGGCGGTCGAATTGTGCGTGCAGCGGCTCCTCCGCGATCTCGGTCGAGATATCGAGATCGGCATTGCCGACGCGCTGCAAAAACACGGCCTGCCGTACCGTATCGGCGACATCCTCGGCGACGATGACCGGCTTGGGCATGCGCGCGAATTTTGAGAACTCATCGACCATCTGCCGGATATCGTCGACCTGACGGATGATGGTGTCGGTGCATTGCTCGAACACCGCGCGGTCCTCGACGATCACCTTGCCGTATTTGCGCCTCAGCCGCTCCGCCGAGAGTTGAATCGGCGTCAGCGGGTTCTTGATCTCATGTGCGATGCGGCGGGCGATATCGGCCCAGGCCGACGAGCGCTGCGCGGTTACGAGTTCGGTGATGTCGTCCAGCGTGATGACATAGCCGTGGTCGGAGCCGCCGGAACGCTCGCTGGTAACGCGCACCGACAAATTGCGCTCGCGCCCTCCCCGGTTGATCGTCACCTGGTCCTGGGTACGGCCGCCATGCTTGGCCGCCAGGATGATGCCGGCGAGTTCGGATAGGACTTCATTGAGCGGCTTGCCGATGGCCTCAGCCTCCGTATAGCCGATCAGCTTCTCGGCCGAACGGTTCAGAATGCTGACATTGCCAAAGGTGTCGACGCCGATGACGCCGGCGCTGGCGCCCGCCAGCACCGCTTCGGTGAAGATGCGGCGCGTATCGATGACGTCGCGCGCACGCACCAGATCGTCGCGCTGGGTGCGAAGTTCCTGCGTCATGCGGTTGAAGGTTTCGCCGAGATGGGCGAGATCGCCTTCCGACTGCCGCACCGGCACGCGGACGTAAAGATTGCCTTCGGACACCGCATTGGCGGCGCCGATGAGCCGGCGGATCGGCGCCACCAGCTTGTTGGCGAAGTTGAATCCGATCCACACCGCCGATAGCAGCACGATCAGCGCGATGACGGTGTACATCAGGCCGAAAGCCACCTGCACGCCGAAGCGGCGCTGCTCGATGGCTATATATTCACCGACGCTGGCGCGGGTCTCGCGCAATTGCGGCACCACGCGCGGATCGAGCAGACGCGCCACGTAGAGATAGCGATTGTTGTAGTTCTGCAGCTTGATGACCGCTGCCACATAATTTGTGTCGGGCAGCAGCACGAGCTGCGGCTCCTTGTCGCTGATGGTGGTCAGCGCCTCGCGCGGCGGCAGCGCAAAGCTTTGATTGATGCGGACGTCGGCGCGCGCGACGTCCTTCAGATCGCCGTCGAACACGATGGCAGATGCGAGGCCTCGCACGGCCGCCTGAAAGGTCAGGAACTGCTTGAGCTGGTCCGGGCTCTCATCGAAGACCTGTTTGGAGCGGGAGAGATCGAAGGCCATCACCAGAATATCGGAACGCACGATCTGGGCATGGTCGCGCAGATAGGCTTCCGCCACGACCAGCGAATTCTCAATCGCGGCGCGCGTGCGGGTCGAAAACAGCCGGTCGAGGCCGCGGTCGAGCGTCACGCTGGCGACGATGGCGACCATGATCGCCGGTGCCGCGGCAATGATCGAGAACAGGCCGACAATGCGCACATGCAGCCGCGAGGCGGCGCGGCCCGAACGCCTTGCCTGCACCACCTGCCAGACTTCGCGGACGATGATCGCGAGCAGCAGTACGACCGTTCCGGCATTGGCCAGCAGCAGCGAGACGACGACATAATGCGTAGGCGATATCGGCGTGAGATCGGCCAGCACCAGGAAGGTGGCCAGCGCCGACAGCAGCGCCAGCACGACCGCAATGGGGCCGAGGATTCGGGCGCCTTCCCGCTTTGATGGGATGGCTGCGCCGGACAATTCAGCTGATGTGGCCTGATCGAGGCTCATGCAGGTTTTCTTGTCTTTCGGTCGCTCGGGTGAAGCCGGGTCGGCGGTGCAGCGGGAGCCGCGCCGGCAAGGTGGCCCTCACCGGCAGTGATGCTTTTATACAACAATGTTGCCAAATTGCGACAAGACTGCGGCCGCAGCCCACAGACCGGGCGGCCAGGTCGGGAAGCTGTGGATCGCGCTAGGCCACCATCTCGCGCACCAGCGGCGCGACCTTGCGGCCGTAAAGCTCGACGCAGCCCATCATCTTGTCGTGCGATAGCGGACCCGCCGAATATTTCATGTCGAAGCGGGCGGCGCCCAGCGCCTTGACGGTGGCGGCGATCTTCCTCGCCACCGTCTCCGGCGAGCCGACATAGAGCGAGCCATGCTCGATCTCACGCTCGAATTCGGCCTTGCCGAACGGCGGCCAGCCACGCTCGGCGCCGATCTTGTCGCGCATGCGCTTGTAGTCGGCGAACAGGTCTTCCCTCGCCTGCGCGTCCGTCGCGGCGACATAGCCGTGCGAATGCACGCCGATCGGCAGCTCCGGCTTTTTCATCTCGCCAAGCGTACGCTTGTAAAGATCGACGTAAGGCGCAAAGCGCTTCGGGTCGCCACCGATGATCGCGAGCATCATCGGGAAACCGTAACGGGCGGCGCGCAGCACCGACTCCGGCGTGCCGCCGACGCCGATCCACGTCGTCAGCGGCGCGTCGAGCTTTGGATGGACGCTCTGGTTCTTCAGCGGCGGCCGTGTCTTGCCCTCCCAGGTCACCGGCTCCTGGCTGAGGACGGCGGCATAGAGATCGAGCTTCTCGTTGAATAGCTCTTCGTATTTGTTGAGATCGAAGCCGAATAACGGGAACGACTCGATGAAGGAGCCGCGGCCGAGGATGACCTCGGCGCGGCCGTTCGAGGCGGCATTGAGCGTGGCGAAGCGTTGGTAGACGCGGATCGGATCGTCGGACGACAGCACGGTCACGGCCGACCCCAGGCGAATGCGCTTGGTGCGGCCCGCGATCGTCCCAAGCACCATCTCCGGCGATGACACGGCAAAATCGGCGCGGTGATGCTCACCGACACCGATGAAATCGACACCGGTCTCATCGGCCAGCACGGCTTCGTCGATCAGATTGCGGATCACCCGCGCGGCGTGAAGCGGCTTGCCGTCGGGGCCATCGGTGATGTCGCCGAAGGTGTCGAGACCGAGTTCGATCGTTTGGGTCATGGTCCGGGATATCATGGGCCGGGATATAAAGGCATCGATGCCTGGGGCAAGCCCGGGCATTTGAAACCTAGGCACAGAGTTGTGCCCGTCGCGTTGGCTAGTTGCCGCCGCGAAACACCTGAATATCGAGGTCGCGGATTTTCTTGCGCAAGGTGTTGCGGTTGACGCCGAGCAGGTCGGCGGCGCGAATCTGGTTGCCGCGTGTCGCCGCGAGCGCCGCCGTGAGCAGCGGATATTCGATCTCGCGCAGGATGCGGTGATAGAGCCCCGCAGGCGGCAGGCCGTCGTCGAAGCCCGAGAAGTACGCCGACAAATGCCGTTCCACCGCGCCGCTCAGAGACTCCTCGCCGCGCGGCTCGTCGCCGGCGGACGGCAGCGACGGCTGCGCCAGTTCGCTCTCGATGACCGCCGCCGTGATGGTTTCCTGCGGATAGAGCGCGGCGAGACGGCGCGCGAGGTTTTCAAGTTCACGCACATTGCCCGGCCAGCGATGCCGCTTGAGGCGATCGAGCGCGGCCTGATCGATCTGCTTGGGCGGCAGGCCTTCGCGCTGCGCCTGCGCGAAGAAATGCCGGATGAGGTCGGGAATGTCCTCGGTGCGTTCGCGCAGCGGCGGCAGCCGCAGTGGCACGACGTTGAGGCGGAAGAACAGGTCTTCGCGGAACAGGCCCTGCTGGATCTGCAGCCGCAAATCCTTGTTGGTGGCGGCGACGATGCGCACGTCGCTCTTGATCGGCGTTCGGCCGCCCACGGTCGTGTATTCGCCCTGCTGCAGGACGCGCAACAGTCGCGTCTGCGCCTCCATCGGCATGTCGCCGATTTCGTCGAGGAACAAGGTGCCGCCTTCGGCCTGCTCGAAGCGGCCGGCCGAGCGCGAATTGGCACCGGTGAAGGCGCCCTTCTCGTGGCCGAACAATTCCGATTCAATCAGGTCGCGCGGGATCGCCGCCATATTGATGGCGACGAAGGTGCCGGCGCGGCGTTTGCCGTAATCGTGCAGCGCCTTGGCGACGAGCTCTTTGCCGGTGCCGCTTTCGCCGGTGATCATGACCGTGAGATCGGTCTGCATCAGGCGCGCCAGCACGCGGTAGATTTCCTGCATCGCCGGCGAACGGCCGACCAGCGGGATGGAGTCGAATTCCTCCGGCTTGGCCGCCGGCGTGCGCGGCTCCTTCGGCTCGGACAAAGCGCGGCCGACAATGCCGATCAGTTCCTTCAGGTCGAAGGGCTTCGGCAGATATTCATAGGCGCCACGTTCCGAGGCGCGGATCGCCGTCATGAACGTGTTCTGCGCGCTCATGACGATGATCGGCAGATCGGGCCGCGCCTTGCGGATACGCGGAATAAGATCGAAGGCGTTCTCGTCCGGCATCACCACGTCGGTGATGACGAGATCGCCATCGCCCTGGTTGACCCAGCGCCACAAGGTGGCGGCATTGCCGGTCGAGCGCACTTCATAGCCGGCGCGCGATAAAGCCTGGTTAAGGACGGTGCGGATCGCCGCGTCGTCATCGGCAACAAGGATGCTCCCCGTTGGCATTGTTTATTACCTCACGGGCTCTGGACGGGCAGCGCGTCATCGCTGGCACTGCCGTCGCCGCTATAGATGGGCATCAACACACGGAAGGTCGTCCGCCGCGGCTGCGATTCACATTCGATAATGCCGCCATGGTCGCCCACGATCTTGGCCACCAATGCAAGACCGAGGCCGCTGCCGGTCGGCTTGGTGGTGACGAAGGGATCGAACAGGTGCGGCATAAGGTCGTCGGAAACGCCGGGTCCGTTGTCGCGCACGCAGAATTCAAGCGGCAGCGACACGCGGGCATTGGTGCCCGGAACGGCCAGGCGCACGCCCGGCCGGAACGCGGTGGTGAGATGGATCTCGCCGTCGGGCGCATCCTCGCCGATCGCTTCCGCAGCATTCTTGACGAGGTTGAGGAAGACCTGGATGAGCTGGTCGCGGTTGGCCAGCACCGGCGGCAGCGAGGGGTCGTAATCCTCGACGAACTTGATGTGGCGGGCAAAGCCCGACTGCGCCAGACGTTTCACGTGATCCAGCACGACGTGAATGTTGACCGGCTCACGGTCCACCGGGCGCTCATCGGCGAAAACTTCCATGCGATCGACCAGCTTCACGATGCGGTCGGTCTCGTCGCAGATCAACGTCGTCAGCTGGCGGTCTTCGTCGGCGGCGGATTGCTCGAGCAATTGCGCCGCGCCGCGAATGCCGGAGAGCGGGTTCTTGATCTCGTGCGCGAGCATGGCGGCGAGCGCGATCACCGAACGGGCGGCGCCGCGATGGGTGAGCTGGCGGTCCATCTTGTCGGCGATGGTGCGCTCCTGCAGCATCACCAGCACGTGTTCGGGATACTCCGACAGAGGCGCGACATGCAGGTCGACCAGCCGTTCGCCCGGATTGCGCGGCGTGGCGAGATCCACCTTGTATTCGTTAACGGCCGAGCCGCTGCGGCGAACCTGCTCGACCAAGGTCAGAAGCGGCGAACCGAACGGCACCAGGTCGCGCAGCAGGTTTCGGCGCAGCATCGGGATCGACGCTTCAAAGAACTGCTCGGCCGCCACATTGGCATCCGCGATACGGCCATCCGGCGCGATCATGATCACGGGATGCGGAAGCGCATTCAGCATCGCATCGGCGGTGATGTTGATCGTATCGGAGGTCGCCGATTTGGTTTGGGCACGGCTCATGCAGCGGCCCTCCAGGCAAAGGCGTCATAGGCATCGGCGAGCATGCGGCGTGCTTCCTCGGGTTGCTCGCTGGTGAGGACACGCGTGCGATGGGTCTTCAGAAGGTCGGATGACGCGCCGGCCGTCTGCGCGGCCACATCCAGCGCCCAGCCGAGATGCTTGCGCGCATGACGGCGGCCAATGCTCACGCCGTGATGGCCGAGGAGTTCGGCGTAGAGCGTATCGATGAGTTCAAGCTGGGCGGAGAGCCCAGGCGCCGGGGCGCGCTCGCCGGTGGCCAGGAATTGCGCGACCTGCCCCGGAAACCAAGGACGGCCTTGCGCCGCGCGCCCCACCATCACGGCGTCGGCGCCGGAGGCGTGCAGTGCGCTCAGCGCATCGTCACAGGAGCGGATGTCGCCATTGACGACGACGGGCACGCCGACGGCCTGCTTGACCGCGCGCACCGCGCTCCAGTCGGCATTGCCGGTATAGAATTGGCAGCGTGTGCGACCATGGACCGTGATCATCTGCACGCCCGCCGTTTCGGCGCGGCGCGCCAATTCCGGCGCGTTGATGCTGTCGGCATCCCAGCCGAGCCGCATCTTCAGCGTCACCGGCACGTCGACGGCGTTGACGGTGGCTTCGATGAGGGAAAGCGCGTGATCGAGGTCGCGCATCAGGGCCGAGCCTGACGAGCCGTTGGTCACCTGTTTCGACGGACAACCCATGTTGATGTCGATGATCTGCGCGCCGTTGGCTTGCGCGACCCGCGCGCCCTCCGCCATCCAGTGCGCTTCGCAACCGGCCAGCTGGACGACGTTGATGGCGACGCCCTTGCCATGGCTGCGCACATTGGCTTCGCGCTCGCCATTGGCGAGGCCCGCGCATGCCGTCATTTCGGACACAACGAGTCCTGCACCCAAATCCTCCGCCAGGCGCCTGAACGGCGCGTTGGTGATGCCGGACATCGGCGCCAGAACAACCCGGTTCGGCACCGATACGCCGCCGACGTCTAGTGTTCGCGCATAAATCTCGTTTATACGACCCTGCATCGGGCTACTGCCTACCATTTAGGCTGAACCTTTCATTGCTTAGAGTTTAGCCATTTTGATCGGGTGCGCAAGTGCTGCAGTGCAATATACATAACGGGGCTACCTGGCCAGCACGACCGAAAAGCCACGTAATAGCGGCTCGAGATAGCGCTTTTGCGGGGCCTCAAGAACGCGCTAAAGCGGGCGGCGGGAAAACGGGCAGGAATGCTGAAACGATGGCGAAAATCGCAGCCGTAATTGTGGCGGCCGGCCGGGGCACAAGGGCTTCCGGATCGGACCTCCCGAAGCAGTTCCGGCCGATCGGCGGTGAAGCGGTATTACGGCGCTGTCTGACGATGTTTTCCGCCTGCGGGCTTATCCACACGATCCAGCCCGTGATCCGGCCGGGCGACGAGGCTCATTATCGCGCGGCGGCCGACGGATTGGCGGTCGCCGACCCGGTTCACGGCGGCGAGACGCGGCAAGCATCGGTCCGCGCCGGGCTTGAAGCCCTCGCCGCGCATAATCCGGACATCGTCCTCATCCACGACGCCGCACGGCCGTTCGCGAGCCCTTCTCTCGTCAGCCGGGCGATCGATGCCTCGGGAGAAACCGGAGCGGCTGTCCCTGGCCTCCCCGTCACCGACACGATCAAAAGCATCGACAGCCGCGGCTGCGTCGGCGAGACCCTTAACCGCGCCTCGTTGCGCGCCGTGCAGACGCCGCAGGCTTTTGCTTTCGCGCCGATCCTCGAGGCGCATCGCCGCGCGCTGCGCGAGGGACGCGACGATTTCACCGACGACGCCGCGCTCGCCGAATGGGTCGGCATGCAGGTGCGCGTATTCGACGGCGAAAGCGCTAATATCAAGATCACCCATGCGGAGGATTTCGTGCGCGCAGAAGCGATGCAGTTGGCCCAGTTGGGCGACGTGCGCACCGGCGCCGGCATCGATGTCCATGCCTTCGGGGCCGGCGATCACGTGACGATTGGCGGGGTCCGCATTCCGCACAGCCAGGCGTTGACCGGGCATTCCGACGCCGATGTGGGTTTGCACGCGCTGACCGATGCCATTCTCGGCGCGCTGGCCGATGGCGATATCGGCGCGCACTTTCCGCCGAGCGACCCGCAATGGAAAGGCGCGTCCTCCGATCGCTTTCTCAAATTCGCCTGCGAGCGCGTCGCCGCGCGGGGCGGAAGTATCGCGCATCTCGATCTCACTATCGTCTGTGAAGCACCCAAAATAGGTCCGCATCGCGACGCCATGCGTCAGGCCATCGCCCGCATCGCCGGCATTGCCGGGGATCGTGTGGCGGTGAAGGCGACCACCAGCGAGCAATTGGGATTCACCGGCCGCCGCGAAGGCATCGCAGCCTATGCGACCGCGACGGTGCGGTTGCCATGGAGCGGGTCATGGGCGACGACATCCGCGCCGCCGCGATCGCCGTTCTGGACGCCTGCCGCGCACGCGGATTGAAAGTCGCGACGGCGGAATCGTGCACCGGTGGACTGGTCGCCGGCGCGCTCACCGATATCGCGGGATCTTCCGACGTGGTCGAACGCGGCTTCGTCACTTACTCGAACGAAGCCAAGCAGGAGATGCTCGGCGTGCCGGAGGCGACATTGATCGCGGTTGGCGCCGTGAGCCGCGAGACGGCCGAAGCGATGGCCAAAGGCGCCGTGAAAAATTCGCGCGCCGATATCGCGGTGTCGATTACCGGCGTCGCCGGTCCCGGCGGCGGCACGGCGACCAAGCCGGTCGGCCTTGTGCATTTCGCCGCCGCGTCGAAAACAGGTACCCTCACCCACGCGGAACGGCGCTATGGCGATATCGGCCGCGAGCAGGTGCGGCACAAATCGGTGCTGCAGGCGTTGTCGATGCTCAAGGAGCTGGCCGGCCAATGACTGAACGGACAAGCGGCATCCGGCACAATCTTTCGATTGCGATTGCCCCGGTCATGATCGTTGTGGCTGCACTGGCGCTCGGCCAGGCGGCCACGTTTCCCAACCTTGCGCCATGGTACGCGGGCCTGGTGAAGCCGTCGTTCAACCCTCCGAACTGGATATTCGGGCCGGTCTGGACGAGCCTGTACGCCCTCATGGCATTCGCCGCCTATCGTATTCTCAAATTGCCGGCGTCGCCCGAACGGCAGCGCGCCATCACGCTGTTCGGGCTGCAACTGCTTTTTAACGCCGCCTGGTCATGGATGTTTTTTGCCGCGCACAGCCCCCTGCTCGGCCTGATCAACATCGTGCCGCAGCTTGGGCTGGTGATCGCGACAGTGATTGCGTTTTATCGGCTGGATCGCGTCGCGGCGGCCTGCATGGCGCCGCTGGCGCTGTGGGTCGGCTTCGCGGCCCTGCTCAACGCGGCAATCTTCATTCTCAATCGTTGATGCTCAGGTCTCCTCCGGAGCGTCGCGCGGGAACGCGAAGAGCGTGCCGATCAGCGCGATGCCGCCGCCGAGCAGTACGTCCTGAAGGCGCTCGGTGAAGAGGCCCTGGAGAATGCGCGGATCGGCGGCCGCCGCGAGGTCGTACGCGAGCAGCACGAGCAGTGCGATCAACGCTGTGTGCAGCCAATAACGATTCTGCAGGTGATGCGGAATGAGCGGCGCGACGCACAACAGGATCGCGGCGATCGGCCACGGCGAATGGACGACGTTGGTGACGGCGAAGGCCGCGGCGACGCCAAGCACGGTGCCGGCGATGCGCTGCACGATCAGGACGTAGCTCAGCCGTGCATCCGGCTGCATCACGACAAGCGTCGTCACCACCACCCACAAGACCCGCGTTGGGTCGAGCGCAATACCGATGCCGAGGCTCGCCGTCGCGGCAGCGGCATAGGCAAGGGCAAAGCGGATCCAGCCGCCCGACGGCACCACGCGCGGCCGGCCGCGCGGTTGCGTCAGCGGTCCGCCGGCAAGATGGTCGACGACGCGCGCGACCGCCACAACCGCCAGCGCGCCGACGGCGAACGCCAGTTCCTCGAGCCGCAATTCGGGCGCGCCGCTGGTGACAACCAGCGCCATCGAGCCGAAGCGCGCTGCGAGCATGTAAGCCTTGCTGCGGCCCTGATACCAGCCGCTGGCGAAGGTCGAGATGGCGAACAGGACCCAGAGCGACGGCGGAAAGCCGTGCAGCGCGATGCCGGCGACGCCGCCAATGGCAATGCCCGCGGCAACAGTCGCCAGCGTGCCGAGACGGCGCGACAACGCGCCCTCATCGTCGGCGAAGGACAGGATCAGTCCGGTCATGGCGCCGATAAGCCCGCCCGCCGGCATATGCAGCACGACCGCGACACATAACGGAATGCCGATGGCGACGAGGAACAACAGGCCGCGCCGATAGCCGCCCGCCGGCACCCGGCGATGCAGGCGCTGCGTGACGTTCGGCGTATCGTCAGACATTGGGACTGGCGGCCCGGCCATAGACCTTGTCAGCGCGCTCTTCGAAGGCCGCCGACATCTTGCGGAACACGGTATCGAACACGGCGCCCATCAGCAGGCCGAAGGTGCGGCTCCGAAACTCGTAGTCGATGAAGAACTCGACCTCGCAACTGGCCTCGCCGGTGGCGCGAAAGCTCCAGCGGTTCTGCATGCGACTGAACGGCCCGTCGAGATATTCGACGGTGATCTTCAGGTTCGGCTTGTCGAGGGTGACGCGGCTCAGGAAGGTCTGCCGCAGAAGTTTGTAGGCGATGGTCATCGCCGCGGTGAGCGTCTCGACGCCCTCGCCTTTTTCGGCGCGGCTGCGCACCTTGAGGCTGTCGCACAGCGGCACGAATTCGGGATATTTCTCGACATCGGCGACGAGGTCGAACATCTCGGCCGCGGCATGGCGCACGCGGCGTTTGGTCGAAAACTGTGGCATTGGTCAGCGCGCGAGCTGCGCTTGCCGCGCTGCCTTGAGCCGCGCGAAGTCTTCGCCGGCGTGGTGCGACGAGCGCGTCAGCGGCGAGGCCGACACCATCAGGAAGCCCTTCGAATAGGCGATGGTCTCGAGCGACTTGAATTCGTCCGGCGGCACGAAGCGCTTGACCTCGTGATGCTTGCGCGTCGGCTGCAGATACTGGCCGATGGTGAGGAAATCGACGCCGGCCGAGCGCAGGTCGTCCATCACCTGCAGGATCTCGTTCCGCTCCTCGCCCAGGCCCACCATGATGCCGGACTTGGTGAACATCGACGGATCGAGCTCTTTGACCCGCTGCAACAGGCGCAGCGAATGGAAATAGCGCGCGCCCGGCCGCACCGTGAGATACAGCGACGGCACGGTTTCGAGATTGTGGTTGAACACGTCGGGCTTGGCCGCGACGACCACTTCGAGTGCGCCGTCCTTGCGTAGAAAATCAGGCGTGAGAATTTCAATCGTCGTGCCGGGCGCGTGCTTGCGGATCGCCGTGATGGTCTCGGAGAAATGCTGTGCACCGCCGTCCGCAAGATCGTCGCGGTCGACTGAGGTGACGACGATGTGGGCGAGGCCCAGTTTCGCGGTCGCCTGCCCGACATGCTCAGGCTCGCTCACATCGAGCGCGCCCGGCAGGCCGGTCTTGACGTTGCAGAACGAACAGGCGCGCGTGCAGGTGTCGCCCATGATCATGAAGGTGGCGTGCTTCTTCTCCCAGCACTCGCCGATATTCGGGCAGCCGGCCTCCTCGCAGACGGTGATCAGGTTGTTCTCGCGCATCAGGGCGTGCGTTTCGGCATAGCCCTTCGAGATCGGCGCCTTGACGCGGATCCAGTCCGGCTTCGGCGGCTGGGCCGAATCCGGGCGATGCGCCTTTTCCGGGTGGCGCGGGCGCGGATTATTGACGAGGTCGAGGACGACGGCCATGGCGCTTACTTACGGCTGGCGAGGCGGGCCTGCAAGGCGGGCCTGTTCCGCCCTGCCGTCATGCCCGCCGGATCGCGCGCCAGATCAGCAGAAATACGAGCGCACCGATGGTGGCGCTGACCAGCTGTCCGACGAAATTCGCTTCCGGGATGATGTGCAGCGCCCCAAGAAGGACGCCGCCCAGCACCGCGCCGACGAGGCCGACGGCCAGATTGCCCAGGAGGCCGCCGCGCCCGCCCAGAATGGCATTGGCCAGCCAGCCGGCGATCAGGCCGATCACGATCCAGAAGATGATATTCATGAATGCCCCCTTGGCACCTGCGGTTAGGCCGTCTTCGGCGGCATCTGCTGCCCCGGCGTCGACATCGAAATCTTGATCTCGTCCTCGTTCATGTCGGCGCCCACGTCACCGAACAACGGCGTCGACAGGTAACGCTCGCCGGTATCCGGCAACATGGCAAGGATGGTCGAACCGGGTGCCGCCTTCTCCGCGATCTTGAGCGCGCCGGCAAAAGTTGCGCCGGCGGTGATGCCGACGAAGATGCCTTCCTTCCGGGCCAGATCCTTCGAGCACTTCATCGCATCGGCACCGGCGATGGTGACGATCTCGCTGACGACGCCCTTGTCGACTGCTTCCGCGGTGATCTTCGGCACGAAGTCCGGCGACCAGCCCTGCATCGGATGCGGCTTGAAGGCCGGGTTCGGCTTGGCCGGCGTGCCGTCAGCGTTGCGCTCCTGCGGCGTGTGCGTGGAAATCATCGGCGCGTCAGCCGGCTCGCACAGTACGATCTTGGTGTTCGGCATCTCCTTGGTCAGCACGCGCGAGACGCCGTTGAGTGTGCCGCCGGTGCCGAAGCCGGTGACCCAGTAATCGAGCCCGCTATCTTTGAAGTCGTCGACGATCTCGCGCGCCGTGGTGCGCGCATGCATGTCGGGATTGGCCTCGTTCTCGAACTGGCGCGTCAGGAACCAGCCATGCGCCTTGGCGAGTTCCTGCGCCTTTTCGACCATGCCCAAACCGCGGCCCGCGGCGGGCGTCAGCACCACGTTGGCGCCGAGGAAGCGCATCAGCTTGCGGCGCTCGACCGAAAACGTTTCCGCCATGGTGACGACCAGCGGATAGCCCTTGGCGGCGCAGACCATCGCCAGACCGATTCCGGTATTGCCCGAGGTCGCCTCAACCACGGTCATACCCGGTTTAAGCTCGCCGGATTTCTCGGCCGCCTCGATGACACCGAGCGCCAGGCGATCCTTGACCGAGCCGAGCGGATTGAAGGCTTCGATCTTGACGTAAAGATTGATGCCTTTCGGTCCGAGCTTGTTGATCTTCACGCACGGCGTGCGCCCGATGGTTTCGAGAATGCTGTTGTATTTGGCCATTGCTCTCTCCCGGTGCCTCACATATTCAGCACGCGCCCGTAAGCATCGAGCACCGCTTCCTTCATCGTCTCCGAAATCGTCGGATGAGGGAAGATGGTATGCATCAATTCTTCTTCAGTGGTCTCCAGGTTCATCGCCACGACGAAGCCCTGGATGAGTTCGGTGACTTCCGAGCCGACCATATGCGCGCCAAGCAATTGGCCGGTCTTCTTGTCGAAGATCACCTTGACCATGCCCTGGTCCTCGCCCTGCGCGATGGCCTTGCCGTTGCCGACGAAGGGAAAGCGGCCGACGCGGATGTCGTAGCCCTTGGCTTTGGCGGCGGCTTCGGTGAGACCGACCGAAGCGATCTGCGGATGGCAATAAGTGCAGCCCGGGATTTTCAGCTTGTCCATCGGATGCGGATGCAGGCCCTTGATGGCCTCGACGCAGACGACGCCTTCATGCTCGGCCTTGTGCGCCAGCATTGGCGGGCCGGCGACATCGCCGATGGCATAGATGCCCGGCACATTGGTCCTGCTGAGGCCGTCAATGACGACGCAGCCGCGCTCGATTTTCACGCCGAGCTTCTCAAGGCCGATATTCTCGATATTGCCGACGACGCCGACCGCGGCGATGACGCGATCGACCGTGATCTGTTGCGTCTTGCCGTCGGCCTCGATGGTCGCGGTGACGCTGTCGGCTTTTTTGTCGAGCTTCGTAACCTTGGCACTCGCCATGATCTTGATGCCCTGCTTCTCGAATTGCTTGCGCGCGAAGGCGGCGATCTCGGCGTCCTCGACCGGCAACACCTGCGGTAGCACTTCGACGACGGTCACCTCGGCGCCCATGGTGCGGTAGAACGAGGCAAACTCGATGCCGATGGCGCCCGAGCCGACGACCAGCAGCGACTTCGGCATCTTGTCGGGGTTCATCGCCTCGAAATAAGTCCAGACCAGTTTCTTGTCCGGCTCGAGTCCCGGCAGCACGCGCGGCCGCGCGCCGGTCGCGACGATGATGTGTTTGGCGGAATACTGCCCCGGCCCGAGCGCATCCTTGATCGCCGGCGTCTTCGACGCCTTGACGCTGATCTTGCCCGGCGCATCGATGGTCGCCTCGCCCCAGATCACCGTGATCTTGTTCTTCTTGAACAGATAGCCGACGCCGGTGTTGAGCCGGTTCACCACATTGCGCGAGCGCGCGATGACGGCCTTGATGTCGAACGACACATTGTCGGCCGACAGGCCATAATCCTTGGCGTGCTGCATGTATTGGTAAATCTCGGCCGAGCGCAGCAGCGCCTTGGTCGGGATGCAGCCCCAGTTATTGCAGATGCCACCGAGATAATCGCGCTCGACCACGGCTGTCTTGAAGCCGAGTTGCGCCGCGCGGATCGCGGTGACGTAACCGCCCGGCCCTGCGCCGATGATGATGATGTCGAAGGCTGTGTCGGCCATAAAGCCTCGCTCAAAATTGCGCCGGCTATCCTGTTGTCATGGCCGGGCTTGTCCCGGCCATCCACGCCTTTCTTCCGGACCTAAGACGTGGATGCCCGGCACAAGGCCGGGCATGACGGCGGAGTTCTAAACCACCATCATCACCGGGTTTTCGATCAGCTTCCTGAACGCGGTAATGAGTTCGGCGCCCAGCGCGCCGTCGATGGCGCGATGATCGCACGACAAGGTCACGCTCATGATGGTCGCCGGCACGATCTGGCCGTTGCGGACCACGGCGCGTTCCTCGCCGGTGCCGACCGCGAGGATCGACGATTGCGGCGGATTGATCACGGCGGTGAAGTCCTTGATGCCGTACATGCCGAGGTTCGACACCGAGGACGATCCGCCCTGATATTCGTTCGGCTTGAGCTTCTTGTTTTTGGCGCGCGCGGCGAGGTCCTTCATCTCATTGGAGATGGCGGACAGCGTCTTGATCTCGGCCTGGCGGATAATCGGCGTGATGAGGCCGAAGGGCAGCGCCACGGCGACGCCGATGTCGGAATGCTTGTGGCGCAGCATCGCGCTTTCGGTCCACGACACATTGGCTTCAGGAATTTTCTGCAGCGCGATCGCCATCGCCTTGATGACGAAGTCGTTGACCGAGAGTTTGTAGACGGGCTTGCCGTCGGCGCCCTTGGGCGCCGCAGCGTTGATGTCCTCGCGCGCCGCCATGAGCTTGCCGAGGTCGCAATCCACCGTAAGGTAGAAAGTTGGCATCGAATTGGTCGCCGCCGTCAGGCGCTGCGCGATGGTGCGGCGCATGCCGTCATGCGGAATGCTCTCAAAGGAGCCCTGCTCGTACAGACCGAGGATTTGGCTGTCGGACATTGAGGGCGCGGCGGCGGGCGCGCCGGCCGACATTGCCGGAGCCGGAGCAGCCTTCAGCCCCTTGCCCGACTTCGCGTCCTCGACATCGCGCGCAATGATGCGACCATGCGGGCCGGTCCCTGAGATGCGCAACAGGTCGACGCCGGCGTCCTTGGCGATGCGCTTGGCCAGCGGCGACGCGAAGATGCGCGCGCCGGACGCGACCGGTGCCGGAGCAGCAGCGACGGGCGCCGCAGCCGGTTTCGCCGCGGGCGCGGAAACGGGAGCAGCCTCGACCTTCTTCGGTTCGGCCTTCGGCGCTTCGGTCTTTGCCGGAGCACTGGCCGCACCCGCAGCCGCGGCCTTCACGTCTTCGCCCTCGCTTGCCATCACCGCGATCACGGCATTGACGGCGACGTCCTGCGTGCCTTCCGGAACGACGATTTTGGCCAGCGTGCCCTCGTCGATCGCCTCATATTCCATCGTCGCCTTGTCGGTCTCGATCTCGGCGAGGATGTCGCCGGCCTTGACCTTGTCGCCCTCTTTTTTGAGCCACTTGGCGAGATTGCCCTTCTCCATCGTCGGAGAAAGCGCGGGCATGAGAATGTTGGTCGCCATGGATCAGCCTACCGGTAACAGACGGACTTCGCCGCCTCGATAACCTCGGCGACGGACGGCAGCGCGAGCTTTTCGAGGTTGGCGGCATAGGGCATCGGCACTTCCTTGCCGGTCACGCGCGCGACCGGCGCATCGAGATAGTCGAAGGCCTGCTCCATCACCCGCGCGGCGATCTCGGCGCCGACGCCGGACTGCGCCCAGCCCTCTTCCACCGTAACGACGCGGCCGGTCTTCTTCACCGACGCGATGATCGTCTCGGTGTCCATCGGCTTGAGCGTGCGCAGGTCGATGACCTCGGTTTCGATGCCATCTTTCGCCAGCGCTTCGGCGGCTTCCAGCGCGTAGCGCATGCCTATCGACCAGGCGACGATGGTGACGTCCTTGCCGGTGCGCGCGACGCGCGCCTTGCCGATCGGCACCACGAAGTTGTCGAGCTTCGGCACCGGACCGGACTGGCCGTAGAGAATTTCGTTCTCGAGCACGATCACCGGGTTCGGATCGCGGATGGCGGCCTTGAGCAGGCCCTTGGCGTCGGCCGGATTGGACGGCGTAACCACGCGCAGGCCGGGAATGTGCGAGTACCAGGACGAATAGTCCTGGCTGTGCTGCGCGGCGACGCGCGCGGCGGCACCGTTCGGTCCGCGGAACACGATCGAGCAACCCATCTGCCCGCCGGACATATAGAGCGTCTTGGCGGCGGAGTTGATGATCTGGTCGATCGCCTGCATGGCGAAGTTGAAGGTCATGAACTCGACGATCGGCTTGAGGCCCGCGAGCGCCGCGCCGACGCCCAAGCCGGCAAAGCCGTGCTCGGTGATCGGCGTATCGATGACGCGCCTGTCGCCGAACTCCTGCAGCAGACCTTGCGTGACCTTGTAGGCGCCCTGATATTCCGCGACCTCTTCGCCCATGACGAAGACGTCGCCGTCGGCGCGCATTTCTTCGGCCATGGCGTCGCGCAGGGCTTCGCGCATGGTCATGGTGACCATCTCGGTGCCTTCGGGAATGTCGGGATCGGCGGCGGCTACGACGGCCGGCGCCGCGGGGGCCTTTTCAGCTTTCGGCTCGGGCGCACTCTTCGGCGCTTCAGCCTTGGCGGGCGGCGCGCTTTCGGCCGCCTTCTGCGGCGCGGCGGGTTTCCCGGCCTTGATGTCGGACGCTTTCTCGCCGTCGCCGAGGATGACGGCGATCGGGGTATTCACGGCGACGTCCTGCGTGCCTTCGGGAATGAGAATTTTGCCGAGCGTGCCTTCGTCGGCGGCTTCCACTTCCATGGTCGCCTTGTCGGTCTCGATCTCGGCGATGATGTCGCCGGATTTAACCGCGTCGCCCTCTTTCTTCAGCCACTTGGAAAGGTTGCCCTTCTCCATCGTCGGCGAAAGCGCGGGCATGAGAATGTCGGTCGGCATGGGCGCTATGATATCCTGATCGCAGTTCTAACTAAGCCGCGCTTATTTGTTTGCGCATGATCTTGTCCGAAAACCGGTTTCCACTTTTCGGGATCATGCGCGCTAACGGTAAATATCGGTGTAGAGTTCGGAGACATCCGGCTCGGGATCGTGCGTCGCAAACTCGGCCGCGTCGTTGACGTAGTCGCGCACCGCAGCGTCGACCTTCTTCAACTCATCCTCAACGGCGAATTTCTTCTCGATGATGCGGTGGCGCACCATGTCGATCGGATCGTGCGTGGTGCGCACCTTGTCGACCTCTTCGCGCGTGCGGTACTTGGCCGGGTCCGACATCGAATGGCCGCGATAGCGGTAGGTGAGCATTTCGAGGATGTAGGGGCCCTTGCCGGCGCGGCACCAGGCCACCGCCTTGTCGCCGGCGGCCTTGACCGCGCGCACATCCATGCCGTCGACCTGCTCGCCCGGAATTTTGAAGGAGACGCCGCGCCGCGACAGGTTGGTTTCGGCCGACGAGCGCGTCGATGACGTGCCCATGGCGTAGCGGTTGTTTTCGATCACATAGATGACCGGCAGCTTCCAGAGCTCGGCCATATTGAAGCTCTCATAGACCTGGCCCTGATTGGCCGCGCCGTCGCCGAAGTATGTGATCGAAACGTGGTCGTTGCCGCGATAGCGGTTGGAGAAGGCAAGCCCGGTGCCGAGCGGCACCTGCGCGCCGACGATGCCGTGGCCGCCGAAGAAGCCCTTCTCTTTCGAGAACATGTGCATCGAGCCGCCCTTGCCCCTGGAATAGCCATGGCTGCGGCCGGTGAGTTCGGCCATCACGCCCTTGGCTTCCATGCCGCAGGCGATCATGTGGCCGTGATCGCGGTATCCGGTGATGACTTGGTCGCCGTCCTTCAACGCCATCTGCATGCCGACCACGACCGCTTCCTGGCCGATGTAGAGATGGCAGAAACCGCCGATCAACCCCATGCCGTAAAGCTGGCCCGCCTTCTCTTCGAAGCGGCGGATCGTCAGCATGGTTTTGTAGGCGGCGAGGTCCTGGTCTTTGCTGAACTCGGCGATCGGCGTGGCGGGGGCCGGCGCTTCGGTGACGGCGCTGGCAGATGCGGTGGCAGCCGGCATGGACACTCCCTAGACGACTTGCCCTTTGCGGGCCTCTGAAAAACCGTACGTAACATTTTGCGCACGCACGATCTTTTCAAAAAAGACCCGCGCCGGAATCGTGCGCGCGCCCCGAAAATGTGTCCGGCCATGACAGGCCGCGCTTCAGACGATCCCCTGCCAACCCCCTTAGCGCAAATACAGGGGGTGCGGAAGCGTCCGGCCGCGCCGCTGCAGTGCAGCGAAATGCGGGCCACGGCGAGTGGCCGTCAAGAGGTTGGACTGAAACCTGACGAGAGGCAGTTCGGGAGCGTTCAGCGCGGCCTGAGCAGAAGCGTCACGTCCCGCGGATCGACGAAGCCGAGCAGAGCGCGGGCGCGCTCGTCCAGCATGTCCGGGTCGATTTTTTCGGATTGCAGCAAAGTCACCCGGCGCTCCCACAGCGTGCGTTCGGCCTTGGTCTGGGCCAGCTCGGTTTGCATCAGCGCCAGTTGCTGCTCGATTTCCTGCTGGGCGCGCAGGCCATGATTGCCGGTGAAGGCGTTCACGGCAAAATAGCCGACAAAAGCAGCGGCAAAAAGATATAGACCGATCGCGGTCAGGATGGCGCGGCGGCGGCGATGCGATACCATGGCACCGGCCAAAATGCCGCAACCGCGTTAAAGCCGATTTAAGACCCGGCGATTGCTTTCGGCATCCGAAACCAGCGATGGCCTCGGCGGCCGGCCTGAGCGGGGTGCGGCCTTCAGCGCCCGGCTTTAAGCGCGGCCCGGCCGGCATATTGTGCCTGCGAGCCCAATTGTTCCTCGATGCGGAGCAACTGGTTGTACTTGGCGGTGCGGTCGGAACGGGCGAGCGAGCCGGTTTTGATCTGGCCGCAATTGGTCGCCACCGCGAGGTCGGCGATGGTCGAATCCTCGGTCTCGCCGGAGCGGTGCGACATGACGGCGGTGTAGCCCGCCTTGTGCGCCATTTCGACCGCTGCCAGCGTCTCGGTCAGCGTGCCGATCTGGTTGACCTTGATCAGGATCGAATTGCCCAGGCCCCGCTTGATGCCGTCCGACAGGCGCTTCACGTTGGTGACGAACAGGTCGTCGCCGACAAGCTGGCACTTGTCGCCGATCAGGTCGGTGACCTGCTTCCAGCCGTCGAAATCGTCTTCCGCCATGCCGTCTTCAATCGAGACGATCGGGTACTTGGCAGCCAGCTCGGCGAGATACTTCGCCTGCTCCGACACCGAGCGGGTCTTGCCCTCGCCCTCGTAGACATAGGCGCCGCCCTTGAAGAACTCGGTCGACGCCGGATCGAGCGCGATCGCGACATCGACGCCGGGCTTATAGCCGGCCTTCTCGATCGCCCGCATGACGTAGTCCAGCGCCTGCTCGGCCGATTTCAGGTTGGGGGCGAAGCCGCCTTCGTCGCCGACATTGGTGTTGTGGCCCTCGTCGTGCAGCGCCTTCTTCAGAGTCTGGAATACTTCGACGCCCATGCGCAGGCCTTCGGCAAAGCTCGGAGCGCCGACCGGCATGATCATGAATTCCTGGAAATCGATGGGGTTGTCGGCATGGGCGCCGCCATTGACGATGTTCATCATCGGCACCGGCAACAGGCGGGCGGCGGTGCCGCCGACATAACGGTACAGCGGCAGGTTGGCGGCGTTGGCCGCGGCCTTGGCGGTCGCCAGCGACACGCCGAGCAGCGCGTTGGCGCCGAGTCGGCTCTTGTTCGCCGTGCCGTCGAGCGCGATCAGCGTCTCGTCGATCTGGGCCTGGTTCTCGGCGTCCATGCCGCCGAGCGCGTCGTAAATCTCGCCGTTGACGGCTTCGACCGCCTTGAGCACGCCCTTGCCGAAATAGCGGCTCTTGTCGCCGTCGCGCAGTTCGACCGCCTCATGCGCGCCGGTCGAGGCGCCCGACGGCACTGCGGCACGGCCGAACGACCCGTCTTCCAGAACCACGTCCACTTCCACGGTGGGATTGCCGCGGCTGTCGAGAATCTGGCGGCCGATAATGTCGATAATGGCGGTCATGGCGGGGTTCCGGGCGGCTGGTGGGTGATTTGGCGCGCTTCTACAGGATGGGCGGGCGGCGGCAAAGGGGGCCGGCGCGGCGCCGCACTTGACCGGCCAACCATGTCCCGGCAATGACAGCCAATGGCCAAAAAGACCTTGTCCAAAGAGACCTTGCAACTGGGCCGGGCCGTCGCCCCGCCAGCCTCCCCAGAGGAGGCCCAGCTGGACCGCGTACCCAATCCGCATCCGGACACGAATTACGTCGCGCGCTTCACCGCGCCGGAATTCACGACTTTGTGCCCGGTCACGGGGCAGCCGGATTTCGCCCATCTGGTTATCGACTACGTGCCGGCGCGCCATCTCGTCGAATCCAAGTCGCTCAAAATGTACCTGGCGAGCTTCCGCAATCACGCCGCTTTCCATGAGGGCTGCACCGTGGATATCGGCAAGCGGCTCTTTGGTCTGCTCAAGCCGAAGTGGCTGCGCATCGGCGGCTACTGGTATCCGCGCGGCGGCATCCCGATCGACGTGTTCTGGCAGGCGGGCAAACTGCCTTCCGGCACTTGGGTGCCGGATCAAGGCGTCGCGCCCTATCGCGGACGCGGCTAACCGATTGTTCAGACCGGCGGCGCCGACGGGCGCCGCAGATAGTGTCCGGCGATCAGGCCGTTGACGACCAAAAGCACGCCGGCAGCGATGAGCATGGGTGCGATACCGACGGTCTCGAAGCCCAGATTATAAACCGCGGGGCCGGCCGCCTGCCCCAGAAAATAGAAAAATGAATGCAGCGCCATCGCCGAGCCGCGCGCGACGGGCGCCAACTCGCTGGCGTAAATCTGGATCACGCCATGCAGCATGTAGAAGGCCAGGCCCAGCAGGGCGAAATCGGCGACGTCGGCCTGCCACGGCGCGCGCAGCGCAATGAAGGCGATGGCTATTCCCATCAGCAGACCGCCGAGCCGCATCATCCAGCGTTCGCCGAAAGTGCCCAGCAGCCATCGCACCCGCAGGCTGTAGATCACGCCGCCGACCGCGAAACCGCCAATGACCAGTCCCGGAATCGATGCCCGCGTCTCGCCGATATCGTGGAACAACGAGGCCAGATGCGGAAAGACGCCATACATCAGCGCGCCTTCGACGAACACCGCGCCGAAGCAGAACTTGGCCAGCGGATTGGCGAAGATGGCCCGATAGCCGGAATGCATCGCCGAGAGGTTGAAGCCGCTGCCACGATGGCCGACGCCACGCAGTCCCGGCACGGCAATGACGAGAACGGTAAACCCGACTACCGCCATGACGCTAAACACGGCGCGCCAACCGAACAAGTCGCCGATGGCGCCTGATGCGGTCGCACCCAGCAGATTGCCGGACATGATCGCGAACAGAAGTCGGCCCATCGCAATCTGTCGTTCCTTCACCGGCACCAGATCGCCGAGGACCGCGAACGCGATCGGCACCAGACCGCCGCCGCCAATGCCGGCAAGAATGCGCGTCGCCACCATCAGCGGAAAACTCTGTACCAGCGCGCCGGCAATGGTCGCGACCGCGACGATGGCGAGACAGATCAGAATCAATTTCGTCTTGTTGAACATATCGGCGAGTGCGCCGAGCAACGGCTGGATGATTGCGAAAGGCAGCGCATAGGCGGTGGAAAGAAGCGCCGCGGTCGCCGCGTCGGTGCCGAGGCCTTGCGCGATTTGGGGAACGATGGGGTCGATCGATCGCGAAAACAACGAGCTCGCGAAGACGACAAAACCAAGCAGTGTGAGAACGGGATTCATCGGACTTTCAAACTACAGGCAGACCCTGCTTGTGACCGCGGTGGTCGAGCGTTTGCGGTCAGGCTTTGGCCAGCCGGTCGAACGCCACCAGACGTTCAATCAAGGCCGGCATTTCCTTTAGCGGCACCATGTTGGGCCCGTCGGAAGGCGCATGATCGGGGTCCTGATGCGTCTCGATGAAAACACCGGCGACGCCGACCGCGACCGCGGCGCGCGCCAGCACCGGCACGAATTCGCGTTCGCCGCCCGATGAGGTCCCCTGCCCGCCCGGCTGCTGCACCGAATGCGTGGCATCGAAAATCACCGGCGCGCCGGTGCGCTGCATGATCGGCAGTGAGCGCATGTCCGAGACCAGCGTATTGTAGCCGAACGACGCGCCGCGTTCGGTGAGCAGGACATTGGGATTACCGGCGCCGGTCAGTTTGGCAACGACGTTCTTCATGTCCCACGGCGCGAGGAACTGACCCTTCTTGACGTTGACGACGCGGCCGGTCTTCGCCGCTGCAATCAGGAGATCGGTCTGGCGGCAAAGAAATGCGGGAATTTGCAGAACGTCGACCGCCTGCGAAGCCATCGCGCACTGCTCGGCGTCATGCACATCAGTTAGCACCGGCAGCTTCAGCCTCTCGCGGATCTCGGCGAACACAGGCAACGCTGCGTCAAGACCGACACCGCGCGCCGCGTTAGCCGACGTGCGGTTCGCCTTGTCGAAAGACGTCTTGAAGACCAGGCCGATGCCAGCTTTCGCGGCGATTTCCTTGAGCGCAGAAGCCATCTCCAGCGCGTGCGCACGCGATTCGAGCTGGCACGGTCCCGCAATGAGAGCGAGCGGCAGGTCATTGCCGAACCGCACCCCGCCGACGTCGACCACGGCATTGGGTTTAAGACTCTGGTCCAAACGCGTTGTTCCTGTGCGCGCGGACCATGCGGCGGCCGCGTCCTTGGGTCAATGTCCCGGCTCGAATATAAGCCCTGCGCCGAGCGTCTGCACGGCGCGCCGCGGCGCCCCTGCCGTCGCAAAGCGCATCGCCGCAAGCCGCGCGCCGTTTGACGTATCGGGGGCGTCGAGGTGATAGCGCGTGCGATAGGCCGCCGGCGTCGTCACCTCGATGGCGCCCCGTGGCAACGCGATACGGTAGCCGTCGTCGTGCTCGCCTGTCGGGCCGGCGCCGGTATAGGCAACGAGGAAATCGCGGTGCCGTGACGGATCGTCGGCCACCATGACCATCGCCGCGATGCCGTTCGCGCCATTGTCGTGCTTCTGAAAGGCCGGATTCCAGAAGTTTTCCGGATAGTGCTGCTGGCAGGTGAAGAAACGTGTCTCGGCCGCAGCTTTGTCTTCGGCAAAAGCGAGCGAGAAGGCGACCGGCACCGGCGTGCCGTCCGGCCTTCTACCCTCGCGCTCGAACCGCACAGACCCGGAGGCCGCGATGCCGGCGGCTTTGTAAGCAGCGACGTCGCCGGCGGAGTCGGTCGATTCCAGCACGAGCATCGACAGGCCATCGTGCCGCGCGGCGAAGTCGCGGTTATAGACGCCGAAGGCGTTCGAGAAGATATCGCCGCTCATCTTCTCGGGCTCGCCGAGCGTCAGGATCTCTATGAAGAAACCGGAAAATTGCACGATGTGATTGTGCGTGCCCCAGGGATGCCTGTTGCGCGCACCGACGGTGAATCCGAGTTCACGATAATGCGCGGCGGCGGCGGCGAGATCGCGCACCGCATGAACGACGTGATCGAGACCGCGCGGCACCGCTTTGTCACTTCGCCGACGAGAATGCGGTCGGCGTCAGGAAGCTGCTGGTGATATTGGCCACAATCAGCGCATCCTTCTCGGATTCGGCGCGCGCCTTGATCCAATCCGGATCCGCCATGAACGCGGTCCAGAGCCGCTCGCGCTCGGCCAGCGATTCCCACTTAAGCATGTAAGTGAGTTCCATGTTGGATTCGCCAACCAGAGTCGTCCAGAAACCGGCCTGCCGGATGCCGTGTTTCTCCCACAGCTTGAGCGTCGCGGTTTCGAAGCGATTTAAGAGCGCCGGCAAGCGGCCCGGTATGCAGCGATAGACGCGCAGTTCGTAAATCATTGTCGTGTCCCCTAAGACCGCCCCAGCAGGCCGTTCAGCCGAACAGACATAACGCCGCGCGCCAAGCCGAACAAGCTTGCTCGCCGCCGGAAAGCATCAACCATCCCGTCCGCTATCTGCGCGGCAGCAAGGCGGTGCCGACGCGAAGCGTTCGTGCCAACCGCCGGTTCGGCTAACATGCCAGAACGATTCTTCAGGAGAGCACGACATGTTCAAAAAGCTGATCGCGGAATTCGTCGGTACCTTCGCCTTGGTCTTGATCGGCTGCGGCGCTGCCGTGATCGGAGGCATGGGTACCGGACCGACTGCGATCGACGTGCTCGGTATTTCGTTCGCCTTCGGCCTCGCGATCGTTGCGATGGCCTACGGCATCGGCCCGGTGTCGGGCTGTCACGTCAATCCCGCCGTCAGCTTCGGCGTCTACATCGCGGGACGCATGTCGCAATCCGAGATGATCGGTTACGTTATCGCGCAAGTGGCTGGAGCGGTCGCCGGCGCCGCGGTGCTCTACATCATCATGTCAGGCAAGGCGGCGGGCTGGAACGGCGGACTCGGCCAGAATGGCTGGGGGACCGGCTATCTCGGCAATTACAACGTCTTGTCGGCCTTCGTCTTCGAAGCGGTCGCGACTTTCCTGTTTCTGGTCTGCATCCTTGGCGTCACGCAAAGGCGCAATCCGACGCATATTCACGGCCTCGCCGGCCTGGCGATCGGTCTGACTTTGGTGGCGATCCACATCGTCGGCATCAACGTCACCGGCGTGTCGGTCAATCCGGCACGCTCGCTCGGACCGGCGATTATCGGTGCCGGCAGTAATCCTGCGGCGCTTGCTCAGGTCTGGTTGTTCATCGTCGCGCCGCTGCTCGGCGCTGCTGCTGCCGGACTGCTGTTCCGCAACGGTACGCTGGAAGCAAACGACGGCTGACCGGCTACACCAGCCGGCTCTGGTCGACCGCCGCGCCAATGAATGACGAGAACAGCGGATGCGGCTCGAACGGGCGTGACTTCAGTTCCGGATGGAACTGCACGCCGATAAACCAGGGATGGTCCTCGTATTCGACGATCTCCGGCAGGATGCCGTCAGGCGACATGCCGGAAAAACGCAGGCCATGCTGCTCAAGCCGATCCTTGTAGGCCGTGTTCACTTCGTAGCGATGACGATGGCGCTCGAAGATATCGGTTGAGCCGTAAATCTCGGCGACGCGGCTGCCGCGCTTCAGTACGGCCTCATAGGCCCCTAACCGCATGGTGCCGCCGAGATCGCCATTGGCCGCGCGCTTTTCAAGCTCGTTGCCCTTGAGCCATTCCGTCATCAGGCCGACGACAGGTTCGGGGGTCGGGCCGAATTCGGTGGAGTTCGCTTCGGGAATGCCACACAGGTTTCGCGCCGCCTCAATGCAGGCCATCTGCATGCCGAAGCAGATGCCGAAATACGGCACGCTGCGCTCGCGGGCGAACTGCGCCGCCCTGATCTTGCCTTCGGCGCCACGCTGGCCGAAACCGCCGGGAACCAGAATGCCGTTGACCTGTTCGAGGAACGGCGCCGGGTCCTCATTCTCGAATACGTCGGACTCGATCCACTCGAGATTGACCTTCACCTTGTTGGCGATGCCGCCATGCGACAACGCCTCGTTCAACGACTTATAGGCGTCCTTCATGCCGGTATATTTGCCGACGATGGCGATGGTCACCTCGCCTTCCGGATTGCGGACGCGCTCGTTGATCTGGTGCCAGCGCGCAAGGTTCGGCGCCGCCTTGTCCTCGATGCCGAAGGCGGCCAGCACTTCGCGGTCGAGACCGGCGTCGGAATAGCCTTCCGGAACGGCATAGATATTATCGACATCGCGAGCTTCGATCACGGCGCTTTCGCGCACGTTGCAGAACAGCGCCAGCTTGCGCCGCTCGCCTTCCGGGATCGGCCGGTCGGTGCGGCACAACAGGATGTCGGGCTGGATGCCGATCGAGCGCAACTCTTTCACCGAATGTTGCGTCGGCTTGGTTTTGAGTTCACCGGCGCTCGGGATGTAAGGCAGCAGCGTGAGGTGGATGTAGATGACATGACCGCGTGGCATGTCGTTGCCGAACTGACGGATCGCCTCGAAGAACGGCAATCCCTCGATATCGCCGACCGTGCCGCCGACCTCGCACAGGACAAAGTCATACCCATCGTTGCCGTCGCGGACGAAGTCCTTGATGGCGTTGGTGACATGCGGAATGACCTGGATCGTCGCGCCGAGATAATCGCCGCGCCGCTCCTTGGTCAGGATGTCCTGATAAATGCGGCCAGTGGTGATGTTGTCCTTCTTGGTCGCCGGATTGCCGGTGAAGCGCTCGTAGTGACCGAGATCGAGATCGGTCTCGGCGCCATCATCGGTGACGAACACTTCGCCGTGCTGATACGGCGACATCGTGCCGGGGTCGACGTTGAGATAGGGGTCGAGCTTGCGAAGCCGGACCTTGTAGCCACGGGCCTGCAGCAACGCACCGAGAGCTGCGGAAGCGAGACCCTTGCCAAGCGAGGAGACCACGCCGCCGGTGATGAAAATATACCGCGCCATGGGGCCTAACCTCTAGACGGGGCGAATCGATTCGGGGAGAGCGAAATGCGTTTGGCTGCGATGCGCCTGTGCGTAGCTTGAAAAACTCGTGAATTCATATCGGTTTGCACTGCTTCTTTAACGCCCATTGTCAAAGACGCGCGGCGGTTGATTCCGGCGCGCTCTGTTCGTTGGATGATCGTTCGCCAAAAGTGAGAAGGGCCGGATTTTCCGGCCCTTCCTTTGCGATTATTTCGACTGCGGAACCTGCGGAACCTGCGGGCCCGAGGGCGTCGCCGGAGCCGCCGGGGCGGCTGGCGTCGCGGGCTGGCCCCCGCCGAGCTGGTTCAGCAGACCGCCCCCGCCGGAGCCGAGCGGCGGCGAGCCAGGCGCGCTCGCGGGCGCCGTGGGCGTGTTGCCTTGAAGAATGGAGGTCGGCGCGCGGTTCATGCCGGCAAGAATCGACAGGATGAGGCTGGTCACAAAGAACAGGCCGGCGAGGATGGCCGTCGCCCGGGTCAGGACGTTGCCGGCGCCGCGGTTCGACATGAAGCTGCCGGCACCGCCGCCGCCGATTCCGAGGCCGCCGCCTTCGGAACGCTGAAGCAGCACCACGCCGATCAAGGCGAGCACCAGCATCAAATGGATGACAATAACGACGTGCTGCATCAGTCAATATCCGTTCAAAACCGGCCAGCCAGGTCGGCAACCCGAGCTATCATCGCCCGCTATATAGGAATTCGCCGCGGTCTCTACACGATCGCCGGCACGATTTCCACCCGTGCGGCAGCCCGTGATCCGTTGCAACGCCCTAGCGGTAAACAGCAGCGATTCCAAGAAAATCGGCGGCTTTCAAGCTTGCCCCGCCAACCAGGGCGCCGTTGACGTGGACAATGCCAAGCAACTCCTTGGCATTCGACGGCTTCACGGAACCACCGTAGAGGATGCGGACCCCTGCCCCGGCAGCGCCGAAGCGCTTGTTGAGCTTCTCGCGGATGAAGGCGTGGACCTCGGCGACGTCGGCCGCGGTTGGGGTCAACCCGGTGCCGATCGCCCAGACCGGCTCATAGGCGACGACGAGATTGTCCGGCGTGGCGCCGTCCGGCAACGAACCGTCGAGCTGGCCGCCGACCACCTCGAGGGTTCTGCCCGCCTCGCGCTCGGATCGCTGCTCGCCGACGCAGACAATGGCGGTCAGCCCGGCGCGCCAGGCGGCTTCCGCCTTGGCTTTGACGTCGGCGCTGGTCTCGTGATGGTCGGTGCGGCGCTCGGAATGGCCGACGATAACGGCCCTGGCGCCGGCATCCGCCAGCATCTCCGCGGCGATGTCGCCGGTATGCGCGCCGGAGGCCTTGGCGTGGCAATCCTGACCGCCGATGATGAGCGCCGAGCCCTTGGTCGCCCAGTTGAACTGCGCGATCAGCGTCGCCGGAGGGCAGATCATGAGATCGGCCTTGCCGGCCAGGTCGGCCGCGCCGGCCTTCATGGCGTCAAGCTCGCCCATCGCGGCCGAAAGCCCGTTCATCTTCCAGTTGCCCGCGACCAGCGGACGAATGTTCCCCGACGCCATCTGTTCCCCACCCTGTTTCCGCCTGAATCCATCTGCGGTTAGCAAAGCCGACCCGGCTGCGCCATAGTGTCCCTGCGACTTTGCCCCGTCCGGCACGCGATATCCATGCGATATCCGTTCGATATCCCTCCGATATCCTTGGCGTTGCAAGGAGTTGGGGGCCTCCCTATAAGGGCGCGGCCATCATTTCCCGTCCATCGGACAGAGAACGGAACGCTTATGCTGCGCGGTATTCACAAAGCCACGTCCACCTGGCTCGGCAAGGCCATCATGGGCACGGTGATGGGCTTTCTGATCCTGTCCTTTGCGGTCTGGGGCATCGGCGACATTTTCCGCGGTTTCGGCGCCAATTCGGTGGCCAAGGTCGGCGGCACCGAGATCACGATCGAGCAGTTCCGCCAGTATTATACCGACAAGCTGCAACAGCTCAGCCAGCAGCTGCGCCGTCCGATCACGCCGGACCAGGCCCGCGGCCTTGGCCTCGATCAGCGCTTCCTCGGCCAGATGATCGCCGAGACCTCGCTCGACGAGGAAGCCCGCACCATGCGGCTCGGCCTCTCCGACAAGTCGATCGCCGAGCGCGTGATGGCCGATCCGAATTTCAAGGGCCTCAACGGCCAGTTCGATCGCGGCCGCTTCGAACAGATCATCCGCAACGCGGGCTATAGCGAACAGCGCTATGTGGCCGAACAGCGCAACGTCCTGCTGCGCCGCCAGATCGCCCAAACCGTCAGCGGCGAATTGACCGTGCCGCAAACCATGCTCGACGCCGTCAACCGCTATCAGAACGAACGCCGCGCCGTCGAATACGTGCTGCTGAGCGCGGCGCAGGCCGGCAACATTCCGCCGCCGAGCGACGACGAACTCGCCAAGTATTTCGAAGCCCGCAAGGTCACCTTCCGCGCGCCCGAGTTTCGCAAGGTCACGCTGCTGTCGTTGACGCCGGCCGCGCTGGCCAAGGCCGATGCGGTGCCGGATGCCGACGCCAAGGCGTTCTACGATCAGCGCAAGGATAGTTTCGGCACGCCGGAAAAACGCGACGTGCGGCAGATCGTTTTCCCGAATGCCGAAGATGCCGCCGCCGCTCACGACAAGATCGCCAAGGGCGCCAGCTTCGACGACATCGTCAAGGATCGCGGGCTGAAAGCCACCGACACCGACCTCGGCGTCGTGACAAAACGCGACATCATCGACCCGGCGGTGGGCGACGCCGCCTTCG
>JBAZSM010000037.1:0-32863 GCA_041662425.1 Pseudolabrys sp.
CAGGTATCCGTGCCCGGCATGTAATAGAAGCCAGCACCGTACAGCGAGCAAATCTTCACGTACTGGACCGGTTTGGCGGTCGCCACGCCGGAAAGTCCAGATGTTGCAAGCGGCCAAAGCCGGCGCTTCAGCGTGTTCTGTTTTTGTCGCGTCTTCACCGTCTCGGCTGGTCGTGGGTCCGCCAAAAAACCAAGTATCTGAAACAATTTTCAGACTCGACACGGCGGCGCCATACGCGCCAGCTTACGCAATAGGTATAGACTGGGGTGCGCCAATCAGGCCCGCCGAAACGCACAAAAAAACCGTGCACCATCGTGGCGCACGGTTCGTTAGCGTTACGTAAATGCGAAATAATTCAACGCGACGCGTGGCAACGCAGCCGCCCTGCGGCCGCGTTCAACGGTCGAAGAGTTTTGCTAGTTTCCGTGTTGTTGCGACGGCTCCGGAAACACGACGACCTGCTGAATGAGATCGGCCGCGTCGCTCAACGTTTCCTGTGATAGATGTGCGTAACGTTGCGTCGTGCGCGCGTGCAGGTGGCCGAGAAGCCCCTGAACCACGTAAAGCGACACACCGCGGTTCACCAGAAAGCTGGCAAACGAATGCCGCAGGTCGTGCAGGCGAACATCTTCAAGGCCGGCGCGCTTGCGGATGCGATCCCACGGGAAAAACAATGACGCCGAAGGCCGGCCTGTGACTTCGGACGGAAAGATATAGGGATTGCCCTCAATCGGCGGCGTCGCAGTCAGAAGCGCGATCGCCGACTGGTTGAGCGCGATGACGCGTGCCCTTCCCGATTTCGATTTCGGCACCAGAAGCGTCTTGTTCTTCCAGTCGACATAGTCCCATCTGGCAAACGTGATCTCGTTGCGACGTCCGCCGGTCAACAACAACAGCATGATGCATCGCGCCGCCGTGCGGTTCTCATCGGCATGGATCGCTCGCACCAGGTTTTCCGCTTCCCGTTCACTGAGGAAGCGGTTGCGTTGCACATCCGGGCCGGCACTCAAGCCGGAAGCCGGATTGTTATCGCCTCCCGGCGTCTTCCATTTGCGCGCGAGATTATACATGTAGCGCAGGATGACGATGACGCGGTTCATCGTGCCGGACGCGTAGCCGTCGGCCCGCATCGAATTGATCAGGCTGGAGACGGCATCGGTCCTGATCTCGTCGAGCGCGAGATGACCGAGCCGCGGCAGGACGTGGATACGCAGAACCGTCTCGTCGGTCTGCCAGCTGTTCTTGTAGGTCTGAATGAACGGCAGATAGCGCTCGGCGACGAAGTCGCGCAGCAGCGGTATCGCGCGCATCTCCCGACGCCTCTCATGAGGATCAGCCCCGAGCAGCGCTTCTGCCATCACCTGCCTGGCTTTACGGCGCGCCTGATCAAGCGAGATGACGTCCGCCGGACCGATCTTGAATTGTCGCTCGCGGCCGCGTTCGTCGGTGTAGCGCTGGTAATAGGTCTTGCCGCCAGAGTTCCGGACCTCAAGCATGAATCCGCGCTGACCGACGTCGAAGTAATCGGTTTTCTTGCGACCCGGCGCGCACGGCGCCTGACGCACAAAATTCGCGGACAACGCAACGGTTGGCATACTCAAACTACAATTTGACGCAGTCGTTTTCGACCTTACTCGGCCCGAATGTCGCGCAAACTGCGCCGACACACCTGTGTTTTTCCAAGAAAAACTCGTTAACCCTGCGTAAATACTTCTGTAAAAACGGAACTTTAGCAAGATAAAAATATATATTATGATCTTTTGTACTTGGATAATTATCACGATCTTATTTTGCCATATAAATCAATATATTATGGCACACCGTCGCGGTACGATCGGTTCATTCGCAACTAATATAGGCGTCCGACTGCACGGCCGAGAACTATGCACCTAAAGATGTTTGCACCGGTCGCTTTGTTGTAAAACGCTTTTTGCGACAACGAATACTATTGATATACGTTTATGGTATAATAATAAGGGGCTTCATTCTTTCGAATACAATATTCGAGAAGTTTTGAATAGCAAAGTGGTCGGGGCGGCAGGATTCGAACCTGCGACCTACTGGTCCCAAACCAGTCGCGCTACCAGACTGCGCTACGCCCCGAAACATGACCCTCGGTCATGAATATCGCGGCTAGGTACACGCTTCGCCGGAGCCCGACAAGCAAGCCGCCTCAGCGGCTGAAAATCGGATGGGCGACGCGATCGCCGGGCGCGATCCCCAGTTTCCGCACGGTGCCCGCGATCACCTCAAGGACGCCGCGCACCGGCCCGCCCGAGGGAATGTTGCGCGTCGACAGCGGCGTGGTGTCCTGCTCGATGCGCAGAATGGTGCCGTCGCCGCGGATGAAGATCATGTCGAGCGGGATGTAGGTATTCTCCATCCAGAAGGCGACGTCCTGGTCTTTCTGGAAGTCGAACAACATGCCCCGGCCTTCCGGCAATTCCTTCCTGAACATCAGCCCCTTGGCGCGCTCGGCTTCGGTCTGCGCGAGCTCGACGGTAAAGGCGTGCACGCCGGTCTTGCTGGCGATTTCGAGGACGCTCGTATCGGCAGCGCGCGCCGGCAGCGCGGCGGCCCACAATCCCAGAAGGACGGCGGCAATCAGAGGAAAACGGTGCATGGAAAAGAGCCCTGAGGCAGCCGGCGAATACCAAACGTGCCGCCGACTGTCGCAAGCAAAAACGGCAGCCGCAAGACTGGGAACAAGACGGCCGGAAACCAGCAGGCTGCAAAAACCAAAACGGCCGGACACACCGTCCGGCCGCTCAAGACTGATGGACCAGTCCGCTTAGTGCGAGGCCAGACCGAGCGGGCCGCCGTCGGGGCGAACCTCGGCCGCCATCATGCCCTTCGGGCCGGGCCCGAAGCGGACCAGAACCGTCTGGCCGGGCCGCAACTCGGCAAAGCCGAAGCGGCGCAAGGTTTCCATATGGACGAAAATATCCGGCGTGCCCTCGCCGCGCGTCAGGAAGCCGAAGCCGCGCAATCGGTTGAACCACTTGACCTGCGCGCGCTCGAGGCCGCTGGTCGGCGTCACCGAGACATGGGTCCGCGGCGCGATTTCCGCCGGGTGGATCGCGGTCGATTCATCCATCGACACGACGCGGAAAGCCTGCAGGCCCTTCGGCCGTGGCTGGACCTCGACGACGATGCGCGCGCCTTCGTAAGCGGTCTGGAAGCCGTCGCGGCGCAGACAGGTCACGTGCAGCAGAACATCCGCCATCCCGTTATCCGGGACGATGAAGCCGAAGCCCTTGGAAACGTCGAACCACTTGATCACGCCGGCAATCTCGATGAGATCGGTTGCCGTTTCGTCGCCAAGGTCTCGGACCGTGCCGGGTCGGAGATTCATATCTGGCATTCGATTCAATCCCGTTCGACGCTTGCCTAGCCCGACTGACTTCAGCCCGTACAGCCCGTTCGACTCTTCCGGACCACCGTCTTCAGTGGCGTTTCTGTGGAATCGCTTCGGCGAATCTGTGACTTCAAGATAACACCCGGCCTAAAGCCGCAAAGTGCAAAATGCGCTTGCACACAGCTTCTCAAGTACCGCAGCGGCTTGGCGAATCAGTGGCGCTATGAATGACGGATGTCAGTGCCGAATGAAAGGCGCGAGCGCATCGCCGATGTCGTTACGCACGACAAGATCGGCGATGTCATCGAATTCGGTCGGCTCGCGATTGATGATGACGAGCTTGGCGCCATTGCGTTTGGCCAGCAGCGGAATGCCGGCGGCGGGCCAGACCACCAGCGACGACCCGACCGCCATGAACAGATCGCAGCCCGACGCCAGTTCCTGCGCGCGCCGCATCGCACTTTCCGGCATGGCCTGACCGAACGAGATCGTCGCGGTCTTGATGATGCCGCCGCAATCGCAATCGGGCGCTTCTTCGCGGCTCGCCTCGAACCGCTGCCGGATGGCGCCGATGTCGTAGCGGCGGCTGCAATCGAGACAGGTGGCATAGGTCGTATTGCCGTGCAGCTCGACGATATCTTGCGGTGCAACACCGGAGGCCTGGTGCAGGTTGTCGATGTTCTGCGTCACTAGCGCCGGCGCCTTGCCCATCTTGTACAGGCTGGCGAGCGCCAGATGCCCCCGGCCGGGCCGCGCCGTTGCAAACGTCGCCTCGATGGCGAAACGCCGCCGCCAGGCTTCGCTGCGCGCCTCGGAACTGGCAAGGTATTCATCGAACGCTATGGGACGGTTTTTGGTCCACAAGCCGCCGGGCGAGCGAAAATCCGGAATGCCGCTCTCGGTCGAGATGCCCGCCCCCGTGAACGGCACGATCCGCCGCGCGTCGTCGATCAGATCGCGCAGCTGGGCAATTTCGGTATCGAGGTCGGATGCAATCATTGCGTAACCGGTGTCGACGTTCTATTTCGGGGATCGGGTTTCCGTCCCCGTTTCCCGAGAGGTTTTTCCCATGCGATTTCTGCACAGGCAGGCGCATGAAGCCAAATAGTGTTTCCCGTGTAACATCTTAGGTCACGAAACGGCACGCAACCCCACGCGGTCACTTCCTCCATAAGAGCCTCAATCGCGGCGGTCGATTCCCGCGAATGCCCCCCAGAAATTCATTGAAGACGTTGTGCGCTCTTTGGACCTAAAAAATTTAAACAGCATCAAGCCTTTGACCCAGACGGCTTATTGTCGTTGCGCGCGTCGATGAGCACCACATCCTTGTGGTCGGCGAGCTTCAAGCGCTTTAGGATTTCGTCGACCCGGCGCTTTTCCTCTGCCGTGAAGTAGATAATGGCTTTGATGCCGTTCTTCGCATCGCTAGCTGCCTGATATATCGGCAACTGCTTTTCAAGGTTCCGCTCAAGCCCCGTGTTTTTCGCGAGCTTCATTTCAATTAGCGTTTTGTCTCTAGCGCCCCGCGATATTTTGTAATCAACGGGTCCGCGCCCGTCATTTGCTTCGGTGCCGACATCCGACGGCGAGCCAAACCATACAAAGCGGAAGATGATTTGCAGGTCGCTCTCGCGCTGGACAGCCACGCCATTGTGATAGAACAGCCGATGCCCGCCTTTGTTCTCAATCACGTCCTTCAAGTAGGCCAGGCGTTGATGAGCTTCGTCGTAGGTGTCCTTGCCGATTTTGTAGAAAGCGGTGTGTTCGGCTAGATTTAACTGAAGAAGGTGGACCTGGTTGTGAAAGACAGCTTGGGTCTCGAACACCTTTTCTGCACTGATGTCGCTGGCTTCATCGCCGGTGTTTTCTTTGACCCGGATGTAATAATCGACGAGCTGCGGGAAATTCATAATGGTCCGCGCTGCCGCGATGTCACGATCCCTCTGCGTTAGTCTCGGCTTAAGAAGTTGGGTGTGGAAGTAGTTGAACACTTGACCGCGAAGCTCGGCGTCCGGAATGGCAATCGGGATTTTCTCGAAATCCCGGATCATGTCGGTGCGGTTAATCCAGTTTTCGTCTCGGGTCAGCACGTCCTTCGGCGTGAGCAATACGAAGTCACCATCTTTGAATGGCAGATCATACGTGCGCCTTTCCCAACTCTCAGTCTCGTAGTTGAAGACGGCTTTGTTTACGGTGACCGTAGAGAGAAGCCGTGGGGCAATGTGGGCAGTGGCAAACGCCTGGGTGTAACGGCAGATGAAATCTTTGAGAAGATTCGTGGTGAAGTCGCTGATCATGTCGCGGCCTACCCCACTGCGGATAAGGCAGACCTTTTCGATATGACTTCCTTTAGTGATGGTCTCCTGGCCGAAATCGGCAAACAGTGTTGCCAGGTTTGCGCGCAGGGCGTCGGCGAAGTCCTTGCCAAGGCCGCTACCGCCATTGCCATGCAGTGAGAAACCCAGCCAGTTTTGCTTGACCTCGGGGAACATGAACCAAGCTTTTGCGAGGTCGTCGGTAACCCGGCCGGCAATGATTTTCTCCCGCAAAAACATCATGTAACGCAGGATATCTTGGTGTAGCGCCTGATATTCGGGCTTAGGACTGTTGAATAACAGGAACGGGTCGATAAAAAGGGGAAGGTCATTGATGATCGAGACGTTGAACGCCCCGTAACCATCGACGACATCAGTTGTGACGCCGAAATATTCGTTGAAGAACGTCGCCATGCCCGGCCCTACCCTGGCTGGGGCTTATATACAAAAACGCGAAGGGGTACTCAGCTTTCCAACCGCGCCCGTGGCCTTCGCTCACCAATCTCACATCCACCCGCCCTATAGGGCGCAGAAGACGGTGGATACGACACGAAACGAGGGCAACGGAGGGTTCAGCGCTTGCGGCTCAGCCTGCGCGGTCGGCTAAGCGGAAGACTGTTTTTTGGCTGCCTGTCGGAGCGCTCGGGCAGCCAACTGGTCACGGCGTTTCCGTTTCGGGTCAGCCTGGTTAAGCAGCACCTCCAAAAACGCGATGCGCGCCGCCTCAGGCGCGGCGCCGACCATCTCCTCGGCAATGTCCTTGAAATCGTCGACCGGTACCCATAGCCGGGCCTGCGTCGTGCCACCCCCCTTCGACGGCGGTGGAAAGCTGAAGTAGATGCCCGGCCGCTTGTCGTTGTCGTGGGCGCCGCCCTTGGTCACGTAAGCGTAGCCGTCTTCCTTCTTGATTCGCCGGGTTGATACCCCGCCTCTCCAGATTTCCATTGCCCGCCCTCCATCAGAGCGGAAAATTTGGCCGAGTTACGCGTCCACCTCAAGCTGCACGCAACCCGCACGCACTGGCCTGCACCTCGCCCCCGGTTTAGTGCTATTTCGTGCCCTATCCTGCCCAGGCCAAGACGTTTCGCCGATGTTCTCAAGGGAGTAGACAAATGCGATTTCTGCACACCATGCTGCGCGTTCGCAATCTCGATGACGCGCTCGATTTTTACGTCAACAAGCTCGGCCTGAAAGAGACCCGGCGCCGGGTCGACGAGAAGAACCGCTATACGCTGGTCTTCCTCGCCGGCAAGGACGACGCCGATGTGCTCGATATCTCGAAGAAGAAGGGCCGCCCCGGACCGGAAGTGGAACTGACCTTCAACTGGGACACCGAAGACTACGGCGAAGCGCGCTATTTCGGCCACCTCGCCTACGAGGTCGACAATATCTACGAGACCTGCGAGCGGCTGATGAAGGCCGGCGTGACCATCAACCGCCCGCCCCGCGACGGCGTCATGGCCTTCGTGCGCTCGCCCGACAAGCACTCCATCGAGATCCTGCAGAAAGGCGCCGCGCTGCCGCCGCAGGAACCGTGGACCTCGATGAAGAACACCGGCCACTGGTAAACCGGAACCGGCGGCCGGTAGCCCCTGAATCGCTCATCCCCGCGGCGGGGTGAGCGGACGATCGGGCGCGTTCGCCGACGGGGCTGTTTTCCCGCCTCTTCGGTCGCCGGTTGGTCCCTATCCACCGCTTTCACCACCCGATTTCCTGCGGCCCGTCACAGACTTGCCGCAGGCGGCGAAGCCCTTTATAGGTCCCGCCACTCGGCATTGGCGCCCATCGTCTAGAGGCCTAGGACACCGCCCTTTCACGGCGGTAACAGGGGTTCGAATCCCCTTGGGCGCACCATTCCCGACGCAATGGATTTCCAGATTTCTGCTGGGTCGAGCGTTATTCGTTTGCACGCGACAGTTCCGCTGTCTTTGCCTGACAGACACCGTAGGCAAAGGGCCTGCTTTTCTATTGGCTCGGAACGGGAGGCAAAATCGGCAGTGGATACAAAAGCTGTCCTCCGCCTCGCTCCTGGAGGTAGGTGGGAGCATTGGGCGCAAGACGCTTCCTGTCCTGTAGCGTCTTGTCGGTGCCGCTCGGGGCAGGCTGTCCATTCTGCGTATTGGGTTGTTGCACACCTGAATCTATACCGTGCAACTGCGCCCCGGGGGCCTTCACCTTGTCAATAATAACATGGATCGGTCTCGGGTCCTTTGGCTTTATTATCGCTGACCCGCCCTTTGCTCCATTCGCGAGCGCCGCTGATGGGCCATTCACATAGAAAGCCATAGCGCTGGTCTGTTGAGACGAAGCTGCGAAGCCCACAGCAGCAGGATTCCACCTCAACCCAGTTACGGAAAGCTTCGTATCCAACCCAGCACTTGTCTGTATCGCAAAGCTGTACAGCATCTGTGCGGGGGTGATTTGCTCGCCCTGCTCCGATTTAGTCTTTGCAAAATAGGTTGATCCGATGGTCTTTCCGTTATCCAGAATCCAGCTGGCAAGCGGTCTCGAACCGTTGACTAGAATCCGCTTAAACATTGCGGCATCAGGTGGAATTTCGTTACGAGCCAGTTGCTCGCCGGTTGCATCGACCTTCATATAACAAGGAAAGTCGTTGGCCTCGCCACCCCCCGCATAAGCTGCCGGTTGCAGCGACGACAAAGCGGCATCCTGCTTAATCGTGAAGTTCCAGACCAGTTGATAGGTATTCTGGTCTGACAGCGTCGGTCCAAGATGAAATATTCTTGTGGACTCTGAACTTCGCACAAGCTTGTTGTCGAAGGCGGTGCCCGCCGTCATTCCAATTTGATCAACCACTTTTAAGTCAAGATACAGCATTCCGTACTGACTATCGTCGACATCAAAGAATGAATAATGCTCAATCGCTTCTGCATAGGCCTGCGGCGTTTCGCCTTTCTCTTTGACGTACGCATAAAATTTTTGTCGCCGCTCACGGTTGGCTTCATAAAAGCTGATCAGCTCACATCGCACTGATTTAAGTACTTGAGGGACCTGTTCCGCACTGATCCAGCCTGTCTGGGGGTCATGAACGAAAAAGGGACTCGCGCAAGACGCAAGCCCGACCGACAAAGCGGCGATCCAACAGACGCGAAACACGCCGCCCCCCAAAAGAAACGCAACAAACAGAAGACTTATTTGAAATTAACACAGATCGTATATTTAATAATTGCACTTTTGACGCGACACAGCAATCGGTTTCGGTTTAGGGGCCTCTCTCACGCGCCGGTCGGCCCGGCATATGACTCGTCCCCTAGTACGTCCTAACCAAGTGCCCGGGCTCGAGCCGGCCCGAAACAAGCCCGGTGCGAGGCAGGCTAAATTCGCAGCAGATCAGGTTGCCTGCGGTGTGAGCTTCGTTCGGGCGCGCAGTTGCTGGGCAGATCCCCAAGTCTTTTTAGCGTTCGAACTTCGATCGATTGGGCGCGATTCCAGACGCGATGCTCTCATCGCTAAGCCACCGCCTCACCTGCACCCGCCCGCGCATATCGCCCCGGCGGCTGGCCGACGTGGCGGCTGAACGCGGTGCTGAAAGTGCTGGCCGAGCCGTAACCGACGCGGCGCTCCACTTCGTCCAAAGCGACCGACTTGTTGCGCAGGAATTCTTTCGCCAGCGCCATGCTCCATGCTCCATGGAAAGCAGATGCTCCATCGGCATCAAGCCCACTGCGGCAATTTGTTCCGCCCGGTACCTTCATGCCTGCCATGCACAGGTGCGACATATTTGCCGCGCAATTTAACGTAGAAATAATGGGTCAACCGGCCCGAACCAACTAGATTACTCATCAGTTGCTCGCATGGGAGCGCAGGCCATGATCAACAGCATCGACCATACCACCGGCAAAAGCATGACAAGCGGCAGGAATGTCGTCGCGGCTCTGCGGCGCGACGCTGCGTTCATCTGGAACGCGGTGATCGTCGTGGTGTTCGTTTGCTTCGCCGGGCTCGCGGTGGCGTCCGCTTTGCTCGACCTGATTTCGATCCGGCACTAGATTCAACGCGTGCGGTAAGTGTGCCGCCGGCCGTTGAAGTCTTCCACGTCATAACCGCCGTCGATGGCGTCGATGTAGCTTGGCCCGACCGGCGACTTGCCGTGACCGCCGGGAATATCGAGCACGTAGCCCGGCTGGCACAGGCCGGAGACGCGGCCGCGCAAATCACGCATCAGTTCCTGCCCGGTCGCGATATCGGTGCGCAGGTGCGAAGTGCCCGGCGCGAGATCGCCGTGGTGCAGATAATACGGCTTGATGCGGTTCTCGACGCAGGCGCGCATCAGATCGCGCATTGCGTCCGCCGTGTCGTTGACGCCCTTGAGCAGCACCGACTGGCCGAGCAGCGGAATGCCGGCATCGGCCAGCCGCGCGCAGGCCTCGCGCGCTTCGCTCGTGAGCTCGCGCGCGTGATTGACGTGAACCGCGACATAGGTCGCCTTGGTCCGGCCATCCTTGCCTTTGATCCTGAGCGCGCGCACCAGTTCCGCCGTGATACGCGACGGCTCGGCGACCGGCATGCGCGTATGGATTCGCACCACCTTCACATGGTCGATTGAAGCCAGTTGCTTCATCACGGCGCGCAGCCGGCGCGGCGACAGGATCAGCGGATCGCCGCCGGTGAGGATGACCTCCCAGATTTCATGATGACTGCGGATGTAGTCGAGCGCAGCTTCGAGCGCTTCCGGCGACAGCGCGTTCGGCTTGTCCGGCCCGACCATTTCGCGGCGGAAACAGAAACGGCAATAGACCGCACAGACATGCGTGAGCTTGAGCAGCACGCGGTCGGGATAGCGGTGCACGATGCCCTCGCAAGGGGAATGCGCATCGTCGCCGATCGGATCGGCGAGTTCGTCGGGCTGCGTTTCCAATTCGGCGGCGTCCGGCACGAACTGGCGCGCGATCGGGTCGTTGGGATTGTCGCGGTCGATCAGCGCGGCAAAAGCCGGCGGCACAGCGACGGCGTAGCGCGCGGCGACCTTCTCCAGTGCGGCGCGTTCTTCCGGCGTCGCAAGACCGCTCTCGATTAATTGCGAGATGTTTCGAAACGTCTGAATTCTTGCGTCCATGACAAACCTATCCATCGTCATGCCCGGCCTTGTGCCGGGCATCCACGTCTTACAGTCTCAAGAAGCAAGTCGTGGATGCCCGCAACGAGTGCGGGCATGACGGAGACAATCTCCACGCCCTGCCAACTTTCTAGTCCTGAACCGGCGTCCAGATCACCTGCTCGATATGATCGGCGCCACTTGCCAGCATCACCAGCCGGTCGAAACCGAGCGCGATGCCGGACGCCGGCGGCATCTGCCCGAGCGCGTCGAGGAAATCCTCATCGATCGGATAGCGCTCGCCGTGAATACGCTCTTTCTCGTCCATCGCCGCGACGAAACGACGGCGCTGCTCGGCGGCGTCGGTCAGTTCGGCAAAGGCGTTGCCGAGCTCGACGCCGCAGGCATAGATTTCGAAGCGCTCCGCCACCTTGTCGTTCCCGGGTTTGGCGCGCGCCAAGGCGGCCTGCGGCAGCGGATATTCATACAGAATTGTGGCGCGCTCATTGCCCAGATGCGGCTCGACCTTCTCGACCAGAACACGGCTGAAGATGTCGCCCCAGTCGTCGTCGCTGCCATAGGCGATGCCGGCCTGCGCCGCCTCGCGGGCGAGACGGTCGCGGTCGCCCTCGCCTTTGTCGATCGTGTTCATCAGGTCGATGCCGGCATAGCGCGCGAAGGCGTCCGCGACGGTCAGCCGCAGCGGCTCGGCAAACGGATCGATGCTGCGGCCGCGGAACGAGAAATGCCGGGTGCCGGCGGCGCGCGCCGCCTCGGCCAGGATCGCGGCGCAATCCTCCATCAGCGTCTCATAGGGCTCGCTAGCCCGGTACCATTCGATCAGCGTGAATTCGGGGTGATGCAGCGGACCCCTTTCGCGGTTGCGGAACACGCGGGCGAAATCGACGATCCGTGTTTCGCCTGCGGCGAGCAGCTTCTTGCAGGCGAATTCCGGCGAGGTGCGCAAATAGCGCGGACGGTGCAGCGTGTCCGGACCGATCAGGCCGGTCGAGAAGGCGTGCAGATGGGTCTCGTTGCCGGGCGAGACCTGGATCGCGGCGGTCTCGACCTCGAGAAACCCGGCATTGGCGAACCAGCCTCGCAAGGCGGCCGCGATCCGGCCCCGGGCCAGCAAATGCGGCCGGCGCGCCGCGTGACGCCCCGGCAGCCAGAAAGTTGCTGGTTTTCCCGTCATTTACCGGGCCCCGGAAACAGCCCGGAAAGGCTGGCATTGGGCTGGAAGATCGCTATGTTGCGGGCCGAATCCGGCCCCTGCCGCGGGGACCGACCCAATTTTGAGGATCGTTATCGTGAAGGTCATCGCCAGCCAAATTCGTAAGGGCAATATCGTCGATCTCGACGGCAAGCTTTGCGTCGTCCTGCATGCCGAAAGCTTCCACCCCGGCAAGGGTACGCCCACCACCCAGATCGATATGCGCCGGATTTCGGACGGCGTGAAGACCCAGATGCGCTACAAGACCACCGACCCGGTCGAGCGCGCCCATGTCGAAGAGGTTGAGTTCTCCTACCTCTATCAGGACGCCGAGGGCTTCCATTTCATGAATGACGAGACCTACGATCAGGTCCAGATGCAGGCCGACGTCGTCGGCGATTCAGCGCCCTATTTGCAGGAAGGCATGAAGGTCAACCTCGCCATCCACGAGGGCATACCGATCTCGATCGAAATCCCGCAGAAGGTGACGCTGGAAATCACCGAGACCGAACCGGTGGTGAAGGGCCAGACGGCGTCGGGCTCGTTCAAGCCGGCGATGCTGTCGAACGGCGTGCGCACCATGGTGCCGACCCACATCGTCCCCGGCACCCGCGTCGTGGTGATGACCTCCGACGGCGCCTACGTCGAACGCGCCAAGGACTGAGACATCGGGACAGGTCCGGCGGCGGCGTTACGCCCCGCCCGGCCTCACTCCGCAAGCAAGGGGCGTGGATTGAGACCGCAGGTTCTTGTCAGTGCCGCGCTCCTGGCCCTGTTTAGCGTCCACACCGCATCCGCCGGCGAGATCGCAGCGCCGAAGGTCACGATCAGCCCGGTCGACTGGACGGCGGCGGCCGCCGCGCTGACCGACGCCGGCGACGGCTCGCCGGACGAGAAATTCGCGCGGCTCAACGCGATCACCGGCAAGCGCCTCGGCGGTATCGCCAAGAGCAGCGTGCCGGTGCTGCTGCCGGTCGACCTCGACGCGTTGAAGGCCGATGCCTTGAAAGCCGATATCGCGACCGGCAAACCGGAGGCTGCGACGCCCGACAAATATTTCGGGCCGTTCCACCCGACAAGATATTTCCTGCCCGGTCCGGCCGGCTATACCGCCAGCTACACGCTCGACATCGGCGGCGGGCCATTCAAGGTCAGCTACAAGAAGAAGCCGGTCGAGATCGAGATCACCGGCGCGGGCTTCACCTACGACCTCGATCCGCCGGATCATCAGGAGGTGTTCCCGCCCAAGGACAAAGACCTCGAGACGCTGTACCCGGGCATCAGGCGCATCCTGCGCGAAGCCCATGTGCGCTACGCCTTCGAGCGCTACGGCGTGCCCTATATCGTCTCGATCCAGTGCTACGACCAGCGCGTCTCGTCGAAGTATCTGTCGTGCCGCGAGGGCGATCCGATCGCGGCGGCGTTCCTCAAGAGACTGCGCATTGCCGGAGGCACGCCGCAGTCAATCGCCGAGCCGAAGCTCGACCTGACGGAGCCGGCGGCGAAATCCGACTTCACCTATTACGGCCCCGGCGATCTCATTCCGAACAGCGGCTGGAAGAAGATGCCCGGCCGCGCGGATTATCACGTCTACGCCCTGATGCGCTTTCCGATCGCGGATGCGCCGGCCTACGTCAAATCGCAGAGCTTCAATCCGTGGGGCGACTGCTATCGCAGCGGGCACACCGGCCGGCTCGGCCGCAAGGACGGCGAATACGCCTGCAAGGTGAACGGCCTGCCGCTGGTGTTCAATGAATCGGCGGCGGTGAATTTCAATTATCCGTGGCGCGACAATTTCTGCGAACTGCGCGACTTCCTTGTCGGCCAATGTCCCGGCGGCTACGGCCATCAGGGCCAGGACATCCGTCCGGCGAATTGCGTGATGGACAATGAAGGCTCCGACCGCTGCGAGCCCTATCAACACACCATCGCCGCCGTGCGCGACGGGTTGATCTGGCGCCTGCCCGGCAATCTCGCGGCCTACCTCATCATCAACAATCCGAACGAGTTCGTGCGCTTCCGCTATCTGCACATGAACCCGAACTACATGGACGCCGAAGGCCTCGTCACCGGCCGTCAGGTCAGCGAAGGCGAGATCATCGGCAAGGTCGCAACCTGGGGCGATTACGAGAACGGCACGTCCTATCATCTGCATTTCAACATGCAGGTCGTGACCAAATCCGGTTGGGTCTGGGTCAATCCCTATATGTCGCTGGTGCTGGCTTACGAGAAGCTGATCGGCGGCCGCGGCACCGAGATCAAGCCGGGCGATGCCGTGCCGCCAGTCCCGGCCAAGCCGCCGGTGATCCTGCATCCGCCCGTGGTTGGCGAGGCCAAATCGGCGGACGCAAAGCCGGCCGCGGTCGAACCCGCTAAAAAGGCCGAAGCCAAACCGCGCGAGAAGCACCGCAAGAAGCGCCGGCATCGCCGTCCGCGACAGACCGAGACCGACGAATAGTTCCGGCGTGCCGAACCGTCGCAGGCAGCCGGGGTCACGCCGATTGTGCCCTGACCTCTGGCCGCTAGACTGCCGCCATGTCTCGAATCAATGACAGGTCCGCCATTCGATTGAATCGCCGCGCATGGCTCGGCGGCGTCCTTGCCGCCGCCGGCGCGCTCGCAACAGGCGACAGCGCTTTTGCGGCGACCGGCTTCGAGCGCTGGGTCGAGAGCTTCCGCGCGCAGGCGGTGCGACGTGGCGTATCGGAAGCGACCTATAACCGCGTCATGAGCCAGGTGAAGCCCGACACCGCGGTCTACGCGCTGCAACGCCGGCAACCCGAATTCACCGAGGAGATGTGGCAGTACATCAACCGCCGCTGCTCGGACTGGCGCGTCATCACCGGCAAGGAGCGCGCCAAAGAATATGCCTCGGTGCTGGCGCGGGTCGAACGCGAGTTCGGCGTCGACCGTTACGTGCTGCTTGGTCTGTGGGGCATGGAGTCGTCCTATGGCGACGTCATCGACAATCCGAAATACATGCGGCCGATTATCCCCGCGCTCGCCGCGTTGGCCTATGGCGAGCCGCGCCGCCGCCGCTACTGGGAATCCGAACTGATCAATGCGCTGAAGATCGTCGATCGCGGCTGGGCACAGCCGGCCGGCATGATCGGCTCGTGGGCCGGCGCGATGGGGCACACGCAATGGATGCCGGAGGTGTGGCTCGCGATGGGTGTCGATTTCGACCGCGACGGCCGCATCAATCCGTTCGGCAAACCGGACGACGCGCTTGCCGGCACCGCGCGCTACCTGTCCGAGCGCGGCAAGTGGCGGCGCGGCGAAGCGTGGGGCTGCGAGGTCAAACTGCCACCCGGCGGCCAGCGTTACGCCGACAACCGCACCATGCGCTCGTACGAGACGTGGCACGGCCACGGCTTCCGCCGCGCCGACGGCGAAGCCTTCAAGCGGCCGGGCGATCAGGTGAAGCTCTGGATCCCGGTCGCCGACGGTCCGGCCTTTCTCGTCGGGCAGAACTTCCGCGCCGTCTATTCCTACAATCCATCGTCGAGCTATTCGCTGGCGCTGGTGCATCTCGGTGATCTGGTGCGCGGCGATGGCGATTTCCGCCAGCCCTTCCCCGGCGGCGAGCGCATTCCGACCATCGACGAGATCAAGGAAATCCAGCGTCGCCTCAACCAGCGCGGCTTCCAGACCGACGGCATTGACGGCCGAACTGGCAGCGACACCGTGCGCGCCATCGGCGCCTACCAGAAGAGCGTCGGCATGAAGGCGGACGGCTATGCCGGGTTGAAGGTACTGGAGCGATTAAGACAGCCGTAGCTGCCATTCTCCGTCCGTCACGGCGGCGGTGTCGGCAATCATCGAAATGTGAACGGCCCGGCACGGGAACAGTCGCCCCCACGGCGGGTTATTGGATATAGCCCACCCTGGAGAAACCCATGAAGACATTCATATGCGCCGCCCTGGCGGCCGTTTTGCTCAGCGGAACCGCCTACGCCGGCTCGACAACCACCACCAAGCATCACGCCAAGATCAAGCGCCACCATCACCTATCGGCGGACGGCTATTACAGGCCCGGCATTCCGACGCGCGATCCGGGCCGCTACAGCAACCTGCCCGGCAAGGATGCGCTGTACTCCAAGGCCTACATTCAGGATCACTGAGCCGATCCGAACGATGCCGTGTGAGGCCGCCTCATCGAGGCGGCCTTCTGACGTGCGATGGGCGCGCTCACGCGCCGTCGCGGGCGCGGTGCCCTGCCCGCGTCATCAAGGTCGCGGCCAGGATCAGGCATGACACGAACACCACGATCAAGGTCGCCAGCGCGTTGATCTGCGGCGATACGCCGAGCCGCACGCTCGAAAAAACGACGATCGGCAACGTCGAAGCGCCGGGCCCGGTGACGAAGCTGGCGACAACGACGTCGTCGAGCGACAAGGTGAAGGCGAGCAGCCAGCCCGCGGCAATCGCCGGCATCAGCAGCGGCAACGTCACGCGACGAAACGCGCGCCACGGCGTCGCCCCGAGAATGGCCGCGGCCTCATCGAACGCCGGATCGAGCTGCGACAGCCGCGCGCGAATGACGACCGTCGCATAGGCCATGCCGAAAGTGGCGTGCGCGATGGTGATGGTCATGGCGCCGCGCTCGGCCGGCCAGCCTATAATATTGCCGAGCACCACAAACAGCAGCAGCAGCGACAGACCGATCAGCACTTCCGGCACGACCAGCGGCATCATCGCCAGCGCTTCGTAGCTGCGCCCGGCGAAGAACGGCCGCAGCCGCTGCAGCGCGACGGCTGCCGCGGTGCCGAGCGCGACCGACATGGTCGCGCTCACCGCCGCGACCCGCAGCGACAGCCACGCGGCATCGAGCAATTGGTCATTGTCGAGCAGCGCGCCATACCAACGCAGCGAGGCATGGCTCCACACCATCACCAGCCGGCTGTCGTTGAACGAATAGACGATGAGGATGGCGATCGGCAGATAGAGGAACGCATAGCCGAAGCCGAGCAGGCTCATGAGCGCGATGGGACGCCGGCCGGTCATGACGTCACCTCGGCGCGGCGCAGCACGCGGTAGGCCAGGACCGACGGCACCAGCACCATGACGAGCAGCACGACCGCCAGCGCCGAGGCCAGCGGCCAGTCATGGTTGCTGAAGAATTCGGTCCACAGCACGTGGCCGAGCATCAGCGTATCGGAGCCGCCAAGCAGATCGGGGATGATGAATTCGCCGAGCGCGGGAATGAAGACCAGCAGCCAGCCGGCGACGACCCCCGGCAGCGACAGCGGCAGCGTCACGCGGCGAAACGCGGCGAAGGGCCGCGCGCCGAGATCCTGCGCGGCTTCGAGCAGGGTCCAGTCCAGGCGCTCCAGCACCGCATAGATCGGCAGCACCATGAACGGCAGATAGGAATAGACGATGCCGAGATGCACCGCGAATTCGGTGTGCAGCAGCGTCAAAGGCTGCGAGATCAATCCGAGCTTGATGAGCAGCGTGTTGATCAGGCCGTTGGAATTGAGCAGTCCGGTCCAGGCATAGGTCCGGATCAGGAACGAGGTCCAGAACGGCAGGATGACCAGCATCAGCAGCGGAAGACGCACACTCTCCCGCGCCCGCGCGATCGCATAGGCCATTGGATAGGCGATCAGCAGCGTGATCAGCGCCGACGTCGCCGCGATCCGCACCGATGAGACGAAGGCAGCCACATACAGCGGGTCCGAGGCCACGGTGACGTAATTGCCGAGCGTGCCGTTGAATCGCGGCCAGAACCCCTCGCCCCAGTCGAACAGCGGCGTGAACGGCGGTGTGCCGAGGCGCGGCCCGGTCAGGCTGATGGCCAGCACGATAAGAAACGGCGTCAGCGTGAACGCCACGAGCCACAGGCCGGTCGAGCCGAGTATGGCCCGCCGCAGCCCGCGCGCAGGACCCGCGGCCATCGTCATGACGTCAGCACCCGCGCCGCGGCGGGGGGCCACGACAGATAGACGCGATCGCCCGCGGCCAGCGGCCCGAGCCTTGCCATATCGACCGGCGACAGGCGGGCCTGCACCGCTTTGCCGCTTTCGAGCGCAACGTGACAGACATAGGAATTGCCGAGGAACACGATATTGGCAAGCGGGCCGGCGAGCACATTGGCCTGCCCCGGATTTTCCCTCGACACCGCGATCTGTTCGGGCCGCACCATCACGCTGACGTCGCCGCCTTGATGGTCGCCGCCACTCACCGCCAACGTCGCCTGAGCCTCGCGGCACTCAACGCGCGCGCCGGTCGCGCTCGCCGTCAGGCGGCCCTCGAACAGGTTGGCGGCGCCGAAGAAGTCGGCGGCGAAGCGCGACTGCGGACGATCGTAAAGATCGCGCGGCGCGCCGACCTGACACAGCGCGCCATCGCGCATCAGGGCGATACGCGTCGCCATGCTCATCGCTTCTTCCTGGTCATGCGTGACCATGACGAAGGTGATGCCGACGCGTTCGCGCAGCGCCACCAGTTCGAGCTGCGCGCGCTCGCGCAGTTTCTTGTCGAGGGCGGCGAGCGGCTCGTCGAGCAGCAGGATCTTCGGCTTCTTCACCAGCGCACGCGCCAGCGCGACGCGCTGGCGCTGGCCGCCCGAAAGCTGATGCGGCTTGCGCGCGGCAAATCCGCCCATGTCGAACAGGTCAAGCGCGGCGGCGACACGATCGCGGATTTCGGCGCGCGGGCGGCGCTCCTCCTCCAGACCGAAGGCGACGTTGTCGGCGACACTCAAATGCGGAAACAGCGCATAGGACTGGAACATCATGTTGACCGGCCGGGCGTAAGGCGGCTTGCCCATCATATCCTCGCCGTCGATCAGGATGCGGCCGCGATCCGGCGCCTCGAAGCCGGCAATCAGCCGCAGCAGCGTCGTCTTGCCGGACCCCGACGCGCCGACGAGGCAGAAGAATTCGCCGCGTGCGATGTCGAGGCTGACGCCGTCCACCGCCGGCACGCCGCCGAAGCTTTTGGTAACGCCCTCGATCCTGATGGCAGGCGGCGCGTCGTTCCCCGGCCGATCGGCTGCCGTCATCGTTTGGTTGCCGTCATCATTTGCCGGCTTTGATGCGCGTCCACAGCCGGTTGCGGGTGCGCTCGTAAGCGGGCGTCACCAGTGCCGGTGTGTAGAGCTTGGCATCCTCGGGCGGAAACACGACCGGATCGGTCTTGATGTCGTCAGGCACGAAGGCCAGCGACGCCGGCACCGCATTGGCATAGCCGACCGCCGCGGTGATATCGGCGACGACTTTCGACGTCAGGATATAGTTGATGAACCTGTGCGCGTTGTCCGGATGCGGCGCGTCCTTCGGGATCGCCATGACGTCGATATTGAACGCCGTGCCCTCCTTCGGCAGGAAGATGCCGATCTCGACGCCGTTCTTGGCTTCCTGGGCGCGCTTGCGCGCCTGGAACAGGTCGCCGGCATAGCCCTGCGCCACGCAGATCGCGCCGTTGGCGAGATCGTTGATGTAACTCGACGAGTGGATGTAGCGCCAGGACGGCCGCGCCGCGAGCGCGGTCTTGCCGGCGGCGTCGAGATCGTCCGTCGTGACGCTCAGCGGGTTCTTGCCCGTGTAGGACAAAGCCGCGGGCAGCACCTCCTCCGGCGCATCGAGCACGGTGACGCCGCAGGGCTTGAGCGCCTTCACCGTCGTCGGGTCGAATAGCATGGCGAGGCTGCCGATCGGCGCATTCGGCAGCAGCGGATCGATCTTGCTCTTGATGTAGCCGACGGCGGTGCCCGCCATCATGTAAGGCAGACCGTAGGCATTGCCGGGATCGACCGTGGCCAGACGCCCGAGCACCTTCGGATCGACGCCCTTGGCGTTCGGGATTTTCGACAGATCGAGCTTGCGGTACAGGCCGGCCTTGACCTGCCGCGCGAAGAACGGCGAGGCCGAGGGAAACACCAGATCGTAGCCCGACTTGCCGACCGTCAGCTTGGTTTCGAGGATGTCGTTGGAATCGTAGACGTCGTAATTGACCTTGATGCCGGTCTCTTTGGTGAAGTTCTCGATCGTGTCCGGCGCGACATAGTCGCTCCAGTTGAACACGTTGAGCACCTTCTCTTCCTCCGCGGCCGCCGACGAGAGCAGCAAGGCCGGCGCCAGCGCGGCGGCAAGGAGCGCGGGCGCCAGCACGCGCCGAACGGCAGACATCGTCATTCTCAAGCCCCTCAGTCCAATCCGCCGGCATGGTAGCGGACGCGGATTATCGGCGCCAGAATTCGGCGCGTCGCCGCCGATTTTCTCCAGCGCCGGGAACGGTTGGTGAACGGCCGTTAAGGCCATCACGGGGCCAAAATTCACCGCGCAATATGGATTAAACATCTGTAGTCTTCCGGCGGGCCGCGAGGGACCGCTTTCACAGGCGGGGCGCATCAGGGTACGACATATGGATTTGCAGCAACTCGACAGAACCGAGCGCCCGCCAGAATTGGACCGCATGTCCGGCAATGCCAAGCGCGCCAGCGAATTTCTCAAGGCGCTCGCGCATGAAAGCCGGCTGCTAATGCTGTGCATTCTCGCCGAAGGCGAGAAATCGGTGAGCGAACTCGAAGACCTCCTGTCGCTGCGCCAGCCGACCGTCTCACAGCAACTGGCACGGCTGCGCGCCGATGGCCTGGTCTCGACACGGCGCGACGGCAAGACGGTCTATTACAGCCTCGCCAGCGAGGAAGCCCGCGTCGTCATCGGCGCCGTCTACGACGTCTTCTGCCGCAAGCAGCGCAAGCGCTGACCGCCTCCTTCAACCGTCAATGTGCCGGCGCAGGAACGGTTTGCCGCTCCGGCGCGGATCGGGCATGTTGACGGCCGCAGGCGACTGCGAAGAATCGCGGCGATAACAGCATTAGGCGGAGCGTGAAGCCATGGCGACGATGGAGCAGGACGGCAAGATTTTCGTCGGCAAAGGCGAAAACCCGGAATACCTGACGCTGAAACTCGCCAACCGTCACGGCCTCGTCACTGGCGCCACCGGCACCGGCAAGACCGTGACGCTGCAGGTTCTGGCCGAAGGCTTTTCCAATGCCGGCGTCCCGGTTTTTGCCGCCGACATCAAGGGCGACCTGTCGGGCATTTCCGAAGCCGGCGAAGCGAAAGAGGCTTTCGTCTCGCGCGCCAAGAGCATGGGCCTGGATTACCAGCCGGACCAGTTTCCGGTGATATTCTGGGACCTGTTTGGCGAACAGGGCCATCCGGTGCGCGCCACCATTTCCGAAATGGGCCCGCTGCTGATCGCTCGCCTGCTCGACCTGAACGACGTACAGGAAGGTGTGCTCAACATCGCCTTCCGCGTCGCCGACGAACAGGGCCTGCTGCTGCTCGACCTCAAAGACCTGCGCGCCATCCTGACGCTGGTCGCCGACCATGCGGCCGAACTGACGACCCAATATGGCAACGTCTCGAAGACGACCATCGGCACCATTCAGCGCCAGCTGCTCGTTCTGGAGAACCAGGGCGGCGCCAAGTTCTTCACCGAGCCGGCCCTCAAGCTTGCCGACTTCATGCGCACCGATCGCGACGGCCGCGGCTATGTCAATATTCTCGCCGCCGACAAACTGATGGAAAATCCGCGGCTGTACGCCACCTTCCTGCTCTGGCTGCTGTCGGAACTGTTCGAGGAGCTCCCCGAGACCGGCGATCCGGACAAGCCGAAGCTCGTGTTCTTCTTCGACGAAGCGCATCTGTTGTTCACCGACGCGCCGAAGGCGCTGCTCGACAAGATCGAGCAGGTCGTGCGCCTGATCCGCTCCAAGGGCGTCGGCGTCTATTTCGTGACGCAGAACCCGCTCGACGTGCCAGACAAGGTGTTGGCGCAGATGGGCAATCGCGTGCAGCACGCGTTGCGCGCTTTCACGCCGCGCGACCAGAAGGCCGTGAAGGCCGCAGCCGACACCTTCCGCCCCAATCCGAAGCTCGACACCGCGCAGGTGATCATGGAGCTCGGCAAGGGCGAAGCATTGGTGTCGTTCCTCGAAGGCAACGGCGTGCCGGCGCTGGTCGATCGCACCATGATCCGGCCGCCCTCGGCGCGGCTCGGCGTCATCACGCCGGAAGAACGCAAGGCGATCATCCAGGCGAGCCCGGTGAAGGGCAAATACGACCAGGAGGTCGACTCCGAGTCGGCCTACGAAATTCTGCAGCAGCGCGCCAAGGCCGGCACCACAACGGTGACCGCGCCGGCACCGGGGCAAAGTCCCGGCCAGCCTGCCCCGCAGGAGGCGCCCGCCGGTGGCGGCCTTCTCGGCGGCATCGGCGGATTTCTCGGCGGCCTGTTCGGCACCAATCGCGCGCGCGGGCAAAAGCTGACGACGACGCAGTATGTCACGCGCGAGATCACGCGTTCGGTGACCAACCGCATTGCCGGACAGATTGCATCCGATTTCGGCAAGTCGATCGGCGGCCGCACCGGCAGCACCATCGGCCGCGCCATCGTGCGCGGCACGCTCGGCGGCATGTTGCGGCGGTAAATGAATCCGTCGTTCCGGGGCGCGGCCGCATAAGCGCGCTTACGCGTGTCTCCGGCGCGCTACGGCCGCGAACCCGGACGCCATTTCCAGTGCTGCGGATTCCGGGACCACACGCTGCGCGCGTGTCCCGGAATGGCAACCGTCTTACGAGTCCGCCAGGCACTTCTTCATGAAGGAATCCTTGGCCGCGCCGGCGAGCGTCTTGCCATTCTTGTCGACTGCTTTCGGCGTGCAGGTGTCTTCCTTGCACTTCTTGACGAAGCTGGTCTTGGCGGCGCCGGCGAGCGGCTTGCCGTCCTTGCTCAAGGCCTTGGTCTCGCAGCTTTGCGCCATTGCCGAACCGGCGGCGAACATCGTGATCATCGCAGCCAACAAGATCCGTTTCATCGTTTCCTCCGTTTGTCAGGGACATACCCTGGATTTCCGACCATCACGTGGCGCCGGCGCTACTTCGCCTTGATGGCGTCGCGAATTTCAGCGAGCAACTTGATCTCTTCGGTGGGCGCCGCCGGCGGCGGCGGCGGCTCCTGACGCTTGAGCCTGTTGATGGCCTTGATGGCCAGGAATAGCACCCAGGCGACGATCACGAAGTTGATGGCAACCGTGAGGAACGCGCCCCAGCCAAGCACCGCGCCTTCCTTCTTGGCGTCCGCATAGGCAAGACCGGCTTGGACCTTGGATGACAGCGGAATGTAATAGTTGGAAAAATCCAGCCCGCCGGTGACCGCGCCGATGATCGGATTGATGATATCGGCGACCAGCGACGTCACAATCGATCCGAAGGCCGCGCCGATGATGACGCCGACGGCGAGATCGACGACATTGCCGCGCAGCGCAAATTTCTTGAATTCCTCGATCATCGCTTTCGGCCCCGCACGTCATGAACTTGGTATCACTGTGCGATTGTCGAACGGCCACACGCAAGCTGGCAATCCAGCCGGCGGAAAGTATCACCAGTTTGGTATATCTTTACCGTCGGTTTCGATGCTGCCTTTTTGCCGCTGCAACAGCGTGGATAAGTTCTAAAGGCGCTGGAACGAAACCCGCGACGCATTATTGATCGTTGGGTGAGGATTGATTTGCTGCAGCGCACAAAATGCGCCATAGTGCCGGCGATTCAAGAGCCTTAGAGCAGATTCATGAGCAAAAACAACAACGAAACCTGGAAAACCAAGTATGGCGCGCGCCGCGTTCGCGATGAAAAGCCGACGCTTGTCGAAGCCATCGAAGCAGCCAGGGGCCTGACCGACGACATCGAGCACCAGGCGGATATCGCCTCCTCTTTGATGGGGCTGCCGCTCGATCAGGTGCGCGCCGAAATCCTGAAGATGGCGCCGCAGCGCAAGGATTTGAACAAGTCGGTGGTGTTCACCGGCCCGGCCGCCGCACCGCGCACCATTGTCGTCGAGCGCAAGCTGTCACGCCGTATCATTCCGGGCGTGACGCGCAGCGCGGTCGCGAGCCAGTAACGCCGCGCCGCACCTTGACCCGAACGCAGCGCGCGTTCGTATAATCCGTCATGACAACGATCGTCTGGTTTCGCCAGGATCTGCGCCTGCGCGACAACCCGGCACTCGCCGCCGCGGCCCGGCGCGGACGCGTGCTGCCTGTCTTCATTCTCGACGACACCGACAAGGCGTGGCGGCCCGGCGCCGCGAGCCTGTGGTGGCTGCATCACAGCCTCAAGGCGCTGCGACAGGAGCTGGGCGCGCTGTCGTTCTATCGCGGCGATCCGCACACGCTTTTGCCGAAGATCGCCCAAGACGCGGAAGCCGACGCCGTCTTCTGGAATCGCTGTTACGAACCGCACGCGATTGCGCGCGACACGTCACTGAAGGACCGCTTGAAGAAACACGGTCTGGACGTCCAGAGTTTCAACGCCGCGCTCCTTCACGAACCATGGGACATCAGGACCGGCGGCGGCGGGCCATACAAGGTGTTCACGCCGTACTGGCGCGCGGCATCGGCACGCGACGCCGACGCGCCGATACCCAAGCCGAAGATCATCGACGCGCACCGCCTGGCCTCGAGCGACAGGCTCGAAGACTGGGGCCTGCTGCCGGCGAAGCCGAATTGGGCGACGAATTGGACGCAGTACTGGACGCCGGGCGAACAAGGCGCGCTCGACCGCTTCGCGCAGTTCATTGCCGAAGACCTCGCCACGTACTGCGAGATGCGCGACCGGCCGGACAAGCCCGCGACATCGCGGTTGTCGCCGCATCTGCATTTCGGTGAGATATCGCCGCGGCAAATCCATGCGCGATTGCGGGCCGAATTCGACGGCAAGACCACGCGCTCCGGCGCCGCCAAATTCCTCAGCGAGATCGGCTGGCGCGAATTCGCCCATCATATGCTTTTCCATTTTCCCAAATTGCCGGACGCCAACTGGCGCACCGCTTTCGACGCCTATCCGTGGCGCGACAGCAAACGCGATCTCAAAGCCTGGCAGCGTGGCATGACCGGCTATCCACTGGTCGATGCGGGCATGCGCGAACTCTGGCACACCGGCTTCATGCACAATCGCGTGCGCATGATCGCGGCGAGCTTTCTCATCAAGCATCTGCGGCTCGACTGGCGGCTTGGCGAAGCGTGGTTCTGGGATACGCTGGTCGATGCCGACCTCGCCAACAACGCCGCCGGCTGGCAATGGGTCGCGGGCTCGGGCGCCGATGCCTCGCCCTATTTCCGCATCTTCAATCCCGTGGCGCAGGGCGAGAAGTTCGATCCGAACGGCGATTATGTGCGGCGCTGGTGTCCCGAACTGGCAAAGCTGCCGAACAAGTTCATCCACGCGCCATGGAAGGCGGATGACGAGGCGCTGAAGGCGGCGGGCGTCGCTTTGGGCAAGCATTATCCGAAACCCATCGTCGATCATGACGAAGCGCGCAAGGCGGCGATGGAGGGGTATCAGAAGGTGCGTGCTTCGTAGCCCGGATGAAGCGAAGCGCAATCCGGGGCGACCGCGCTAAAGCCAAGATGGTTTCTTGCGATCTGCCCCGCCAGACCAGCCCCAGTCTTTTAAGACCTCAATCATATTAGCCCGCTCGTATTCATCAGGGGAAGCGCCGAAATTGGACGAAAATCCATATCCCGCTTGAGCAATCTTGTCCGTGTATGGCCTCAACACCGCGAAGTCCGCGGACACTAGCATTCCAAGCTTGGCGCCAAAGTCCTTGATCAAGGCCGATACTTTCAGTTGCGAGCCGTCACTGAATTGCACTTCGAACGGCACGACCACATCAATTGCAAGGTCCTCAGCGACTCGCTTCCAAAACAGGATTTCATCCGCGATCATGCTTTTCTCGCCATTCTGTCGTGCCCCCGACAGCCATGCCACCACTTCGTCATATCGCCATCCTGATGAAGCATAGCGTGGTCCGGGACTAAACCGCAGCGCTGTTCCCGGCTTTCGCTGCGCTCCAGCCGGGCTACGACACTAAGCCACCGCCACATCCGCGATCCGCATCTGCACGCGTTCGACGCCCTGCCAGCGGTCGACGCTGAGATAACCCGCCGCATGCATCGAGCGGCCGCGGTTCTCGATCAAGGCCTTGCCGAGCGGCGTGCCGACGACGCGAAACGCGATGGCGTTGACGAATTTGCCGTCGCCGGAGCGGAAGCGCGCGCGGATATGGTTCGCGCCGACCGGATCGACATAAGCCAGCGTATGGGCCGGCAGCGCCAGCACTGGCTCCGGATTGCCCGCGCCATAGGGCCCGGCCTTGGCCAGCAGCGCAACCAGATCGGGGATAACACCGCCGGCGCTGATGGCGCCATCGACCAGCAAGGCCGTTTCGCGCCGCGCCGCTTCGACCGCCGCCGTCATCGTCTCTTCCATGAAGGCCCGGAAAGGACCCAGCGCATCCTTGCGCAAGGTGATGCCGGCCGCCATTGCGTGGCCGCCGCCCTTGACCAACAACCCCAAATGCACGGCATCGCGCACCGCGCGGCCGAGATCGACGCCGGGGATCGAGCGCCCCGAGCCGGTGCCGGTGCCGCCCGGCTCCAGCGAAATGGCAAAAGCCGGCCGGCCGAAACGCTCCTTGAGCCGCGCCGCGACAAGCCCGACCACGCCGGGATGCCAGCCGGTTTGCGCGGTGACGACCACGGCGCCCTTCTCCTCGAGGCCGAGCGCGGCCAGCGCCTCGGCTTCGGCCTGCTCGACCGCGGCAACCTCGATCACGCGCCGCTCGGTGTTGAGCCGGTCGAGTTCAACCGCGATGCGGCCGGCTTCGACGGAATCGTCTTCGATCATCAAACGCGCGCCGAGATCGGCGCGGCCGATGCGGCCGCCGGCATTGATGCGCGGCCCCAGCATGAAGCCAAGGTGAAACACGTCCGGCGGGCCGTTGAGACGCGCCGCGTCCATCAGCGCGGTCAGGCCGACCTGCTCGCGGCGGCGCAGGGCGATCAGGCCCTTGGCGACGAAAGCGCGGTTCAGGCCCTTGAGCGGCACGACGTCGGCGACGGTGCCGAGCGCGACCAGATCGAGCATCGACAGCAGATCGGGCGCCGCGCGCGTCGCATCGAAGAAATTGCGCCGGCGCAATTCGCGCGTCAGCGCGACGAGCGTCATGAACACGATGCCGCAGGCCGCCAGATAACCGAGGCCGGAGAGATCGTCGGCACGGTTGGCATTGACCACCGCCACCGCCGCCAGTTCCTCGTCGGCCTGGTGATGATCGAGCACGATCGTTTGCAGCCCGACATTGGCCGCCTCCGCCAGCGCCAGATGGCTGGTGGTGCCGCAATCGACCGTCACCAGCAAAGTCGCGCCGCGCTCGGCGAAGGAGCGGATGGCATCGACGTTCGGCCCGTAGCCTTCGAAGATGCGGTCGGGAATATGGACGATCGGATCGAGGCCGCAGGCCCGCAGGAAGCGCGTCAGCAAGGCCGCCGAGGTCGCGCCGTCGACATCGTAGTCGCCGAAGATCGCGATCGTCTCATTGCGCTGGATGGCGTCGGCCAGCCGCGCCGCCGCCGCATCCATGCCGGTGAGCACCGACGGATCGGGCATCAGGTTCTTCACGGTCGGATCGAGATAGGCCTCGACCGCATCGGCCTCGACGCCCCGCCCGGCCAGAATACGCGCCAGCAGTTCGGGCGTGCCGAGCCGCTGCGTGATGGTGGTGGCCCGCGCCAGCCCGCGATCGTCGAGACGGTCACGCCACGCCCGCCCGGTCGCGGATTTCTCCACGCCAAGGAAATAGCGCTCCTTGTCATCGAATGTCGTCGCGGGCAGAGCCATGCCGCCAATATAGGCTCTTTGCCCGGCGACCGCAGCGAGGCTGTGGATGGAAGAAAATCCGTCACCCTGAGGATGACGGTCAGTTTCCAAGGCCGCCTTTAATCCAGGTGAAACTTGCCGAGCTGACGGTGCTCGCCGATCACGCGGCGCACGGTGCCGGTGGTCGAGCGCATGACCACGGTCTCGGTCTCGATCACTTCCTTGCCGAACATGACGCCCCTGAGCATCGGCCCGGTGGTGACGCCGGTCGCGGCGAACAGGCAGTCGCCTTTCACCATGTCCTCGATCTCGTATTTCTTCTTGGCGTCCTTGATGCCCATCTTCCTGATGCGCTCCTGCAGCGCCTCGGTGTCGATGATGAGGCGCGTCTGCATCTGGCCGCCGATGCAACGCAGCGCCGCCGCCGACAGCACGCCTTCCGGCGCGCCGCCAATGCCGAGATAGATGTCGATGCCGGTCTTCGGCTCGGCGCAGTGGATGACGCCGGCGACGTCGCCGTCGCTGATGAGCGACACTGCGGCACCGAGCTTGCGGATCGCGGCGATGGCGTCGGCATGGCGCGGGCGATCGAGCAGGATCGCGGTGATCTCGGACGGCTTCACGCCCTTGGCCTTGGCCAGATTGATGATGTTGTCTTCGACCGAGGCATCGAGATCGACGGTGCCCTTCGGATAGCCGGGGCCGATCGCGATCTTGTCCATGTAGCAATCCGGCGCATGCAGCAGCGTGCCGCCATCGGCCATCGCGATGGTGGCAATCGAGCCCGCCATGTTCTTGGCGCACAACACGGTGCCTTCGAGCGGATCGACGGCGATGTCGACCTTCGGACCGTTCTTGTTGCCAACCTTCTCGCCGATGAACAGCATCGGTGCTTCGTCGATCTCGCCCTCGCCGATAACGACCGTACCGTCGATCGGCAGCTTGTTGAGCTCGCGCCGCATGGCGTCGACCGCCGCCTGGTCGGAGGCCTTGTCGAGGCCGCGGCCGCGCAGCCGCGCCGCCGACACCGCGGCGCGCTCGGTCACGCGAACGATCTCCAGCGTGAGAATGCGCTCCAGAAGCAGTTCGGGCTGAATGGTGATCGAAGCCATCGGAATTTTCCCCTCTAATTCTTTTCGATGCGAATGACCTGCGGCCGGCCCGAGATCACCTTGTCGCGCCCCACCGCGGCGAGCGCCTTGCGCACCCCGTCTTCACTGGTGGCGTAGGTGATCAGGATAACCGGCACGGATCCGTTTTTCGATTTGCTGTCGGGTGCGCCCTTTGGATGACGCTGCACGATCTGCTCGAGCGAAATCTGCTGCTCGGCCAGTCTTTTGGCGATGGTCGCGGCGGTGCCCGGCCGGTCGCGGGCTTCGAGGCGGATGTAATAGCCGCCTTCATGGCGCTGCATCGGCGCTTTCTTGACCGGCGTCAGCTTCGCCGTTGGCCGGCCGAACGGCGCGACATGGGCGCCGCGCGCGATATCGGCAATGTCGGACAGCACGGCGGACGCGGTCGCCGCGCCGCCCGCGCCCGGACCGACCAGCGTGATCGGATTGATCCCGTCGGCGTCGATGGTGACGGCATTGGTCACGCCCATCACCTGGGCGATGGAAGAGTCCTTGCGCACCATGGTCGGATGCACGCGCTGCTCGATGCCTTTCGGCGTGCGCACAGCGACGCCGAGCAGCTTGATGCGGTAGCCGAGTTCGTCGGCGGCGGCGAGATCGGCCGGCGCGATGGACGAGATGCCTTCGACGTAGATTGCGCTTTCGTCGACCTTGCTGCCGAAAGAAAGACTGGCCAGCAGCGACAGCTTCTGCGCCGTGTCGAAACCTTCGACGTCGAAGGTCGGGTCGGCTTCGGCATAGCCGAGCCGCTGCGCGTCCGCGAGACAATCGGCGTAGGACAGGCCCTCCTGCTCCATCCTGGTAAGGATGTAATTGCAGGTGCCGTTGAGGATGCCGTAGATGCGGTTGATGGCGTTGCCGGCGAGGCTCTCGCGCAGCGTCTTGATGATCGGAATGGCGGCGCCGACGGCGGCTTCGTAGTTAGCGAGACGCTCGTCTTCTCGGCGAGCTGGGCAAGCTTGAAACCGTGCCTGGCCAGCAGCGCCTTGTTCGCCGTCACCACCGACTTGCCTGAGGCGAGCGCGTATTCGACCGCGGTCTTGGCCGGATCGCCCGAGCCGCCCATCAGTTCGACGAAGACGTCGATGCCGTCGAAGCCGGCGAGATCGACCGGATCGGCAAACCACCTCATCTTCTTGAGATCGACACCGCGATTCTTGTTGCGCGACCGCGCCGACACCGCGACCACTTCGACGTGACGGCCGCAGCGCGCCGCGATCTGCGCGCGCTGCTCCCCGATCTGCGCGATCAGGGCGGCACCTACCGTGCCGAGGCCGGCAACGCCTACTCTCAACGTCTTGGACATGGGATCAGCGCCGCGTCGCCAACGGAACGACGTTGTGCAGCTGCATCGGCGCCGTCTCGAGGAAGCGCTTGATGTTGCGCGCGGCCTGGCGAATGCGCTGCTCGTTCTCGACCAGCGCGATACGCACGAAGCCCTCGCCGCGCTCGCCGAAGCCGGTGCCCGGCGACACGGCCACCTCGGCCTTCTCGACCAGGAGCTTGGCGAATTCGACCGAGCCCATCTCGCGGAACGGCTCCGGGATCGGCGACCAGGCAAACATCGACGCGGTCGGCGGCGGCACATCCCATCCGGCGCGCGAGAAGCTCTCCACCATCACGTCGCGGCGCTTGGTGTAGATCGAGCGCATTTCGCGCACGCATTCTTCCGGGCCGTTGAGCGCGGCCGCGGCCGCGACCTGCACCGGCGTGAAGGCGCCGTAATCGAGATAGGACTTCACGCGCCCCAAGGCCGCGATCAGCCGCTCGTTGCCGACGGCAAAGCCCATGCGCCAGCCGGCCATCGAGAAGGTCTTGGACATCGAGGTGAATTCGACGGTCACATCGTTCGCGCCCGGCACCTGCAGCACCGAGGGCGGCGCCTCACCGTCGAAATAGACTTCGGCGTAAGCGAGATCCGAGAGGATGAAGATCTCGTGCTTCTTGGCGAAAGCGACGAGGTCCTTGTAGAAATCGAGACCGGCGACGAACGCGGTCGGGTTCGACGGATAGCAGACGACGATGGCGATCGGCTTCGGGATCGAATGCCGGATCGCGCGCTCGACCTGCACGAAGAAGTCGGGCGTCGGATCGGACGACACCGAGCGAATGACGCCGCCCGCCATCAGGAAGCCGAAGGCGTGAATCGGATAGCTCGGGTCTGGCACGATGACGACATCGCCCGGGGCGGTGATGGCCTGCGCCATATTGGCGAAGCCTTCCTTGGAGCCGAGCGTGGCGATGACCTGGGTGTCGGCGTTGAGCTTCACGCCGAAGCGGCGCTCGTAATAGGCCGCCTGGGCGCGGCGCAGACCGGGAATGCCGCGCGAGGCGGAATAGCGGTCGGTACGCGGCTTGCCGAGAGTTTCCTTCAGCTTGTCGATGACATGCTGCGGCGCCGGCAGGTCCGGATTGCCCATGCCGAGGTCGATGATGTCCGCGCCGGCGTTCCGGGCCCTGGCCTTGGCGCGGTTCACCTCTTCGAACACGTACGGCGGCAGACGGCGGATGCGGTAGAATTCTTCCATCGTTTCAGACCTTGGCTGGAGCCCAATAAACGGACTTTGCCGCCCTCTCCGGCTGGCTCTGGAAACCCCGGCTGGCTTTTATCACGGGTTCGTTTTTGCGCCAGAGGCCTGCCCGCTTTTCGCCCCGGCCGGCTTCTTTTTTACCGGCACGGGCGGTTTGGCGGGCGGAGCGTCCGGATCGGCCGCAATCGATTCTCGCTGGTCGCGCAGCCCCTGCAGTTCCTTCTGCAACTGCAACTGACCGGCGTCGTCGAGCGGAGTCGTCGGCCGGGCCGGCGGCATGTCATGCACCGCTGGATATTGGTAGGGCGTGGTCGGCTGTGCCGGGGCGCCTTCCGGCAGGCCGCCAAGCGCCTCGGGCAATTTTTCGCCTATGCCACCACCGAGCGCGCAGCCGGACAGCGGCATTTGCAGCGCCAGCGGCAATATCAACGCCATCGCCGCCATCGAGAGCCTGCTCTTGCCGGGATTGCGCGCCATGTTCCTCAGTCGGGTGGTTCGGCGTGATTGATCGCAGTCTGCCATTCCGCCGCACGCGGCAGCGCCGAAAAATCGGTGCAGACTCAACGAATTATAGCATAATCGCGCTAGCGGGCTAATATGGCCGCAGCAAGGAATCCGACTCGTCGTTTATCCTCCGCAAAAATGGCGCAGGGTTGCCTAATAAGGCGTCTTGCGATGCCTCCCGCACATGGTTCAAGTCTGGTCCGGTCAAGTCCGGTCCAGGCCCGACAAGAATGAAGATGGAAACGCCTAAATCCGACCCGACGGCCATGACCGCGCCGGATGCCCAGACGCCGGATCCCAAGCCGGTCGCGGCGGCGCCGAAACCGGCCGGCCTGAAGCCGGCTGAGCCGTCCGCCGGCAAAGCGCCGGTCGCGGTCGAGCCGGCGACGGTTGGCGGCGTCGATATCGAACTTCTGTCACGCAATGTCGCCCGCATGATCGAGGAAGGCGGCAAGGCGCTGGCCGCCTATCTCAAGCCCCGCGAGCAAGGCAAGGTCCGCGACGAATTCAACGAAGACGTTGCCGACATCATCAAGACCGTCGCCAAGGTGCTCGAATACTGGTTGACCGATCCGCAGCGCGCGGCCGAACTGCAGCAAAGCCTCGGCCGCTCCTATCTCGATCTATGGGCCAGCGCCGTGCAACGCATGGCCGGCGAGGACTTCAAGCCCGTCGTCGCCCCCGATCCGAGGGACAAGCGCTTCGCCGATCCGGAATGGTCACAGAACCAGTTCTACGATTTTCTCAAACAGCTTTATCTGCTCACGGTGCAGTGGAGCGAGAAGCTCGTCAAAGGCGCCGAAGGCGTCGACGAGCACACGCGGCAGAAGGCCGAGTTCTACGTCAGGCAGATCGCCAACGCGATCTCGCCGTCGAATTTTCTGCTGACCAATCCCGAACTGCTGCGCGAGACCATGACGTCGAACGCCGAGAACCTCGTGCGCGGCATGCACATGCTCAGCGAGGACATCGAGGCCGGCCGCGGCAATCTCAAGATCCGCCAGACCGATCCGTCGACCTTCGCGGTCGGCCGCAATCTCGCACTCACGCCGGGCAAGGTCGTCTTCCAGAACGACCTG
>JBAZSM010000037.1:32873-37301 GCA_041662425.1 Pseudolabrys sp.
CTCATCCAGTACGAGAGCACGACGGATGAAGTCTTCAAGGTGCCGCTGCTGATCGTGCCGCCGTGGATCAACAAATTCTACATCCTCGATCTGACGCCGGAAAAATCCTACATCAAGTGGTGTGTCGACCGGGGCTTCACGGTGTTCGTGATCTCCTGGGTCAATCCCGATGCGCCGCTCGCCAAGAAAAGTTTCGAGCAATACATGCGGGAAGGCCCGCTGACCGCGCTCGACGTTATCGAGGACATCACCGGCGAGAAGAAGGTCCACAGTATCGGCTATTGCGTCGGCGGCACCCTGCTCGCGGTCACGCTGGCCTATCTCGCCTCGACCAAGAAAAACCGCGTCGTCTCGGCGACCATGTTCGCGGCGCAGGTCGATTTTACCTATGCCGGCGACCTCAAACTCTTCGTCGACGAGGAGCGCATCCAGCAGCTCGAAGCGCACATGAAGGAACAGGGCTATCTCGAAGCCTCGGCGATGGCCAATACCTTCAACATGCTGCGCTCGAACGATCTGGTCTGGCCCTATGTCGTCAACAACTACCTGCGCGGCAAGAAACCCTACCCGTTCGATTTGCTCTATTGGAATTCGGATGCCACGCGCATGCCGGCCGCCAATCATTCGTTCTATCTGCGCAACTGCTATCTCAATAACCGCCTGAGCAAAGGCGAGATGGAAATCGGCGGGACCAAGCTTAATCTCGGCAAGGTCAAGGTCCCGATCTACAACCTCGCGACCCGCGAGGATCACATCGCGCCGGCCAAATCGGTGCTGTACGGCTCGCAGTTTTTCGGCGGCCCGGTGCGCTACGTGCTGTCAGGCTCCGGCCACATCGCCGGCGTCATCAATCCGCCCGGCCCGAAGATCAAATATCAATATTGGCTCGGCGATGCGCCGAAGGGCGACGACGTCGACAAATGGCTCTCGACCGCGACCGAGCATGCCGGCTCGTGGTGGCCGGACTGGCTCGAATGGATCAAGAATATCAGCGATGAGCGCGTGCCGACCCGAGCAATCGGCGGCGGCAAGCTGACGCCGATCGAGGACGCGCCGGGATCTTACGTCAAGGCGCGCGACTGACGATCGGCCACTTTGCGACCGGTCGTCCCGGTTACGCGCGGGTGGTTCGCCGGGCCTTGGCCCTCGTAACGGGCCTTTTCCCCGGGGACGGCTTCCTGGCACTTCCGAACCGAAGCCGCCGCGTCACATGTTCACGCAGTTCCTGAGCGACGACACGGATCGGTGCCGCATTTTTCATGTCGGTGTGAACCAACAACCAAACACCTTGTATGATCGAAGGTTCGTTCGGCGCCGCGAGAACCAGCTGATCGTCATCCGCTGCCATGAAATCCGGCAACATCACGATGCCGCCGCCGATCCGGGCCGCCGCCAACTGAATATCCGCCGTGCTGACACGCAGTGCGAATGGCCGGCCGGCCATATAGCGCAGCAGCGCAGCCTGATGTGCAGCGGCCTCCATGTCTTTGTCGTAGCCGATGAATTTCCAATCGGCCGGTTGGGTGGCCGCGAGATAGGCCGGGCTCGCATAGAGGCGGAATACAATTTCGCCGAGTTTTACGACGGTCAGATCCCCTTCCGTTGGCCGGCTCAATCGTATGGCGATGTCGGCCTCGCGACGATCGAGCGACGCCCGACGGGTTTCACCGACGATCTGAATGCGCAAGCCGGGATGCCGCGCGCTAAGCGCGACCATCGGCTGCACCAGAATCGCAGCCGCCAAAGTCGGAGGCGCGCTGAGGGTGACGACGCCCTCCACTCCCGCGCGGGCGCCAACGGCAGCACGGTCGATGATCTCGGTCGCGCGTTGTATCCGCTCGACCAAAGGCACCATCTGCTGGCCCGCGACGGTCAGCTCCAGCCTGCGACCCCGGCGATCCACAAGCTTCAGCTTCAGGTCGCGCTCCAACGCCGCAACCCGGCGGGCAACGGTGGCATGTTCGACCCGCAACAGACGCGCCGCCGCCGACCAGCTTCCGCATTGGGCAAGAGCCGCGAAATGCCGCAAATCCTCCCAATCTGTCATTGTGCAAATACTCCCATGGCTTGGGAGTATTATACGGATTTTCACCCATCGTGACAGCCGTCATTCTCGCCAGGTCTTGAAAACGGAGGATGAGCGTGGATTTGAAGATCGAAATGACGGGCCCCGGCGGCGTCGAACGCCTTGAACCAGTGCCGTGCGAACCGCAGTCCCCGGGCGAAGGCGAAATCCGGATCCGGCATGACGCCATCGGCGTCAACTTCATCGACATCTACTTTCGCAGCGGACTCTACCCGCTTCCCGCATATCCGGCCGTTCTCGGTGTCGAAGGCGCGGGAATCGTCGAAGCCATCGGCGCCGGCGTAACCGGCCTGTCGCCGGGCGACCGCATTGCTTATGCCGGTGCACCGGTCGGCGCCTATGCGAGTACCCGCCTTCTGCCACAAGCGCGGGCGATCCGCCTGCCCGACCGGATTTCGACGGAGCTGGCCGCCGCCAGCATGTTGCGGGGCCTCACCGCCCATATGCTGCTCAAACATATTTATAGCGTCGGCCCCGAAACCAGCCTGCTCGTACACGCGGCGGCGGGTGGCCTCGGCGCTATGCTGGTTCGCTGGGCCAAACACCTTGGCGCGACCGTGATTGGCACAACCGGTTCACCGGCGAAGGCCGCGATGGCAGTCGCGCACGGTGCGGATCACGTCATCGTCGGCCGGGACGCCGATATCGAGAAGGAAGTCCGGACACTGACCAACGGCTCCGGCGTGAACTACGCCATCGACGGCATTGGCGGCGACATGCTGCAACGGACACTCGCCTGTGTGCGGCCGTTTGGCCTCGTCGCCAGTATCGGTCAGGCAGCGGGATTGATCCCTGCCCTGTCCGTCGAAGCACTCGGTCCTCGCCGTTCAATATCGCTGGCACGGCCCAGCGTCATGGGCTATTCGGCCGACCCGGCGCTCTATCGAGCCGCCGCAGCCGATCTTTTTGCCGCCATGGCGTGCGGTATCGTTGCCGAGATCGGCGCGGAGTATCCGCTTTCTCAGGCCGCTCAAGCGCAGAGCGATCTGGAATCCGGCCGCACGACCGGCAGTCTGTTATTGAAGCCGGATTAAAAGACAGGCCGCTCGTAGGCGGCAGTCTGCCGCCTACGAGGCCAGCTTGATCGGCACCTTCAGGTAATGCACGCCGTCGACCTCGGCCGGCGGGAATTTGCCGGCGCGGATATTCACCTGGATCGACGGCAATAGCAGCAGCGGCGCCGCAAGCGTGACGTCACGCGCCTCGCGCATCGCGACGAAATCGTCCTCGCTCACGCCCTCATGCACGTGCACATTGCGCGCGCGCTCTTCGGCGACGGTAGTCTCCCACGCATAATTGTCGCGGCCCGGCGCTTTGTAATCGTGGCACATGAACAGCCGCGTCTCTCCCGGCAGCGACAGCACGCGCTGGATCGAGCGATAGAGATCGCGGGCATTGCCGCCCGGAAAGTCGGCGCGCGCGGTGCCGTAATCCGGCATGAACATGGTGTCGCCGACGAACACCGCGTCGCCGATCCGGTACGACACGCAGGCCGGCGTGTGACCCGGCGTGTGGATCACCTCGCCCTCGAGCGCGCCGATCTGAAAGCGTTCGCCGTCCTTGAACAGATGATCGAATTCGGAGCCGTCGCCCGACACATCGACGGCGTTGAACACCGGGCGGAAGATGCGCTGCACGTCGCGGATATGTTCGCCGATCGCGACCTTGGCGCCGGTCTTGAGCTTGATATAGGGCGCGCCGGACAGATGATCGGCATGGGCGTGGGTTTCCAGCACCTGCCCGATCTTGACGCCGAGTTCGGCGGCCCGCGCCAGAACGGTGTCGGCCGACGCGGTCGATGCCTTGCCGGTGCGGAAATCGTAGTCGAGAACGGGATCGATCACGGCGCCGTCCATGGTGTCGCCGTCCCACACCAGGTAGCTCACGGTGTTGGTCGGCTCATCGAAGAACGCCTGGATTTTCGGCTTTTTCGCCGGATTCACGGTCGCTGGCATCGGGCAACTCCCTGCAGGTCATCGCGTCCGGTCGGTCTCGGACTTGACTTATATATTAGTGATACCTAATTTAGCAATGTCTAATTAACGGAGACCGCCGTGAGGTCGAACGCCGCGCTGAAAATCGCCGCCCCCGATAAGAGCATGGCCCGGCTTGAACGCAAGGCCGCGGAAGCGGCTTCGCTGTTGAAGCTCATGGCGAACGAAAACCGTCTCCTGATCCTGTGCCGGCTGGCGATCACCGGGGAACTCTCGGTCGGCGCGCTCGCCGGCGCCGTCAGCCTGAGCCAGTCGGCGCTGTCGCAGCATCTCGCCAAGATGCGTGACGATGGCCTGGTGGCCACGCGGCGCGACGCACAGACCATCTACTATCGCATCGCCGACGAC
>JBAZSM010000037.1:37311-38225 GCA_041662425.1 Pseudolabrys sp.
GCCTGCTGGCGCTGCTCAAGGAACTCTACTGCGCCTGAATCATCGACGCAGCTTTCGACAGGAACCAGCCAATGAAGACCATCTCACCCGAGCGCGCGGCCGAACTCGTCAAGGCCGGCGCCACATTGATCGATATCCGCGAGGGCGGCGAATACTCCGGCGAGAATATTCCGGGCGCGCGGCATCATGCCCTGTCGCAAATCGGCCCGCAGAGTGCCCTGCGGGCGGGCGACACGGTTTTGATCTTCCACTGCAAATCGGGCGGCCGCACGACGATGAACGCCGGCCGGCTGACCGCGGCAGCGGGCACTTGCGAAACCTATGTGATGGGCGGCGGCATCGAAGCCTGGAAGCGCGCCGGCTTTGCGACCTCGGCCCGTCCGGCGCGGGAGCCCGGCAGCAATGCCGGCCAGGGCGGTTTCTTGAATCGCCTGTCGGCATTGTTCCGCGGATAACCGGGGGCGCCTTGTTACACGATCTGCTCGCCATCGCATCCGGAAGCCTGGTCGGTTTCACGCTCGGCCTGAACGGCGGCGGCGGTTCGATCCTCGCGGTGCCGTTGCTGGTCTATGTCGTCGGCGTGCCGTCGCCCCATATTGCCATCGGCACAAGCGCGATCGCCGTCGCGGTGAGCGCGGCCGCCAATCTCGCCGGCCATGCGCGCGCCAGGACGGTGAAATGGCCCTGCGCTCTCGTATTCGCCATCTCCGGAATAACCGGTGCCGCGATCGGGGCGCAGTTCGGCAAGATGATCGATGGCACGCGCCTGCTCGCGCTGTTCGGCGCGCTGATGGTCATCATCGGCACGCTGATGTTGCGGCCGCGCAAATCCGGCGGCAATCCCGATGTCGAACTGACGCGCGCGAGCAGCCGCGAACTGCTGCCATGGCTGATCGGCGGCGGTCTCGTGGTGG
>JBAZSM010000038.1:0-29159 GCA_041662425.1 Pseudolabrys sp.
TCGGTGATGAGCCCGGTGACCAGATGCGCCGGCGTGACGTCGAAGCCGTAATTGGCCATGGCGCTGCCTTCCGGCGCGATGTTGATCTCGACCACGCTGCCGTCAGGCAGGCGGCCGCTCATGCGCGACAGCTCTTCGCCGCCGCGCTCCTCGATCGGGATTTCCTTGACGCCGTCCTGAAGGGTCCAGTCGATGGTCGGCGAGGGCAGGGCCACATAGAACGGCACATGATTATCCTTGGCGGCGAGCGCCTTGAGATACGTGCCGATCTTGTTGCAGACATCGCCGCGCGCGGTGGTGCGGTCGGTGCCGACGATGGCGAGGTCGACCATGCCGTGCTGCATCAGATGGCCGCCGACATTGTCGGCGATGACGGTGTGTTTGACGCCGTGCTGGCCGAGCTCCCAGGCGGTGAGACTCATGCCCTGATTGCGCGGCCGCGTCTCATCGACCCAGACATGGATCGGCAGGCCGCTTTCATGCGCCTTGTAGATCGGCGCCAACGCCGTGCCCCAATCCACCGCGGCGAGCCAGCCGGCGTTGCAATGCGTCAGCACATTCACACGCCCGCTCTTCTTCGTCTCGGCGATGTCGCGCAGGATCACTGCGCCGTTTTCGCCCAGCGCCGCATTGGCGGCGACGTCTTCGTCGGCAATCTCGGCGGCGCGCTTGTAGGCAGCGGCGAAGCGCGCCTCGCGCGGCAGATTGCGCAATGTGCGGCGCATCTCGTCGAGCGCCCAGCGCAAGTTGACCGCGGTCGGCCGCGTCGCCAGCAGAATGTCGTAGGCCTGGTCGAGGCCCTCGTCGGCCGCGTCCGCGGCTACTGCAAGGCACATTCCATAGGCGGCTGCCGCGCCGATAAGCGGCGCGCCGCGCACCTGCATGGATTTGATGGCATGGGCGGCATCGTCGAGCGTCCGCAAGGTTACAATGACGAATCGATGCGGCAGCTTGGTCTGGTCGATAATATCGACGGACCGGCCGTCGTCACCGACCCAGATCGTGCGATAGGACTTGCCGTTGACGCGCATACGACCCCCCGATGCGCCCTTATAGAGACGTGCCCCGAAGGTTTCAATCGAAGGCTATCACCTTGCGCGGGCGCACGAATCCGGCACGTGACCGTGCATTGCGCGCCGCGCGTGACCTCGACGAAATGTGAACGCGGCCGCAGTTGTGTATGAGTTGGGGAAGTGGAACTATTCGCGCGCTCAGTCGTATGTATCTGGTGTTATGGTGCTCGCCAAGGCGCGTTGTTTTTCGATACCGATCATACGGAGGCCCATTCATGGCCCAACCCGCAAAGTCGTCGGTGACCGGCGCGTTGCATCAAGGTCCATCCACAGACGGACAACGCGCGCATTGGCTCGCTGCCTTCCGCCGCGTGCGCGGCGAGACGGAAGCGCGTGCGTCGCATCTGTCGCCCGAAGACCAGATCATCCAGTCGATGGCCGACGCGTCACCGACTAAATGGCATCGCGCCCACGTGACTTGGTTTTTCGAAACGTTTCTGGTGCGCGAATACGACAAATCTTACGTGCTGTTCGACGAGCGCTTCCCGTTCCTGTTCAACTCCTATTATGTCGCCGCCGGTCCGCGCTATGCGCGACCACAACGCGGCCTCATCACGCGGCCGAACAGCGAAGAGGTGACACGCTATCGCGCGCATGTCGATGCCGCGGTCGAGAAGTTGATTGAGAACGTCTCCGATGCCGATGCACCGCGCGTCTTCGAAATTCTCGAGATCGGCCTCAATCACGAGCAGCAGCATCAGGAGCTGTTGCTCACCGATATCCTGCACGCCTTCGCGCAGAACCCGACCAATCCCGCGTACGACCTGGATTGGCAAGTGCCCCGCGCCGCCGGCCCGCGCGCCATCGACGATTTTGCCGAAGTCCCTGCGGGCATTCAGCCGATCGGCCACGAAGGTAAAGGCTTCTGCTTCGATAACGAGCTACCGCGCCATGACGCACTGATCCCGAAGACGCGCATCGCGCGGCACCTGGTGACGAACGCCGAGTGGCTCGATTTCATCGCGGCCGACGGCTATCGCACGCCGTCGCTGTGGCTCTCGGATGGCTGGACAGCCGTCCAGGCCGAGGGCTGGGAGGCGCCTGGCTACTGGCGCGAGGGTGATGGCGCCTGGCATGTCATGACGCTCGGCGGCCTCAAGGTGGTCGACCCGGCCTCTCCAGTTATGCATATCAGCTATTACGAGGCCGACGCTTTTGCCCGTTTTGCCGGCAAATGTCTGCCCAGCGAGCAGGAATGGGAGGTTGCGGCGCGTGCCGGGCTCCTCGCCGACGGGTTCGGTCTGGCTTGGCAATGGACGCGCAGTGCCTATTTGTCCTATCCGGGCTACCGCGCTGCCGAAGGCGCGCTCGGGGAATACAATGGCAAGTTCATGAGCGGACAGATGGTGTTGCGCGGCTCGTCGCTGGCAACGCCGGAAGGGCATGAGCGTTTGAGCTACCGCAACTTCTTTTATCCACCGGCGCGCTGGCAGTTCAGCGGTCTGCGTCTCGCTGAATTCGTCTGAACGAAAAGCCGGTCACGGAATTAATACACAATAAGATCGAGAGGGCCTTATGGTCGCGTTGGCACGTTCTCATTCTATCGCACTGTCAGACGAAGCCGAAACCTCGGACTTCGAAGTCGACGTTCTCAAAGGTCTGAGCGCGCCGCGTAAACGCGTTCCGCCGAAGTATTTCTACGATGCCGCCGGCTCCGAGCTGTTCGAGGGTATCACCGAGCAGACGGAGTATTATCCGACGCGCTGCGAGATGAGCATTCTGCGCCAACAGGGCGGCGCGATCGCCGCGCTTATTCCGCCGGGTGCGGCGCTGGTCGAATTCGGCTCGGGCTCGAACCAGAAGGCGCGCCTTCTTCTGGCCGCCGCGCCCGCGCTTGCGGCCTATGTACCGGTCGATATCTGCGGTCCGATGCTGGAGCAGGAAGCGGCCGAACTGCGGCCCGATTTTCCGGCCCTGAACGTGCTGCCGGTCGAAGCCGATTTCACGCAAACGATCGATCTGCCGCAGGCGGCCAATGACGCTCCCGCGCGCATCGGCTTTTTCCCGGGCTCGACCATCGGTAATCTCGAGCCGCATGAAGCGGCGGGCTTTCTGCGCAATGCGGCCAAGACGCTCGGTCCCGGCGCCAAGTTGATCATCGGCGCCGATCTGGTGAAAGACGCCGAAGTTCTCAATGCGGCCTATAACGATGCCGCCGGCTACACCGAAAAATTCAACCTCAATCTGCTCGCCCGCATCAATCGCGAGCTGCGCGGCACGTTTGATCTGTCGACCTTCGAGCACCACGCATTCTACAACCGCGAGCGGCAGCGGGTGGAAATGCATCTGGCCAGCCTGAAGCGTCAGAAGGTGAAAGTTGCCGGCGAATGCTTCGATTTCCGCGCCGGCGAGACCATCCACACCGAGAACAGCTACAAATACACTGCGGAGTCGCTTGCCGCGCTGGCGCGGGGCGTCGGCTGGGAGCCGGCCGGTGTCTGGACCGACAAGGATGGCTACTTCTCGATCCAGGCCTTTGCCGCCAGGGCCTGATAGCCAGCCGCGTCGTTACGCAATCCGAAAAAACGCGCGACTTCAAAGTGTTGATGCACGCTAGGAGTCTGCGCTAAGCCATGCCCGCGCCGGTGCGCAACGCACTGGGCTTTCAAAATGTCTAGGTGAGGCGGGCAATGAAGATCGTCAATTTCGAAGCAAGCAGTGGCGTCCGGTTGGGCGTGGTCGATGGCGACACGGTCGTCGACGTGCACGCGGCCGACAGCAAGATGCCGAACGAGTATGGCGCATTCCTGCGCGCCGGCGGCGACACCAAAGCTTTGGCCGACGTGGTGAAAAAGGCTCCGGCCTCGGCGCGCCTGCCGCTGGCCGGTCTCAAATTTGCCCTGCCCGTCCAGACCCCCGGCAAGGTCATCTGTCTTGGCCTCAACTATCTCGACCACGTCAAGGAAGGCCCGCAGAAGGACAACATTCCGAAGTTTCAGTCGATCTTCTTCCGCATGATGTCGTCCTTCACGCCGGCCAACACGCCGCTGCTGCGGCCGAAGAAGTCGATCCAGTTCGACTATGAGGGCGAACTGGTCGTCATCATCGGCAAGCGCGCCAAGCACCTGACGCTGGAGAACGCCGCCGACTGCATCGCCGGCTTCACCTGTGGCATGGAAGGCTCGATCCGCGAGTATCAGCGCCACACCACGCAGTGGGGCATGGGCAAGAACTTCGACCAGACCGGCAGCTTCGGTCCGTGGGTCGTCACCGCCGACGAACTGCCGCGCGGCGGCAAGGGCCTCAAGATCGAGACCCGGCTCAACGGCAACACCATGCAGTCTTCGAACACCGACCACTTCATGTTCCCGGTGGCCGAGTCGCTGGTCTATCTGACCGAAGGCATCACGCTGGAGCCGGGCGATGTTCTGTTCACCGGTACGCCGTCGGGCGTGGGCCATGCCCGCAAGCCGGATCCGGTCTGGATGAAGGCGGGCGACACCATCGAGTGCGAAGTCCAAGGTGTCGGCATACTCAAGAACGGCATTGTCGACGAGAAGTGAGCGGTAAATCCGCTCTGGCTTTGACCGAACGGATTTGACAGATTTGGCGCGCCGCGCGGGCTTCGTGCGGCGCGTTTTTTCGTTGTGTCAAAAGAATATCGTTGAGGGGGGGGCATGTCGCGGCTTCAGGATAAGGTCGCCATCGTCACTGGTGGTGCGCGCGGAATCGGCCGGCATTATTCGATGGCACTGGCCGCGAACGGCGCACGCGTGATGATCGCCGACGTTGCCGACGGCATGGACGTCGCAGCCGAGATCGGCAAGGCGCATGGCGCGGACCGGGCGGCGAGCAGCGTGTGCGATGTGACGGACGAAGCCGCCGTGAAAGCGCTCGTCGCAGACACCGTGAAACGCTTTGGCCGGATCGACATCCTAGTCAACAACGCCGCCCTCTACGCGACGCTTGCACCGCGCGCGTTCGACGAGTGGGACGCCGATTTGTGGGACAAGGTGATGGCGGTCAACATCAAGGGCACCTATTTGCCGGTGCGCCACGTCGCGCCGCACATGATCGCCAACAAGAGCGGCAAGATCATCAACATTGCGTCGGGCGCGCCCTACAAGGGCATCCCGCGCATGCTGCCTTATGTGACATCGAAGGGCGCGATCATCGCCTTCACCCGCGCGCTGTCGCGCGAACTGGGCGAGCACAATATCTGCGTCAACACCCTGTCGCCGGGGTTCATCCTGTCCGATACCGGGCTCGCCAACACCGCCCATGTCGACGATGAGCGGGTGCGCGTGCGCAACACCCGTGCCTTCAAGCGCGATGCCTACCCGGAGGATCTCCTCGGCGCGCTGGTTTTCCTGGCCTCCGACGACAGCAATTTCGTCACCGGCCAGTCGCTGGTGGTCGATGGCGGCTCAGTGAACAACTAACCGCGCTCCTGCCCATCCCTATGGGCATAAATCCGGGTCCCGGGGCTGTTTCCCGGAGCGACCGACTGCGCTATACAGTTACAAATTCAACAATCGGGCGAAGCGTTTCGCCTTGAGGGAGCGATCTCATGTCGACGGCGACCGCCAACCCCGGCTCAAAGCACAACATCCAGGCCTCCCGGCAGGCTTATTACGAGAAGATCAGGGGCTATAATCTCGCGCCGCTCTGGGAAGTGCTGCGCGGGCTGGTGACGCCCGAGCCCAAGACCCAGATGGTGCCGGCCTTGTGGAAGTTCCCGCAGGTCGAAAAGCTGATGCTGGAAGCCGGCGACGTCATCACCGCCGAGGAAGCCGAGCGCCGCGTTCTTGTGCTCGAGAATCCGGGCGATCCGGGCAAGTCGAAGATTACCAATTCGCTGTTCGCCGGCATCCAGCTCATCATGCCGGGCGAAATCGCCGACGCGCACCAGCACACTGCCTCCGCCATCCGCTTCGTGCTCAAGGGCGAAGGCGCCTACACGGCGGTCGAGGGCGAGAAGTCGAACATGGAGCATGGCGACTTCATCATCACCGCCAACTGGGCGCCGCACGACCACGGCAATCCCGGCAAGGAACCGGTGATGTGGCTCGATGTCCTGGATATGCCGACGATTAATCACTTCCAGGCCTCGTTCGCCAACCACTTCGACGAGAAGATGCAGAACGTGAACCACGAAGACGGCGACTCGTTCGAGCGCTACGCCACCGGCGTGCTGCCGGACGGCATGCCGGCGGTGGCCAACCGCTCGCCGGTCATCAATTATCCGTACAGGAAGATGAAGCCGATCCTCGAGCGGCTGAAGAAGACCGGCGACATCGACAAGCGCCATGGCGCGCGCGTGCGCTACGCCAACCCGATCAATGGCGGCCCGGTGCTGCCGACCATGGGCGCGCATCTCGGCCTGTTGCCCAAGGGCTTCAAGGGCGAGCCCTACCGCTCCACCGACGGCACCGTTTTCTCGGTCGCGGAAGGTTCGGGCGTTACGGTGATCGACGGCCAGCCGTTCGAGTGGAGCGTCAACGATGTCTTCGTGGTGCCGCCATGGAAGCGCTATCACCACGAGGTCAAGGGCGACGCCGACGCCGTACTGTTCTCGATCTCGGATCGCCCGGCGCAGGAAGCGCTGGGGATTTGGCGGGAGGGGCAGTAACTGTCATTCCGGGTTCGGCCTTCGGCCGCCCCGGAATGACAAGTATAGATTACGGCGCCGCCATCTGCGGCGCCGTTTGCTTTTGCGCGCGGCTCTGCGTCCAGTTCAGCGCTAGCAGGGCGACCGCGCCGATGAGGCCCCCCCAGTCGAGCCAGTCCGCTCCGGAGAAGATGTGCGGCGGAATCAGGATCGCGATGCCGGCGGCGGCGAAGGCCACGCGTAGCGGCGCCGCGAGCGGGCCGAAGGCAAAGCCGACAATGCCGGCGGTGCCGACGACAATGCCGAGGACGTTGCGGGCGAGATGCCAGCCGATCGCCAGCCAGGTGTCGTTCATCAGCATCGACGGCTCGGTGACGAACAGGAACGGGATGAAAAAGATACTCCATCCCACCACCACCGCGTTCCAGCCGGCGTTCCATCCCGGCACGCGCGCGATGTTGGCCGCCGCATAGGCGGCGATCGCGACCGGCGGCGTGATCATCGACAGCATGCCGAAATACATCACGTACATATGCGCCGCCATCGGCGACACGCCGAGCTTGATGATCGATGGCGCGAGCAGCGAGGCGGTGAGCACATAGACGCTCACCGTCGGCATACCCATGCCGAGAATGATCGAAATCAACGCCGTGAGAACCAGCAGCACGAACAGGTTCTCGCCGGCGATCGAGATGAGCTGCAGCGTCAGCCCGAACGAGATGCCGGAGATGTTGAGCGCGCCGACCACCATGCCGGCGGCGGCGCCGATCAAAATGATATCCAGCGCGGCGCGGCCGGTGTCGAGGATGGCGCGCAGCATCTCGCGCGGCGTCACGCGCTTGCCGCGATAGCCGAAGGCGAGGCAGAGCGCGATCATGATTCCGGTCGCGTAGATCGCGGCGCGCTCGATCGGGATCTGGAAATATTCAGGCCACGCCAGCGTCGCGACCAGAAAGACCAGCGGGATCGGAAAATGCCAGCCCGAAACCAGCACATCGCGGAATGTCGGCATGTCGGCGACCTGGGCGGCGCCGATCTTATGCTTGGCGGCTTCGAGGTCGACGTGCACGAACAGCGCTGTGTAATAGAGAATGGCCGGGATCGCTGCGGCGATGCACACCGTGCCGTACGGCACTTGTAGGAATTCCGCCATGATGAAGGCGGCGGCGCCCATCACCGGCGGCATCAGTTGTCCGCCGGTCGAGCCGACGGCCTCGATGGCCGCGGCGCGCGTCGGCGAAAAGCCGGAACGCGACATCAGCGGAATCGTGACGATGCCGACCGCCATCACGTTGCTTACAGCGGCGCCGGAGATGAGGCCGAATAGGCCGGAGCCGACCACCGCGATCTTGGCCGCGCCGCCGCGATAGCGGCCCATCGCCGACATTGCGAGGTCGGCGAAATAGGCGGCGCCGCCGGTGCGGCCGAGAACCTGGCCCATCAGCGTGAATGGCACCACGATCAGCACCGCGACCGACAGGATGTTGCCGATCATGCCGTTGGTGTCGAGGCCGAAATAGACCAGCAGCCGCTCGGGCGACACGGTCCGGGTGGCGAAGTCGCCCGGCATATGCGGGCCGACGAAGACGTAAGCCGAGATGATCAGGATGATCGCGACCAGGACGCCGCCGGCCGAGCGGCGCGTCGCTTCAAGCACCAGCAGAACGAGGATGGCGCTGCCGATGACGCCTTCGAGCGGCAGCGAGGCGACCGACAACGTCAGCGTTTCATAACGTGCGGCGATATATCCGCAAATGACGAGGGCGATTGCGGCGCAAGCCCAGCCGATGATGGCGCGCTCGAAGCGGGCATTGATGAAGGACAGAGCCAGCGCGAGGCCGAGACATACGGCGAGCAGTTGCTCGGTATAGAACGACATGCCGAACAGCTTGCGTGGCACGTCGAGCACCCAGCCGACCACGCAGATGAGCAACAAGGCCTGCAGGATATCGGTGGCGCGGGCAATGGCGGGCGAAGCGGCCGGCGCCGGGCCGGCCGCTTCGTCGATGGCGTGAACGTCGCTCACTGGAGACGGCTCACTGGACCTTCACCGCTTCGAGCTTGTGGTCCTTGAAGTATTTCAGCGCACCCGGGTGATAGGGCAGGTTGTAGGTCTTGTAGAGCTTGTTGGCGGCGAAGTCGCGCAGCGCCGGCTGCACGGCGAGGAGATCGGCCTTGTTGGCTTCCAGCGTCTCGATCATTTTGACGATGACGTCGTCCTTCACCTTGGCATTGGTCAGCAGCATGTTGTCCCAGGTGTAGACGTCCATCGGATGATCGACGCCGACGAAGAAGGGCGATGGCTGCGCCGGCGTCAGATAGCCCTCGGGTACGATCTTCTGCGCGGCGGCCAGGCCGCTCTTCGGAATCTCCAGTGCGCGGATGCCGCCGACCGTGGCGTCCACTTCGCGTACCTTGGCGGCGCCGAAGGCAAAGAAGAACATGTCGGCCGATCCGGACGCGAAGTCCTCGGCGCCGCGCACGACATTCGGCACCAGCACGGGCTTGATATCGGCTTCGGTCAGTCCGCCGGTGGCGAGGATCGCCTTGACCAGCGGATCGATCGTGCGCATGGCCGAGAAGCCCAGCACCACGCGCTTGCCCTTGAGGTCGGCGATGGTCTTCATGGCTGAGTCCTTGCGTACCCAGAAGGCGCCGCGCAGCGAATGCAGCGAGCCGACCACGCGCAGGTCCGGATTGGCTTTCATGGCGCCTTCGGTCTCGAAAATATTGGCAATGCCGAGATCGGCCTCGCCGCGCGCCACCAGCGGAATGAGCGTGGTCTCGCCGGCGGTCGGTTGCACCAGCACGTTCATGCCACCTTTTTCCTTCAGCACCTTGGCGATGGCCGAGGCGGTGGTGTGGCTCAGCGTGCCGGGCGGCATGGTCGCGATGCCGTAGGTCTGGGCCGACGCCGCGGTTGCGGCCATTGCCAGTGTGGTTACGGCCAGCGCCATGGCGCAGACTGTGCGGACAGTTGCCCTGGACATTGCGAGATCCTCCCTGTGGTTCGGTCCGTGATCGGCGGAGCCGACGGCCGGTTTTATTGGTGACGTGACCGGTAGCGTATTTCGCGATCAGCGTGAATGCAAAAGCGCTCGCTGCGCTGCGGTAATTCATTGGCGGCGACGACGGGGCCGCGGCCCATCGCAGATGAGATCGCAGGAGTTGTCGGGCGGCCAAATATATCGCAATTTTACTGTCGGCATCGCGCGAGGCCGTTTTAAGTACGCGGACCAGTTTTTTGGGGGAACGCCATGCTGGCTGGTTTTAAACTGACACGACGTCGCTGTGCGATCTCGGCTATCGCCTTCACGGCGCTTGCAGTCGCGACAGTCCTGGACGGAGGCTCGGCGCGGGCGGAAACGATCCGCATCGTCGCGCTCGGCGCCAGCAACGCCTACGCCCAGGCAGTGTCGACCTCGGAAGCCTGGCCGGCCAAGCTCGAAGCCCTTCTGAAGGCAAAAGGCTATGACGTCAGTGTGTCGGTCAAGGGTGTGACGCGCGGCGACGCCAGCCAGATCCTCAGTGCCGCGCAATCGATTCCCGGAGGTACGCGCGTCGTCGTCTTTGATGCCGGCGGTGGCAATAGTGCCGATCGCGGCATCGATACTGGCGCCATCAAGGGGCAGATCGCTCAGGCCGTTCGCGCGCACGGCGCCAAGCCGGTCTTCGTCAGCTATAAACAGATCGTCGGGCCGGAAGGAACATCGGCCTGGATCGCCGGCGATACGCACCATCACTTCACGGCGGCGTCGCACACCAAGGTTGCCCACGCGATCTTGCCGCGCGTGATCGCCGCGATCGGAAAGAAATAACATCGGCGCCGCCTGCGGTCTGGCGACGTCAGATAAACTTCATTCGACTGCCGATTTCATTTCACACGTCGTTCGCGTGGTAACCGGCCCTCGCGTTGCGATGTAGGCCGCACCGGCGCCAGTCGTTATTCTTGTAAAATTCATCCGATCCGTATTGTCAGACTATTGGCGTCGATTTACAAATAATACGTTGCTCGCATTTGATCTCACTCTCAATTTCAATTCGCTTATGTCATCGCAGCGGCTCCGGGGGGAGCCGGCGATGGCGTTTGTCCAACTCGGCAAAAGGGGGTTTCAATGAAAGCCGGAAAATCGGCACTCGTGCTTACGCTCGTATCGTCACTGGCGCTCGCCGGACTGACCAATCGCGCGCAGGCGCTGCCGGCGCCGCCGCCGGTGGTTGGTGGTGGCACCGCAATCGGTTCGATCTCGTGGGCCGCCGGCGGCATCCTCGGCGTGGCCGCCGCGCTGTGCCTCTACGACCTGGTCATGAAGATCAACGGCACCAAGAACTGGGACGGCACCGCGAAGGTGACGGCCAAGCCGAAGGCGCGCTAGGCGCGAACCTTGACGCGATACGATAAAGCGAAAGGCCGCCGTTTCCGGCGGCCTTTTTTGCTTTTACCCAGTCGGCGTCGGCGTGTTCGGCGCGCGTAATTTCTCGGCGAGGAAATCGACAAAGACCCGAACGCGCGCCGGCATGGTCGGGCCGCCAACGAAGACGGCATGGATGGCTTCGCGATCCTGCGGGTTGAAGGCGTCGAGCAGCGGCACGAGGCGGCCGGCGGCGAGTTCGTCCTCGATGTGAAAGTTGCCGACGCGGGTTATGCCGAGGCCGTCGAGCGCAAGCTGAACCAGCGTCTCGCCATTGTTCGCGGTCATGTTGCCGCTGACCGGCAGGATGGTGGTCTTGCCGTTCTCGTGGAATGGCCAGCCTGGTTCGGCGCGGCGGAAGCTGAAGTCGAGACAGTTGTGTCCGGCGAGATCGGCCGGCGTCCGCGGCGTGCCGGCCCGGGAGAGATAATCGGGGGAGGCGACGACGGTGCGGCCGGTCTCGCCCAGCCGCCGTGCGGTGAGTGGGCTATCGGCCAGCGGCCCGAAACGGACCGCGACGTCGGCGCGTCCGCCGAGGATATCGGCAACCTCGTCGCTGAGATCGATATCGATGCCGATGCCCGGATAGCGGGCAGTGAATTCGCCGAGCAGCGGCACGATTGCCATTCGCCCGTGCGCCGAGGCCATGCTGACGCGAATGCGGCCGCGGGGCGAGGCCTGATCGGCGATGGCCGTCTCGGTGTCGGCGATATCGGCCAGGATGCGCCGGGCGGCGCGGGCATAGCTTTCGCCTTCGGCGGTCAGCCGCAGCGAGCGCGTTGTCCGCACCATCAGCCGGACGGCCAGCCGCGCCTCGATGCGCGCTATGATCCGGCTGACTGCCGACGGCGTCAGTCCGAGCGCCCGCGCCGCGGCCGACAGGCTGCCCTCCCGCGCCACCGCGACGAAGGCCGCCATTTCCCCCGCGCGATCGATGCCATCCCGCTTCATTTGTGAATCATGCGCACAGATGTTGGTCCCAGCAATGGGCTACCGTGCATTGCCGCAGTGCACCATGTTCATGGCCGCAATAGTCAGGAGCGCTGCCCGCCATGAAACTCAATCCGCCTCTTTTCGCGCTGGCGCTTGGCGCTTTCGGCATCGGCGTCACCGAATTCACGCCCATGGGCATGCTGCCGCTCATCGCCGACGATCTTGGCGTCTCAATCCCGGCCGCTGGGCTGCTGGTGAGTGCCTATGCGCTGGGCGTGCTGGTCGGCGCGCCGCTGATGACTCTGGGCTTCGCCCGGGTGCCGCGCCGGACCCTGCTCATCGGTCTGATGGGCATTTTCACCCTGGGCAACCTGCTGGCCGCCATGTCGGACAGCTATTCGATGCTGCTGGTCGCCCGCATCGTCACCTCCTTCAACCACGGCGCTTTCTTCGGCGTCGGATCGGTGGTGGCGGCCAGTGTGGTCGCACCCGACCGGCGGGCCGGCGCGGTGGCGGCGATGTTTTCCGGCCTGACCATCGCGACCATCGGCGGCGTTCCGCTCGCGGCGTGGCTCGGCGAGGTGCTGGGCTGGCGCGCAACCTTCTGGGGCATCGCCGCCGTCGGAGCCATCGTCATGGTGGCGCTGCGTGTCGCGCTGCCGCCGCTGCCGGTCGAGAAGGGCGCCGACATGTGGGCCGAACTGCGGGTGGTGCGTCGGCCCACCGTGCTGCTGGCGCTGGCGCTCACCGTCGTCGGCGCGAGCGCGATGTTCACCGTCTTCACCTACATCGTCCCGATCCTCAAGTCCGAGACCGGCGCGACGACGCCTTTCGTCACGGCGATGCTGGTGGTCTATGGCGTCGGCCTGACCGTCGGCAACTGGATCGGCGGACGCTTCGCCGATCGCTCGCTCGACGGCACGCTGATCGTGTCGCTGGCCGGCCTTGTCGTGCTGCTGCTGCTGTTCGCAATCGGCATGCGCTGGGAGGCGAGCGCCGCGCTGCTGATCTTCCTGTGGGGCATCGCGAGCTTCGCCGTGGTGCCGCCGTTGCAGATGCGCGTGATGCAGGCGGCGCACGAGGCGCCGAACCTTGCCTCGGCGATGAACATCGGTGCATTCAATCTCGGCAACGCCGTCGGTGCAGCCGTGGGCGGCGCCGTGATCGATGCCCGGCTCGGTTACCCGTCCGTGTCGGTCGCCGGCGCGGCGATGGCGCTGGCCGGTCTGGCGATGCTGTTGCTGGTGCGGCGCGGACAGAAGCAGGCCGCGATGCCCGCACCGGCCGAGTAGGTCTCACCCCAGCGCCGTCATCACCGCTTTCGCAATCGCCGCGGTGCCGTCGCCGCCACCATATTCCATCGGCTTCAATCCGCTGCGATAGGCGGCGTCGATGGCACTTTCGATGCGCAGCGCGGCGTCGGCCGCCGGCGGGTGATCGTGCTTGTCGGCCAGCCAGTCGAGCATCATCGCCGCCGACAAGATCATCGCCGTCGGATTGGCCTTGCCTTGACCCATGATGTCCGGCGCTGTGCCGTGACAGGGCTGGAACACCGCGTGCGTGTCGCCGATGTCGGCCGATGGCGCCATGCCGAGGCCGCCGATCAGGCCGGCGGCGATATCGGAGAGAATGTCGCCGAACATGTTCTCCATCACCATGACGTCGAAGTCCCACGGCTTCTTCACCATCATCGCGGCGCAGGCATCGACATAGAGCTTGTCGGTGGCGACGTCAGGAAACTTCGCCTTGCGCTCGTCGAAGATGGTGCGCTGCCAGTTGAACGCCTTGAACACATTGGCCTTGTCGACCAGCGTGAGGCGTCCCGGCTTGCCGCGCGTCTTGCGGCGTTCCGCGAGCCTGAGGCAAAAGTCGAACAGCCGCTCGGTGGTTTTGCGCGTGACGACCAATGTCTCGCGCGCGTCGTCATGCGTGGTGACGCCTTTGCCCATCGAGGCGAACAGGCCTTCGGTCGATTCGCGCACCAGCACGAAGTCGATGCCGTGCTCATGGGCGCCGACGATCGGCGAGGGCACGCCGGGCACCAACCGCGCCGGGCGAACGCCGGCATAGAGATCGTAGATGAAGCGCAGCTCGACCTGCGGCATGATTTCGGTGCCGTCGGGATAGCGGATGCTCGGCATGCCGCAGGCCCCGAGCAGGATGGCGTCGGCTTCGCCGCACAATTTCACGGTCGCCTCCGACATCGACTTGCCGGTCGCCTTGTATTCCTCGGCGCCCGCGGGCGCTTCCGAGAAGCGGAATTTGAGGCTCGGCGTCGTCTCCTCGATGCGGCGCAGCACATCGAGCGCTGGCGTCATCACTTCGTGGCCGATGCCATCGCCCGGCAGGACGGCGACGTGAAAAGCGGAATTGGCTGACATGGCGGCGTTTCCCGAAATGTGGATGGCCTTGATGGCTCTTGAGCGCTAATCAATACGTCCGCGCGGCGCGACGCAAGCTGCAAACAAATTGGGGAAACGCCATGCCAAAGTTCTCGGCCCATATCGGCTACCTGTTCAAGGAGTGGCCTCTGCTCGAGCGGATCGACGCCGCGGCGGCGGCGGGCTTCACCGCGATCGAGGGCCGGTTTCCCGATGGCGTGGCGGCGGCCGATTTCAAGCGCGCGGTCGAGCGCAATAATCTGAAAGTGCTCGGCATCAATACGCCGCAGGGTAGCGAGACCGAATTCGGCCTTGGCGCGTTGCCGGGCCGCGAGGGCGACTGGAAGGCGGCCTTCGCCCAGACGCTCGATTATGTCGAGACGGTCGGCGGGCTCGCCATTCATTGTCTCGCCGGCAAGGTCGCGGCCGATCGACGCCGCGAGGCGGAGGCGGTGTTCGTCGAGAATTTGAAGCGCGCCGCCGATCAGGCCGCGGCGAAAAACATCAAGCTCTATATCGAGCCGATCTGTGAGCGCGGCATCGCCGGATATTTCCTCACCCAGGTCGAGCACGCCGCCGACATCATCGCCGAGGTCGGCAGCGATAATGTTTTCATCCAGTACGACTTTTTCCACGTGCAGATCGTCGGCGGCGATCTCATCGATCGTTTCAAGAAATATCAGCCGCTGATCGCGCACCTGCAATGCTCGCAGGTGCCGGTGCGCCACGAGCCGGACGCCGATGGCGAGATCAACTATCCCTTCGTGTTCGCCGAGATCGACCGGCTCGGCTATCCGCACTGGATCGGCTGTGAGTACATCCCGAGCACCCCGCGCACCGAGGGCAGCCTGGCCTGGATGACCCGTTACGGCGTCGGTCCCCGTCGATAAACCTTTGGTTAACCATCAATCGCATTGAAAAACCTCGCAATTCGGCTTTGCGGCGACGCCGGGCTTTGCTAAAAGGCTGCCATGTGGGGACGCCGCACCAAGGCCGAAGCGGAAACGCCGCCGCCGCCGACCGCTCTGAGAGAGGCCATGCGCGAGGCGCGCATCGAGGCGGCCGAGCGCTCGGCCGTGGTTGTGGATCTGCGCGATGCCGAGGTGGCGCGGCTGGAGCTGCTGAACGAGGCGCTCGCCCCGCTGTTCAATGACATTCCCAAGGACGTCGAGCTGTTCGATCGCGGCGTCAGCCGGGGCGAGACGCCGCGGCTGTGGATCGACGTCGTCGCGCATATCGAGATGGGCCGCGACAAGCGGCAATACCGGTTTTTGCAGGACACACGCTATGGCCGCGCCGTGCTCACCGAGAGCTACGACGTGCCGGAGATCGTCGGTTCGGTGACACGCTATGTCGCGCGGCGCCTGCTCGAGCGCGAGCGCGCGCTGTCGGACGACGTTCCGTTCGGTGAAGCGGCGACGCTGAAGACCATCGAGCATGAACAGCGCCGCGGCCGCCTGCGCGCGCTGCGCACCTTCATCTACGGCGCGGTGCTGGGCATTGTCGCTCTGCTGGCGTGGGCGCTGCTGACGGCGCCGCAGCCGTAAATCTACATTGCACCCCGCTGTCATCCCCGGGCTTGTCCCGGCAATGACATCAAGTGAGAGTGATCCGCTTTCGCTCGGCGATCACCCCATCCTTGCCCATCGCCCTTGCCACCATCTCGCAGCGCCAGGCGCCTGCATCGCCGTCGATGCGATAGAGGTGATAGCCGGCGTCGTCCTTGTCGGTGCCGGGCGCGGCGGACGCCGATGGCACGCCGACCGCCGGCACGCGCGTGCCGTTCGGGCCGTCGAGCCAATTGAGCATGTCGAGATGATCGTGGCCGTGCAGCAAAAGCTCGGCGCCATGGGTGGCGATCACGGCCATCAGCGCGGCGGCGTCGGTTAGCTTCTTGTGATACGGCGATTCACTCACCGGCGGATGATGGATCAGCACGACGCGATAGAGCTTGTCGTCCCGGGCGCGGTCGAGCAGGGCGCCGAGCGGCCCGAGCTGGCTGCCGCCCAGTTCGCCGGTGGCCTGGAACGGCGCGGTGGGCACGCCGGACGATAGCCCGATGATCGCCAGCGGCCCGCGCCGCCGCAGGTAAGGAAAACTCTCGCCGCAGTCTCCGCGCATGAAGCCGCCCCATTCGCGCGCCGCGTAGGCCGCGGACTCCGGCACGTAGATGTCGTGATTACCGGGCACGATGCTCACCGAGTTGACCGGGCCGAGACTGTCGAGAAAACGCCGGCCGGGGCCGTATTCCGCTTCAAGCCCGATATTGGCTATGTCGCCGGTGACGGCGATGTGATCCGGGGCCTCCGCCTTCACATCGGCGACGATCTTGTCGAGCACCGAGCGGTCGTGAATGAAGCGGCGCTTGCGCTGCCAGTTCAGATAACCGGTGATACGCTTGCTCGCGAGCTCAAGCCCATGCGCCGGCGGCAGCGGCGCCAGGTGGATGTCGGAGAGGTGGGCGAGGGTGAACGGCATTGGAACATGTAAAGCACGTCCGCGCGTTCGGCGGGACTCCCTCTCCCCTATAGGCGAGCGAACGCTCGCCGCCCGGCGAGCTATGGGAGAGAGGGTGAGGGCGAGGGGGAAAGTGACTATCTTTGATCCGTAACCCTCACCCGACGCGCTTCGCGCGTCGACCTCTCCCCACGGGAGAGGGGCCTATCGCGGCTGTCACGAACTGCCGATCAATATCCCGGACAGAAACACCAGCACGCCGCCGACCACGATCTGGAACGCCGCCTTCAGGAACGGTGTGTCCATGTATTTGTAGCGGATCCAGGAGATCACCGCGAGTTCGATGGCGACGACGAAGACCGACACGATGGTCGCAACATAGAAATCGGGAATGAGATAAGGCAAAGCGTGGCCGACGCCGCCGATGGTGGTCATCAGGCCGGACACCAGGCCGCGCAGCCACGGGGCGCCGCGCCCGGTGAGCGAGCCGTCGTCGGACAGCGCCTCGGCGAAGCCCATCGAGATGCCGGCGCCCACAGACGCTGCCATCCCGACCAGAAACGTCTCCCAGGTGTTGTGCGTAGCGAAGGCGGCCGCGAACAGAGGCGCCAGCGTCGAGACCGAGCCGTCCATCAGGCCGACCAGGCCCGGCTGCACATATTGCAGGAGGAACATGCGGCGCGCCGTCTCGTGCTCTTCGGCGCGGGCGCCGTCGGTCAGAATGCGTTCGGAGAGCTTGTGCGCCAGCGATTCGTGGCCGGCCTCGGCCTCGGCAAGCTTCACCAGCAATTCGCGCACCGAAGCGTCGCGGGCGCCTTCGGCGGCCTTGCGGTAATAACGCTCGGCCTCGAATTCCATGTTCTCGGCGAACTTGCGGACCTCCTCGAGGCCAAGCGGGCGCATCAGCCACAACGGCTTCTTCGGACGCAGAAAGCCCTGGACGTCCTGGCGGCGGATCAACGGCAGATACTCGCCGAACCGCTCGCGATAGAGGTCGTAGAGCATCGAACGGTGATGCACCTCTTCCTCGGCCATCTCGTCGAACACCTTGGCGGAGGAGGGGAACTGCTCGCGCAGCCCCTCGGCGAAGCCGCGGTAAATCCGGCTGTCCTCCTCCTCATTGGTGATGGCCAGAGCCAGGACTTCCTGCTCGGTCAGGTCGGAAAATCGCTTCACAGGAGGGCCTTTCGATCGATAACGTCGGTCTCCTATATTAGAAGCATTCTAAAGAATAAAGCCCCTTCCTTGGCCTAACTTTTCGCGCTTTCGCTGGTAGGACTGGGGGGAGGTTTGGGAAGGATTCTCCGCTTGAACGCGCTGCGCCGCAGGTTCGAGCCGCTGTTGCGGCGGCTTTTCCACTTCTACTGGCGTTTTGCCCGGGGCGCGACGCTCGGCGCCTTCGCCATGGTGATCGACGGCCAGGGCCGCGTCTTCCTCATCAAGCACTCCTACATCAGCGGCTGGCATCTGCCGGGCGGCGGCGTCGAAACCGGCGAAGCGGTCAAGGCGGCGCTGGCGCGCGAACTGGTCGAAGAGGGCAACATCAAGCTCACCGGCGAGCCGGTGCTGCACGGCGTCTTCCACAACCGCCGCATCTCGCGGCGCGATCACGTCGTGTTCTACGTGGTGCGCGATTTCGTCCAGGAGGCCGCGCCCGTGCCGGACCACGAGATCGTCGCGCACGGCTTTTTCGCCATCGACGAATTGCCGGAAGACACCGGCCGCGCCACCCGCGCCCGTATCGCCGAGGTGTTCAAGGGCCAGGCGATCAGCGAATTGTGGTGACGTTGACGATAGGGCCCGCCGCGGTCCCCCATCATTTCCGCCTTGACCGTTTGCCGGCCCCGCGGCCGATAATCGTCGCCAGGAAGGAGCCTCACGATGACCGTCACCATTACCGCTTTTGAACGGTCGCCCGATGGCGGCAGGGGACTGGCGCGCGATACGCGCGTTCGCTGGGCGCTTGAAGAAGTGGGCCAGCCTTACGAGGTTCGGCTCGTCTCGTTCCGTGCGATGAAGGAACCCGCGCATCGGGCGCTTCATCCTTTCGGGCAGATTCCGACCTATGAGGAAGGCGATCTCGCTTTGTTTGAGACAGGGGCGATCGTCTTCCATATCGCCGAGCGCCAAGCTGGCAAACGTCCGGGCCTGCTGCCGGACGATGCCAATGCCCGGGCGCGCGCGATCACATGGATGTTCGCCGCCCTCAACACAGTGGAGCCGCCAATCCTTGAACTGGTAACCGCCAGGATTCTGGAGGGCGACAAGCCCTGGAGCCAGGAGCGACTGCCTCTGGTCAAGGATCGCATCCGCGACCGGCTGCATCAACTTTCCGCTCGCCTCGGCGATGCCGACTGGCTTGATGGCGGGTTCAGCGCGGGCGACCTGATGATGGTGTCGGTGCTGCTCCGGCTGAAATCATCGGGTATTCTGGACGAGTACCCGAACCTTGCCGCCTATGTCGCCCGTGGCGAAGCGCGGCCTGCCTACAAGCGGGCGTTCGAGGCTCAAGCGGCGATTAACATCGGCCAGCCACCGGCCGGCTGATCGAGGTCCGTCCCGGCCGCGAAGCCGTCGTCCAGCTTTGTCGTCCAGTTTATGGCTCCTCAACCTAACGAGCTGGGCCTTCCGCCAGCGCGAAGGTTCTTCCCGCTGTTTGAAATCGTCATCCACTCAGCGCTGATACAGCGCCAGCCTGACGCCGAGTGCGATGAACATGGCGCCGACGGCGCCATCGACCCAGCGCTGGAATGTTTGCGTTGCCCGCAAGCTCGAGGCCGCGCGCGCGACAACGAAGGCGACCAGCAGATTCCACAATGTGCCGTTGACGTTGAAGATGACGCCGAGAAACAGGAAGGCCAGCGTCTTCGACGGCGCCGCGCTGTCGACGAACTGCGGCAGGAAGGCGAGGAAGAAGATCGCGACTTTCGGATTGAGCGCGTTGCTTAGGAAACCTTGCCAGAACACGGTCTTCAGCGGCAAGGCCAGACGCGGTTGCAGCGCTGCCGCATCGGGATCGATGGTCCGTCGCGTCAGCATCATGCGCACGCCGATATAGATGAGATAACCGGCGCCGGCGAATTTGACGATGCCGAATGCCGTCGCGGAGGCCGCGATCAGCGCCGACAGTCCGATCGCAGCGGCGGTGACGTGCATCATGATGCCGACCGCAATGCCGGCGCAGGCGACAAAGCCGCCGCGCAAACCCATTTGCGTCGAGCGCGCCACGACCAGCGCGGTGTCCGGACCCGGCGTAACATTCAGCAGCCAGCCGGCGAAAATAAATAGCAGAAGATCGTGCGTGCCGAACATTGCTCTGTCTTTGTCATTAGCGATGACGCGCAACGGCATTCGCCGAAGCCTTATCATACCGTTGCGATTGATCATTATCAAAGAAATGATCCGGGAGGCTGTCATACTGAACAATGCGCGGATATCGCGCTGAAAATGGGTGATGCAGACGTCACTTTTCGTTGGGGGCCGATGAGGGAGCGTTTCCCGCGGGGCGGCAAACCAGGGAGTATGACAATGCGCAAACATATCTTCACCGCTATCGCAGTCGCGCTGATGACGGCTGCGGTCGCCGCGCCGGCTTCGGCGCAGCCTTACGGATATGGTCCAGGCTACGGCATGATGGGCGGCGGCTATGGTTACGGTCCCGGCATGATGCAGGGCTATGGCGGCGGCAATGGTCCTGGCGGCAATGGTCCTGGCGGGATGATGGGCGGCTACGGACCGGGCTATGGCCCAGGCCCAGGCATGATGGGTCCCGGTTACGGCGGCGGCTACGGTCCCGGTCCCGGCATGATGCAAGGCTATGGCGGCGGTTACGGAATGGGCCGTGGCTACTACCACGCCCAGGGTAACCTCAATCTCTCCGCCGACGATGTGAAGAACTATCTCACACGGATGATCCGAAATCCGAATCTCAAGGCTGGTGAGATCAAGGAAAAGGACGCCGACACCATTACCGCCGATGTCGTGACCAAGGACAAGGACGGGCTGGTGCAGCGCTTCGAGTTCAATCGCCACAATGGCTTCTATCAACCGGAGCAATGATCATGGGCTACGGATATGGACCGCAATGGGGAATGATGGACGGCGGCGGGGGCGGCTATGGTTGGGGCTATGGCCTGCTGCATGTCGCGTTTTCGGTGGCTGTCGTCGTCTGCGTCGTATTCTTGGTGATCTGGGCGCTGCGCACCCTGACCGGTGCCGGTCCCCATCACATGCACGGGCGCCGCTCGCCGGGCCTTGAGGTGCTTGAGGAACGCTACGCCCGTGGCGAGATCCAGCGCGACGAGTATTTGCAGAAGAAGAAAGACCTCGGCGTCTGAGTAAGCTTGGCCTCGCGTGGTCATGCTCTGTCCTTGACCCTCCCCCCGTTCGCGGGGCGAGGGTGGCGAGCGCCGTTGAGCGCCCCACGGCCCCGGTGGCAGCGTCCGATGGACCTGCCTCGTCCGGGATGCTAATCGCTTGCTCTTATGAGTGAACTCGACCTCGCCATTCAGCCGGAATCGCTCAGCGATGCGCTCGCCATCGAGCGCCTGCACGAGCGCACCTTCGGGCCGGGACGTTACGCGCGCAGCGCCTATCGCATCCGCGAGGGGCGTGGGCACCTGCTCGAGCTGTCGTTTACCGCCCGCATCGGTACGCTGATGGTCGGCTCCATCCGCCTGACCCCGGTCTGCATCGGCGAGACGCCGGCGCTGCTGCTCGGGCCGTTGACGGTGGAGCCGCCGTTCCGCTCGCGCGGTGTCGGGTCGGCGCTTATCGCGCGGTCGCTCAAGGACGCCAAGGCGCAAGGCCACAGGCTGGTGCTGCTCGTCGGCGACGAGCCGTTTTACTCCCGCAGCGGCTTCAAGCGCATTCCGAAAGGCCAGGTGAAAATGCCGGGCCCCGTCAATCCGGCGCGCCTTCTGGTCAACGAACTGGAGCCCGGCGCCTTCGACGGCGTCGGCGGCATGATTCGTCCGGACTGGGTTGAGCCTGCTGAAACCTGAAGCCCGGATTTAGATCTATAAATTCAGAATAATATCGGTTTTCCCCGGCGCGCCATTCTTGCGGCCGTTAACGAGGCCGGGCAAAGCTGGACCACCGGCTCGGTCCGGTTTGGGGACGACTATGAAAAAGATTTCGATCATGCTGCTGGCCGCGGCGCTTCTCGCGCCATTGCCGGTCAGCGCGCAACAGCTCGATCTATCCACCATCACCTGCAAGGACTTCATCAGCAGCGACAAGGGCACCATCGGGCTCATCCTGATGTGGCTCGAGGGCTACTACAGCGACCAGGATGCCAAGCCGATCGTCGATTTCGACAAGATGAAGGAAAATGGCGGCAAGCTCGGCGAGTACTGCGGCAAGAATCCGTCGCACAGCCTCATCACCGCCGCCGACGACGTGATGAAGTAGTCGGCGCCTGAATTACCGGGTCTGGAACGAGCGGCCGGCGTCGGTGATCGACTTCAACCCGAACAGCACGAACGTCACGCCGATCACGCGCGTGACGATGATGCCGTGCGTCAGGAAGAAGCGCCGCACGAACGGCAGCCCGGCCCAGAACAGGGTCGAGACATAGCCGAGCACCAGACCGATCCAGGCCGACAATCCCATCAGCGGGATCGACGACCACGACAACTCCATGGTGTAGCGCGCGATCAGCGCCGTAAACACCGCGACTGCGACCGGATAGGCCTTCGGATTGGTCAGCCCGAACAGGAAGCCGGCGCGATAGGGCCGATGGCCGCGCAGCACCGGCGCCTCGCCGATGCTCTTGGCGCGGATCGCGTTGATGCCGAGATAGATGAGATAAAGGCCGCAGCCGGCGCCGAGCACATCGAACAGCAGCGGCCCGGTCTGGCTGACGCCAACGATCGAGGCGAAGGCCAGCGAACTCCACACCACGTCGCCGGCCATATGGCCGAAGAGAAATTTCGCGCCCATGCCGCGGCCGTGCTGGGCGGCGAGCGAGAACACCAGCAGCACGGCGGGGCCGGGGATCACCGAATAGGTGAAGCCGGCGATCATGGTGGCGAAGAAGAGGGAAAGTGTCATGGGATCCCCAATTTCTTTGTCATTCCGGGACGCAGACGCAGTCCGCGCCCCCGGAATCCAGACGCGTATCCGGTATGTTTATCTGGATTCCGGGTTCGCTCGCTACGCTCGCGCCCCGGAATGACGAAGAAATATTACCGGCCCTCGCGCGCCCACGTCATCGCCAGCGAGCCGACCAGCAGCAACAGGCCGATAAGGCCGGTAAAGATCGGCAGGACGCCGATGCCGCGAACCACCGAGACATCGCGCATCTTCATCCCGATCCAGTCGTCGCCTTTGTAGGTCGAGGCCGTGCGCACCGGCACGACGCGCGGCACATCGATGCCGCCGTTGCCCTCGGCGAGGCGGCGCACGCTGCCGCCGGTCGCTTCGGCAAGCGCACCGAGCGTGTTCGTGGTCGAGGTCACTTCCTGGAATTCGCGCGGATTGGCCGGGCCGACATTGATCAGTGCCGTGAGCTTGCCGTCGGTGGCACGCCACAGGCCGAGTTCATTGGCCGACACCTGCGAGCGCCACAGGCCGGGCTCGGCCGACGATAGTTTGAGCGTCTGGCTCTTGCCCGACGGCGAGGTGACCGTGACGTCGGCGACGGCGTCCGCCATGGTCTGGCGCTGCACCGTCATGTCGCGGCCGCTGACGATGAGGCGTAGCGCTTCCTCGTCGAGTTCGGGCTGTTTCATCAACCAGTGCGACAGCCGACGGAGCAGGTCGAGATGCGGGCCGCCGCCTTCATAGCCGCGCGCCCACAGCCAGATGTGATCCGACAGCATCAGCGCGACGCGGCCTTCGCCTTCGCGCGCCAGCACGAGCAACGGTTTGCCGTCGGGGCCCTGCATCACCGTGGTGCCGGTGGTGCGCTTGGTGTTGACCAGCCGGAACCAGTGGCTCCAGTGCGGCGGCTCGGTATCGGAGCCTTCGAGCCCGCGGGTGACGGGATGGCGTTTGCCGGCGTCGGTGAGCCGGGCGTGGAAGCTTTCCTCGGTGACGTCGCCGGACGGCTCGGCCGGCAGGATGACATCGAGCGGCGTGCGCCAGATCGAGGTCTGCGAGGCGTAATCAGGGCCGGCGGCGATCATCACCGCGCCGCCATTGCGGACGTAGCGGGTGATGTTGTCGAAATAGATCATCGGCAGCACGCCCTGCCGGGCATAGCGGTCGAAGATGATGAGCTGGAATTCGCCGATCTTCTGCTGAAACAGCTCGCGCGTCGGGAAGGCGATCAGTGACAATTCGTTGATCGGTGTGCCGTCCTGCTTTTCCGGCGGCCGCAGAATCGTGAAGTGGACGAGATCGACCGAGGCGTCCGATTTCAGCAGGTTGCGCCAGGTGCGCTCGCCGGCATGCGGTTCGCCGGAGACGAGCAGCACGCGCAGCTTGTCGCGTACGCCGTCAATGGAGATCACGGCGCGGTTGTTGACCGCGGTCAGTTCGTTGGCCAGCGGAGCGGCTTCGACCTCGACGATGTTGGCGCCGGCATGCGGGATCTGCACCTGCATGGTGACATCGGTCCCGCCATTGACGGTGCGCTGCTCGAGCACCTCGCCGTCGCGCCGTACGGTCACCTGCACGGGGCCTGCCGGCACGCCGTGATCCTCGACGCGGAAACCGATGGTCTGCATCTGGCCGACAATGCCGAAGCGCGGCGTCTGCACCAGCACGACGCGGCGATCGATCTCGTTGGCCCGGCCGGTGATCAGCGCATGCAGCGGCGCGGCAAAGCCGAGCGCGGCGGCCTCGGCCGGAATGTCATGGACCCGGCCATCGGTAATCATCACCGCGCCGGCGATGCGATCCGGCGGCACGTCGGCCAGTGTCGAGGACAGCGCCGAGAACAGGCGCGTGCCGTCGGTCTCGCCGTCGGCGGCGCCGGCTTCCGCGACGCGGACTTCGAGGCCGGGAACGCGTTTGAGGCGGTCGACCAAGGTCGCGCGCGCCGCTTCGGTTTGCGCATTGCGGTCGCCGAACTCCTGGCTCGGGCTCTTGTCGATGATCACGGCGGCGACCGACGGAATCGGATCGCGGTCTTCGCGCGTCATCGATGGGTTGGCGAGCGCCAGCACCAGCATCGCCATGGCGATGGCGCGCACCAGCGCGCCGCGGCTGCGCGCGATCAGCAGCAGGACCGACATCAGCACGGCAACGCCGAATGCCGTCCACACGACATATTGCGGTACGAGCGGTGCGAAGGCGACGCCGAGATTCATCTCGCTATTGTCCCAATCGTTCGAGCAGCGCCGGGATGTGAACCTGATCGGCCTTGTAGTTGCCGGTCAGCGCGTACATCACGATGTTGACGCCGGCACGGAACGCGAATTCGCGCTGCCGCGGTTCGCCCGGCACCATGGGCAGCATCGGCTGGCCGTCGGGGCGCATCGCCCAGGCGCCGGCAAGATCATTCGACGTGATCATGATCGAGGATACGCCGTCGCCGGCGCGTGCCGGGCGGCTCGGGTCTTCCTCGGCTTCCGGCGGCAGCGCTTCGACCCAGAGCTGGCCGTTGGTGAAGCGGCCGGGGAAGTCGCGCAGCAGGAAAAAAGTTTTATTGAGCACGTGATCGCGCGGCACCGGTTCGAGCTCCGGCACGTCGAGCGACGACAGGATCGAGCGCAACGCGACCATGCCCGGCGACCTTGTCTCGCCATCGGCGCCGGGCGGCGCGTCGATAGCGTCGCGGGTGTCGAACAGCACAGTGCCGCCGTTCTTCATGTAGGCGTCGATACGATCGAGCGTGGCGCGGGAAGGCTTGGCCGCGCGTTCCGAGATCGGCCAATAGATGATCGGGAAGAATGACAGTTCGTCGCGCGATGGATCGAGGCCGACAGGCTCGCCAGGCTCGAGCGCGGTGCGCTGCGCGAGGAACAGCGTCAGGCCGTTGAGGCCGGCGCGGCTGATTTCATCGACCTCGGCATCGCCGGTGACGACATAGGCCAGATGCGTCTGTTGCGTCGCCTTGATGGCAAAGTCCTGCTGTTGTGGCGACAGCGGCTGGCGTTGCGGCGGCGCGGGCTCCGGCGTTTGTGCGGAGGCCGGATGCGGCATCGCCAGTGCGCCGGCCAGCGCCAGGAGTGCGACCGCAGCGGTCGCGGCGCGGCGGCGCGACAAGGCCATCAGGCCGCCGGCCATCAGGAATACCACCAGCGCATCGAGCGCGATCAGGCCGAAGGCGGCGACGAATACGGGACCGCGCAGATCGATTGGCTCGCCGAAGCGATAGACGTCGAGCCGCGCATTGAGCGGCGAGAAGTCGAGCGCGGCGGGGCGATCGTCGGGCGCCAGCGTATTGACGGCGACCAGGCCTTCCGGCGGGCCGTAGAAGCCGGGCGGATGATCGGCATTGGCGCGGCTGGTAAAGCCGGCCGGCACCGGACGCGCATTGGCGGACGGCGTGGTGAACGCGCCGAAGCCGTCGAGCACGCGTGTCGCCGGCACCGCCTGTGCATTGGCACGGCCGGCCGTGTCGCCTTCGGCCGACGTCGCGCCGGCGAGCGACACGATGTGGCGCAGCATATCGACGAAGGCGCCGGACAGCGGCAGGTCGGACCAGCGCGTATCGGCGGTGACGTGGAACAGCACGATGAGACCCTTGCCGCGCCTTTGCGCGGTGACGAGCGGCGTGCCGTCGGCGAGCGTCGCCCAGGTATGCTCGGGAAGCGAGGCGTCGGGCTCGGCCAGCACCTGACGATTGACGGTGACGTCGGTCGGCACCGCCATGTTGACGAACGGGCCCTCGCGCGAGAAGGCGGCGAGCTGCTGCGGCTTTTCCCAGCTCAGCGAACCGCCGAGAATGCGGCCGCCGCGGCGCAGCCGCACCGGCACGAGATCGTCGCTGCCGGCGGCGAGGTGCGGGCCGGCGAAGCGCACCAGCACGCCGCCGCCGTCGATCCAGCTGTCGAGCCGCCCGCGCGCTTCGGCGACATTGCCGACATCGGCGAGCACCAGCATCGGCAGGCGCTGATCGAGGAAGCGGCGGATCGCTTCGGCCGGCGCGACGCTCTCGGCCAGCCGTACATCGGCAAAGGGATTGAGCGCGCGCGACAGATAGTAGCTGGCCCCCAGCAGCGGCTGCGAACGGTCGGCGGACGAGCCGGAGACGATGCCGATGGTGCGCCGCCGCCAGCGCTTGTCGAGCAACTGCACCGCGCCGGCCGAGCGCTCGCCGGCGATTTCGAGCCGCGCGACGTCGTTGCGGATCTCCACCGGCAGATTGATGGTCGCCTCGGCTGCGCGTTCGCCGGCGCCGAAGGCAAACGGCGCATCGCCGAGCGGCAGACCCTTGAGATCGATGGCATGGACGAGGCCGTTCTCGGCGACGCCGGTCTGGCCGCGAACAACCTTCACCGTCAGCGCGCCGGCGGCGTTGTCGGCAGCGGCGAGTGCGTGCGGGATGGCGACGCCGCCGCTGACGACCGTCAGCGGGTGTGAACCGGCCATCTGCTTCAAACCGTCGATGAAGCCCGCGCCTTTATTGGAATTGGCATTGCCGAGATCGACGCCGTCCGACAGCCACACGATTTCGGCATCCGGCGCCAGCTTGAGAAAGCGGTCGATCAGCGGCAGCGCCTCGACGCGATCGACGGCGTAAGGCTTCGGCCTTAGCTGCTTGACCTGGACGCGCAAGGCGCCTGCGACCTGTAGCGATATATCGCGCGCGGTCTCCGACAGCGGCAACAGCGCGACGCCGCGGTTGTCAGCTTCGGCACGGGCGAGCAATTCATCCGCGGTGCGCAGGCGCACGTCCCAGGCGGAGGCCGCGGCCCAGCCGTCATCGACCAGAATAAGCAGTGGCGCATTGCGGCTGCCGCTGGCGACCGGCGGATTCCACAGCGGACCGGCCGCAGCGAGCACCACCAAGGCAGCGAGCGCAAGCCGCAACAGGATCAGCCACCATGGCGTGCGCGACGGCGTCTCTTCCTTCGGCGAAATCTCGAACAGCAGCCGCGTCGGCGGAAAGCTGACGACGCGCGGCCGCGGCGGCACCAGCCGCAGCAGCCACCACAACACCGGCAGGCTCAGCATGCCGAGCAGGATCAGAGGCTGGGCGAAGGCGAGCGGCAGCGAACCGATCATGCCGCGCCTCCGGTGTGCTGGCTGTTGAGCGCGGTTTGGATCGAATGCGCGCCCATGCGCGCATGCAGCGCGAACAGCAGCTCGGTCGGGCCGCGATCGGTGCGATGCACGGTGAAGGTCCAGCCGAAAGCTTCGGTTTCCGCGCGCAGGGCGGCGCGGTGATTGGCGAGCAGCCTCTGGTAATCGCTGCGCCAGGTTTCGGCGCGGCCGGCGGTCACGCTGCCGAGACCCTCGGACTCGACGAACTCGACGCGGCCTGAATAGGGGAATGTCTCTTCGGCCGGATCGCAGACCTGCACGACATGGCCGCGCGCGCCGCTGGCCGCGAGCTGGCCGATGACCTTGCGATATTCGCTGATCGGGCTCCAGAAATCGGAGAACAGCACCACTTCGGAGTAGGGCGCCGGTGCGAAATTCGGCGGCAGGCTCGGCCGTTCGGCGCGGTCGTGGATGATGCGCTGCGCCATCGTCTCGATGACGTTGCGGTTGGCGGTCGGCCGCATCAGCAGCGGGATGCCGACGCGCTCGCCGCCCTGAACCAGAATTTCCGACAGCGCGAAGGACACGACCAGCGCGCGGTCGAGCTTCGACCATTCGGTGAGCGCGGAGGAGAACTCCATCGACGGCGAACGGTCCACCCACATCCAGATGGTATGCGAGGCTTCCCATTCGCGCTCGCGCACATAAAGATGATCGTCGCGCGCCGAACGCCGCCAATCGATCCGGCCGGACGGCTCGCCCGACGTGAAGTGACGATACTGCCAGAAATTCTCGCCGGTGCCGGCGCGGCGGCGGCCGTGCAGGCCGTGAATCAAGGTCGACGCGACACGGCGCGCCTCGAGAATGAGACGCGGGATGCGCGCCGCAAGCTTGCTGCTTTTGCCGGCTGCTGCGTTGACCGGTGTTTCGCTTGTTCCCGTGGCGGTCGGCTCGGCCAAATTTTTTCCCGGCATGTTATCCGATGCGCGCCTTCAGCCGCTTGATGACGTTGCCGACGGTTTCGCCTTCGGCACGCGCGGCGAAAGTGAGCGCCATGCGGTGTTTCAGGATCGGCTCGGCGAGTTCGAGTACGTCGTCGATCGACGGCGCGAAGCGATTGTCGAGCAAAGCGCGGGCGCGCACCGCCAGCATCAGGGATTGAGAGGCGCGCGGGCCGGGGCCCCAGGAGATGAGACGGCCGAGGTCGCCGGCTTCGTCGCCGGGACGCGCCGAGCGCACCAGTTGCAGGATC
>JBAZSM010000038.1:29169-38084 GCA_041662425.1 Pseudolabrys sp.
ATCGCTTCGACGACCGACTCGCCGACCGGCAGGCGGCGCACCAGGCGCTGCGCGGCGATCAGATCGTCGGACGTCATCGCCGCTTTGGCCTGCGAATCGTCGGCGCCGGTGGTGTCGAAAAGGATTTTGCGCTCGGCGACGATGTCCGGGTAATCGACGTCGATTTCCATCAGGAAGCGGTCGAGCTGCGCTTCCGGCAGGGGATAAGTGCCTTCCTGCTCCAGCGGGTTCTGGGTCGCCAGCACGTGGACCGGCTTGGGCAGATCGTGGCGCACGCCCGCGACCGTCACATGCTGCTCCTGCATGGCCTGCAGCAGCGCCGACTGGGTGCGCGGCGAGGCGCGGTTGATTTCGTCGGCCATCAGAAGCTGGGCGAAGACCGGTCCCGGGAGGAAACGAAAGCTACGCTTGCCGCTCGCGTTTTCCTCCAGCACTTCCGAGCCGAGGATGTCGGATGGCATCAGATCCGGTGTGAACTGCACGCGGCGCGCATCCATGCCGAGCGCAATGCCCATGGTTTCGACCAGTTTGGTCTTGGCAAGGCCGGGCACGCCGACCAGAAGGGCATGGCCGCCGGACAGAACCGTGATGATCGCGCGCTCGACCACCGTTTCCTGGCCGAAAATGACGGCGCCGATCGCGTCCTTGGCGCTGCGGACATGGGCGGCGGTGGTTTCGGCCGCGCGTACGATCATATCTTCCAGCTTTTCAATGCTTTCACCGCTTGGCGACGCCATGGTTCAATCCTTTTGATACCGTGTCTCTATGCATCGAAAGCCGCGCGCGATTCACGCCGAGCGCTTTGGCCTGCCGAGAGGCTATGCAACAACCGCACCAAGCACCTATGGCGCCAGGGCGAATCTGCCTCATTATTCTGAGTAGCCTACGCTATCTTCTTGTGGCGGTGCGGAATGTCACAAAGTTGCGAACAGCCCGCGCGCCGGAATGGAGTACGAAGGGGAACAATGGCGAAGACAGGGCAGGAAACGCGGCAGGACAAGCATAAGGGCGGCCTCGAAGGCATTGCCGCCATGCTGCCGCGTGAGGCCGGCAAGACCCCGCCGCCCGTTCACCTGTGGAATCCGCCGTTTTGCGGCGACATTGACATGCGGATCGCCGTCGATGGCACCTGGTTCTATAACGGGACACCGATCGGCCGTATCGGCCTGGTGAAGCTGTTTTCGTCGGTTTTGAAGCGCGAAGGCGATCACTATTTCCTCGTCACGCCCGTGGAGAAGGTGGGCATCGTCGTCGATGACGCGCCTTTTACCGCCGTGGAACTTAAAGTGGACGGTGGGGCGGAAGGCCGCAGCATGAATTTTCGTACAAATGTCGACGAATGGATCGAGGCCGGTCCGGGCCACGCCTTGCGTTTCAAGGAAGACGCCGGGAACGGCGGGCTGGCGCCGTATCTCCACGTCCGTAGCGACTTGTGGGCCAAAGTGACGCGCGCGCTGTTCTACGATCTGGTCGATCTCGGCGAGCAACGCGACATCGACGGCAAGGCGATGTTCGGCGTCGCCTCGCGCGGCGAATTTTATCCGATGGCCGAGGCAAAAGACTTGCGGGAGTTTTCCTGATGCTGGATCCGCAATCGCGCAGCGCCGGGCTTTCGGCGCCGGAGTTCTTCGCGCGCGCCCGCGAACGTCTCACGCTTGAGGTGCCGGCCGGCCTGACCGACGCAACCATCACGCCGGCGCGCGGCGATCACGACGCCGATCCGGTGATGAAGAAGATCTCCGAAGTGCGGCCAATCAGGCCTGCCGCGGTGCTTGTCGCCGTCATCGATCATCCGGAGCCGACGGTGCTGCTGACGCAACGCGCGCAACATCTGCCGGATCACCCCGGACAGATTTCGTTTCCCGGCGGCAAGATCGACAAGACCGACACCGATCCGATGGCCGCCGCCTTGCGCGAAGCCGAAGAGGAGATCGGCCTGTCGCGCGAGGCCGTGGAGCCGCTCGGCTATCTCGATCTCTATATGACGACGCTCGGCTATCGCATCGTGCCGCTCATCGCGCGGGTGAAGCCGGGCTTCGAACTTGCCCTCAACACCGGGGAGGTCGACGTCGCGTTTGAAGTGCCGCTCGCTTTCCTCATGGACCAGGCTAGCATGGAGCGCCATTCGCGCGACTGGCAAGGCATGACGCGGCACTACTACGCTCTCACTTTCGGCGAACGTTACATCTGGGGCGTCACCGCGGGCATCCTGCGCAACATGCGCGAGAGGATCTATCGATGATCCGCACGATCGCGACCGAGCTTGCGTTGTTCGCGACGCCGTTCGCGCTGTACGCCATCTTTTTATGGGCGACGAAGGCCGGCGTGCTCGATGCGCAATCCTGGCCCGTCAAACACATCATCGCGCTGGCCATCGTCGCACTGCTCTTGGTGATCGGCAGCTTCGTCTACTTCGCGCATTACGGCGGCGCCGCGCCGGGCTCGGCTTATGTGCCCGCGCATCTCGACGACCAGGGCCGTTTCGTGCCGGGGACGACGCGGTGAGCGCGACGTCACGCAAGGTCGATTTCGGCGCCTGGCCTTTCGCCGGTCAGCTTGCGCGGCTCCTTGATGTGTTGGGCCGCGACGGCGAGGAAGCGCGCGTCGTCGGCGGCGCGGTGCGCAACGCGCTGATCGGCGTGCCTGTGCATGACGTCGATGTCGCGACAACTGCGCTGCCGGACGATGTCGTTCGCCGCGCCAGGGCCGCCGGTTTCAAGCCGGTGCCGACCGGCATCGATCATGGCACGATCACCGTCGTCATCGAGAAACATCCGTTTGAGGTGACGACTTTGCGCACCGATGTCGAGACCTTCGGCCGCCACGCCAAGGTTGCCTTCGGCCGTGACTGGCGCGAGGACGCGCTGCGCCGCGACTTCACCATGAACGCGCTGTCGGCGTCGCGCGATGGAACGGTGCACGATTACACGACCGGGCTTGCCGATCTCGACGCGCGTCGCGTGCGCTTCATCGGCGACGCCTCGAAGCGTATCGCCGAAGATTATCTGCGCATTCTGCGCTTCTTTCGCTTCCACGCGGCCTATGGCGCCAGCGGGCATCCCGATGCCGATGGCCTTGCCGCCTGCATCGCCGCGCGCGAGGGCCTTTCGCACTTGTCGCGCGAGCGCTTGCGGATGGAAATGCTCAAGCTCGTCGTCGCGCCGCACGCGACGCCGACCTTGGCGGTCATGGCCAGTGCCGGGCTCACGCTGTATATTCTGGCCGGTGTTGTTTATGTCGCCGCATTCGAAAACATGGCGAAGGTCGAGGCTGCCTGCGGTCTGGCGCCTGACGCCACGCGCCGGCTCGGCGCCCTGGCCGTTGCCGTCAGGGAAGACGCCGAGCGGCTGTTCGAGCGCCTGCGCCTCGCCAATCACGAACGCGATCGTCTCATCGCGATGGCCGAAGGCTGGCGCGATGTTGCACCGACGCTCGGAGAGTGCGCCGCGCGCGCGTCGCTCTACCGCCGCGGCCCGGAGGCTTTCACCGACCAGGCGTTGCTCGGCTGGGCGCGGTCGGCGGCAACGGCCCATGATGAGGCATGGCACGATCTCGTCACGCTGCCGCGGCGTTTCACTGCGCCGGTGTTCCCGCTCAAGGCCGACGATTTCATCAAGCGTGGCGTTGCCAAAGGCCCCGCGCTCGGCGCGGTTTTGCGCGCGGCCGAAAACGCCTGGGTCGCCGCGGATTTTCCCGCGGATCGCGGGGCACTCGAGGCGATCGCCGACCAGGCGATGGCCGACCAATAACCCGCAACTCCGGAATTGACGCCCTCGGCGTTGACGACCTATGGTTGTGGCGCCCAGGTCTTTTTTGGCGGGAGGCGTTATGCGAATTTCGCGATGTTTTTTATTGGTTACGTTGCTCATATTGCCGTCATTGGCGCAGGCGGAGACGAATAAAAGCAATAAAGAAGCCGTTGAACGACGTGCCGGTACGACGAGCGTCGTTGGCAATCGATGCCCCGGCGGCAGTTTCAACAGCTGTTACAGCGCCAACATACGGGCCGGCTGGAAGCCCGCGGCGGCATCGTCGCAATGTGCCAGAACATGCAAGTAGTAAGTTACGGCTTGTTGGGTGCTTCGAAGGCTTGACCGCTGTTTGCCGAATGGGCACGTAGCGCACCTCGATTTGGCGCTACACCCATGCAAATCCTGTCGGGCTTCAATGACATCTCAGTGGCGCAGCTTCTGCTGGTCGCCGTGGTGGCGCTTGTCGCCGCGGTGATCGGCGGTGTGTCCGGCTATGGCAGCGGCGCATTGATGCCGCTGGTGCTGGTGCCGATGCTCGGGGCGGCGCCCGTCGTGCCGATCATCGCGATCGCGGCGATGTTCAATAATTTCGGCCGGGTCACCGCGTTCTTCAAATACGCCGATTGGCCGCGCGTCTGGCGTGCCGGCTTCTTTGCGCTGCCAACCTGCGCTATCGGCGCCTGGGGCTATACGTTTCTCACAGGCAACGGCGCGGCTCTGGTCATCGGTTCGATGCTGATCCTCAGCGTGCCGCTGCGTCGGCTGCTCAGGCACCTCGAAGTCCGCATCGGCAATCGCGGCCTGTGCGCCGGCGCCGTCGGTTACGGCTTTCTGGTCGGCGGCACGTCGGGTTCTGGCGTCATCATGCTGTCGCTCCTGATGGCGGCCGGCCTCCAGGGTGCGGCGGTGGTCGCGACTGATGCCGCGGTGTCGATCATCGTATCCACGGTGAAGATCTCGGTCTTCGCGCTCGGCGGCGTGGTGACGGCGCAGGTTCTGGCCTTCGCGCTGCTGATCGGCGTCATCGCCTTTCCGGGATCGTGGCTGGCGCGTCTGTTTGTCGAACGCATGCCGGTCCACGTCCACACCGCGATTCTGGACTTCGTCGTGCTGCTCGGCGGCGCCATGATGATCGCGTCGGCGTTCCGATAGCGGGTTTCAGTCTTCGTCGCCGTCTTCCTCGTCTTCCTCGTCGTCGTCTTCTTCATCGTCGTCGTCGTCTTCGACTTCCACGGCCTCAAGGGCGATGGCGGGGATGCTCTGGCGGAACAATTCGCCGGCATCGCCCATCCAGATGCACTCGATGTCGTCTTCGGCCGCCGACACGACGGTCATCGCCGGACCGCCGGACTTCAAAACGACGATGCTGCCCGCTGAATAGCTCATAGGCTCTCCGCTTTCGTGCCTTATGTGAAGGTCGCGACAGCATAGGCCCCGAGCATGACAGTCAGATCACGGCCACTTCACAAGTGGCGGCATCGACGACAGGATTGAATCGACATTGCCGCCGGTACGCAGGCCGAAAATCGTGCCGCGGTCGTAGAGCAGGTTGAATTCGACATAACGGCCGCGGCGCACGAGTTGCTCGTCGCGCTCGGCCTCGCCCCACGGCGTGGCGAAGTTCTTCCGGACCAGCACAGGATATATGTCGCGGAAGGCACGCCCGACATCCTGCGTGAAGGCAAAAGTCGCGTCCCAGTCGGTCTCGAGATAATCGTAAAAGATGCCGCCAATGCCGCGCGGCTCGTTGCGGTGCTTGAGATGGAAATACTCGTCGCACCACGTCTTGAACCGGGCGTAGTCGGCGACGCCCTTGTGGGCGTCGCAGGGCGTGCGCATCGCGGCGTGAAAGGCCATCGTGTCCGGATCGTCCTGGGTGCGGCGACAATCGAGCACCGGCGTCAGATCGGCGCCGCCGCCGAACCACGCCTTCGAGGTGACGACGAACCGCGTATTCATATGCACCGCCGGCACGTTCGGATTTTGCGGATGCGCGATCAGCGAAATGCCGGAAGCCCAGAAATTCGGATTGTCCGCGGCGCCGGGGATCTCTTTGCGGAATTCGGGCGCGAATTCGCCATGCACCGTCGAGCAATGCACGCCGACCTTCTCGAACACGCGGCCCCGCATCATCGACATGACGCCGCCGCCGCGATCCGGGCCGGCTTCAGACGATCCGGCATTTGAAGTGCCGACCTCGGGTAAACCCAAGATTGGTTGATGGCCGGTGTGATCGGTGCGGTGCCACGGTGTACGTACGAAACGGCCGGCCGGGCGATCCGCAAGCGGGGCCGACGCGGGCAGGGCATCCTCCAGCGCTTCGAAGCTGGCGCAGATTTCGTCGCGCAGGCTCTCGAACCAGGCGCGCGCCTTCGCTTTGCGATCCTCACGGTCGGTCATGGCGCAGGCTTATCTCCTCGCAGGGCAAATTTCTATGCCGGGGGCAGGCCGCCGGCCTGCCGCAGGGCCTCGCCCGCGACCATGGCGGTGGCCACGGCGATATTGAGCGACCGGAAGTCGTCCCGGATCGGAATGCGCAGCCGAACATCCGCGGCGCGATGGACGGCGTCCGGCACGCCGGCGGATTCGCGGCCGACCCTGACGACGTCATCCGCCCGGTACCGGTGATCCAGATAAGAGGTCTCGGCCGCCGTGGTCATCAGGACCAGGGCGAGCCTCGCGCTCCGGCGCCAGGCCTCGAAGTCGGCGAATGAGGCGTGGCGGACGATCGTGACCCGGTCGAGATAATCGAGCCCGGCGCGGCGGAAGGCCCGGTCGGTGACCGGAAATCCGGCCGGTTCGACGATATGGGCCTCGATGCCGAGGCAGGCGCAGGTCCGCAGAATCGTTCCGGTATTCTGGGGGATGTCAGGTTCGTAAAGCGCGATCCGCATCGGTATGCCTTTAGGGATAGAGCAGGCGCCGGCGTACGAAACCGCACTAGACGAACGATTTGTGCAGGGCCGGCAGGCTCGCCCGATACCGGGCTTGCACTCGCACCACAAGGGTGCCAATAGAACGGTTCGAAATCGCCATCCTGCCTTAAACGGGACCGCGCGATGCCGGTCCGCCCCGCAGCCTTCGGGAAATCCGATTCCTGGAGGCGCCAGCCGGGGGCGGAAAACCAAACCGGGGGAGAGGGTTCAGACGTGACGACCGTGTCTTCTGCGGAGCACACGCGCCGCGATTTTCTTTATATTGCCACTGGATCCGTTGCCGCGGTCGGCGCTGCCGCCGTGCTGGTTCCGCTTATCAGCCAGATGAATCCGGACGCCTCGACCATCGCAGCCGGTGCGCCGATCGAAGTCGATCTCGCGCCGATCGCCGAAGGCCAGATCATCAAGGTTTTCTGGCGCTCGAAGCCGATCTTCATCTCGCATCGGACCAAGAAGGAAATCGACGAGGCGTTGAACGTCGATGTCGCGGCCCTTCCGGACCCGGCGACCGACGCCGAGCGCACCAAGCCGGGCCACGAGCCGTGGCTGGTGGTCATCGGCATCTGCACCCATCTCGGCTGCATTCCGCTCGCCCATCAGGGCGAGTTCGACGGCTGGTTCTGCCCCTGCCACGGGTCGCAGTACGACACCGCGGGCCGCATCCGCAAAGGACCGGCGCCGAAGAATCTGGTGCTGCCGCCTTACGCATTTCTTTCCGACACGCGCATCCGGATCGGCTGATCCGTAACGATTGCATTCTTTAAAGGTTCGATCATGAGCGGACACTCGACCTACCAGCCGCAGAACCCCGTTCTGCAATGGTTCGAGAAGCGGCTGCCGATTGGCGGTCTCATCCATTCTTCATTCGTCGCCTATCCGACACCGCGCAACCTGAACTACTGGTGGACCTTCGGCGGCATCCTGTCGTTCATGCTGGGCGTGCAGATCATCACCGGCATCGTGCTGGCGATGCATTACACGCCCCATGTCGATCTCGCCTTCAAGTCGGTCGAAGCGATCATGCGCGACGTCAACTACGGTTGGCTGCTGCGCTATCTGCACTCGAACGGCGCGTCGATGTTCTTCATCGCGGTCTACATCCACATCTTCCGCGGCATGTATTACGGCTCCTACAAGGAGCCGCGCGAGGTGCTGTGGATCCTTGGCGTCATCATCTACCTGTTGATGATGGCGACGGGCTTCCTCGGCTACACGCTGCCGTGGGGCCAGATGAGCTTCTGGGGCGCCACCGTCATCACCAACTTCTTCTCGGCCATCCCGGGGGTCGGCGACACGATCGTGACCTGGCTGTGGGGCGGCTACGCCGTCGGCAACCCGACGCTGAACCGCTTCTACTCGCTGCACTACCTCTTGCCCTTCGTGATCGCGGGCGTCGTCGTGCTGCACGTCTGGGCGCTGCATGTCTCCGGCCAGAATAATCCGGCCGGCATCGAGCCGAAGACGGACAAGGACACCGTGCCGTTCACGCCCTATGCGACGGTCAAGGACGGCTTCTTCATGGCCTTGTTCTGCATCATGTTCGCGTGGTTCGTGTTCTACACGCCGAACTTCCTCGGCCACGCCGACAACTACATTCCGGCCAACCCGGCGGTGACGCCGCAGCACATCGTTCCTGAATGGTACTACCTGCCGTTCTACGCGATCCTGCGCGCCATTCCGGACAAGCTGCTTGGCGTCTGTGCGCTGTTCGGCTCGATCCTGATCCTGGCTTTCCTGCCGTGGCTCGACACCTCGAAGGTCAAGTCGGCGCGCTATCGCCCGCTGTATCGCCAGTTCTTCTGGCTGTTTTTCGTGGTCTGCATCGGCCTCGGCTATCTCGGCGCCATGCCGGCGGAAGGTATCTATACGGTGCTGGCCCGCATCCTCACCATCTACTACTTCGCGCACTTCATCATCGTTCTGCCGCTGCTCGGAATCTTCGAGAAGACCAAGCCGCTGCCCAACTCGATTTCCGAATCGGTGTTGGAAAAGGCTTGAGTGGGAGAACGATCATGACGATGCACCGCACCCTCATCGCTTTCGCTCTGGCCGCTTCGGTCGGCGTCATCGGCGCCGCGCAGGCGCAGGTGCACGAGAGCCCCAAACCGCCGGCGCAGAAGTGGTCCTTCTCGGGCCCCTTCGGCAAGTTCGACCAGGCCCAGCTGCAGCGCGGCTTCAAGATCTACAAGGAAGTCTGCTCGGCCTGCCACTCGATGAGCCTGGTCTC
>JBAZSM010000039.1:0-37442 GCA_041662425.1 Pseudolabrys sp.
CGACGACATCATCAACGTCGCCGGCCACCGCCTTTCGACCGGCGGCATGGAGGAAGTGCTGGCCGCGCACAAGGATGTCGCCGAATGCGCCGTGCTCGGCGTGCGCGACGCGCTCAAGGGCGAAGTGCCGTGCGGTTTCATCGTGCTCAAGGCCGGCGTCAACCGCGACCACGCCGAAATCGAGAAGGAGATCGTGCAGCTGGTGCGCGACAAGATCGGCCCGGTGGCGGCATTCAAGCTGGCGATCACCGTCGCGCGCCTGCCCAAGACGCGCTCGGGAAAAATCCTGCGTGGCACCATCAAGAAAATCGCCGACGGCGATCAGTGGACCATGCCGGCGACCATCGATGACCCGGCGGTGCTCGGCGAGATCGGGGAAGCGTTGAAGGGGCACGGGGTGGGCTCGTGACCTAATCATGTCACCGTTGCCGCAAGCAGAACGCGCCATTCTCGCTCCTGCGAAGCTTGCAGGCTACTGCCTGAGCCTTAGCCATCCGCGTGGACGGCACAAGGCGCGTGTCTTTCGCGAGGCCCTCGGCGTCGGCACGGGCGATGCCGAATGGCTTCGCCAAGCGCTGTTGGCCGGCCTTTCGACGACCGATGCGGTCGAACTCGAAAGCGATGCATTTGGAACGCGCTGGCTTGTCGACGTGCCGTTGAGGCGACAAGACCGGCAAGCCGTGGTAAGAACGGTTTGGATCGTACGAAATGGCGAACAGGCGCCGCGCTTCGTGACCTGTTGGGTGCTCTGATGTCGGTTAAAGAACGCGAACCGTCGGTTCTTGATGCGGTGGCGCTGCTGGCAGATGTGCCGTCGGCGGGGCTTGCGCGCGGTCAGGTCGGCACAATCGTCGAAGCGCTTGACGAGAAAACGGCGCTGGTCGAGTTCAGCGACGATGACGGCCGTGCCTATGCGATTGCACCATGCCCGCGCGATGCTCTTCTCGTTTTGCATTACGTCCCGGAAGCGGCGGAATAAAATTTGATGGTGCGCGTTTGTTAAAAGCGCGCTCGGGTAGAATTTTACATGGCGCCGTCAAAACGATTGCCGATGGCGATCAATGAACCATGCCGGCGACGATCGATGATCCGGCAGTGCTCGGCGAGATCGGGGAAGCGTTGAAGGGGCACGGGGTGGATAGCGGCGGTTAGGTATAAAAAAGGTCATGCCGCTATTCGATCTTGAAAAGAGCCGGAACCGAACGTCGCCGATGCGTCATGGCGAAAAGTACTTCGAATTTTATGAGGCAAAAACTGGAGCAGATTTCGATTCACTTCGTGAGGCGGTGAATTCTTGGATTTCAGAGTTCCCGGCAATGGAGCAGGATGAAATTGTCAAAAGACTCAAGAAGGTTAGTAACGAGGATTTTGAAGCAGGAATCGCAGAACTAATTTTATACGTGGTCCTTAAGCGCGCTCAGTATTCAGTAGAAGTTCATCCTGAAACCCCAACTAAGAAGAAGATAGATTTTAAATTTGCCAAGGGTGAATTCGGAGCTTTTGTTGAATCAACAAGCTTTGCGCCTTCCAGAGAAAAGATTGCCGGCGATAATCGAGAGGCGCAGATATACAACTCAATTGAGAAGGCAAATATTCCAGATAATGTTAGTTTTGGATACTCCGTAAGGACTAGAGGGAACGAATGTCCGAATTTGAAGACTCTGGTTGCGGCCATTGAGAAATGGGCCGGCGATAACAAAGCTAATTCTGAACGCCCAAGCAGGGTCTTTAATGCCGGCGATTGGGAAATCGAGCTGGATATTTTTATAAGATCAGTCCCAAAGCAAGATCCGAGAAATATTGCCGCCTCAATTGGCGAAGCTCGTTGGATTGCCGGGCATTTGGAAATTCGTGACGCTTTGAATGAAAAGAAGGATAGGTACGGATCACTAAATGCTCCCTTTGTTATTGCCGTTACTGATTGCAAAGAGGAGATGGCTGGCGGTCATTTGGAAGAGCTTGTAGCCGCTCTTTTTGGAGATGATGCCTATCGCATAGTCGATGGGCAATTAAAGTATGCCGGTAAGAGCGCAAACGGATTCTGGGGAACCGCAGAAAACCCTAGAAACAGCCATGTAAGTGCGGTTTTGCTGATTCCCAGTGCTAAAATATGGGCGTTCCGCGCGGCGCAATGGCAGCCGTTGTTGGTGCTAAATCCGTGGGCGGCACACGCTCTACCTAACGGTAGTCTGCCGTTAAACACATACTGGCTAAATGGCTCCACGTTTGAAATGTCAACCGGGAATCTTGCCGATGCGCTTGGCTTGCCCGATCCGTGGCCACCATAACGTCCAGCCCGCTTTGTAATCTCACGCCGCCCTTGGCTTGATCGCCTTCAGCTTGTCGCCGATCTCTCTTCGCCGCGCCATCAGGTCGTGGTCGGTTTGCAGGCGCAAAAAGAAACCTTCGCTCAATCCGAAATAGCGCGCCAGCCGCAGATCAGTGTCGGCGGTGACCGCGCGCTTGCCGAGAACGATTTCGTTGATCCGGCGCGGCGGCACGCTGACCGCGCGCGCCAGCGCGGTTTGCGACAGCCCCATGGGCTTGAGAAAATCCTCAAGCAGGATTTCGCCCGGCGTCGGATTGGGCAGCTCAGTGGTAGTCGATGATCGCGGCATTCTCGGCGCCTCCTTGCGTCCAGTTAAAGACGATCCGCCACTGATCGTTGATGCGGATGCTCCATTGGTCGGCCCGGCTGCCCTTGAGACGTTCGAGCCGGTTGCCGGGTGGTACGCGCAGGTCTTCAATCCGCTGCGCCGCATTGATGAGACGGAGCTTGCGCAGAGCCACGGCCTGAATATCGGCAGGCAGCCGCCGGCTGCGCTCGCCATTCCAGATTTTTGCGGTCTCGGCATCGCCAAAGCTGACGATCATGACGAAAAATATAACGCATAACGTTATGTGGTGTCAAGATGCCGCTCACGCTGTTTGACATTCCACCTCGCTCCCGCGCACATGCGCGCCACACCCTCGTTCAGGACAAATGCGATGGACATCGTCGTCAAGGATTCGAACGGCACGCCGCTCAGCGAAGGCGATACCGTCACCGTCATCAAGGATTTGAAGGTCAAGGGCTCGTCGGTCGTGCTCAAGCGCGGCACGGTGATCAAGAACATCCGCTTCAACGGCAGCGACGACGAGATCGAAGGCCGCACCGACAAGGTGAAGGGCCTGGTGCTGCGCACCGAGTTTCTGAAGAAGTCATAGAGCGCGCCGGCGCGGCAGTCGCGCGCCACCGGGCGGCGGCCGACAAGTCCGCCGCGGCCTCCGGCCTCACGGCATTTTATGACCCATAGCGCCGCGCGATAGCGGCCTGCACGCGGCGGCAAGGCGCGCCTGCGCCCGCGCCATCGCGCCGGATGGTTAACGCGCGGGCGCTCCGCGATGCGCCAAAAACATCGAAAAATCAGCGGCTTTTGCCGCTTCGGGAACTCTGCCGCGCGCGGAGCGCACGCGGCGCCTGCGTTTGCCGCCGATTGTCGATAGGGGTTTCTTCGGGTATATTAACGACTTGTTAAGTATGTTGCGTACCTGGAGTACCAAGGCCATGTCAGTCGCCTCGCTCGACGACCGCGCCGTCATTCTTCACGAAGTCGATCCGGTTCTGCCGCGCGGCATCATTGTCGGCGGACCGGCCGTGCGCGCCAAGCAGCGTGAAAGCATGCTGCTGTTCTTCATCTTCATGGCCGGCTCGATCTCCGGCGTGTACTGGGCCTTCACCCAGGGCGTCACCTGGATCGAATGGTCCATGTTTGCGCTGGGCTATACGGTGACGACCGTCGGTCTCGGCGTCACCGTGCACCGCATGCTGGTGCATCGCTCGTTCAAATCCGGCCCGGTCACCAAGTTCGTGCTCTGCGCCATGGGCCAGATGACGTGCCAGGGCTCGCTGTTGAAATGGGTCGGCAATCATCGCCGCCATCATCTCTACACCGACGATGTCGGCGATTGTCACAGCCCGCATATCGACAGCCACGGTCATCCGTTCACGTCGAAGATCCGCAGCTGGATGTACGCCAATAATGGCTGGCTGTTCGACGACACGCTGACCGACAACGACGTGTTCGCCAAGGATATGCTGAACGACCGCATGGTGATGTTCTTCACCCGCACGCGCTGGTTCTGGTATTTCCTGTCGATGGTCGCGATCCCGGCGGTGTGGGGCTATGCCTTCGGCGGCTGGCACGCGATGTGGGGCTGCATCCTGTTCGCCGGCTTCCTGCGCACCTATCTCTCGGTGATGGCGACGGCGACCGTGAACTCGGTGTGCCACAAGATCGGCTATCGCCGCTTCGACGACGCCAAGGATGAATCGACCAACCAGCTGGCGATGATGATCCTGACCTTCGGTGAAGGCCTGCACAACAATCACCACCGTTTCCCGCGCGATGCCTATCTGTCGCACGCCTGGTACGAATTCGATCTCAACGGCCTGATCATTCTCGGGCTGGAGAAGCTCGGCCTCGTTTACGACGTCGTGCACGCCTCGAAAGTGCACAAGGCGCAGAATCCTACCGCGATGGCAGCCTAAGAACCTTTCGACCCTCCAAAAGGAAACGGCCGGGTTTCGACCCGGCCGTTTTTTTATGCGTGACGCGTTGGCGCGCGGCTGATGTGCGGTGGCCGGCTGTGGTCGCCGGTTTATTCTTCGCCGGCTTATTCTTCGTCGTCCTGCGCGTTCTTGCCGCCGATCTGCTTGAGCTTGGCGAACACGGCGTTGACGTCCACTTCGCCGGACTTTTCCTTCTCGTCCGCGGCGGCGGCGACTTCCGCCTCCTTGCGTGCGGTGGTTTCGGCGGCCGGCAACAGCGTGGCGCCGGCGGAAGCGGGCAGCGGCTTTTCCTTGTTGGCGCGCGACACTTCGAGATCGAGGTCGATCTGCGAGGCAAGGCCCAAGGTCACCGGGTCCATCGGCGACAGGTTGGTGGCGTTCCAGTGCGTGCGGTCGCGGATCGCGGCGATGGTCGATTTGGTGGTGCCGACCAGGCGCATGATCGCCGAGTCCTTGAGTTCGGGGTGGTTGCGCACCAGCCACAGGATCGCGTTCGGGCGGTCCTGACGGCGCGACACCGGCGTGTAGCGCGGGCCCTTCTTGCCGCCGCGTTCGGAGCCGGTCAGCGGCACCTTCGGGTCGGTCAGCTTGAGCGACAGCGCCGGGTTGGCTTCCGCCTCGGCGATCTGCTCGCGCGAGAGCTGGCCGGTCGCGACCGGATCGAGGCCCTTGATGCCCTGGGCGGAATCGCCGTCGGCAATGGCCTTGATCTCGAGCGGATGCAGCTTGCAGAATTCCGCGATCTGGTCGAACGACAGCGCGGTATTGTCCAGAAGCCACACGGCGGTGGCTTTCGGCATCAGGGGGGCTGCGCTGGCCATGAGGCAAATCTCCTCTCGCGCTCCGCCCGCCCTCGCGGGTCGGAGCAAAAGATCATCGTCGATGATCGGGAAAGTGCCGCGAATATAGGGGCCTGGGTCCCGATACGCAACCGTTCCGGCTTGACAGGGCAGGCTGGCAAACCCCATGTCGGGGCATGGAAGCGGCTGAAAGGCCGCGGTTTTTCGAGGTTCCGATGGCCGTCGAGGCTGTTCATGACCGAGAGTCAGGTTCCGGGAAGCCGGCGCTAACGGTGCTCCTGTGCTCCCCCCGCGGTTTTTGCGCCGGGGTGGTTCGCGCCATCGATTCGGTCGAGCGGGCGCTCACGCTCTACGGGCCGCCGGTCTATGTCCGGCACGAAATCGTCCACAACCGCTACGTGGTCGAAAGCCTGCGCGCCAAAGGCGCCATTTTCATCGAGGAATTGAGCGAAGTGCCGCAAGGCACCAAGGCGCCGGTCATCTTCTCGGCTCATGGCGTGCCGCGCTCGGTCCCCGATGAGGCGGAAACGCGCAACCTGTTCGCGCTCGACGCCACCTGTCCGCTGGTCACCAAGGTGCACCGCGAGGCCGAGATCCATCACCGCCGCGGCCGCGAGATCGTGCTGATCGGCCATGCCGGCCACCCCGAAGTCATCGGCACCATGGGGCAACTGCCCGTGGGCGCTGTCAGCCTGGTCGAAACGCTGGACGATGCCGCCCGCTTCGCGGCGCGCGATCCCAATGCCCTGGCCTACGTGACGCAGACCACCTTGTCGGTGCAGGACACCGCGGCGATCGTCGAGCGGCTTAAGCAAAGATTCCCCGCCATTGTCGGTCCGCACAAGGAAGACATCTGCTACGCCACCACCAACCGGCAGGAAGCGGTGCAGCGCGTCGCGCCCATCGTCGATGCCATGATCGTGGTCGGCGCGCCGAACTCGTCGAACTCGCAGCGCCTGCGTGAAGTCGCCGAGCGCGCCGGTTGCGCGCATGCCGCGTTGGTGCAGCGCGCCGCCGACATCGATTGGAATGCCTTCGGCACCATCGCGCGGCTCGGCATCACCGCCGGCGCGTCGGCGCCGGAAATCCTGGTCGAGGAAATCATCGACGCCTTCGCCGCGCGCTATGACGTGAGCGTCGAAACCGTCTCCGCCGCCGAGGAGGGTGTGTTCTTTCCGCTGCCCCGCGCGCTGCGCGAGAACCAGGCGGCGGAGTAGCGCCTCATGGCCGTCTACACCGACGTTTCGACCGACGATCTCGCGCGTTTTCTCGCCGCCTACGACATCGGCGAACTCACGTCCTACAAGGGCATCGCCGAGGGCGTCGAGAATTCGAACTTCCTGGTCCACACCTCGCAGGGCAATTTCATCCTCACGCTCTATGAGAAGCGCGTGGCCGAGCAGGACCTGCCGTTCTTCATCGGGCTGATGGAGCATCTCGCCGCGCGCGGGCTCACGTGTCCGCAGCCGGTGAAGAACCGTCAGGGCAGCGCGCTCGGCGTGCTGGCGGGACGGCCGGCCGCGATCGTGACGTTTCTCGAAGGCATGTGGATGCGCCGTCCGGGCGCCATGCATTGCGCCGCCGTTGGTGAAGCGCTGGCGCGGCTGCATATCGCCGGCGGCGATTTCAAGATGAAGCGCGCCAATGCGCTGTCGGTCGATAACTGGCGGCCGCTGTTCGAGCATGCCGGCCCGCGCGGCGACAGCGTGCATCCCGGCCTGTGCAACGAGATCGTGAAGGAGCTCGGCGTTCTCGAGACGTCATGGCCGCGCGATCTGCCGCAAGGCGTTATTCACGCCGATCTGTTTCCCGACAACGTGTTCTTTCTCGGCGACAGATTGTCGGGGCTGATCGACTTCTATTTCGCCTGCACCGATACGCTGGCCTACGACGTCGCGATCTGCCTGAATTGCTGGTGTTTCGAACCGGACCATTCGTTCAACGTCACCAAGGGCCGCGCACTCCTGAAGGCTTATCAAAGCGTGCGTGCGCTTTCGCCGGCCGAGTGCGACGCGCTGCCGATGCTGGCGCGCGGCGCGGCGATGCGTTTCATGCTGACGCGGCTGGTCGATTGGCTCTCGGTACCGGAAGGCGCATTGGTGAAGCCGAAGGACCCGATCGAATATTTCCGCAAGCTGCGCTTCCACCAGGCGGTGCAGAGCGCCAGCGATTATGGTTTGAGCGCATGATCCCGAAAAGTACGAAGCGGTTTTCGGACAAGACCATGCGCCGGGAAAAAGCATGAGTGACCAGCGCGTCACGATCTACACCGACGGTGCCTGCTCGGGGAATCCTGGGCCGGGCGGCTGGGGCGCGATCCTCGGCTTCGGCGACACGCGCAAGGAGTTGATGGGCGGCGAAGCGCACACCACCAATAACCGCATGGAGTTGATGGCGGCGATCGCGGCGCTCGAAGCCCTCAAGCGCCCCTGCACGGTCGATCTGCACACCGACAGCCAGTATCTGCGCAACGGCATCATGTCGTGGATTCATGGCTGGAAGAAAAACGGCTGGCGCACGGCCGACAAGAAGCCGGTGAAGAACGTCGATCTGTGGCAGCGCCTCGATGCGGCGCTTAAATCCCACAAAGTGGAATGGCACTGGGTCAAGGGTCATGCCGGTCATCCGATGAACGAGCGGGCCGACGAACTGGCGCGCGAGGGCATCGTGGCGGCGCGTGCCGGCGCCCTCGGGGCGATGGACAAGGCGTAGTTTTTGCGCGTCTGACTTGCCACTTATTCCGTTTTTGCCAGTTACTCCGTTAATGGGGCCGCCATTATCCCGGTCGAGATCTATGCTCCCATTTCTCAACTGATTCGTTTTGAGGTGAGAGTTCCAGATGCCGTGGTTCCGCAATCACTATGTCTGCACGGTCTGCCAAGGCCATTGGCTTGCCGAAGCGGCTGAAGCCGAGGCGGCCCACTGCCCGCATTGCCGCGCCTTTGACGTCGCGCCCTATCGCAGCGACGATTTCACCCGCGTCATTGATCGCGACGGCGCGAGGTTCGTCGTCATGGAATGCGTCAATGTCACCAAACGCGGGCCGAACTGGCGCGCGCGCAAGCGCTTCGACACGCGCGATGCGGCGAAGGCGTATCTCGCCGCGCGGTAGCGCTTACGCCGCTTCGAACTGCAATTTGGCCAGCCGCGCATAAAGGCCGCCATTGGCGGATAGCTGCGCATGCGTGCCTTGTTCGACGATGCGGCCCTTGTCGATCACCAGAATGCGGTCGCAGGACAGAACCGTCGCCAGCCGGTGGGCGATGACGATCGAGGTGCGCTGCTGCATGAGCTGCGTCAGAGCCTTCTGCACCAGGGTTTCGCTTTCGGCGTCGAGCGACGAGGTCGCCTCGTCGAGCAGCAGCAGCGGCGCGTTGCGCAGGATGGCGCGGGCGATGGCGATACGCTGACGCTGGCCGCCCGACAATGTGATGCCGCGCTCGCCGAGCACGGTGTCGTAGCCATGAGGCAGCCGGTCGATGAACTCGGCGGCGTGCGCCGCTTCCGCCGCGCGCCTCACCTCGTCGATGCCGGCATCCGGATTGCCGAAACGGATGTTGTCGGCGACGCTTGCGGCAAACACCACGGCGTCCTGCGGCACCAGCGCGATACGCTTGCGCAAGTCGGACGGATCGGCCTGCGGCAGGTCGACGCCGTCGAATGTCACGCGGCCGCTCGCCGGATCGTAGAAGCGCAGGATGAGGTGGAAGATCGTGCTCTTGCCGGCGCCCGATGGCCCGACCAGAGCGAGCCGCTCGCCGGGCTTCACCGCGAAGGACAGATTGTCGAGCACGAAACTGTCCGGCCGCGTCGGATAGGCAAAGCGCACATGCTCGAAGGCAACCGTGCCGCGCGGCGGCGTCGGCAGGGCGACCGGATTGGCCGGTGCCTTGATCTCGGATTTGACGTCGAGGATTTCGAACAGCCGCTCGGCGGCGCCCGAGGCCTGGGCGATTTCGCCCCACACCTGGCTGAGTTCGCCGAGCCCGCCGGCGGCGAACACGGCATAGAGCACGAACTGCCCGAGACGGCCGGGCGTGATATCGCCGGCCAGCACATCCTGTGCGCCGACCCACAGCACCAGCACGACGCTGGCGAAGACCAGGAAGATCGCGATGGCCGTGAGGATCGAGCGCGCCTGCGTCGCGCCGCGCGCGGCCTGGTAGGCTTCCTCGACCGCGCCGGAGAAGCGCCGCGTCGCCATCAGTTCATTGGTGAAGGCCTGCAGCGTACGGATCGCGCCGATCAGCTCGCTGGCATAGCCTGAAGCGTCGGCCAGCGTATCCTGGGCGCTGCGGCTTTTCTTGCGGACGGCGCGGCCGAAGCCGACCAGCGGCAGCACGATGATCGGAATGGCGCCGAGCACGAATAGCGACAGGCGAGGGGAGGTCACCACCATCATCGCCGCGCCGCCGATGAACAGCACGAGGTTGCGCAGCGCGATCGAGATCGAGGCGCCGACCGCCGATTTGATCTGCGTCGTATCGGCCGTGAGCCGCGAGATCATCTCGCCGGTCTTGGCGGTGTCGAAAAAGCCGGCGGACAGGCGGGTGAGATGGGCGAACACGTCGGCCCGCAGATCGGCGACGATGCGTTCGCCGAGCGTGGTGACGAGGTAGTAGCGCATGGCGCTCGACGCCGCGAGCACGGCGACCACCGCGATCAGCACGCTGAAGTAGGAATTGATCAGCTCGGCGGCCTGCGCCGAGAAGCCGAAATCGATCATCCGGCGCACCGCGATCGGCACGACTAGGGTCGTCAGGGCGGCGACAATCAGCGCGACCAGCGCGGCGGCGGCGCGGCCGCGATAGCGGCCGATATAGGGGGCGAGCCGCCGTAGCGGCTTGACGTTGACCTTGCGGCTGGCGGCTGGGGTTCCGGGCAACGGGGTCCCTAAACCCCGTCCTTCACTGGCAAAACTCATGCGACGCGACGCCTTTTCGTTCTTGCTGGCGCCTGATCTGGTCCGAAAACCGGGTTCCGCTTTTCGGGATCAAGCGCGAAAACGCCTCGCCCTGGCGTCCGATACGCTAGTAGAGGCCGACCATGCCCCGCCGCCTTGCCATGGGTCAATTCCGGTGGCTTGCCGCAGGCGGCTTCGTCATGTATAGAGCCGCCAAATCCATAACCTTAAAGCCTCGTCATTTTGACGAAATTTCGGGCGCCGGACCGGCACCGACCCAGCTCGACGGAAACATAGCGATGAAGGCCGATATCCACCCCGACTACCACACCATCAAGATCGTCATGACTGATGGCAGCGAATTCACCACCCGCTCGACCTGGGGCAAGGAAGGGGACACGATGAATCTCGACATCGACCCCAAATCGCACCCGGCCTGGACCGGCGGCACGCAGCAGATCATGGATCGCGGCGGCCGCGTCTCGCGCTTCCAGAAGAAGTTCGCGGGCTTCATCAAGGAAGACAAGAAGTAAGCGCTTCGCTTCGCGCGAATTGAAAAACCCCGGGGCCTGGCCCCGGGTTTTTTTGTTTGTCCATTGCCGTCATGGCCGGGCTTGTCCCGGCCATCCACGTCTTCCTCATCTGTGGTCCAAAGACGTGGATGCCCGGCACAAGGCCGGGCATGACGGTGTCTAGCTCTGAGATTTGAGACGTTGCGGCCTCTGCCTTAAGCGCTTTCCTGGCCGAAGGCGGCCTTCAGCAGACCGAGCTGGTGCTCGACCGGGTTGATCGAGGGCGACTGTTCGGCCGGGATGGTGTGAATGGTCGAATCGAGCCGGCGCACCTTCATGCGCAGATTCTGCGCGCGCTCGATAAGGTCGCGCAGCGGCACCGGCAGAAGTTCGACATTGTTCGGATCGTGGTTGTCCATCACGGACAATTTGACCTTGGTCTTTTCCTTGTTGGCCTGGGCGAGCGACATCTCGCCTTCCTTCACAGCGCGGTGCAGCAGCAGCCACGACGCCATCTGCATCAGACGCGTGGTCAGGCGCATGCTCTCGGTGGCGTAAGCCAGCGCGGCGCTGCGGCTAAGATCCTTGGACTCGGCGCGGCCGGGGCCGTCGAGATAACTCGCGGTTTCTTCCACCAGCGCCATGCCTTCACGGAACAGATCCGAGAAAGCCTGCGAATTGGCAAGCCGCTCGCCGAACGACACCGGGTCGTGCGGATTAACCATGCTGATCTCAGACATACGCTACGCCTCACCCTTACTCTAAACGCGGTACTTGTATTTTTTGTTACGCGCGCCTCGCCGTTGTCGGACGCGATGGTCAAAACGGCGCCGTTCACGATTGAGTAAGCATGAGCGCCCGACGCCGTTCTGTCCATATGCTGGCGCTGCAAAGCTTGCGACATAGTTGCCGGGAAAGCTTAAACCACAGCCCATATCGGACCTTTGCCCTAAAATGGGACAAACGGCGGCCGGATTATAAAACAGATTGAACAAAAAAGGAGCCGCCGTTTCCGGCGGCTCAAGTTAGATAACAGGGAGGCGTCAAACAGAGTGGACAGGAGCCACTCAAGTCCATGAAGATGGACAGTTTTGAGTAATAGTCGGGAAAGCTTAATGTCGGCTTAAGGACATAAATTAAGGTGCGGGTAAATCTTTACGGGCGGCCCGCAATAAATACCGCCGTTAACCATCCTGACGTTTGAAGAACTGGTCGGCGGCCGCCCGTTTGGCGTGTTTCTGCGCCTTGTCGGCCTCCAGCCGTTTTATTTCATCCTGAAGCAGCGCGATCCGCGCCGTTATTTCATCGACCGAGATCAGGCTCAGGTCCTGCCCGATTTCGTGCGAGATTTTCTTTTTCGGCCGGTCGTCGTCGTCGAATATCGCCATGGTCGTCCTCCCCGGGGCGGGAAAAATTTAGCCGCCGCGGCGCGGGTTGTCACATCGCCGGGGCGTGCCTAAACAAGGTGCCAGCTTTCCGCACGTAACGAGGTTCGCCAATGCCCGCACTTCCCGCCCGTATGACCGTCATCGGCATCAAGGAGCCGGGCGGGCCTGAGGTGCTGGTCCCCGAACAGCGGGACATCCCGGAACTGGCCGCCGACGAGGTGCTCATCAAGGTCGCCGCCGCCGGCGTCAATCGCCCCGATGTCATGCAGCGCCAGGGCCTCTATCCGCCGCCGCCGGGCGCGCCGGATATTCCGGGCCTCGAGGTCGCCGGCGAAATCGCGGCGGTCGGTGGCGGCGTCAAGCGCTGGAAGGAGGGCGACCGCGTCATGGCGCTGGTCGTCGGCGGCGGTTACGCCGAATACTGCAAGGCGCATGTCACGCATATCATGGCCGTGAGTGGCCTGCCGATGGCCGAAGCGGCCGCCGTGCCGGAGACGTTCTTCACGGTCTGGCACAATGTGTTCGAGCGCGGCGCCCTGAAGGAAGGCGAAACCCTGCTGGTGCATGGCGGCTCGTCCGGCATCGGCACCACCGCGATCCAGCTCGCCAAGCATTTCGGTGCGCGCGTCATCGTCACGGCCGGGTCGGACGACAAGTGCGAGGCCTGCGTCAAGCTCGGCGCCGATGTCGCCATCAACTACAGGACGCAGGACTTCGTGCAGGAGGTCAAGAAAGCGACCGGCAAGAAGGGCGCCGAGGTCATCCTCGACATGGTCGGGGGCGATTACATCGAGCGCAATTACGAAGCCGCCGCGGTCGAAGGCCGCATCGTGCAGATCGCGTTCCAGGGCTCGCCGAAAGCGACCGTCGACTTCCGCCGCCTGATGCTCAAGCGGCTGCACCACACCGGCTCGACGCTGCGCTCGCGCGCGGTCGCCGACAAGGGCGCGATCCGCGATGCGCTCGAAATCCACGTCCTGCCGCTGCTCGCGGCCGGCACGGTCAGGCCGATCATCTACAAGACCTTCCCCCTGAAGCAGGCCGCCGCCGCGCACGCGCTCATGGAAACCAGCGCCCATATCGGCAAGATCGTGCTGGAAGGCTGATTAGGGCGGCCTAACCTCCGAAAATACCGTGTGTTTTGGCGTTAAGCCTATTCACTGCCACAATCCTGGTTAATTGCTAAAGGCTTGCCCGGGACCCTTCATGACCGCTAGTCATGTTATGGGCGCGGGCTGGCGGACCGCTCAGCCGGAAGGACAGGTCTTACGTTGAAGAGGGCCGTGCACGGATTGGTGACTGCGCTCGTGCTGGCCCTTGCGCTCACAGCGAGCGTTGCCGCGCATGCGGTCGAGGCGGTCAATGTGCGTCTCGATACGCCGGCGATCGATCTCACCGCCGCCACCCAGCGTCAGCGCACCGAAGGTGACCGCATCCAGGTCTCGACGGCGCCGGGGCCTGACGGCATCGTCCGCCGCATCGAAGTGCGCGCCCGTGAAGCCAACACCAACTGGGCGGTGTTCGCGCTGACCAACAATTCCGATGAGCAGATCGACCGCCTCATTGTCGTGCCGCACTACCGCATGGTCGGCTCGGGGCTGATCTGGCCCGATCTCGGCCTGTCACGCGTCGCTGGCATCACGCCGTCCTCCGGCGACCGCCCGGTGCGGCAGGAAAACACCACCGCCGACATCTTCCGCGTCACGCTCGACCCCGGCACGGTGATCACCTTCGTCGCGGAACTGCGCACCAACAACCTGCCGCAGATCTATCTGTGGGAGCCGGACGCCTACAAGGACAAGGTCAACTCGTTCACGCTCTATCAGGGCATCGTCATCGGTATTGCCGGTCTGCTCGCGCTGTTTCTCACGATCCTGTTCGTGGTGAAGGGCTCGGTCATGTTCCCGGCCGCGGCCGCGCTCGGCTGGGCGGTGCTGATCTATATCGGCATCGACTTCGGCTTCTGGGGCAAGGTGTTCGACATGTCGGCTGGCGCCGAGCGCGTCTGGCGCGCGTCGGGCGAAGCGATTCTGTCGGCGACATTGCTTGTCTTCCTGTTCGCCTATCTCAATCTATCGCGCTGGCACGTCCGCTATGCCCACATCACCATCGCCTGGCTCCAGGCGCTTGGTGCGCTCGTCGCGGTGGCGGTGTTCGATCCGGCGGTCGCGGCCGGCATCGCGCGTATCTCGCTCGCCGGCATCGCGGTGATGGGTCTGGCGCTCGTCATTTATCTCTCGACCCATGGCTTTGACCGCGCTGTTTTGCTGATCCCGACCTGGATCCTGCTGGTGGTGTGGACCTTCACCGCGGGCCTTGCCGTCACCGGCGCCGTTACGAATGACATCATAGGCCCGGCCTTGCTCGGCGGCCTGGTGCTGATCGTCATGCTGATCGGTTTCACGGTGATGCAGCACGCTTTCGCCGGCGGCATCACCCACGGCATTGTCTCGGACGTCGAGCGCCGCGCTCTGGCGCTGACCGGCGCGGGCGACATGATCTGGGACTGGGATGTCTCAGCCGACAAGATTTTCACCAGCCCGGAAACCGAGCATGCCCTCGGGCTCAAGCGCGGCGCGCTTGAGGGTCCAGCGGCGAACTGGCTCGACATCCTGCATTCTCTCGACCGCGATCGCTTCCGCGCCTCGCTCGACAGCGTGCTGGAGCAGCGCCGCGGCCGCCTGACGCAGGATTTCCGGCTGCGGTCTGCCGATGGCCATTACATGTGGTTCACGCTCAAGGCGCGGCCGGTGGTCGGTTCCGATGGCGAGGTGGTGCGGGTGGTCGGCACGTTGACCGATGTCACCGATTTCAAGAATGCCGAAGAACGCCTGCTGTTTGACGCCGTGCACGACAATCTCACCGGTCTGCCGAACCGCGAATTGTTCATCGACCGCATGGAGGCCGCCTTCGCCTTCGCGCGGTCCGACAGCAATATCCGGCCGTCGGTGATGGTGATCGATCTCGACCGCTTCAAGCAGGTCAACGACTCGGTCGGCATCGCCGTGGGCGATTCCATTTTGCTGACCATCGCCCGCCGTCTCGGCCGCGCGCTCAAGCCGCAGGATACGTTGGCGCGCCTGTCCGGCGATCAGTTCGCCATCATTCTGCTGTCCGAGCGCGAGCCGGCGCGCATCGTCGCCTTCGCCGAGACGCTGCGCCGCGCGCTGCGCGCGCCCATCGCCTTCAACGATCGCGAAATCTTCCTCACCGCGTCGATCGGTCTCGCGCTCGCCGAGGGCGTGCCGCATCGCACCGAGGAAGTGCTCAAGGACGCCGAACTGGCGATGTATTACGCCAAGCGCATCGGCGGCGACCGCATCGAAATCTTCAAGCCGGCGATGCGCGCGCGCAAGACCGACCGCCTGACGATGGAATCCGAGTTGCGCCGCGCCATCGAGCGCCACGAAATCAAGGTGCTGTTCCAGCCGATCGTACGCCTGGAGGATCGCGCCATTGCCGGCTTCGAGGCACTGGCGCGCTGGGATCATCCCAAGATGGGGCGTCTGTCGCCGGCCGAATTCATTTCGATCGCCGAGGAAATCGGCCTGATCGTCGATCTCGGCCTGTTCGTGCTCGATCACACCGCCAAGCAACTATCGCACTGGCAGTCGGAATTGCCGAAGGGGCACGAGCCCGTCTTTGCCAGCGTCAACGTCTCGTCGCGGCAGCTTCTGCGTCACGACCTCATTCAGGATCTGCGCGGCGTCCTGTCGCGCACGCCGCTGACGCGCGGCACGCTGAAGCTTGAGATTACTGAATCGCTGGTGATGGAAAACCCCGAACACGCCGCGCAGATGCTGACCCGCATCAAGGAGCTCGGCGCCGGCCTGTCGCTCGACGACTTCGGCACCGGGCATTCGTCGCTGGCTTATCTGCAGCGCTTCCCGTTCGATACCATCAAGATCGACCAGTCCTTCGTGCGCACGACCTCGCGCGGCACGCGGCCGGTGATCCTGCGCTCGATCATCGCGCTGGCGCACGACCTCGGCATGGAAGTGGTCGCCGAAGGCGCCGAGACCGACAGCGATGCGGTCGAACTCTACCAGATGGGCTGCGAATACGCGCAGGGCTTTGCTTTCGGTGAGCCGATGACGTCGGAAGAAGCGCTCGGTCTGCTGATCGAAAAGCCGGCGCGGCCGCGTACACTCAAGATCGCGTCGGAGTGACGCTGCCGGTCAAGCGTGGCCGGCTTCGCTCGACAGGTGGCTGAGATCGATGCCGATCTTGCGCAGCGCCTTGTTGTATTTGGCGCCATTGTCTTCGCCGAAGATCAATTCGCTGTCGGCTGCGCAATGCAGCCAGCCGTTCTGCTGAATTTCCTGCTCGAGCTGGCCCGGCGCCCAGCCCGCATAACCGAGCGCGAGAATCGCGCTTTCCGGACCGTTGCCGGTGGCGATGGCCTTGAGAATATCGAGCGTCGCCGTCAGGCAGATGCCTTCGTCGATCGGCAGCGTCGAATTCTCGATGAAGAAATCGGCCGAGTGCAGAACGAAGCCGCGCCCGGTTTCGACCGGGCCGCCCTTGAGCACCTTCACCTCGCCGGCGTCCGGCGGCAACTCGATGCGCTCCTCCGACGGAATGACTTCGAGCTGCACCAGGAGATCGGGAAACTTGATGTTGGCCGCCGGCTGATTGACGACGATGCCCATCGCGCCTTCGCTGGAATGCGCGCAGACATAAATCACCGCGCGGGCGAAGCGCTCGTCGCTCATCGCCGGCATCGCGATCAACATCTGTCCATCGAGATAGCCGCGCGCCAGCGGCGTCGCCGACGCCGTCGAGCGGCGCGAGGTCTTGCGGCGCGCCGGCTTGCCCAGCGACGATTTGCCGATGGAAGACTCGTCCGCCGACGACTTGTCGGTCGACGACTTGTCAGTCGAGGATTTGCCGGACGGTTTGGTGGGTCGCGTCGCTGCCATGAAGAAATGTTATCCGATTGGCCGGTGTTTGCAAACGAACCGGCGCCCGCGCCGGTGCGAGCACCGCGCTATTATAGGCTCCAATTGTGGCAGAATCGATGCGTTGCCCGGCGGTTGCCTATATGATGTTCACGTCTGCTCACAATGAATTCAATGGCGCGCGATGCCATCCCTCACTAGACCTAGCCTCATGACGTTTTATCGGATCAGCCTTGCGATCGGCGCTGCCGCGGTCGCGTTCGTCACCACACTCGACAAGCCCGCGCGGGCCGCCGACGCCTCGGCGTGGAGCCAGGATTCGAAATCCGCGGTGCGCCTCATCGCCGGCTCGAACGGGGCCGGCGCCGGCAACGGCGACGCGCTGCGCGCCGGCATCGAGGTCAAGCTGCAGCCGAACTGGCATACCTACTGGCGCTACCCGGGCGATTCCGGCGTGCCGCCGCGCTTCAGCTTCGCCGGCTCCGACAATATCAAGGCGGCGAAGGTCAGCTTCCCGGCGCCGCATCTGTTCAGCGACGAGAGCGGCAATTCGATCGGTTATAAAGACAGCGTGATCTTCCCGGTCGAGATCGTGCCGAAGGATCCGGCCAGGCCGGTGATCGCGCGGCTCAAGATCGATTATGCGGTGTGCGAGAAGCTCTGCATTCCGGCCGAAGGCAAGGCGGAGTTGCCGATGGGCGCTGCCCCGAGCACGCAGGACACGGCGCTGGCCGCGGCCGAGGCGAGCGTGCCGAAGAAAGTGTCCGCCACCGATATCGGTCTGACCGCGCGCCGCGTCAACGACGCGGCCAAGCCGCTGGTCGCCGTCGATCTCAAGAGCAATGGCGATGCGCCGGTCGCCATCTTCGTCGAAGGGCCGTCGCCCGAATGGGCCTTGCCCGTTCCCAAGCCGGCGCAGGGCGCGCCGGCCGGTCACCGCCAGTTCGGTTTCGAACTCGACGGCCTGCCGCCGGGGCTGAGCCCGAAGGGTTCGTACGATCTCACCTTCACGGTGGTCGAAGGCGGCCGCGCCTTCGAGGTCACGACCCATCTCGACTAATCGCCGCGCGCGGCCTAGGTTGCCGCCCGGTATTACGATCCGAACCAATTCAAGAGGAAACCCATGTCCATCAAGGTCGGCGACAAGATGCCTAGCGCCACGTTCCGTGTGATGACCGCCGAAGGCCCGAAGCCGAAGACCACCGATGAGGTGTTCAAGGGCAAGAAGGTCGCGCTGTTCGCGGTGCCCGGCGCCTTCACGCCGACCTGCTCGAACCTGCACATGCCGAGCTTCCTCAACAACATCGCCGCCTTCAAGGCCAAGGGCGTCGACACCATCGCAGTCGTGTCGGTGAACGATCCCTTCGTCATGAAGGCCTGGGCCGAGAAATCGGGCGGCGACGGCAAGATCGATTTCCTCGCCGATGGCAGCGCCGAATTCACCAAGGCGGTGGGCATGGAATTCGACGGCGCGCTGCCGGTGCTCGGCATTCGCTCCAAGCGCTATTCGATGCTGGTCGACGACGGCACCGTGAAGCAGCTCAATGTCGAGGACGGCCCCGGCAAGTGCGACATCTCGGGCGGCGAGACGCTGCTGCAGCAGATTTGATATTTTTCTTATCCCTCCCCGACTTTGGGGAGGGTGTCTCCGCGCTTTGCGCGGGGACGGGTGGGGTGGCTTGTTGCGCATGCTGCTCCCCACCCGTCTCACTTCGCTCGCCATCCTCCCCGAAGTCGGGGAGGGATAAGAAGTGCGGGCGTGATTCATCGCCCGTGTTGTTTGCGGCCCCGGGCGAGCCGTATTCCCAAGCCTTCATTCTCTGCGCCTCGCTTTTCATTGCGCATATCGGGCAGGCCCGACATGCGCGAACGAGGGCGCGCGGAACGCCGGGGCCACAACAGCCCCGCAGCTCTGTGCACGATGGTTTTGGTAATAGTGCACAGACATAGTCACCACGAGATTGCCGGTTCCCCGGCGTCCCGCACGCGATGTTTTAAGGCTTGCTCCGCTCGACCCCCGGTGGACTCTGGACCAGTTGCTATCCACCGCTTCGGATTCTATGGCGCTGCGCCGCCGGGCCTTCCACCGCGGACCGCATGCCGGCCTCCTGGTGGGGAGACCGTCCGGCGGCCCGGGACTTATCGCCCTTTGACGCAGACGTTTCGATTTCCCGTGCTGCGCGGTAAGCGCAGCGGGAGCGAGCGGCTTGGGCCTGTCGGGGGGTAAACCAACGCCGCATCTCCGGCGCAACCCGCGGACCACCGCTTCCCGCCCCAGCATCTGGAGACGCTGATCAGACACCCCTCGTCGTCGGGGCGGGATGCACGGGAATATTGACCTAGTAGGAATTAAAGTCAAGGGATAAATTCCGTCATTCCGGGACGGTCCGTAGGGCCGGACCCGGAATCCAGCGCCACGTTCGCGGTCGCATCTGGATTCCGGGTTCGCGCGTTTCACGCGCGCCCCGGAATGACGGAGGGTGCCGTCATGCCCGGCCATGAGGGGGATGGCGGCCGCCTCAGGCTGCCGCGTCGCTGACGACGCGCACGATCCTGCCCAATTCCTTGCCGATGGCGCGTTCGGCGGTTTCGATGTCGAAGCGGTTCTGCAGATTGAGCCAGAGCTGTGCCGAGGTGCCGAGCGCCTTGCTCAGGCGCAAGGCGGTGTCGGCGGTGATGCCGCTGGTCTCGGCGGCGATGCGCCCGACACGCGTGCGCGGCACGCCCATCGCCTTGGCCAGTGCGCCGGGCGACAGATCGAGCGGACGCAGGAATTCCTCGCGCAGGATTTCGCCGGGATGAAGCGGTCGATTTATTTTTCTATTCGACGTCACAAGCAGGCGCTGCCTGTTCGCTATGGTTGCTGACAGATGATGTCGCCAGCGACTGGCGTATAGTTTGTACGGAGGACGCAGCCCATAGGCGGAGACCAAATATTGATCTGTTGGAACACAATCGGGACACCAGGCGACCCAAGTATGAGAGGATTGGGCTGTTGTTGCATGTGTATGTGAAGATGAGGCGCTGACGATTGGCCAGTATTGCCGCAAGCGCCAACGACTTGCCCGGCGGAAACAGTTGCACCTTGAGCGACGCTGATCGTCCCCGGGCTAAAATGAGCCAACAAAAGGTACCGAGACGGCGCCGCCTGAATCACAATGTGATTGCCGGCCGGATGCGCACCATGTACGCCGTTTGGAATCCCATCCAAAACTTCGATAACCGAGCCATTCACGGGCGACCTGATTGGGGCACCGATGCAATTTATCATTCTGCCGCCGAGATCGATCGGGATCAAATCGTAGGCAAAGAGTTGATTAGGTGTATTGCAATGATGATTACTTGGATTAGGGCAAGGCGGTCCTTGACCAATTCGCCAATTGCCTGTGACGGGCGGTGGCATCAAACTTTGTGCTGTTACTTGACCGACAAAAAACAAGCAGGCGTTCGAAAAAATCAACGCAAATGTAGTCATCGTGCGCATATGTGCCCCCAATAATGCCACCCATAACAGTACTCTTAAAAGTTGTGTAAAATCAATAATGCCTCTAAGCTATTAATATAAGCTCGCTTCTTGAACCCGCCCCGCCCCGCCCCGCCCCGGCCTGCCCGGCCGTCCGAGCTTGCTGCGCGGCTCTTGAGCAAACTCCGTTCGTCCCCGCTGAAGCGGGGACCCAGTCATAGGCCAAAGGCTGGACCCCCGCCTTCGCGGGAGTGACCGGAGAGGGATGCCGGTCTTCGAGATCAGCTAAAAAATTCCGGCGATAACGCCCCAGCCGATGGCGCAGAGCGTTAGGCCCAAGCCCGCGCCGGTGATATACGGCGCCGCCGCCACGCCACCGCGCCGACGATGGCGCCGACGGGCAGCGCGGGACCGCAGAACAACAGAACCAGAAACGCGATGTCGGATGGACTGCTGAGGATGCCGATGTCTGACATGATGGCGGCTATCGCCCGCGCTTCTTGTTCGTCCTGAACCCGCCCCTCTGGCCCGGCTTGCCCATGGTCGGGTACAGGCCGATTCTTTTTCCTGGCCCTTCCGCGCCGGGGCTCATTTCGTCAGCCCTTCACTTGGCGTCGGCCAGATGCGACGCGCGCGTTTCGAGCGACGTGCCGAAGACGTAATCCCACAGGCCGGTGGTCACGCCAAAATTGCCGCTATGGGATAAATGGTGGTGGCGGGCATGGCGCAGCCGCGCGCGGTAAAGATAGGAATTGCGGCGCGGGCGCCAGTGATGGGTGGCGTAATGCACGAACACGTACCACAGATAGCCCGTGGCAAGTCCGGCCGTCGCCGCAACACCCAGGTCAAATCCGAGCACGGCGTATAACGGGCCGGCAACCAGGACCACGCCGATCGATGCGCTGGCCCAGCCGGGCGTGCCGATCAGGTCCTGCGGGAAGTTATGATGAAGCTCGTGGATCTGCGACAGGATCGGCGCGTGATGAAACACGGCGCGATGCAGCCAGTATTCGATCAATGTCCAGGCGACCAGCCCCGCGACATAGACGGCGGCCATGCTGATGGGATGCAGCGGCGTCGAGCCGCGAAATGCAAGCAGCACCGCGAAGACGAGCAATGGCGGGAAAAGTAAAAACTCGGAAAAATAACCGAGCCGGCTCATTTTCATGACGGCACCTCAGGCCCAACAAGCCCGGCATTCAAGCGTAGCTGCCGCGCTCGTCGCCCACAAGACGCCCCTGACGAGGATATCAGCGTTTCAATCTTGCTTAAATTGTGTTCCGGGTCGCCGATCGCATGTATTGCGCCGGTTTCCGTAACGGCGCTGCCGCTACCGCCCCTTCTTATTCGCCCTGAACCCGCCGCGCTGGCCCGGCTTGCCCATGGTCGAGCGCGGGCCTTCGGTCTTGCGGGCGGGAACGGATTCAACACCGGGACCCATCTCATCGAGGGTCGGCTTTCTTGGAGAATCAGACGCGCTTCGCGCTTTTGGCCCTTCAGGCGCGCTTCGCGCTTTTGGGGCTTCACCTTTCCGCGCCGGCTTGAATTCGTGCCAGTTGGCGATGCCCATTTCGTCGAGCACCGGTTTGTGTGGGCGGGCGGTGGGGTCGCCTTGACCCCCACCCCGGACGCCATCGGCGTCCGACCCTCCCCGCAAGGGGGAGGGTGAAGACGAAGCGCGGCCGCGCGGGGCCTTGCCGCTGGCGGCCCTTCGCAACTTCGGGTCCTGCGTCAGCATCACATTGCGCACGGTCGGATTGTCGACCACGGCCAGTTCGGTCTGGCGCAGGCGCTTGAGCTCGTCGCGCAGGCGCGCGGCCTCCTCGAAGTCGAGATCGGCGGCGGCTTCGCGCATGCGGGTTTCGAGATCGGACAGCACCGTCTCGAAATTATGGCCAATGGTGGCGGCGTCGCCGAACTCGCCTTCGCTGCCCTTGCCGGTCGAAATCAGCACATGGTCGCGCTCATAGACACTGTCGAGAATGTCGGAGATGCCTTTCTTGACGCTCTCCGGCGTGATGCCGTTGGCTGTGTTGTATTCGACCTGCTTCTCGCGGCGGCGCGTGGTCTCGTCCATGGCGCGCTGCATCGAGCCAGTGACCTGGTCGGCATAGAGAATGACCTTGCCGTCGACATTGCGCGCGGCGCGGCCGATGGTCTGCACCAGCGAAGTCTCACTGCGCAGGAAGCCTTCCTTATCGGCATCGAGAATGGCGACCAGCGCGCATTCCGGAATGTCGAGGCCTTCGCGCAGCAGATTGATGCCGACCAGCGCGTCGAAGGCGCCGAGCCGCAGGTCGCGGATGATCTCGATGCGTTCCAGCGTGTCGATGTCGGAGTGCATGTAGCGCACGCGAATGCCCTGCTCGTGCAGATATTCGGTGAGGTCCTCGGCCATGCGTTTGGTCAGCACGGTGATGAGCGAGCGATAGCCCTTGCGCGACACATCGCGCACCTCGCCGACCAGGTCGTCGACCTGCGTGCGTGCCGGGCGCACCTCGACCGGCGGATCGATCAGGCCGGTCGGGCGGATGACCTGCTCGACGAACACGCCGCCACTCTCGTTCAGCTCCCAGCCCGACGGCGTCGCCGACACGGCGACGGTCTGCGGCCGCATCGCGTCCCATTCCTCGAAGCGCAGCGGCCGGTTATCCATGGCGGAGGGCAGACGGAAGCCGTATTCGGCCAGCGTCGCCTTGCGCCGGAAGTCGCCGCGGAACATGCCGCCGATCTGCGGCACGGTGACGTGCGATTCATCGGCGAACACCAGCGCGTTGTCCGGCACATATTCGAACAAGGTCGGCGGCGGCTCGCCGGGTCGGCGGCCGGTGAGATAACGCGAATAGTTCTCGATGCCGGCGCAGGAGCCGGTGGCTTCCATCATTTCGAGGTCGTAGCGCGTGCGCTGTTCGAGGCGCTGCGCTTCGAGCAGGCGGCCGGCGGCGTTGAGCTGCTGCAGGCGCCCGTGCAACTCGGACTTGATCGAGTTCATGGCCTGGATCAGCGTCGGGCGCGGCGTGACGTAATGCGAGTTGGCGTAGATCTTCACGAACTCCAGCTCGTCGGTCTTGGCGCCGGTGAGCGGGTCCATCTCCTCGATCTTCTCGATCTCGTCGCCGAACAGATGCACGCGCCAGGCGCGGTCTTCATAATGCGCCGGGAAGATGTCGATGGTGTCGCCGCGCACGCGGAACGAACCGCGGAAGAAATCGCCCTGCGTGCGCTTGTACTGCAGCGCCACGAGATCGGCCATCAATTGGCGCTGATCGGTCTTGCCGCCCTGCTTCAATGTAAAGGTCATGGCCGAATAGGTTTCGACCGAGCCGATGCCGTAAATGCACGACACCGAGGCGACGATGATGACGTCGTCGCGCTCGAGCAGCGAGCGCGTCGCCGAATGGCGCATGCGGTCGATCTGCTCGTTGATCGAGGATTCCTTCTCGATATAGGTGTCGGTGCGCGGGACGTAGGCTTCCGGCTGGTAGTAGTCGTAATAGGAGACGAAATACTCGACCGCATTGTCGGGGAAGAACGACCTGAACTCACCATAAAGCTGCGCCGCGAGCGTCTTGTTCGGCGCCAGGATGAGGGCCGGACGCTGGGTCTGTTCGATCACCTTGGCCATGGTGAAGGTCTTGCCGGAGCCGGTGACGCCCAACAGAACTTGGGTGCGGTCGTGGCGGTTGACGCCCTCGACCAGCTCCTTGATGGCGTTGGGCTGGTCGCCCTTCGGCTCGAAATCCGACTTGATGACGAACTTGAGCCCGCCTTCGGATTTCTCCGGGCGCGGCGGACGGTGCGGCGTCCACACCTGGCTGGCGGTGGCGAATTCGGGCCGGCCTTCGCGCAGCAGGTTCTCCAGCGACTCCGCGGTGGCGGCGACGCCCATCGACGACAGGCCGCCGGGGCCCGTCGGCAGGTCGGCTTTCGGCAGGCGATATTTCAGTTCGTCGGACAGGCCGAGCTCGTCGGCCAGCTTCGGGTCGAGGCCGGTGACCGACGGGCCGTCGAAATCAGCCTGTGGCGCTTCCTCGAATCCCTTCGCCGATTTGCGCGCCATGTACTCGGCGGCGTTGCCGGCGCGGCGGTCCCAGGAATTATCCGGCGGCTGTTGCAGGCCCGAGTTCGCGCCGGTGCCGGAACCCATGCCCGCGGTGCCCTTGTTCAGGGCCGGATTGAGGATATCGGCGAGCGCCTGCGGAACCGCCGGGGAATCCGGGCGGTTCGCCTTGGCGCGGGTCGGTTTCGCGGGGTCTTTGGGCTTTTTAGGAGGGGATTTGGCCATGGGCGGAATATGGGGCGAGTCCCGGAGCGAGGGAAGGGACGCGCCCGCGATCGGCCGCCGGCTGCTGACGGTTTCAGTCAGCAGTCACGGCCGGCACGCGAACCATGCGCTTGATGACCCATCAAGGTTCAGGCGTGCGTGTAAGCAATTTGCTCACTGTCGGCGTGCCACAAAGGACGCAGACGCATGCCAGCCCGCCGAGAATCACCTAGGATTGCACATAAACCGCCATGACAGACGCGCTCTCCATTTCATCCGCCAGCGCCGCAGCCGCCAACCGCAACGCTAGCGCGGGCGCCGGCGCCGGTATCGGCATTTTCGATCTCGCGCCGGTGGCGCTGTGGCTCGAGGATTACAGCGGCGTGAAGGCGCTGTTCGACGGCTGGCGCCGCGCCGGCGTCACCTCGCTGCGCGAGCACCTCACCGGCCATCCGGCGCGCGTCAAGGAATGCGCCAGCCGGATCAGGCTCATCCAGGTCAATCAAAAGACGCTGGACCTGTACGGCGCGAAAACGGTCGGTCAACTGGTCGGCAGTCTCGACCGCGTGTTCCGCGACGACATGCTGACGACCCATATCGAAGAACTGGTGCAGCTCTGGGAGGGCAAAACCGAGTTCTCAAGCAATGCGGTCAACTACACGCTCGGTGGCGACCGGCTCGATATCCAGCTCAAGGCAACGATCCTGCCCGGCCACGAGGACAGCTGGTCGCGCGTGCTGCTGTCGACCGAGGACGTCACCGACCGCGAGGATGCCCGCCGCCTGCTGATCGGCAGCGAAAATTATGCGCGGGGCCTGTTCGCGCACTCGCCGGTGTCGCTCTGGGTCGAGGATTTTTCCGGCGTCAAGCGCCTGATCGACGAAGTGCGGATGCAGGGCATCACCGATTTGCGCGTCTTCACCGACGTGCACGAGGAATTCGTGCAGCGCTGCATCAGCGAAATCCGCATCGTCGACGTCAACCGCCACACGCTCGAACTGTTCGGCGCGCCGGACAAGGCGACGCTGCTGCGCAGCCTGTCGTCGGTCATGCGCGACGAAATGGAGCCGTGCTTTCGCGAGCAGCTCATCGATCTGTGGAACGGCAAGCTGTTCCAGCAGCGCGAGGTGGTCAACTACACGCTCGATGGCACCAGGCTGAATCTGCTGTTGCAGTTCTCCGTGTTTCCGGATCGCGAGCACGACTGGTCGCTGGTGCAGATCGCGCTTACCGACATCACCGCGCGCAAGAAGGCCGAGGCCTATCTCGAGTATCTCGGCAGCCACGACGCGCTGACCAAATTGTGCAACCGCTCGTTCTTCGCCGACGAACTCAACCGTCTCGAGCGCAAGGGCCCGTTGCCGGTGAGCATCATCATGGTCGATCTCAACGGGCTGAAGGCGGCCAATGACGAACTCGGCCATGCCGCCGGCGACAGTCTGTTGCGCCGCGCCGGCGAGGTGCTCAACTCCATCGTCGACAGGCCGGCCCGCGCCGCGCGTATCGGCGGCGACGAATTCGCCGTGATTCTGCCTGGCGTCGAGCGCGCCGAGGCCGAAGCGATGATGAAGGTGATCAACGATCTCGTCGTCATCAACAACGAGTTCTACACCGACCTGCCGCTCAGCCTGTCGATGGGCATCGCCACCAGCGAAGCCGGCGAACGGCTGGAGGCGGTGGTCAAGCGCGCCGATATGGCGATGCTGGAAGCCAAGCGCGAACACTACGCGCAGGCGGAATACGAGCGGCGGCGGGTGGCGTCGTAACGCCGCGAAAGGCGCGCCGGCCGAGCTTGATTCAACGCAATCACGCGCCGGGGCGCTTTGTGTTATCCTGCTCCTTTGCAGGAGACGCGACCATGTCCGATCAGGCCCCAAGCGAGGACCTCACTGCGCAGTTGCGCCGGCTGCAGGGCGACCTCGACGCCATCAAGGAAACGTTGAAGCAGACCGGCCGCCGTGAGGCGCAGTCGGCGATCGACAATGTCGAAGCCTATGCGCGCGACAATCCGCGCACGGTGATTGCCGGCGCGGTGGGCTTGGGCGTGTTGCTCGGCCTCATGCTGCGGAGGCATTGATGGTCGGCCTGATCATCGATGCGATCGCCGCCGAAATCGGCCGCGTGCTGCGCCGCCTGACGTTGCGCGCGCTGCTGGCGCTGGCGGCTTTTGCCATGCTGTTCGCCGCCTTCGTCAGCGCGCTGGCGTTTCTGTTCGTCTATCTGCAACAGACGCTCGGCACCCTAACGTCGCTCGCCGCCATAGCCGGCGGCAATCTTCTGGTCGCGATGATCCTTCTGATCTTCGCCTTGGGCGCGGCGCGCAAGCCGGCTCCGGCGCAAAAGGCGGCGGCGACCGACACCGACGCGGTCGCCGAAACCATCGCCGCCACCGAGCGCGCGGTGAACGAAGCGGCGGATGCGCTGCGCGAAGGCTCGCGCGAGCGCATGGTGCAGGCGCTGACCACGGCGATCGTGACCGGCGTCGTGCTCGGGCGGAAGCTTTGACCGCTCAGCGCATTTTCTCCAGCATCCGGTAGCTGTCGGTGTGGCATTGATCGAAGCCGCACTGCACGACGACCGAGCCGAGATTGATGGCGCACAGCACGATGACATAGACCGACGCCACCGCGGCCGCGCGCTGCAGCGCCGGGTATGAAGACAAATGCGGGCGCTGGGTGTCGCCGAAGGCGATGAGTTTCACGGCATAGCCGGCGAGCAGCGCCAGCGCGATCAGAACCGACCAGACGGGCATATGCAGGCCGAGCACCGCGGTGCCGATATAGTCGTGGCCCGGCCGCGGATAGATGTCGAGCAGCGTCTGCCGCACCGAAACGATCAGCAAAAAGATCGAGAACACCAGGCCGAGGCCCGTCATGCGCGCCGTGTCGTCTTCGCGCAGGCTCAGGATGATGGCGAAGCAGACGCCGAACAGCGCCACGCGCTGCAACAGGCAGAGCGGGCAGGGCAGTTCGCCGAAGGCGTATTGCATCACCATGGCCGCGGTGAGGACGCCGGCGATGACGAGCAGCATCAGCAGCAGATAGAGATGGCCGAGAAATCCGAAGGCGCGGCTCGTGGTCGGGCTGGACAGCATTCAGGCCTCCCGCGCGGCGCAAGAGGCGGCGCAAGGCGCCGGGGCGCCAAGCTCGGTCTGCAGCCAGGGCATACGGAAGCCGGTTGCCGGGCTGTAGATCTCGAACAGAAACAGCCACACCGACAGCGCGAGGCAGACGATCAGAATGCCGACGGCGATGGCACTGCGCCCGAGCCATCCCGCCAGAAGAGCGAGAAACATCGTCGCGAAAATCGCTGTCATCATCGGATTCGTCCCCCCGGATGAGGGACATTAGCCGATTTTAGGCAGTGGTGTCTTGCCCGGATGCCGCTTCAGCCGCTGCAGGGCCGCGCCCGCACGGCGGCGCCGTTCAGCACGGCCTGGATGCGCGGGACGTTATAGGATTTGACGGCTTTCAGGTCGATGTAGCCGCGTTCGTAAAGATCGGTGAGGCGCGCCTCGATGCGCCTGTCGTCGGGCGTCGACCATTCCTGCTTGATGTATTCCTCGCCAGCCGCGCCGAACTTCTTGGGATAGCCAATGTGCTCGCCGCCGCGCGTCCAGAAATAACCGTCGAGCGATTCGGCGAGCCGCTTGCGGCCTTCCTCCGAGCAATAGGCGCTCCAGGGCTGGTAGAGCTGACCGAGCAGCGACTCGCGCTTGCTGTCCCGTGTCTTCTTGAAGATGGGTTCGTTCGGCCCCCACGGCGACGACGCCTCGGTGCGGCTCGTTTTTTTGCCGCGAAGGTCCGAGGTGACCTGCGAGAAGGTCGGCAGGCTCGCATCGGGCTTGAGCGGCTTCACCTTCGCGACCACGAGCACCTCATGGTAGCGGCCCGGATGTTGTGCGTAGTCGAACGCCAGAAAGGCAAGGGCGAACAGAAACGCGGGAAGGCCGAGGCTGCGCAGAGCGGTCATTGGCGTTTCCTGTCGTGACGGCCCAATACAACCGCGAATATACTGGTGTACCGTTAAGCCGACCGAATGCCGTGCCGGTGTTGTCAATGGACGCTTAACAGGATCGCTCAATTGCCGCCGACGGAGGAAAAGCCGCCATGCTCGCTCTGCGCCCGAATTGCGAATGCTGCGACAAGGATCTGCCGCCGGAGGCGACGGACGCGATGATCTGCACCTTCGAGTGCACGTTCTGCCGCGACTGCGTCGAGACCCGGCTTCACGGCGTCTGCCCGAACTGCGGCGGCAATCTCGAGCGCCGGCCGGTGCGCCCTTCGGCCAAGCTCGCGAAATATCCGCCGCAGACGGAGCGGGTGTTCAAGCCGCAAGGCTGCGGGCAGGCGGCTTGATTAAACCCGTCATGGCCGGGCTTGTCCCGGCCATCCACGTCTTTGGTTATCGAGAAGGAAGTCGTGGATGCCCGGCACAAGGCCGGGCATGACGGAGTGTGTGGTGAACGGTCAGAAACCCTTCACCACCTCCGTGACGTGCTCGACTTCGGGCGGCACGGCGAAGCAATGGCCGACCAGCTTGCGCCATTCCTGGAAGTCCGGCGAGTTGCGGAAATCGACGGTGTGGTTTTCCAGCGTCGCCCATTGCACGAACAGCCGGTAGCGCTGCGGCTTTTCCACCGAGCGTTCGAGCCGCATGGCGTTGCAGCCCTTGGCGCGCTTGAACACCGGCGCGGCCTTGGTGACGCCGCTCTCGAATTCGGCCTCCATGCCCGGCTTGACGTCGATCTGTGCGATTTCAGTGACCATCATTCCAATCCTTATTCATTTGTGGCGCATTTCTTGCGCATTTCTTGCGCATGTCTTTCGCATGTCTTGCGCATGATCTTATCCGGAAACCGGTTCCCGCGTTCCGGGATCATGCGCGTTACTTCATGAGCCCGAGCATCCGCGGCAGCCATTCGTAGACGGACGGCACATAGGTGACAAGCAGCAGGACCACGCACATGCAGGCGAGCAGCGGCAGCAGCGGCGGCAACAGCTTCTCCATCGAGATCCTGCCGACCTTGAGCGCGACGAACAGCGCCGTGCCGACGGGCGGCGTGGTCAGGCCGAAGGCGAGGTTGATCACCATGATCAGGCCGAGATGGACCATGTTGATGTCGAATTTTATCGCCAGCGGCATGAGCATCGGCACCAGCATGATCAGCGCCGGCGTCATGTCGATGAACATGCCGACGACCAGCAGGAAGCCGTTGAGGATGAGCAGGAAGGCCCACTTCGACTGGATCAGGTTGAAGAAGTTCTCGGCCAGCAGCGTGGGCAGGTTCTCGTAAGTGAGAATCCATGAGAACACCGAACAGGTGGCGATCAGCATCATCACCACGGCGTTGGTCAGGCAGCATTCCCACATGATCTCCGGCAGCTGGGAGAGCTTGATCTCCTTGTAGACGAACACCGTGAGGATGAGCGCATAGACCGCGGCGGCGGCGCCGGCTTCGGTGGCGGTGAAGACGCCGGAAATGATGCCGCCGAGAATGATCACCATGGTAAAGACGCCGGCCATGCCGTCGATGACGCGGACGATCTTCTGGCGCAGCGGAATGACCGGCAGCTCCTTGCGGTGATACAGCTTGCCGTGGACGAACGAGGCGGCCATCAGCGATACGCCGATCAGCACGCCGGGCACGACGCCGGCCAGGAACAACGCGGCGATCGAGACATTGCCGGCAACGTGGGCGAACACGATCATGCCGATCGAGGGCGGGATGATCGGGCCCATGGTCGCGGCCATCAGCACGATGGCGGTGGCGAAGCGCCGCGAATAGCCGTCCTTCTCCATCGCCGGGATCATCATGGCGCCGATGGAGGAGACTTCGGCGACCGCCGAGCCGGTGACGCCGCCGAAGAACATCGATGCCACGCAGACGATCTGGGCGAGCGAACCGGGCAGCCAGCCGACCAGCACTTCGGCCATCATCACCAGACGGCGGGCGATGCCGCCTTTGGCCATCAGCACGCCGGCGAACACGAAGAAGATCACCGCAAGCAGCGGGAAGGTATTAATCGCGGTCAGCATCCGCTGCACGATGGTGGCGTTGTCGACGCCGGGCAGCAGGAAGGTCGCGATCACCGAGGCAACGCCGACGGCAAACGAGATCGGCAGGCCGACCAGCGTCAGGACAAGGAAGGCGAGACCGAGAATAGCGAGCGTCATGACCGCTGCTCCATGCCGACGGTCTCGACCGAGGAGCCGGCGATGGCGCCGGCGTCCGCGCTGCGCACCTCGTCGATGATGACCTTGACCGAGAACAGCATGATGAGAAAGCCGGAGATCGGCATCGCCGGGTAGTACCAGTAGTTCGTATAGGGGATCGTCTCCATCAGGTCGGAGCCGAAATCCTGCACGAAGGTGATGCCGTAGCGGAAAATCACCCAGCCGAAGCCGAACACGAGGAGGCTGAGGAAGACGCCCAGCGCTTTGCGGGGACGCTTCGGCAGCGCGTAGAACAGCACGTCGAAACCGACATGCTCGCGCCGCAGCACGCAGCTCGCGGCGCCGAGAAACGAAATCCAGATCAGGAGATAGCGCGGCACTTCTTCGGTCAACGATACCGCCTGGCCGAAGCAATAGCGGAACACGACGGCGGCGATGACGATGGCGAACAGCGCCGTGGCCAGCACGATGCAGACGATGCGTACCAGCGCCGCGGTGAGCGCGATCAAGCGGTCGAACAAGGAATAGAAAGTTTCCACGGTTCCCCCCGAACGCGAAGGGCGGCGGTTGTCCGCCGCCCCCGCGTGATTTCCATCAATTGAGTCCAGGAGCTAAGGCCTAGAAGTTCTTCTGGCTGTCGAGGATGAAGGCGACGGTCTTTTCGACGCCGAGCCGCTTGGCTTCCTCGTTCACCATCGGACCGACCGCCTTGACGAACGGTGCCTTGTCCGGCGTGATGATTTCCTTGAACTTGCTCTTGAGCTCGGCAAGGTCCTTCACTTCCGATACGTGCCAGGCGCCGCGCATATAAGCCTGGGCACGCGCGCCAGCTTCCTCGACGGCCTTCTGCTGTTCGGGGGTGAACGACTTATAGAGCTTCATCGACATGATCATCACGTCCGGGATACGCATGTGTTCGTCGAGCGTGTAGTACTTCGACACCTCGTAGAACTTCTTGGCGACCACTGACGGATGATTGTTTTCGGCGCCGTCGACCACCCCGGTCTGCAACGCGGTGTAGAGTTCCGACCAGGCCACCGGCACGCCGGTCGCACCCAAGGCCTTCATGCTGTTGACCATCACCGGCGAGGCCATCACCCGGATTTTCTGGCCTACCATGTCGGCAGGGCTATGCACCGGCTTGTCGGTGAACAGGTTGCGCGCACCGGAGTCGATATAGCCGAGGACCTTGATGCCCTTGTCCTCGAGCGGCTTGGCGAGCGCGGCCGCTTCCGGCTGCGCCAGGAACCACCAGAAGTGATCGGCATTCTTGAACAGGAACGGCAGCGAATACATGTCCATCGCCGGCACGACCTGGTTCAGGTTCGAGGCGGAGACCGTGGTAAAGCCGATGGTGCCATTGCGGACGCTCTGCACGTTGGCGACCGCGTCGCCAAGCTGCGTATTGTGATAGACTTCGACCTTGATCGTGCCCTTGCTCAGGAGGCCAAGCTCCTGGCCGAAATATTCTTCGGTGTAGCTGGCCGGATGGTCGTTGGGCTGAATGCCCGAGTACTTTGTAACGATCTGTTGCGCGTGAGCGGCCGATGTCGCCAGGACCGTCGCAGCCGCCATCATGGCAAGCTTATTCATTGTGCACCTCCCGATATATTGTGTTTTTTATTATGGCTTGAAAGGTAAAGGCCGCTGCCTCGCCCTGTCAAACCATTGAGAAGCTTTTTAGGCCGGTTTTGCGGTTTTGGCTATGACGACTTTCCGCGGCGCTACAGCGCACGCATTCGCCGCAGCGCCCAATAGCTTATCGCACCTGCAGCAAAAGCAACCATCAGCGCCAGCCAGGTGCCGCCGTCCGTATTCTGGAACGGCATGTCCTTGGTGTTCATGCCGAAGAAGCCGGTGACCAAAGTCGGCGGCAGCAAACAGGCGGTCAGGATCGACAGCGTGAACAGTCGCTTGTTGGTGATGGCGCTGACCTTCGCGGCGGCTTCGTCGAGCAGCAGGCGCGCCCGTTCGTAGAGCGAGCCGATCTCGTGGTCGATGGCATCGAGCTTGTGGGCCAGCGCGCCGACCGCTTCGGCGGCGAGCTTGTTGTGTCCGGCCAGCCGCGGTTCGAGCCGGGCGAACATGCTCTTGAGTTGCGCCAGCTGGCGATGCACGCGCACGGTCTGCAGCCGTATCTTGCCGACGCGGCGCTGCTCGTCGCCGGGCTCGTCGTGCATCACGCTTTCCTCGATGACGTCGAGTTCGTTGCCGAGGCGTTCGGCCATGCGGGCGATAGCATCGGCAAACTGGTCGATGATGGCGTCGAGGAACGAGACCGCATTGGGGAAACGCTTGCCGCTCTCAATGGCGCGCCGGTTATGCTCGACGGAATGCACCGGATGCTGGCGCGCCGTGATCATCATGCGCTCCGTCATCACGAAGCGCAGGCGGACGAGGTCGTCGCTGGTCTCGACCAGGCCTTGATGCAGATCGGGAACGACGCCGACGATCTCGTCGCCAATAATGTCGAGGCGCAGATGCTTCTCCGAACTCGTCAGCACCTCGCGCGCGATGTCGGACAGCGGCGCGTAGGATGCGATCCAGCCGCGGCAACGATTGTCGGCGAGCGCCAGATGCACCCAGATCCATGCGCCGCTATGCTGGCTCAGCGCCTCGTCGACTTCGCTGTTCGGGATTCGCTGCGCGGTGCCGTCCGCCGCGAAACGATAGGCCCAGACGATTCCGGTCGAAGGGTGGACATTGGCGAGGTCGGCGTCGGTGCGCATCGGCGCGGGTCCCGGCAATTCACGGATGGATGACGGCCTGAACAGCCACCCCGTCTGTGACACCGGGATGACAAGGAGGCCCCGCGTTCAGCCGGCCGCGGTCCCGGGTGTCTTCCCGGGTGTCGTACCGGGGGGCTTGCCGCGGGTCTCGGCGGGCGCCTTGGCGGCCGCGGCGCGCAGGCAGTCCGGACAGAGACAATCGGACGTGGCGCCGGGCGCCGGCATCGGCAGGCGATAGGGCTCTGCGGCGCACCAGCAGCCGATGTCGCCGCCGCAGGTGAAGCCCGCGCCGCATCGTTCGCAAGACAGCGCGCGTGACGACGAAGCGGGACATGAACTCGCGGTCATTGTCTATTGCGGTTCGCCGGCGCCGATATAACCGCCGATCTTCCAAGCGCCGCCTTCCTTGACGAAACAGAGCTGGTCGTTGCCGAGCGGCGCAATCGAATCGATGGTGACGTAGCCGCCCTTGCCGCTGGGCGTGAGCACATGCAGATAGGCGGGGTTCGCCGTGCCGGTTTCAGCCAGCACGCGCACGAAGGTGAGGCCGAGCCTGTCGACGACCGGTGCGATGGCCTGCGGCGTGGCGTGCACCTCGATGCCGGGCGACAGCGGATAGCCCCATTCCGACATATCGGTCTGGGTATCCTTGAGCAGGGCGTCGAAGGCCTTGCCGTCAAAGCGTGGGTCGGCCGGCGCGCACAGGGCGCCCTTGCGGGTTTCCGATGGCGAGGCGGTCGTGTCGTCGGCATAGGCGCCGAGCATGTCCCAGCCGACGGCATCCTTGTTGCTGAGGCCGAGCGCCGACGACAGGATGTCGAGGCCGGGCCTGTCTCTCGCCGCGGTACTGCCGCCCTCGCGCTCCCAGAAGAAATTCTTGGTGACCACCAGACGGCCGAGCGCGGCGCGATCGCGTGCCTTTGCGGTTTCGATGATTTTGCTGCGCAGGGCGGCGAGATCGGCGTCCTTGGTCTCGACCGGCGGTGACACCATGACCGATTTGTAAGGTTTGACCGGCGCCGCCGGCGGCTGTTGCTGCTGGGCCAAGGCCGGCACGGGGAGCGCCGTCGCGGCGACCAGAACAACTGCGGCGATCGAACGAAGGCGCGGCATGACGCAAATTCCCGGGTGAATTGAACCGGCGGAGCCTAGCATGCGGATCGAGTGGCAAGACAGGCGGCGGGACCGGCCACTCCCTTCAATTATTCATACGCCGGGTTGCAACATTCTCATCCGGCGGACGTTGCGTCCCGGCGCGGACCGTGACTATTGAACCGGCTTGCGCTCCCCCCCCTCCATTGGCCAGAGCCCGGCATGCCCAACATCTCGTCTTACCTCCTGCCGATCGCAATGCTGATCGGCTCCAACATCTTCATGACCACCGCCTGGTACTGGCACCTGCGCTTCAAGGAGGTGCCGATCGTTCAGGTGATCTTCATCAGCTGGGGGCTGGCGTTGCTCGAATACTGCCTCGCCGTGCCGGCAAACCGCATCGGCAGTGGGGTCTATTCGCCGGCTCAGCTCAAGACCATCCAGGAAGTGATCACGCTGGTGATCTTCGCGGCGTTTTCGACGCTGTATCTGAAAGAGGCCTTCACCTGGAGCCAGGGCGTCGGCTTTGCTTTCATCGCGGCCGGCGCGTTTTTCATTTTCCACAAGTTCTAGAACAACACGGGGTCAAGCCCGGTGATGACGGAAAGCTACTTCCCCGGCGTGACGCGCAGGATGCGGCCGGCATTGTTGTCGGTCAGTAGATAAAGCGCGCCGTCGGGGCCCTGGCGCACGTCGCGAATCCGTTCGTTGAGGCCCTGCAGCAGGCGCTCTTCTTTCACCGGCTTGCCGTCCTTGATCTCGAGGCGCGACAGCAACTGGAATTTCAGCGCGCCGCTGAACAGGCTGCCTTTCCACTGCGGAAAAAGGCTGCCGGTATAGAAGGTCAGACCGGACGGCGCGATCGACGGCGTCCAGTGCCAAACCGGATCTTCGATGCCGGCGGCCTGCTGCCTGCCGGTGCCGACTTTGCTGCCGTCGTAATTGACGCCATAGCTGACCAGCGGCCAGCCATAGTTCTTGCCGGGCGCGATGATGTTGACCTCGTCGCCGCCCATGGCGCCGTGTTCCTGCTCCCACAATGTGCCGTCGGCCGGATTGATGACGAGGCCTTGCGGATTGCGGTGGCCGTAGGACCAGACTTCGGCGCGCGCGCCGGCGCGGCCGACGAACGGATTGTCTTTCGGCGCGTCGCCATCCGGCGTGATGCGCACGATCTTGCCGAGGCCGTTGTCGAGCGTCTGCGCCAGATCGCGGTCGGTGAAGTGTTCGCCATTGGTGAGGAAGATGTTGCCGTCGGCGGCTTGCGCGATGCGGCCGCCGAAATGACTGCCGCGCGACGGCGGGCCGACCTGCCGATAGATGACTTTCACATCGTTCAGGGCTGGCACTTCGCCGGCGTCGAGCACGGCGCGGGCGAGCGCGGTGCGGCCGCCGCCGTCGAAGGGCTCGGCATAGGAGAAGTAGATCGTGCGATTGGCTGCGAAGTTGCGATCGATGACGAGATCGAACAGGCCACCCTGGCCGTAGGCCAGGACCTTCGGCACGTTTTCCAGCGGCTTCGATAACTGTCCATCGCTTGTGACGATGCGCATGCGGCCGGGTCGTTCGGTCACCAGCATCCGCCCGTCGGGCAGGAACGCCAGTGCCCAGGGATGAACGAGGCCGCGCGCGACGGTGTCGACGGCAAGCGGTCCGGCGGATGATGGAAAAGTCTGCGCGCCGGCTGGGAGCGGTGCGATCGCGACGGCGACGAACAGTATTGCGGCGCGCGAGATGGTCGTCATCGAGATGGTCGTCATGGCGGGCAACCTATCGTGGCGGTGTTGACGTGCCCACCGCCACGATGACGCGGCTGCCGGACGGCTAATGGTGATGTTGTTCGCGGTGCGGCTTGCGATCGCGCGGCAGCAGCGACAATCCGCCGATGGCGACGAAAGCGAGACCGAGCAGCAGGGCGATGGCGAAAAGCCCGCCGTCATTATCGATAACGCCGTCGACCACGCTGGCGCGCGCGATCCCGACCGACACCACGGTCGCCGCGACGATGATCGCGACCGACAGGCCGGCGATCGCCGCCAGTTCGGCGAACACGACGCGATGCGATTCGACCCCGGCCTCGTCGGCCGCGGCCGGACCCCGGAAACCCGCAATTCTACGGTGCTTGTGCATGACGAAACCGCCAGACGGCCTCTGATGACGACGTAAAACAACGTCGAATAAGCCCGTTTGATAACGCGGGAACCCGGCGCCGGTTCGACCCGATTGTGGCGAATGGGTTCAGGAACCGGGGCGCTTTCGTGGCAATCATGGTTAATGAAAGGTTACCGCGCCGGCTTGCCGTCCAGGAATCGATCCAGGCGGTCGCGATGCTCACGGACCAGCAGCGGCTGCCACGGTGTGGTCGCGCGCCAATAGTACCCCGCGTGGTCCTGTCACGCGGCGCATATCTGGCATCCGTCATTCGCCGCGCTTCGATCACGCCGTCGCGCGATGCAGGTATGCAGAACGCTCCCGCGCATGCGGTGCGGGAAACAAAATCGTCGACGAACGCTCGTATCGCGCATCTTATCGTCTCTCTTCTCCTCGTTATCGAGACGAAAAATATTCCTTCACGTCGTTCGCACGCCCGCGTGATTTCAGACGGCGTCGTTATCACAAGGCACAATACCCTCCGTGTAACCACTTGGCATGCCGCAAAGG
>JBAZSM010000040.1:0-36354 GCA_041662425.1 Pseudolabrys sp.
GCGGTCACGACGCAGGCCCGCTCGCAATTGCCCGAAGCCGGATGGGAAATCCGCAACCGCAGCAATGCCTCGCCGCAGCTCGAGCGCAATGTCGAACGCTTCACGCAATTCCTCACCATTGTCGGCCTGACCGCGCTGCTGGTCGGCGGCGTCGGTGTCGGCAACGCCGTGAAGAGCCACCTCGACCGCAAGCGCGCGACTATCGCAACGCTGAAGGCGCTGGGCGCCAGCGGCCAGCGCGTCTTCACAATCTACCTGACGCAGGTGGTTATTCTGGCGCTGATCGGCGGCGTCATCGGCGCCGTGCTCGGCGCCATTCTGCCTTTCGCCGTGGTCTGGACATTCGGCGCCATCATTCCGCTGCCGATCGTGCCGGCGCTGCACCCACCTGAACTGGTGCTGTCGCTGGTCTACGGCCTGCTGACGGCGCTCGCTTTCGCGCTGTGGCCGCTCGGCCGCGCTCATGACGTGCCGGTCGGCGCGCTGTTCCGCGATGTCGTCGCCACGCAGTCGGCATGGCCGCGCCGCAGCTACATCGCGCTCACGGCGCTGGCGGTTGCGACACTCGGCACGCTGGCCGTGCTGCTCGCCTATGACCGGCGCGTGGCGCTGATCTATGTCGGCGTCGCGGCGGTCGTCTTCCTGCTGCTGCGCCTTGTCGGCTCGCTGGTGATGGCGATCGCGCGCCGTGCGCCGCGCGCCCGCTCGACCGGGCTGCGCATGGCGGTCGCCAACATTCATCGTCCGGGCGCGCTGACGCCGACCATCGTGCTGTCGCTGGGCCTGGGTATCGCACTGCTCGTCACGGTGATCGAGATCGACGGCAATCTGCGCAATCAGTTCGCCAATGAACTGCCGGCCAAGGCGCCGGCGTTCTATTTCCTCGATATTCCATCGGGCAAGGCCGAAGCCTTTGACGCCTTCGTCGCCAAGCAGGCGCCTGACGCCAAGCTCGAGGAAGTGCCGATGCTGCGCGGACGGATCGTCGCGGCCAGGAAGGTCGCGGCGCAAGACCTCAAGCCCACGGAAGAAGCCGCCTGGGTGCTGCAAAGCGACCGCGGCATCACTTATTCGCGCGTGGTTCCGAATGGCTCCCGCCTCACCGAGGGCCAATGGTGGGCGCCGGATTATAACGGGCCGCCGCTGGTGTCGTTCGAGAAGAAGATCGCGGACGGCCTCGGCCTCAAGATCGGCGATTCCGTCACCGTCAACGTGCTCGGCCGCGACATCACCGCGACCATCGCCAATCTGCGCACGGTCGACTGGCAGAGCCTGAGCATCAATTTCGTGCTGGTGTATTCGCCGCATGTGTTCGACGGCGCGCCGCATACGCGGCTCGCGACGCTGACCTTTCCGGACAGCCGCTCGACGGCGCCGCAGGAGAACGCGATCATCCGCGCCGTGGCGCAGGACTTTCCGATGGTCACCACCGTGCGCGTGAAAGACGCGCTCGACGCCATCGGTTCGCTGATCGGCAACCTCGTGCTCGCCATTCGCGGCGCGTCGGGGCTGACGCTGCTGGTAGCCGCGCTCGTCCTTGGCGGCGCGCTCGCCGCCGGCCACCAGCATCGCGTTTATGACGCCGTCATCCTCAAGACGCTCGGCGCGACGCGGCTGCGCCTCGTCGGCGCTTACACCATCGAATATCTGCTGATCGCGGCGGCGACGGCGCTGTTCGGCGTCCTCAGCGGCACGGCGGCGGGCTGGCTGATCGTCACCGAACTGATGCACCTGCCGTTCGTCTGGCAGCCGGGCCCGGCGCTGGCCGCCACCCTGGCCGCCGTCGTCGTCACGGTCGTGCTCGGGCTTGCCGGCACCTACTCGGCTCTGGGGCAAAAGCCCGCTCCGGTGCTGCGTAATCTATAAGGCTCAGCAGTTTCGCTTTGCGAACACTGTGGACAGAGCACATCGAGCCCTTTCCCACCGCCAGTTCCAGTGCTGAATCCAGAGTTGCATGCGATTCTATCGCAACCGGAGATTCATCATGGGGCTGTTCTATGGAGACCTAACCCCGGACATTCGGCGCCTCATGATCGAGGAGATCGACATGGACGTCGCCTCCGAGAATATCTCCCTTAGCCGTTGGCTCACGCAGGGCGGTCAAGGCAATTGGCCTGACTTACTCAAGCGAGCGGCAACAGAGGGGAGTGACGTAACGCTTGCGACCGAAATTCGGCGAGGCAATCACTTGGTGGAGCGGTACCAAAAACGAAAACCCAAGAGCAACGAATATACTTGGGCTGCCGTGCCACACAACGGACATGAGGTCTTGGCCGAGATTGAGTTCAATAACTATTTTTGTCGCGCACTCTGCAGGCACGCGATCGAGAACAGGATTCCACGACTTGAAATTTATCGCGCAAAGGCCGCGATGCAACCGCGCCCAGAATCGCAAGAGAAGATCGGCACCTTAATAGACCCTCTGACGGTTTTGACTGACTTGCGAGCCAGTGTTGGGTCCGCGACGGCTCTGGGGATTCCCGCAGGCCCCGGCACGGGCCTTACCCTTAGGATTCCCAGAGTCGGAACCTTTTGAGCATGGCTAGAATTTTCTTTTTCGCTGATGAAGCAGGCTGCTTCAACTTCAGTCGGAATCAGGGAGCCAGCAAATATTTTATCGTTTGCACCATCGCGTGCGATGACTGCGGGGCGCTCGGAGCCGAGCTCCTTAACTTGCGGCGCGAACTTGTATGGAAAAAGGCCCCCCTCAGAGAATTTTTCCATGCCTCGGAAGATAAACAAGAGATTCGGAACGAAGTGTTCGCCGTTCTTCAGAGACATGCATTTACAATTCAAGCGACCATTATGGAAAAATCAAAGGCCATGCCGAAAATAAGGCCTACCAATCATCGCTTTTACCAGTACGCTTGGTTTTATCATTTTAGGCATGTTGCTCCCAAAATGATGCCTCTGCCGATCCCCGGACAGACTCACTATACGGAGATGCAACTAACCACAGCTTCTGTGGGCACCCACAAAGGTCAAGTCGCGTTCACAGCCGCAGTTAACGATGTAGTCCAGCAAGTCATTCCCAACAAAACTTGGGCTACCAATTTTTGCCGATCCATCGCCGACCCTTGCCTTCAAGCCGCGGACTACTGCACTTGGGCGATTCAGAAGAAATGGGAGCATGGAAATACGAAGTCATACGATCTTATAAAGAATAAAATCGTGCACGAAGCCGATACCTTCGTGCTGGGGAAAACCCACTACTACTAAAAAAAACGCGACCTACAATCCCTGCTATCCGAAGAAGCACCCGAGGGCGCTTATCACAAGGTGAAGGCCGCTTGAGTAATATAGCGACCTACAAAATGCTTGTGAATCCCCAATTCAGATTTATTTTTTCTCCCGCGTTTACGAGACGTTAGCTGCTGATCGTCACCGAACTGATGCACCTGCCGTTCGTCTGGCAGCCGGGCCCGGCGCTGGCCGCCACCCTGGCCGCCGTCGTCGTCACGATCGTGCTCGGGCTTGCCGGCACCTACTCGGCTCTGGGGCAAAAGCCCGCCCCGGTGCTTCGCAATCTATAGCTTTCTGCCTCGGCGCATTTTCGTCACGCGAACCGGCATCCGTTTCGCTCGAAAACGCATTAACACCTTGTCCCGGCAGCGACATTCAGCCGCGCCGATCGGCGGGACGGCGGCAAGCGCTGTTTTTGCTCCACAATTAGCGCTGGGCCGATAGGTTAATAATCGGCAATCTGACCGGGCCTTGGCGCCGCCATATCTGGCGTAGAACATGCCCAGCGATTACATTGGCAGCACGGGCGCGACGGCAAAAGCCGGCGCGCATGACGTGAGCCGGCTCCGTGTCCTTACTAGAGCCGGCACATAGAGAGGGAAACTTCGATGTCGGATTTCGACCGTAACGTAGCCGCCCGCGGCTTCGGCGCCGCCGGACAGGCCGCCGCGATCGATGCAGGCCTGCGCGCCTACATGCTTCGCATCTACAACTATATGGCCGCCGGCGTTGCACTGACCGGCGTGGTCTCGTGGCTGACTTTCAACGCCGCGGTCGTGACCGGACCGAATGGCGCGATCACCGGCCTGACGTCGTTCGGCCAGGCGATCTTCAGCGGCCCGCTGACGATCGTGCTGTTCCTCGGCACGCTCGGCATCGTGTTCTTCCTCAGCTTCCGCATCAACAAGCTGCAGGCCTCGACCGCGCTGATGCTGTTCCTCGGCTATGCGGCGCTGCTCGGCCTGATGCTGTCGACGGTGTTCCTGCAGTACACCGGCGCGTCGATCACCCGCACCTTCTTCATCTCGGCGGCGTCGTTCGGCGCGTTGAGCCTGTACGGCTACACCACGCAGCGTGACCTGTCGCCGATCGGCTCGTTCCTGATCATGGGCCTGTTCGGCCTGATCCTGGCGATGGTGGTCAACATCTTCCTCAAGAGCACGGGCCTCGACTTCGCCATCTCGGCGATCGGCGTCCTGATCTTCGCCGGCCTGACCGCCTGGGATACCCAGAAGATCAAGGAGATGTATGACGCCAACGACGACGGCACCGTCACCGGCCGCAAGTCGGTGATGGGCGCGCTGACGCTCTACCTCGACTTCATCAACCTGTTCCTGTTCATGCTGCGCTTTATGGGCGACCGGCGCTAAACGGGAACGACAGACTGAAAATTCAAACGCCCGGGCCAAAAGCCCGGGCGTTTTTTTGCGCGCCTGCCACAGCCGTCATTGCCGGGCTCGACCCGGCAATCCATGATGACGCGCACCAAGAACAGCCTTACGTAAGGCTCAACCGTATCGCACCTCCATCATGGATGCGCGGGTCAAGCCCGCGCATGACAAGCCGAAAATGACCGCTCCAATCATCCGCCCCACCACCCCCGCCGACATCCCGGCCATTACCCGCATTTACGAGCACGCCGTCCGCACCGGCACCGCCACCTTCGAGCTCGAGCCGCCGACGGAAGCCGAGATGCTGCGCCGCTACGAGAAGCTGCGCGCCGGGCCGTTTCCCTACATCGTCGCCGAGATCGACGGCGCGGTCGCCGGCTACGCCTATGCCGGCCCGTTCCGCGAGCGGCCGGCCTATCGCTTCACCGTCGAGGATTCGATCTACATCGCCCCCGACATGCAGAAGCGCGGCATCGGCAAGGCGCTGCTGGCGCAACTGATCGCCGAGGCCGAGACGGCCGGCTTCCGGCAGATGATGGCGGTGATCGGCGATTCGGCGCAGGACGGATCGATCGCGCTGCACAGGGCTTGCGGCTTTACGCCCGCCGGCGTGTTCAAATCCGTCGGCTATAAATTCGGCCGCTGGCTCGACACCGTGCAAATGCAACTGCCGCTCGGCAAAGGCGACAGCGCGCCGGCGTGATGCTTTTTAAATTGCCCGCTAGTTCGCCAGCGCAAGCTGCGGCTTGTCGATCACGCGCAACACGGGGTCGAGCTCCGGGCCGCGGCGCAGGATCAATCCCGTCGCTGAAATCACGCTGTAGGCGCCCTGGCGCTGCGCCAACTTCGGATTCTTTTCGATGCGATACAGCGGCACTTCCGACGATCGCCGGAACACCGAAAACACCGCGCGGTCTTTCAGGAAATCGATGGCGTAGTCGCGCCACTCGCCGGCGGCGACCATGCGGCCGTAGAGATCGAGAATGCGATTGAGTTCGCGACGGTTGAACGTCACCTGATTGAGCGGGCTGGAAGCGGCCTGGCCGCGCGCCGGGCCCCCGCTCCCCGGCTGACTGGGGTCGGCATCGCCGGAACCGATCGTCATGCGGCCTCCCGAAAATGACAGCCGAAAGAATGCGCCTCAATGATCGCCCCGCCGCACCGCGACGGCAAGTCCCTGATTCAAAAAGTGCCTGATTCAAAAAGTGCCCGGTTCAATAACACCCTGATTCAATAGGGTTTTGATTCGAGCGGCTGGCCGGCAAGAACGGCGCAAAAGGCGCCTGCGCCATCACGAACTCGTCAAATCCTCCCACAATAACGCCCTATTTCGGTCAATCGGGGGTCACGAGGCCTTGGGATAAATTGAACGTTGCCTCAAGGCCCGGTCCGGTTCGACCTCCGGATTCCTCAGCCCCCCAGCCCCCCGGGGGTCTTCGGACCGGGCCGATTGAGCTCAAGTTGAGTAGCGTTCGATTCAATCCCCTATGCCTTTGGGCCGGCCTGTCGCCGGCCCATTTTTTTTGGGCGCGCCAATCCGCGCAATGCCGCGGCACGTAAACGCGCCGGCGCGTTCGTTGACGAACTTGCCTGATCGGGCGTTGCGGAGATTATTTCAGTTCGGCGGTCGCGGCGCCGACCATAAGGCCGGGCTTTGACGCCACGCCGTTCTGCACCAGCACCGCGAAGTGGTTGATGTCGGACAGCGTGTAGTTGGCGTTTGAAATCTCGCTCAGCGGCATGCTGAAGGTCTGAGCCTTGCCGGTCCAGACGCCGAGTTTAATCCAGCGCCGCACGACGTTGTAATAGTTCAGCGTGTGGCCGCGGTTTTCACCGCGACCGATCGTTACCTGAATCTTGTCGGTGACCGGGCACAGCCAGACTTCGGCGGTGATGCCGTCATCCTTGCCGGCCGGCACATCGACGATGACCTTGCCGTCGGCAACCTTCATTGTCACCGGCAGCGACAGCGCGGTCTTGTCGGCGCGCGATTTCTCGACGGCTTCCTCGATCGCCGATTTATCGCTGCCGAGCGCGTGCACCACGCCGTTGACGACAGCCTGCGGCGTATAGACGGCACGATCGCCGCGGGCCACCGCATAGGCGCGCTGGCGGCTGCTATGGCCGTGCAGGGCCAAAGTGTCCTTCCAGCCGAGATAATCCCAGTAATCGACCGGCAGGCTGAGCGCGATGACGGAGGGATCGTGGGCCAGATCGCCGAGCAGCTTGTCGGCCGGCGGACAGGACGAGCAACCCTGGCTGGTGAACAATTCGATCACCGCCTTCGGCTCGCCGGCAACGCTTTGCAGGCCCGCGCCGGCAAGCGACGTGCAAACGACGGCAACGGCAAGGCTCAGGCGGCGGATATTCATTTCGGTGCAGATTCCAGTCGAGGTCCCAGTATGTCGACCCAGGATCGGTGCCGGCGCCCCGCTGCTGTGCCGCGGACCGGACAGTCGCCAGGGTCTCGAAGCGGGCGCTCCAACCCCCCGGTCAGCGCACCGCCAACATATGGGCCAAAAGTAAATCACCCGCCACTCACTTCGCGGTGAGGGGCGGGTGACTTGAAGGCCGCGGCTGGTAGTCGGTTAGGCCGCGAGCGAGCGCAGCACGTATTGCAGGATGCCGCCGCTGCGGAAGTATTCCAGTTCGTCGAGCGTATCGATGCGGCAGATCAGCGGTACCTTCTTGACGGTTCCATCGGCCATCGTGATCTCGGCGGTCAGCTTCTGGCGCGGCTTGAGGTCGCCTTCGAGGCCGTGGATCGTGACCATCTCGTCGCCCTTGAGACCGAGCGACTGCCACGACGTGCCGTCCTCGAAGTTGAGCGGCATCACGCCCATGCCGACCAGGTTCGAGCGATGGATGCGCTCGAAGGACTGCGTGATCACGGCGCGGATGCCGAGCAGCACGGAGCCCTTGGCGGCCCAATCGCGCGACGAGCCGGTGCCGTATTCCTTGCCGGCGAAGACGACGAGCGGAACCTTCTCGGCCTTGTACTTCATGGCCGCGTCGTAGATCGTCATCTTTTCCTTGTCCGGATAGTGGACGGTGAAACCGCCCTCCACGCCCGGCACCATCTGGTTCTTGATGCGGATGTTGCCGAAGGTGCCGCGCATCATGACCTGATGATTGCCGCGGCGCGTGCCGTACTGGTTGAAGTCCTTCGGACGCACCTGGTGATCGCGCAGGTATTCGCCCGCCGGGCTCGATTCCTTGATCGAACCGGCCGGCGAGATGTGGTCGGTGGTGATCGAGTCGAGGAACAGGCCGAGCACGCGCGCGCCGACGATGTCGTTGATCGGCACCTCTTTGCGCTGCATGCCTTCGAAGTAAGGCGGGTTCTGCACGTAGGTCGAGCGGTCGTCCCAGCCGTAAGTGAGACCGCCCTTGACCGCGATCTTGCGCCAGTTGGTGTCGCCCTTGAACACGTCGGCGTACTTCTTGGCGAAGATCTTCTTCGTCACGTTCCGGGCGACGAACGTGGCGATCTCCTTGTTGGTCGGCCAGATATCCTTGAGATAGACCGGCTTGCCCTTCTTGTCGGTGCCGAGCGGGTCCTTGGTCAGGTCGGTGTACATCGAACCGGCCAGCGCATAGGCGACCACCAGCGGCGGCGACGCCAGATAGTTGGCGCGCACGTCGGCGTTGACGCGGCCTTCGAAGTTACGGTTGCCCGACAGCACCGCGGCCGAGACCAGATCGCTCTTGTTGATCGCCTCGGAGATTTCCTCCGGCAGCGGGCCGGAATTGCCGATGCAGGTGGTGCAGCCGAAGCCGACGAGGTTGAAACCGACCTTGTCGAGATCCTTCTGCAAACCGGCCTTTTCGAGATATTCGGCGACCACCTGCGAGCCCGGCGCCAGCGAGGTCTTGACCCACGGCTTGGCCTTCAGCCCCTTGGCCGCCGCCTTGCGGGCCAGAAGCCCGGCGCCGATCATCACGCTCGGATTCGAGGTGTTGGTGCAGGACGTGATGGCGGCGATGACGACGTCGCCATTGCCGAGGTCGTGCTTGCGGCCTTCGACCGGCACGCGCTTATGCAGCTCGGCGGCCTTGTTGTATTCCTTCTCCATTGCCTTGGTGAAGCCGGCATTGACGTCGGCGAGATCGATGCGGTCCTGCGGGCGCTTCGGGCCCGACAGCGACGGCTGCACGGTGGCGAGATCGAGCGTGAGAATATCCGTGAACACCGGATCCGGCGTGCGCGCGGTGCGGTACATGCCCTGCGCCTTGGCGTAAGCGGCGGCGAGCTTGACCACGTCGTTCGGACGGCCGGTATCCTTGAGATACTGGATGGTGTCGTCGTCGACCGGCGAGAAGCCGCAGGTCGCGCCGTATTCCGGTGCCATGTTGCCGAGCGTGGCGCGATCGGCGATCGACAGATGGGTCAGGCCCGGGCCGAAGAACTCGACGAACTTGCCGACCACGCCGCGGGCACGCAGCATCTGCGTGACGGTAAGCACGAGATCGGTCGCGGTGAGCCCTTCCTTGAGCTTGCCGTTGAGCTTGAAGCCGATCACTTCCGGCAGCGTCATCGACAAAGGCTGGCCGAGCATCGCGGCTTCCGCCTCGATGCCGCCGACGCCCCAGCCGAGCACGGCGACGCCGTTGACCATGGTGGTGTGCGAATCGGTGCCGACCAGCGTGTCGGGATAGGCGACATCCATCGTCGCCGTCTTCTTGCCGACCGTGACCTGGTCCTTCTTGCTCCAGACCACGCGCGACAGATATTCGAGATTGACCTGGTGGCAGATGCCGGTGCCGGGCGGCACGACGCGGAAATTGTCGAACGAGCGCTGCGCCCATTTCAGGAACGTATAGCGCTCCTGGTTCTGCCGGTATTCTTCGTCAACGTTCATCTTGAACGCCTTGTTGTTGCCGAAGAAGTTGACGTTGACCGAGTGGTCGATGACGAGGTCGACCGGGATCAGCGGGTTGATTTTCTTCGGATCGCCGCCGAACGTCACCATGGCGTCGCGCATCGCCGCGAGATCGACCACCGCCGGCACGCCGGTGAAGTCCTGCATCAGCACGCGCGCCGGACGGAAGGCGAATTCATGCGCGGACGACCTGGTCTTCATCCACTCGGCCACCGCCTTGATGTCTTCCTTGGTGACCGTCTGCCCGTCTTCATTGCGCAACAGGTTCTCAAGCAGGATCTTCATCGAGAACGGCAGGCGCGCAATGCCTTTCAGTCCGTTCTTCTCCGCGACCGGGAGGCTGTAATAGGCGTAAGTCTTGCTGCCCACCTTGAGGGTCTTGCAGCACTTGAAACTGTCGAGGGATGTCATGACTGTGTTTCCATTCCCGGCGGGGATGACGATCGGATGGGACGCCGCGCTCTAAGCCATTGATCTGAAATGAGTATTCAGACGCCTCTGGCCTGTTGGCGCATTTTTGCGTAGCGCAGCACCGCTGGGGCTGGCTTATAAAGTCTTTTCGCGCCCGACGCCATAATCACTGGGATCATTCCAGACTATGAATCTGATCGAACAGTTTTTCCTCGCCGTCACAAGCGGCGGCGCAACCGGGCGAGCTTTCGCATGATGCGGCTCGCCGGCGAGGGACTGGCCTGCGAGCGGGGCGGCCGGCGGGTTTTCGCTGACGTGAGTTTTTCTTTACCGGCCGGCGAGGCGATGATCGTCACCGGCCGTAACGGGTCCGGCAAGTCTTCGTTGCTGCGGGTCCTCGCCGGGCTGCTTCGCGCCGCCGCGGGGCGAATCGAATTGTCGGGCGGCACCGAGGAAGCGAGCGTTGCGGAGCAGGCGCATTATCTGGGTCATCTCGACGCCGCCAAGCCGTCATTGACCGTGGCTGAGAACCTTCAGTTCTGGGCGCGCTTTCTCGGCACGGCGACGGATACGTCGGTCGAGCCCGCGCTCGAAGCGGTTGAACTCGCTTCGCTCGCCGACCTGCCGGCCGCTTATCTGTCGGCCGGACAGAAGCGGCGGCTGTCGATCGCCCGGCTGCTGGCCGTGAAGCGGCCGCTGTGGCTGCTCGACGAGCCGACATCCGCGCTCGATGCGCCGTCGCAAACGAAGCTCGCGGCGCTGATGCGCCAGCATCTGGCCGGCGGCGGCATGATCGTCGCCGCGACGCATGGCCCGATCGGCCTCGATCATCCGCGCGAGTTGAAGATGGGAGCGGTGGGGTGAGAGCTCTAGCGACGCCGCTTGCCGCAGCGTGCTCCCTCCCCCCTTGTGCGGGAGGGTTGGGGAGGGGGGTCGTTCAGGTGACTCCGCCAGCACTACCCCCACCCCTAACCCCTCCCCACATAGCTCGCCGGACGGCGAGCGTGCGCTCGCCTATGGGTGAGGGAAACAAGCTTCGGTGCGACGCGAGCGCAATTAACCCATGACCGCTTTAAATCCATGACCGCTTTCACCAGCCTCCTCATCCGCGACATGCGGCTCGCGACGCGCGTCGGCGGCGGCGCCCTGATGGGCGCGCTGTTTTATTTCGTCGTGGTGTCGATGATCCCTTTCGCCATCGGCCCGGACCTCAACCTGCTGTCGCGGATCGGCCCGGCCGTGCTGTGGATCGGCGCGCTGCTGGCGAGCCTGCTCGCGCTCGACCGGCTGTTCGCCGCCGATCAGGACGACGGCTCGCTCGACCTTTTGACGATGAGCGCCCTGCCGCTGGAAATGACAGTGGCGGCCAAGGCCATCGCGCACTGGCTCACCACCGCGCTGCCGCTGGTGGTCATCACGCCGGTGCTCGGGCTGATGCTCAATGTCGAATTGCCGGCCATGGGCTATGTGGCGCTGACGCTGCTCGCCGGCACACCGGCACTCACCTTCATCGGCCTGATCGGCGCCGCCCTGTCGGTCACGATACGGCGCGGCGGGCTCCTGATGGCGATCCTGGTCCTGCCGCTGACGGTGCCGGTGCTGATCTTCGGCGTCGCCGCCGCCAACGCGGCCATCGTCGGCCCCGCGCCGTTCGGTCCACCTTTCACCATCCTTTGCGCGCTATCTCTGGCGAGCCTCGTGCTGGGACCTTTCGCCGCCGCCGCGGCCTTGCGGCAAGGCCAAGAATGACAGCAAGAATGACAGCAGGAATGACAGCAACAGTGACAGCAGGCGTGACAAAATGAGTAACGAAGACATGACCCGCCGCTTGACCGAAATCATTGCCCGCTCCGGCTGCGCTGACTAAAAAGCCGCCCATCCGAGAGTTCAGACATGGCTGTCATCGAATTTTTCAACAATCTGGCCAATCCGACGCGATTTCTGGCGCTGGTGAACCGTGTGCTGCCGTGGCTCACGGCGCTGACCGTGATCGTGCTCGCCTATGGGCTCTATCGGGTCGCCGGCGCGCCGGACGACTATCAGCAGGGCGCGACCGTCAAGATCATGTTCCTGCATGTGCCGGCCGCCTGGCTCGGCATGATGGGCTGGGGCGTCATGACCGTCGCCGCCTTCGGCACGCTGGTCTGGCGGCATCCGCTCGCCGATGTCGCGGCCAAGGCGGCGGCGCCGATCGGCGCGGCCTTCACCTTCATCTGCCTCGTCACCGGATCGCTGTGGGGCCGGCCGATGTGGGGCACCTACTGGGTGTGGGACGCGCGGCTGACCTCCGTGCTGGTTCTGTTTCTGCTGTATCTGGGGATGCTGGCGCTGTACCTGACCGCCGAGGACCCGAACCGTTCGGCGCGCGCCGCGGCAATCCTGGCGCTGGTCGGCGCGGTGAACATCCCGATCATCAAGTTCTCGGTCGACTGGTGGAATACGCTGCACCAACCGGCCTCGGTGCTGCGCATGGGGGGCTCGGCGATCGATCCGTCGATCCTGGTGCCGCTGCTGATCATGGCGCTCGGCTTCACGCTTTTGTTTTTTACGCTGCATCTGGCCGCCATGCGCAACGAGATCCTGCGCCGCCGTGTCCGCAGCATGCGCATGATGCAGGCGGCCAGCGCATGATTGCGACAAGCCTCGGCCCGCATGCGAGCTTCATCGTCGCGTCCTATATCGTGACGGCGATCGTGGTGATCGGGCTCGTCGCCTGGATTCAGCGCGACTACGCGGTGCAGCGACGCATCCTCGGCGATCTCGAACAACGCGGCATCAAGCGCCGCTCGCAAGCGCGCGAGGACAAAGTATGAGCGGCACCGCCGACACCACCCCGCGCAAGCGCTCGCGCAATCTTGTCGTCCTGCTGCCGCTGATTATCTTCGCCGGCATCGCCGTGCTTTTCTTTTTCGGCCTCGGCGCCGGCGATCCGTCCAAACTGCCTTCGGCGCTGATCGGCAAGCCCGTGCCGCCGACCGACCTGCCGCCGCTTGAGGCGCTCGCCGTCAACGGCAAGCCCGTACCCGGCCTCAAGGACGACATGCTCAAGGGCAACGTCACGCTGGTAAATGTCTGGGCGTCGTGGTGCGTGCCCTGTCACGACGAAGCGCCGCTGCTCGACCAACTCGCCAAGGATACGCGCTTCAGGATCGTCGGCATCAACTACAAAGACGCGCCCGACAATGCGCGGCGCTTCCTGTATCGCTACGGCAATCCGTTTTCCGCCGTCGGCGCCGACGTGAAGGGCCGCACGTCGATCGACTGGGGCGTCTATGGCGTGCCGGAGACGTTCCTCGTCGGCCGCGACGGCAGAATCGCCTACAAGATGGTCGGCCCGATCACGGCGCAGAACATCGACACGGTGTTGAAGCCGCAGATCGAAAAAGCGCTGGGGCCGTGAAAGCCCTGCCGCTGGCCGACGTCTATCGGCTCATTGAACCGGGCCCGGTGGTGCTGCTGACGACCGCCCGCAAGGGCCGCGCCAACGTCATGACCCTGTCGTGGCACATGATGCTGGAATTCGAGCCGCCGCTGATCGCCTGTATCTGCAGCGGCGGCAATTACAGCTTCGAGGCATTACGCGCGACCGGCGAATGCGTGATCGCGTTGCCGGCGCGCAAACTGGCGGCGAAGGTCGTGAAGGTCGGCAATTCAACGGGCCGCGATCTCGACAAGTTTTCCGCGTTTGGATTGACGCCAGTGCCGGCCGAACAAGTCCGCGCGCCGCTGATCAAGGAATGCTTTGCCAATCTCGAATGCAAGGTCATCGATCGGCGAATGCTGAACCGTTACAACATGTTCGTGCTGGAAGTCGTGCAAGCGTGGCGCGATCCGGCGCAGAAAAATCCGAAGACCATCCACCATCACGGCTACGGCAAATTCGTCGTCGACGGCCCCTCGATCACCCTGAAATCGAGAATGCGCTAATCCTGTTTCTCGACGGCGTATTTCATCAGCAGCGGATACTGCAGCGCCCCGAATAGAAGCGTCAGCGGCACGGCGCCGAACAGCTTGAAGCTGACCCAGAAATCCGTCGTCTGCGTGCGCCACACCGCTTCGTTGAGGACGGCGAGGAAGACGAAGAACAGCATCCAGCGCCAGGTGAGCTTGCGCCAGCCTTCATCGGTGAGGTGAAACACCGAATCGAACACCATGCCGAGCAGCGGCTTGTTGAACACCAGCCCGAACAGCAGGGCACCGGCAAACAGCAGATAGATGATGGTCGGCTTGAGCTTGATGAACAGGTCGTCGTGAAACACCAGCGTCAGCCCACCGAAGACCAGCACGACGACTGCGGTGACCACTGGCATCACCTCGATGTGGCGCGTCAACGCATAGGCGACCGCGAGCGCGATCAGCACCGCGACCATGAAAGAGCCGGTGGCGGCATAGATGCCGAGCTTTGCATTCATCGCGAAGAACAGAATCAGCGGCCCGATATCGAGCACCAGCTTGAGCGTGGGATTGAGCTTTTTCTTGTCGGCCATTCTTCTCTCCGTCGTGACCGGACTTGTCCGGGCATCCACGTCTTTCTTTCCAAGTAGCGTCAAGACGTGGATGCCCGCGACAAGCGCGGGCATGACGACGTCTGGCGCTTAATCCTCTATCCCCACCACGGCCCGCGCGAAGTCGCGCGCGGTGAATTCGCTCAGGTCATCGACGCCTTCGCCGACGCCGATGAAATGCACCGGCAGTTTGAACCTCTCGGCGATCGCGACGAGGATGCCGCCGCGCGCGGTGCCGTCCAGCTTGGTCATCACCAAACCGGTGACGCCCGCAATCTTGCCGAAGATCTCGACCTGGCTGAGCGCGTTCTGACCGACGGTGGCGTCGAGCACCAGCAGCACCGCATGCGGCGCGGTCGGCTCGACCTTGCGGATCACGCGCACGATCTTTTCCAGTTCGCTCATGAGTTCAGCGCGATTTTGCAAGCGCCCGGCAGTGTCGATCAGCACCACGTCGGTGCCGTCTGACTTGGCCGCGGTGACGGCGTCGAAAGCGAGGCTGGCCGGATCGGACCCCGGCGTGCGCGCCATCACGCTCGCGCCGGTGCGCTCGGCCCAGATCTTGAGCTGGTCGATGGCGGCGGCGCGGAACGTGTCGCCCGCGACCAGCATCACCTTCTTGCCTTGGGCGCGAAAGCGCGCCGACATTTTGCCGATGGTGGTGGTCTTGCCCGAGCCATTGACGCCGGAGACGAGAACAACGAAGGGCGTCGCCGTGAATTCCAGAGGCTTCGCCACCGGCGCCAGCACCTTCTCGATCTCGTCCGCCAGCAGCGCGCGCACTTCATCCGGCGCGATGCCCTTCTCATAACGGCCGCTGCCGAGCACCGACGCGATGCGCGTGGCGAAGCCGACGCCAAGGTCGGCGCGGATCAGTTCGCTCTCCAGGTCGTCGAGCGTCGTGGCGTCGAGCTTGCGCTTGGTGACGAGATCGCCGATGGCGGTTCCGAGCGAGGCCGAGGTGCGCTTGAGCCCGCCGCTCAAGCGCTTCCACCAGCTCTGTTTTTCCGTGCTGTCGTTCATGATGCCGCCGTGATAGCCGTTTTGCTCCGATGCCGAAAGCGGAACCATGACCCCCGACGAGATGCTCGCCCGCCTGATCTACCGCGACGGCATGATGCTGGTGGTCGACAAGCCGGCCGGCCTGTCCGTGCATCGCGGGCCGAAAGGCGGCAACAGCCTCGAGGATTATTTCGGCGTGCTGCGCTTCGGCCTGCCGCGCGATCCGGCGCTGGCGCACCGTCTCGACAAGGACACGTCGGGCTGTCTGGTGCTGGGCCGCCACCGCAAGGCGCTGGCGCTGCTCGGCAAGCTGTTCAAGAACGGCCATATCGGCAAGACCTATTGGGCCGTCGTCGAAGGCGGACCGGCGGAGAGCGAAGGCCGCATCGACATGCCGCTGTCCGAACTCGACAAGACCCGCGGCTGGTGGATGAAGCCCGACCCGGCCGGCAAACCGGCATCGTCGACCTGGAAAGTGATGGGGCGCGCCGACGGCAAAACCTGGCTGGCGCTCGAGCCTTTGACCGGCCGCACGCATCAGCTTCGCGTGCATTGCGCCGAGATGGGTTTTCCGATTGTCGGCGACCCGATCTACGGCAGCGCGCCGCGAACCGGCGGCACGCCGCTGCATCTGCATTCGCGTCAGATCGCCGTGCCGATTTCCAAGAACAAACCGGCGGTAAAGGTCGAGGCGCCGGTGCCGGAACACATGCGGGAATTGCTCAAGGCGTGCGGGTGGAATGGCGAATCAAGCAGCCAGCAACTGCCGCCCGTCATGACCGGCGACGGTGAGGTCGAGGAACAGGCCGGGCGCGAGCGGTGAGTTCAATCGCATCGCGGTGAACTGTTCAGTGCGGGCGATGCCGCCGCGCTCGGTGAGCACGCGGTGCGTCGCACCGACCTGCGCGTCGAGAAAACGCCGCAACGCCGCCTCGCCCTTGTCGCGCAGGCGCTGCGCGCGCTCCTTGACGATGGCGCGGTCGAGCTGCGGCATGCGCGCGGCCGGCGTGTTAGGGCGCGGCGAAAACGGAAAAACGTGGAGCTGCGTCAGCCCGCATTTCTCGACCAGATCGAGTGAGCGCGCGAACATGGCCTCCGTCTCGGTCGGGAAGCCGGCGATGATGTCGGCGCCGAACACGACCTCGGGGCGCAGGCGACGCACCTGGTCGCAGAACGCAATCGCGTCGCCGCGCGAATGCCGCCGCTTCATGCGCTTGAGGATCATGTCGTCGCCGGCTTGCAATGACAGATGCAGATGCGGCATCAGGCGCGGCTCGCTGGCAAAGGCATCGACCAGATCAGCATCGGCCTCGACCGAATCGATCGACGACAGCCGCAGCCGCGCGATATCGGGCACCTCGCGCAGCAAACGCTTCACCAGCGCGCCGAGCTTCAGGTCGCCGTCGCGATAGCTTGTGATGTCAACGCCGGTCAGCACGATCTCGCGATAACCGTTGGCCATGAGCCGCCGCGCCTGCGCGATGACCTCATTAATCGGCAGCGAGCGAGAATTGCCGCGTCCGAACGGAATGATGCAGAAGGTGCAGCGATGGTCGCAGCCGTTCTGCACCTGCACGAAAGCGCGCGTGTGGCCGTCGATATGATCGACGCCATGGGCTTTGACGTTCTGTGACGCCATGATGTCGCCGACGGCGACGCGTTCGCTGCTCCGCCACGCAGCACGCTCGAGCTTCTCGTCATTGCCGAGCACACGGTTCACTTCCGGCATCGCCGCAAAGGGGGCGCCGTCGGCCTGCGCCGCGCAACCGGTGACGACGATTTGGGCATCCGGCTTTTCGCGGCGCACGCGGCGAATGCTCTGCCGCGCCTGCCGCACGGCTTCCGATGTCACGGCGCAGGTGTTGAACACGACGGCGTCAGTGACACCCGCGGCTTCCGCCTCGCGCTTGATGACTTCGGATTCGGCGATGTTCAGCCGGCAGCCGAAGGTCCGAACCTCAACGCTCACGGCATCGCACTCGCCGCGAACAACTTCGGATCGAACGTGCCGTTGAACTCGAACGCCACCGGCCCGGTCATCAGTACGTGGTCGTCGCCGGCGCGCCATTCGATGACGAGTTCGCCGCCTGGCAGCGTCATGCGCACCTTGCGCTCGGTGCGCTTGAGCCGCGCCGCGGCGACCGCCGTCGCACAGGCGGCGGAGCCGCAGGCCTTGGTCAGACCCGCGCCGCGCTCCCATGTCCGCATGACGATGTGCTCGCGCGACACGATATGCGCCAGCGTGATGTTGGCGCGGTCCGGAAAGATCGGGTGGTTCTCGAGCAGCGGCCCGAAGCGTTCGAGGTCGTAGGCGTAGGGATCGTCGACCCAGAAGATCGCGTGCGGATTACCCATGTTGACGACCGACGGCGAATGCAGGATCGGGGCGTCGATCGGCCCGATCTGCAGTTCGATGGCGCGGGTGTCGCGGAATTCCTCCGCCAGCGGAATTTCATTCCAGGCAAACCGCGGCTTGCCCATATCGACGGTGAACAGCCCGTCGTCGTTCTTCCAGGTATTGAGAATGCCGGCGTTTGTCTCGAAGGCAAGCTTCTGCTTGCCGCTCTCGCTCGACACGATCGACGCCACGCAACGCATGCCGTTGCCGCAGGCGCCGGCTTCGGAGCCGTCATTGTTGTAAATGCGGATGAAGGCGTCGGTGCCCGGCGTCTTCGGCGGATAGAGCGCCATGAGCTGGTCGTAAGGCGCGCCCGATGGCGAGGCCGCGGCGCGCGCATCGTCGGCCGGGATCGGCGCGGCGCGCGGCGTGTCGGCGCGCAAATCGACAACGACGATCTCGTTGCCGATGCCGTTCATCTTCACGAAGGCCTTGTTGGAAAGCGCGCCCATTTTACGCCAGTTCCGTCCGCCGGATATTAAGGCGAATACCACAGTCCATGCCCGGGTTTCGCCCGGTTTATATGGCCAAAGATGGCCCAATTAGCTAGGGCCGTGATAGAATTGTCTGAAAACTCGGCGAATCGCCGCAAGAACTGGATAGTTGACATGACTCGAGCGCAACGCCTCCGCCTTGGCCTGACCGCGCTTGTAACCGCGGCGCTGGTGACCTGCGTTGCGCTGCCCCCCGGCGCCCTGGCGCAAGGCAGCACGGACGCGCCCAAAACCGCGCCGGAGCAATCGGGGCCGAAGCCGGCGCCGCCGATGCCGGAGATCAAATCGGCGCCGTCGATGCCGGCGGCGCCTTTGCCGGGCGACGCTTTCGGCGAGGAAGTCACCCTGCCCGATCGAAACATCATTTTCCTGAAGGGGCACACCAACTGGGATACGGCATTCGATACGCTGATCGACGCCTTCAAGTCGCTCAATGAATATCTCGCCAAGGCGAATATCAAGCCTGCCGGTCCGTACCTGACGATCTATACCGAGACCGATGACACCGGCTTCTCGTTCCAGGCCTCTGTCACCATCGCGCAGCCGCTGGCGGCGCCGCCCAAGGGCGACATCGCCCAAGGCAAGGCGCCCTCCGGCAAGGCGCTGAAGTTCGTGCATCGCGGCTCTTACGATGCGATGGATTCGACTTACGAAGCGATTACCAATTATCTCGACGACAGGCAGCTCGAAGCGCAGGATCTGTTCATCGAGGAGTACACCACGGATCCGATCAAGAGCGATCCCAACAATCTGGTCGTCAACGTCTACGTTCCGGTGAAATAATGATGTCGATGTCACGCCGCGGTTTGAACTTCATTTTCGTCACCGGCTTCGCGCTGGCGATGTCGCTGGCTGTTCCTGCCTCCGCCCGCGCGGTCGACCGCCAGATCACCGTGACGGGCGAAGCCAATGTCGCGGTCGTGCCGGATACGGTCATCATCCGGCTCGGCGTCACCAGCCAGGCCAAGACGGCGCGCGAGGCCAGCGACGCCAACGCCAAACAGATGACCACGGTGTTGGGCGTGATCAAGGAGTCCGGCATCGCCGATCGCGACGTGCAGACCTCGCGCCTGTCGTTGCAGCCGCAATACGACCCCAACAAAGCCGGCCTTGCGCGCCTGCTCGGCTTCCAGGTCACCAATCAGGTGACGATCCGGATTCGCGAAATCGACAAGCTGCCGGGCATTCTCGATCGTGCCATCGCGGCCGGCGCCAACGAAATGTCGGGTATCGAATTCATCGTTTCCGAACAGTCGAAGCTGCTCGATCAGGCCCGCGATGACGCCGTTGCCGACGCGCGCCGCAAGGCCGAACTCTATGCCAAGGCCGCCGGCGCGAAGCTCGGCAATGTGATCTCGATCGTCGAGGAAGGCTCCAGCCCGCCGCCGCGTCCGGTCATGCAGGCGATGCGCGCGGGCTCGGTTCCGGTGGCGCCGGGCGAGCAGTTGCTGCGCGCCTCGGTCACCGTCACCTACGAATTGACGCCGTAGCGCCCGGGTGTAGCCTCGGGCGCCGAGCTGGCGTCCGTCCGGGGCCGAAGCCATGCGCCGATTCATTGTCCTTGCAGGTGGCGGCCTGGCGCTTGCCGCAATGATTCTGGCGCAGCCGCGCGCGCTGCGGGCGGATGAACGCGTCACCTTCGACAGTGCGCATTATGTCGTCGGCAATCTGCAACAACGTCTGGCGCGCGAACGCGGCGAGGCCCCGCTCCGGGCCCATGGGCCCGCCATCCAGGGTTATCTGTCCAAACCCGATGGCGCCGGGCCTTTTCCCGCTGTCGTTCACCTGCATGGTTGCGAAGGACTCACCGAGCGCGCGCGCAAGGCCAACGCCGAACGCACGACGCAATGGGGTTATGTCGCGCTGGCTGTCGATAGCTTCACAACGCGCGCGATGAAGGACGATTGCGTCAGTCAGCCGGCCGACCGGCAGGCGGACGCCTTCGGCGCCTTGCTCTATCTGTCGACGCTGCCCTTCGTCGATCCCAAGCGCATCGCGCTGGTCGGTCATGGACAGGGCGGCATGGCGGCGCTGCAGGCCGCCTCGTATCGTCCCTACAAATTGTTCGAGGTGCCGGACGGCCTGAGTTTCCGCGCCGTGGTCGCCTATTATCCGCAATGCAATGCGGCGGCGACCAATCTGGCGCTGCCGGCCCTGATCCTGATCGGCGAGTTCGACGACTGGTCGCCGATCAAATTATGCGAGTGGTGGCTGCAGCGCCGCGCTGGCCGAGGGGCGCCGGTGAAACTGGTGATTTACCGCGAGGCGTTTCACGGTTTCGACAATCCGGCTGTCCGCAACGGCATGGATTTCACCTTCGGCCACTGGATGAAATATGACGCCGAGGCGGCGGCGCGCGCCGCCGGCGAGATGCGGGATTTTTTGTTCAATGAATTATCTAGGTAATTCAAATAGTTAGCTAATGCCCCGCGGGGCCCACGATGCTTGACTTAAAGCCCACCGGTCCCTAGTTTCCGGCCGTTCTCGATAGAGACTGACGACCCCGACCCGCCGCCCGGCCCTTTGAGACCGGAGGCCACCGCCCGACAGCGCAATGCGCCCTCGGGCGTCGTTGTGTTTTGTCAGACTCGATGTCCGCAAGGACGTGAAGAGGTTTGGATGTTCGACTCACTGTCGGAAAAACTTGGCGGCATTCTCGACCGTCTCACCCGCCGTGGCGCGCTGTCGGAAGCCGACGTCGACGCCGCGATGCGTGAGGTGCGTCGCGCGCTGCTCGAGGCCGACGTCGCGCTCGATGTGGCGCGCGAGTTCGTCGAGGCCGTCAAGAAGCAGGCGGTCGGCGTCGAAGTCGTCAAGTCGGTCACGCCGGGGCAGATGGTCGTCAAGATCGTGCACGACCAGCTCGTCGCCATGCTCGGCGCCGAGGCGCAGGCGATCGATCTGCACGCCGCACCGCCGGTCGCCATCATGATGGTCGGCCTGCAGGGCTCCGGCAAAACCACGACCACCGCAAAGCTCGCCAAGCGCCTCACCGAACGTCAGAAGAAAAAAGTTTTGATGGCCTCGCTCGACGTGCGCCGTCCGGCCGCGATGGAGCAATTGGCCGTGCTCGGCCGCGAAACCGGCATCGAGACCCTGCCGGTCGTCGCCGGTCAGCAGCCGCCGCAGATCGCGCGCCGCGCGCTGGAAGCCGGCCGTCTCGGCGGTTACGACGTCGTGCTGCTCGACACCGCCGGCCGCACCACGCTCGACGACGAGATGATGAACGAAGCGGCCGAGGTGAAGCGCGCTTCCAATCCGCATGAAGTGCTGCTCGTCGCCGACTCGCTGACCGGCCAGGACGCCGTCAATCTCGCGCGCTCGTTCAACGAACGCGTCGGCCTGACCGGCATCGTGCTGACCCGCGTCGACGGCGATGGCCGCGGCGGCGCCGCTTTGTCGATGCGCGCCGTGACGCAGAAGCCGATCAAGCTGATCGGCACCGGCGAAAAGATGGATGCGCTCGAGGAGTTCGATCCCGCGCGCATCGCCGGCCGCATTCTCGGCATGGGCGACATCGTTGCCCTCGTCGAAAAAGCCGCCGCCAATATCGACGCCGAAAAAGCGATGCGCGTCGCCGAGAAGATGCGCAAGGGCGCGTTCGACCTGAGCGACATGCGCGAGCAGCTTCAGCAGATGATGTCGATGGGCGGCATCGGCGGCCTCATGGGCATGATGCCGGGCATCGCCAAGATGAAGAACCAGGTCGCCAATGCAGGCCTCGACGACAAGATATTGAAGCGTCAGGTCGCGATCATCGACTCGATGACGCCGCAGGAGCGGCGCAACCCCGACCTTCTCAAGAACAGCCGCAAGAAGCGCATCGCGGCCGGCTCCGGCACCTCGCCGGAGCAGATCAACAAGCTTCTGAAAATGCATCGCGGCATGGCCGACATGATGAAGGCCATGGGCAAGGGCGGCAAGCGCGGCCCGCTCGCCGGACTCGGCCAGATCATGGGCTTCGGCGGCGGCGGCGCCAATTCTGGAGCGATGCCTTCCCCCGAGCAGATGGCCGAGATGGCCAAGAACATGCCGGGCGGCCAATTGCCACCGGGCTTTCCGGGCGGCGGAGGACTTCCGCCGACAATGCCGAAATTGCCGTCGAACATGCCGGGCTTGCCCGGTCTCGGCGGGAAATTCCAGGGCCCGCAGGGACTGCCGGGCTTCGGAAAAAAGAAATAACCGCTTCAACGAAACAACCAACACGCACAGAACTTCACGAAAGGAAATCCAACAATGCTCGTTATCCGCATGGCCCGCGCCGGCACCAAGAAGCGCCCGTTCTATCACATCGTTCTCGCCGACTCGCGCTCGCCGCGCGATGGCCGCTTCATCGAGCGTCTCGGCTACTTCAATCCGCTGCTGCCGAAGGACAAGGAAGAGCGCCTCAAGCTCGACATGGACAAGGTCAAGGCGTGGATGGTCAAGGGCGCGCAGCCGTCGGATCGCGTCATGCGCTTCCTCGACAAGGCCGGTGTCGCCACGCGCAAGCCGCGCAACAATCCGGAAAAGGCCGTGCCGCGCAAGGAACGCAAGGCCAAGGCCGAAGAGGCCGCCAAGGCCACGGCCTGATCGCGCTAAGTCGTGGCTCGCAACGACAGCAAGCCACCCATCTCCGCGGATCATAAAATCCGCGTCGCCCGCATTGGGGCGGCGCATGGCGTGCGCGGCGAGCTCAAGCTCTGGTCGTTCACCGAAGATCCCGGAGCGGTTGCCGATTACGGCCCGTTCGACACCGAGGACGGCAAGCGGCAGTTCGAGATCGAATCGATGCGCGCGGCGAAGGATCACTTCGTCGTGCGCCTCTCGGGCGTCGAGGATCGCACCGCCGCCGAGAAACTCACCAACACCGATCTCTACGTGCCGCGCGATCGTCTGCCGCCGATCGACGAAGACGACACCTATTATCACACCGATCTCATCGGCCTTGCCGCGGTGACGCCGGAGGGCGTCGCGCTCGGCAAGGTCACGGCGCTTTATAATTTCGGCGCCGGCGATCTCATCGAAATCACAACGCCACAGGGCGGCGAGCCGCTGCTGCTGCCGTTCACCAACGCCGTGGCGCCGGACGTCGATATCGAAGGCGGCAAGGTCGTCATCGTCGTGCCGTCGATCATCGAGTAACCGAGATGTGGCGCGCCACCATCCTCACGCTGTTCCCGGAAATGTTTCCCGGGCCGCTCGGCATCAGCCTCGCCGGCAAGGCGCTGGCCGGCGGCTTGTGGTCGTGTGAGGCCAACGACATCCGCGCTCACGCCACCGACAAACACGGCACGGTCGATGACACGCCGGCCGGCGGCGGCCCCGGCATGGTGATGAAGGCCGACGTGCTGGCAAGATCTCTGGATAGTCTTGCCCTGGACGGCATTCCCGCCGATGGCCGCCCGCGCCTGATCATGAGCGCGCGCGGCAAGCCGCTTACGCAAAGCCGGGTCCGCGAACTGGCGCACGGCAATGGCGCCGTCATCGTCTGCGGCCGCTTCGAAGGCGTCGATGAGCGCCTGATCGAGGCCCGCGGGCTGGAGGAAGTCTGCCTCGGCGATTTCGTGCTGTCCGGCGGCGAGGTCGCGGCGCTGGCTTTGATCGATGCCTGCGTCCGCCTCATCCCCGGGGTCATGGGCAAGGAGGCCTCCGGCGTCGAGGAAAGCTTCTCCGACGGCCTGCTGGAGTACCCCCAATACACCCGCCCGGCCGTGTTCGAGGGCCGGCCGATCCCGGACATCCTGACCTCCGGCGACCACGCCAAGGTCGCCGCCTGGCGCCGTTCCGAGGCCGAAAGGCTGACTAAGGAGCGCCGCCCGGACCTCTGGGCGGCCTGGCTGGCCCGGAAAAAGCCCTAAAACGAGGGCCACCGGGCAGGTGACAAGCCCCCCGCATTCGTCTAAAAGCTCGCCAACCCATTCAGTACAAGCTGATAACCGCGCGCCGGTTGCTGGCGCTGCCGACGGAGATTTGAGCCATGAACATCATCCAGCAGCTCGAAAAAGAGCAGATCGAGAAGCTCTCGGCCGGCAAGACCATGCCGGATTTCGCCCCCGGCGATACCGTGATCGTCAACGTCAAGGTGACCGAAGGCGACAAGACGCGCGTCCAGGCCTACGAAGGCGTCTGCATCGCGCGTTCGGGCAGCGGTCTCCATGAGAACTTCACCGTGCGCAAGATTTCGTACGGCGAAGGCGTCGAGCGCGTGTTCCCGCTGTTCGCGCCGGCCATCGACTCGCTCAAGGTCGTGCGCCGCGGCAAGGTGCGCCGCGCCAAGCTCTATTACCTGCGCAACCTGCGCGGCAAGAAGGCCCGCATCGTCGAAGCGACCAGCAATACCAACAACAATAACGCTGAAGCGGCGCGAGCCTAAGCTTCACGTTACGAGAGTTTCAAAAAACGCGGCGTCTCAGGCGCCGCGTTTTTTTTATGGCAGCGTGCGCAGGCGCGCCACCAGATCATCGACATCGCCGGCGTTGTGATAAAGGCCGAAGCCGAGCCGCAACCGCGTGCCGCGCACATCGGTGACAATGCCGGCGGCATGCAGCCGCTCGTACCAGGCGCCGGCGTCGGCGTGCTCGAAGGTCAGGAAGTTGCCGCGCGCCGGATTGTTCAGCGGCACTACCAGATTATCGGCGGCAAACGGGCCCCACGACCTTTCAACCATCGCCGCCATGAAACGCGCCTGCAACGCTTCGACATGGGCGTGAATGAGCGCGGCATCAATGCCCTCTCGCGCCAGCCAGTCGAACACCGCGCGCAGGCGATAAAGCCCCGACGGATCGAAGGTCGCGCCCATGAAGCGCGTACCGTCCTCGGCGTAAGGCACGCCTTTCTGTGAGGCGGCGAGATGGCCGAAGCCGGCATACCAGCCGGTATTGCGCGGACGCGGTGCAAAGCCCGGCGGGCAATGCATAAAGCAGGCGCCCTCTCCGGCCATGGCGTATTTATATCCGCCGGCGACATAGAACGCCCGGTCGGCAATCGCCGAGAGATCGGTCGGCCGCGCCATGAAGCCGTGATAGCCGTCGATGACCGTGAGCCGCTCCGGCGCCGCCACCGCATCAACAAAACCGTCGAGGTCAGTGAGCGCAAATCCCGAATTGAAAAATACCTGGCTGACGAAAACGAGATCGGGCGTTTGTTCGCGCACCGCCGCGACGATGCGTTGCTGCAACGTCTCGAACGGCGCGGTCGGCACCAGCGTCAGAGCGATGATGCCGTCTTCGGCCAGCCGCTCGATCTGACGGCGAAAGGAATGAAATTCGCCATCGGTCGAGACCACCCGCATCGGCCGGTCGAGCGGGCCGCAGGATAACAGCCGGTTGACGAATTCGAACGTGTTGGGGGCGGACACCAGCGTGTTTGGGTCCGGCAGGTTCAGTTGCCGGGCGATGCCCCCGCGTACCGCGGGCCAGACTTCCCCGAGCACATGATCCCATTTGTCGTCGGCGAAGCGCGCCGCATCCGCCCAGGCCAGTGCCTGCGCGGCCTCCGTCACGTCGGGCCAGAAATGATGGCTGTGCGCGGCAAAGTGCAACCGTCGTGGATCGGCGGCGCGGAAGCGCGAGAAGGCCCGGGTCAGATCGAGGGGAACTTCGCGTACCATGACGTTCCGTGGACTACCGGCGGAGGAATTTTAAATTTAAAGTATCCCGAAGGGCTTTGTCGAACCGCTTTATCTGAGGGCCGCGCAATGGACGAACCGAAGGCTCCGGCCACCCGCGTCGAAACCGACATGCATGTCGATCTCGCCGGCAAGCTCAGCTACGGCGCCTATCTCCATCTCGACCAGCTCCTGTCGGCGCAGCATCCGCTGACCGGGGAGCATGACGAGGTCGCCTTCATCGTCATCCATCACGTCCAGGAATTGTGGCTCAAGCTGGTCGCCCACGAACTGGCGGCCGCCATGACCTCGATCCGCCGCGACGACCTGCTGCCGGCCTTCAAGGCTTTCGCCCGCGTCACCCGTATCCAGGAGCAGTTGATCCGCGCCTGGGACGTGCTCTCGACCATGACGCCGGCTGATTATCTGGCCTTTCGCAGCGCACTCGGTCCGGCCTCGGGTTTCCAGTCGTACCAGTACCGTCTGGTGGAATTCCGCCTCGGCGCCAAGGATGCGAAAATGCTGCTGCCGCACCGCCACCACGCCGAACACCACGGCCTGCTCGCCAAGGCGCTGGCCGAGCCAAGCCTGTACGACGAGGCGCTACGTCTACTGGGCCGCCGTGGCTTTGCCGTGCCGGCGGCGGTGCTCGACCGTGATGTCAGCCAGCCTTATGCCGCCAATCCGGAGGTTCGCGATATCTGGCTGTCGATCTACCGCGACCCCCGGAAGCATTTCGATCTCTACGAGCTCGCCGAAGAGCTGGTCGACATGGAGGACTGGTTCCAGCAATGGCGCTTCCGCCACATGAAGACAGTCGAGCGCATTATCGGCTTCAAACGAGGCACCGGCGGCTCGTCGGGCGTCGGCTTCCTGAAAACGGCACTGGAGCGCTCGTTTTTCCCCGAATTGTGGGAGTTGCGCACCCTGCTCTAGCCGGGCAGCCCGGCGCCCGGCTTTGTTGTAGCCCGGAAGGCGATTGGCTATATAGCTTCACATGGTTCTAAAGGCTCAGCGCATTATTCTCGCCGACCACACCCGCCTGCCCTGGCGGTTTTTCGGCCGGCTGACCGCCGCCATTCTCGCCGGCCTTTGATCGGCGCTGGCCGCGCTTTGGCGCGCGCATCCGCTGCCATCAAATCCCGCGAACCACTTTCCAAGAAGGTACCAAGCCATGAAACCGCGCACGTTGTACGACAAGATGTGGGAAGATCATCTGGTCGACGAACAGCGACGGCACCGCGCTCATCTACATCGACCGCCATCTCGTCCATGAAGTGACGAGCCCGCAGGCCTTCGAAGGTCTGCGTACCGCGGGCCGCAAAGTCCACGCGCCCGAGAAGACGCTCGCCGTAGTCGATCACAACGTGCCGACTTCGGATCGCTCCAAGCCCAATCCCGATCCGGAAAGCGCCGAGCAGATCGCCACCCTGGCGCAGAACGCCAAGGACTTCGGCGTCGAGTATTTCAACGAATTCGACAAGCGTCAGGGCGTCGTTCACATCATCGGCCCCGAGCAGGGCTTCACCTTGCCGGGCACGACCATCGTCTGCGGCGACAGCCACACCGCGACGCATGGCGCCTTCGGCGCGCTCGCTTACGGCATCGGCACCTCTGAAGTCGAACACGTGCTGGCGACGCAGACTTTGATCCAGACGAAATCGAAGAACATGCGCGCAATCGTCGAAGGCAAACTGCCGCCCGGCGTCACCGCGAAAGATATCATCCTCGCCATCATCGGCGAGATCGGCACCGCAGGCGGCACCGGCTATGCGCTGGAATATGCCGGCGAAGCCATCACCGACCTGTCGATGGAAGGCCGCATGACGGTCTGCAACATGTCGGTCGAAGGCGGCGCCAAGGCCGGCTTCATCGCGCCCGATGAAAAGACCTTTGCGTATCTCAAGGACAGGCCGATGGCGCCGAAGGGCAAGTCGTGGGACGACGCCATGCGCTATTGGGAAACCTTGCACTCCGACAAGGATGCGCATTTCGATCACGAAATCAGGCTGCATGCCGCCGAACTGCCGCCGCTGGTCACCTGGGGCACCAGCCCCGAGCAGGTCGCTTCTATCGGCGGGCGCGTGCCGGTCGTCTCCGACATCATGGATGAGAACAAGCGCCATGCCGCCGAACGTTCGCTCGGTTACATGGGCCTGACGGGCGGCGAGAAGATCACCGACATCAAGATCGATCGCGTCTTCATCGGCTCCTGCACCAATGGCCGCATCGAGGATCTGCGCGAAGTGGCGCGCATCGCCGCCGGCAAGACGGTGAATGCCAACGTGAGCGCCATGATCGTGCCGGGCTCGGGCCTGGTGAAGGAGCAGGCAGAAGCCGAGGGTCTCGACAAGATCTTCAAGGCCGCCGGTTTCGACTGGCGCGAGCCGGGCTGCTCGATGTGCCTGGCCATGAACCCGGACAAGCTGTCGCCGGGCGAGCGTTGCGCCTCGACTTCGAACCGCAACTTCGAAGGCCGTCAGGGCTACAAGGGCCGCACGCATCTCGTCTCGCCGGCCATGGCCGCCGCCGCCGCGATCGCCGGGCATTTCGTCGACGTGCGCGAGTGGCACTGAGCGAAGTCGCAAACGCCTGAATAAAAAACGCCGCCCGATGGGGCGGCGTTTTGATTCATGGCGCAGGCGACGAAGCGCTTATTCCCACCAGCAATTCATTACCGGCACGATCACCGTGCCGCTCGGACGGTATTGCTGCACGAGGTGCGCCTCGCATTCTCGTTTGGCGTTCGGGCCGGGCTCGCGCCGCGGCGTGACGATGATGCGTGGACGCGTCGATTGCGCAACTTCGGTGCCGCGCTGCTGGGTCTGCGCGACAGCGGGCATCGCGGCGAAGGCGACGACGGCGGCAACCAGGGCGACGGAAAGAATGCGGCCCATCCTACCAGCGCTCGGTGCGGCTGGGGTACGGCGCGAAAAGCCCGGCGCTCCGCGTGCGGCGCGTCGCGTAATCATGCGTCTCGCGCGTCGTGTAGGTCGGCCGCGACGTGGCATGACGCGAGGCCGGCGACGAATAGCTGACCTTGGTGTGCGGCTCGTTGCAGCCGAAGAATTCGGCCGAGGCCGGCGTCACGGCGGCGCAGAGCACCGCGCCGGCCAGAACGCCCCATCCGATCGCTTTCAATGCCATGGGCAATCCCTTTCAATCGCCGCCATAATAGTTAACGGTGGCTTAATCGGCAAGTCCGCCAAAGGCTTGAGGCCGGTTCTGGACACCGCCTGTCGGCCGGGGCCGACGCCCGGCTTGGTTCGCCTCGGCCAGTGGCCTAGAAGGCCGCGATGGCAGGCGATTTCGATGATTTCCCGGACTTCCGTGGCATGGTGGCGCCCTCTCTCGACGATCTCGAGGCGCTGGCGCAGGAGGCTTACGCCCGGCTGCCCGAGACCTTCCGGGCGCTGTGCGACGGGCTGGTGATCCGGGTCGAGGATTTTCCGACCGAGGAGGTGCTCGACACCATGGAGGCCGAAAGCGAATTCGACCTGCTCGGCCTGTTCCAGGGCGTCGGCCTGCCGTTCCAGTCCAGCCAGGTATCCGGGCAAATGCCGAACATGATCTGGCTCTATCGCCGCCCGATCCTCGACTACTGGGCCGAGCACGAGGAAACGCTGGGCGCCATCGTCGCCCATGTCCTGGTCCATGAAATCGGCCACCATTTCGGCCTGTCCGATGACGACATGGCAGCCATCGAGGCGGCGGCGGACTGAAACCTTCCCATGAGGGCCTGCTTCGGGCTAAATCTGCGGTGCTGAGACCAGCCGGGAAAGCTCAAAGCCATGGATAAATTCGACCACCTTGAAGGCGTCGCCGCGCCGCTGCGGATCATCAATGTCGACACCGACATGATCATTCCGAAGCAGTACCTGAAAACGATCAAGCGCACCGGCCTCGGCAAGGGCCTGTTCTCGGAACAGCGCTATCTCGACGACGGCGCCGAGAACCCGGACTTCGTCCTCAACAAGCCGGCCTATCGCCATTCCAAGATCCTCGTCGCCGGCGACAATTTCGGCTGCGGCTCGTCGCGCGAACACGCGCCGTGGGCGCTGATGGATTTCGGCATCCGCTGCGTGATCTCGACCTCGTTCGGCGATATTTTTTACAACAACTGCTTCAAGAACGGCGTGCTGCCGATCCGCGTTTCGCCCGAGGACCTCGACAAGCTGTTCGACGACGCCGATCGCGGCGCCAACGCCACGCTGTCGATCGACCTCGCAGCCCAAGAAATCCGCGGGCCCGATGGCGGCGTCGTCAAGTTCGATATCGATCCGTTCCGCAAGCACTGCCTGCTCAACGGGCTCGACGATATCGGCCTGACCAAGCAGAAGGCCGACAAGATTTCGACCTACGAGGCCAAGGCTTCCGCCGCGCGGCCCTGGGCCTGAGCGCAAGGCATTCCCGACAAAACAAAGCCGCGCCCGAAAGGCGCGGCTTTTTTGTTTTATACGCCGCGGAACCGGGCCGCGGCTAAAATTCGATCTTGCCGTAGATCGTGACATTGAGCCCGATCTTCTCGGACGTCAGCGCCACCGCGGTATCGACCGTTCCCTTGCCCAGTTCGCCGCGCGACAACGCCTCGCGCACGGCCTGCGCGATCTCGGCATGCGCCTGCGGGCGCACCGATTTCAGATAGCGGTCGATCGCGACCTGCAGGGTTTTATCGCCGATCATGATCTTCGTTCGGGTCACATGCCACGGCCACCGGCACGGCTACCGGGCCGGTCATGATGTTAGCCACGGCCGCGCCGCCGATATAGCTGTGACGGCGGTCATTTTACGCGCCTAGTTAACAGCCGCGTGACAGCGGCGCGCGGGCCGTTAGCAATAGATTCATCTTCTTCTATACCTCCCGGCTTTTGCCGTTAAGATATCGCCATCGCCTGCTGCAAGGCGCCCGATGCCTTGCGGCGCGTTGCTCGAAATACCTGACAAATTCCCGACAGGAGAGTGTCCGTGAGTTATTTTTCCTCCACCACCAGAGGCGAGCGCAATGTGAAGGCCGCCGAGCCTGTGGTGCCGGAGTCCAGGCCGGTCGCCGCGACGCCGGCGCGCGTGGCTGAACGCGAGATCGTGTCCACTTTCGGCGCCGGTCTTCTGATCACCGGCAACATCGTTTCCACCGGCGGCGTGCAGGTGTTTGGCCGCGTCGATGGCGACATTCACGCCGTGCATCTGGTGATCGGCAAGGGCGCCGTGGTCGACGGCAATGTGCGCGCGCAGGACGTGATCGTCGATGGCACCTTCAAGGGCACCATTCACGGCAACACCGTGAAGCTTCAGGCCACCGCGGCGGTCGAAGGCGAGGTTTACAACCGCTCGCTGGCGATCGACCAGAACGCCAATTTCGAAGGCGTCGCGCGCCGTCTGGCGCAGCCGGTCGAGGCGCCGACGGAGGACCAGATCAAGAGCAGGGCATCCGAACCGGCGCTGGTGCCGGAACAGCCGGCGGTCACCGGCTATGCCACGAACAACAATGGCGCCGGTCCTGCAAACGGCGGCATGCAGTCCGCGCAGACGACCTACTAGACGCGCCGCACGAATATGAATGAAGGCGCGGGGCAGAACCCCGCGCTTTTTTATTTGGCGCGTGACTACGAACGCGCCGCGATCGCCTCGGCGATCGCCACCGTCCGCCGCGCCATCTCGGCATGCAGGCGCTCGACCATGCGGCCGTCGATCGACACCACGCCCTTGGACTTGTTCTCCGGCAGGTCGAACGCCGCGATCATCTTGCGCGCCCATTCGACCTCGGCCTCGGTTGGTGAGAACGCCCTGTTGCACGGCTCGATCTGGTTGGGATGGATCAAGGTCTTGCCGTCGAAGCCCAGTTCGACGCCTTGCTGGCATTCCATGAAGAAGCCATCGGAGTTGGCGATGTCGTTATAGACGCCGTCCAGCACGTCGACGCCGTAAATACGCGCCGCCGCAATCACGGTGGTGAGCCACGGCAGCATCGGCGCGCGACCGGGCACCAGCCTGGCCCGCGTATCCTTGGCGAGATCGTTGGTGCCGAGCACGAAACAGGTGAGCCGCGATTCCGAATCCTTGGCCTCGGCGGCGATGGCCTGGATATTGAACAGCGCGAGCGGCGTTTCGATCATCGCCCAGATCCGCGTCTTGAGCGGCGCGTGAATGTCGAGTAGCCGCTGGCCGATCAGTTCGAGCGTGCCGGGCGTTGACACCTTCGGCACCAGAATGGCGTCGGGCCCGGCCTGCGCCGCCGCCGTCAGGTCGTCGGCATGCCAGGGCGTCTCGGGGGCATTGATGCGGATGACGACCTCGCGCGCGCCGAAGCCGCCGGCCCTGACCACATCGGCAACCTGACGGCGCGCCGCCTCCTTGGCGTCCGGCGCGACCGAGTCCTCGAGATCGAGGATGACGCTGTCGGCCGGCAGGGTCCTGGCCTTCTCCAGCGCGCGGGCATTGGAGCCCGGCATATAGAGAACGCTGCGGCGCGGACGGATGGTCATGGTCGCTCCCCGAAATGAACTGCGGTCGCTAGCCTAATCAAGCAATCGGGAACATTCTACCGGCATGATCAATCTTCCTGACGAAGTATGGGTTGCTGGAGTGGACGGCTGCAAAGGTGGCTGGGTCGTCGCACTTGGTCAGGTCAAAGGCGAAACGAAGCTGCCGTTCGTCGTTTCGACTATCCGAGAAGTTTTCACTTCTGACCCAAAGCCCTCAATCGTTGCCATCGACGTTCCGATCGGTTTGCCAACTTACAGCCCGGCCGGCGGACGGAAGTGCGAGCCTACGATCAGAACGATACTGAGGGGCAAGGCGAGCAGTGTTTTCCGCGTTCCGTGCAGAGACGCGATTTATGCCGGGCTTACTGAGGGGAAGCTGGATCGGGGAAAGTATGAAGCGGCGAAGACAATCGCCAAGGAGAAATCAACGGACAAGAAAGGATTCTCGTTACAGAGCTTCTACATTTTCGACAAGATCGCGGCCGTCGATAGGCACTTGCTCGACCATCAAGAAATCGGCGGCAATGTTTACGAGGCCCACCCTGAACTTACATTCCATTACATGAAAAATGGAATCCATGCGCTTCCATCGAAGAAGACCCCAAAGGGGATTACGGAACGAAACGAGCTTTTACGAAAAGCCGGCATTCCCTCCAACGTCATCGAAGCGCGCCCTCTACGGGATGCCAAGCCCGATGACGCACTAGATGCGCTTGCATGTCTAGTGACGGCGCGCCGAATTGCGCTTTGCTTAGCCAAGCAACACCCGGAAAACCCTTGCAGGGACGACCGCGGCCTTCCGATGGCGATCTGGGCATGACAGAGAAAACGAGTGGCCTTGCTAGCCTAGGGATCACCGGGTCACGCGCCTTCGGGGCGGCGCGATGATGACAGCACCTACCGCTCACCGACCGTATAGCGGCCGGGATACTGCGGCGGACCGCCCGTCGTCTCGCCGGGCTTGATGATCTTGTAGAGCTGGAAGCGATCGCCGTCGGCAACGAGCTTCAAGTGCGATGGGTAGGGATTGGGCGCGTCGTCTTCGGTGAACAGGACGTAGAGATAATCGAACTTGGTCCAGTTCAGCCAGAACGCCGGCGTACCCGGCTGCGGCTGCTCGGCAGCGACGATGAGCTGCGCGACCGATGGCGGCGTTCCATCATGAATATCGGCGTAGTCTTCGTAAGCCGGCTTGACGTGGAGGATCTGCTTGCCGGGCACCGTGAACAAAGTCGTCACCAGCGACGAGCGCTCGATGGTGGCGATGCAGGCGGCGTGAACCAGACCGAGATCGCGCACATCATCGCCCATCGACCGATCGGAATAGGCGACGAAGACCTTCGAGCCGGTCGGGATGCGCTTGACCGAAGAACGGAACTGGCTGGTCGAATCCGAAAGCTGCGTCCAGTTGTAGTCGATTTCGATGAGCCGCCCGGCGATCAACAGGATCAGCACGATCATGAAGCCGCGGCGCACCAGCCGCCGGCGCAGTTCGAGATCGCCGCAGGCAAAGATCATGAAGGCGATGCCGATCGGCACGCGCTGGTCGGTCATGTAGGTGTCGAACATCACGCGCGGCAACGCCAGATAAATGACGATGCCGACGACCAGCAGCACGAAGACCAGCGGATGAAAGCGCAGCACGCGGTGCCGCACCGCCCAGACGATGGCGGCGCCGAGCACGGCGACGATCATGAAGGCGGCGATGTCGGAGTAATCGGCGATGATGTACATCAGGCCGTCGATCTTGCCGCGCTGTTCCCAGAACACATTGGCGGCAAGGCCCATCGTCGGGCTGAGTGCGAGCAGCGGCGCGACCGCGAGGAACGGCAGGCCGCCGCCGACGAATTCGGCAATCCGGGCCGGCCACGGCTCGTGGCGCCGCTCCCACAGCCGCAGCAATTCGAACGACAGGATGCCGACGCCGTAAATGCCGAGCGCCGACAGGTGGCAGAAGAACAGCACCAGCACGCAGGCCGACGACAGCACGTAGCGCAGCGGCCAGGCGCGTTCGCGCAACGCCACCCAGCCGGCCAACGCCCACAGCGCGACGCCGATGCCGAACAGATAGTTCATCAGTCCGACGAGGAAGACGAAGTTATAGAGCAGCGGATAGGCAAACAGCGGCGTCACCGACCAACGGCCGATCAAGGCGCGATTGAGCGCCAGCGAGCCCGACATGATGAGCGCGAACATCGAGACGATGTAGATCTGGCCGGCCAGATAGATGTTCACGACCTTGGCCAGCCACGGCACGATGATGTCCATGGTCAGGTTGGGAATGACCTGCCAGTTGACCTGGTAAAACTCGGCAAGCTTTGGATTCTTGTCCAGAGTCGCAAGCACCTGCATGCGTGCCAGGTGATTGACGTAATCCGACAGCGGCGGCAGCGGATGCGTCCAGATCGGGATCGAAATCAGAAGCGTGAACGCCGCGAACAGGACAGCGATCTGCCCGCCGGAAAATCCGTGCGCGCGGTGTCGCGCCGCGATCGGTTCCGCAAACAGCGGCTTGGTGGGTGACAGCATGAAAAAGGGCCTGGTGCGAACCTATCAGTCGTCCATTCGACCTGAACGCGCGATGAATGGACGATTCTAGCCGGACAAGGTTACAAAGCCCTGACCGAACCCCGCGAAAGCGGCCGTTCTGGCGCCAGGGGCGGCATGGCCACAGGCTTGCGTCTGCCGCCCCCATGTGAAAAGTCACAGCGCGCAACCCGGAGCCAGGCCCATGAACTTTCCCGAGCGCCTCATCGAAGGTTACGGCGCCTTTGCCGCTGGCCGCCTGAAAGCCGAGCAGGAGCGTTACCGCGAACTCGGCGAACGCGGCCAGGCGCCGGAAATCATGGTGGTCGGCTGCTGCGATTCGCGGGTCTCGCCCGAGGTCATTTTCGACGCCAGCCCGGGCGAACTGTTCGTGGTGCGCAACGTCGCCAACATCATTCCGCCTTACGCGCCTGACGGCCAGGCGCACGGCGTCTCGGCCGCGCTCGAATTCGCGGTGGCGGCGCTGAAGGTCAAGCACATCGTCGTGCTCGGCCACGCGCGCTGCGGCGGCGTGCGTGCCTTCGTCGAGGACATCGACCATCTGCGCGAGCCGCTGTCGCCCGGCGATTTCATCGGCCGATGGATGTCGCTGATGTCGCCGGCCGCCGACAAGGCCGGACCGCGCGGCGGCGACACCATCGACGAATTTCAGGTTCGGCTCGAATACGCCAATATCGAGAACAGCCTCGCCAACCTGATGACGTTCCCCCGGCTCGCCAAGATGATCGAACGCGGCAGCATCGCGGTTCACGGCGCCTATTTCGGCGTCGCCAGCGGCGAGCTTTACGTGCTGGACCGGGACATGGGTACGTTCTCGCGGGTGGCGGCGGGGCTGTCGCCGGTCGGCACGCCGCGGTTTTGATGTCCTGAAGCGGCCACAACCACAATGGCATTGCCGGGCTTGACCCGGCAATGCCGCTTAGGCGGGCAGATACGCCCCTCAATGAGATGGCCGGGACAAGCCCGGCCATGACAACGTTTAGGCTTGCGAGCGCGACCTATGCCGCTTTTTTCTTGGCCTGCAGCAGCTTGCGGTTGATGAGCGCTTCGGCGATCTGGATCGCGTTGAGCGCTGCGCCCTTGCGCAGGTTGTCGGACACGACCCACATTTCGAGACCGTGCTCGACCGTCGGATCGGTGCGAATACGGCTGATATAGGTGGCATCCTCGCCCGTCGTCTCATACGGCGTCGCGTAGCCGCCCGGCTCGCGCTTGTCGATGACCAGACAGCCCGGCGCGGCGCGCAGAATCTCGCGCGCCTCGTCGTCCGAGATCGCGCTTTCGAACTCGATATTGACGGCTTCCGCATGCGAGACGAACACCGGCACGCGCACGCAAGTTGCGGTCAGCTTGATTTTGGGATCAAGAATCTTCTTGGTCTCCATCATCATCTTCCACTCTTCCTTGGTT
>JBAZSM010000041.1:0-35750 GCA_041662425.1 Pseudolabrys sp.
TGGTTGTCGGCTTCGCCTCGTCGGCGTTCGCCAATGACTCGGATCTCAATCCGAACGGCCAGGTGTATCAGCCCGCCGCGCAGCAGCAGGTGATCGGCTCGGACGCGTATGCGTACACCCCGGCCACCCGCATCACGAACGTCAACAATGTCGGCTCGGCTGCCGAACAGCGTGAGTTCGACCGCGCCACTGCCGCCGCGCTGTCGCAGTAACTGACTGCGATGCTGCTATCGGTCCGTTCGGACGCCGCCCCCAGGCGCCCGAACGGCCGATAACCACTCTCCGACGATCCGCATTTCAAGCGTGCTTTCTCTCAGAGGGTCGATTCGGCGACGTTGCGCGCCGCGATCGCGTCCCCCCGCCGCTAAGCCGGCGCGACAGCCCCCACCTCATACCGACGTATGCGTGAGACAAACGCGTTCGTTATCGCGACATCGAAAGCCAGTGTGTATTTGTCTGAGCGCGATCAGGCGCGATCAAACACCTTCAAACCCGATCCAAATCAACTTCGTCAATCCAACAGGAGTTACGACAATGACCAAGACCAAGATTGTTCTCGCCACGTTGCTCGCCTTCGGCTTCGCCTCGACGGCTTTCGCCAGCGACTCCGGCCTCGATTCGATCGGCCAGGTGCCGCAGGGCGTTGCGCAGCAGGCTCCCGCCGGTTCGGTGGCCGATGCGTACGCTTACGCGCCGCGCACCGCCAGCGTCGGCTTCAGCAATGCCGAACGTCGCGAATTCAACCGCGTCACCGCGGACGAAATCTCGTCGCACTAACTGACGGCTTCGCTGTCGGTCCGTTCAACATCATCGATCCAACAGGAAATACGACCATGACCAAGACCAAGATTGTTCTCGCCACGCTGCTCGCCTTCGGCTTCGCCTCGACGGCTTTCGCCAGCGACTCCGGCCTCGACTCGTTCGGCCAGGTGCCGCAGGGTCTCCAGCAGCAGGCCCAGGCCGGTTCGGCCGCGGATGCCTACGCTTACGCGCCGACCACCACGCAAAAGGCCGGCTTCAGCAATGCGGAACGTCGTGAATTCAACCGCGTCACCGCGGACGAAATCTCGTCGCACTAACTGACGGCGTTGCTATCGGTCCGTTCGGACGCTTTCCCCGAAGCGTCCGAACGGCCGGTAACTCTTCCGGAAGGCTGAAGAGGTTTTTTGCAGGAAGCCTGTTTGCAAAAAATCCGTTTGCAGGAAATCCATTGCGAGGCGAAGGCCTCACTCCGCCGCGATGGTCACAGGCTGCCAATCCATCGGCACATAGTCGGGCTCCATGGCGACACGATCGAGCCAGGCCCGCACCGCCGGAAACGGCGACAGATCGAAATCGCACAGATGCGCGACATGCGTATAGCCATAGAGCGCGATGTCGGCGACGGTGAAACGCTCCGCGACGAAGAACGGATGCCTCGTCAGATGCATCTCCATCACGCGTAGCGCGCGGTTGCCGTTTTCCATCCAGTCTTCCAGCGCATGGCTTTGCAGGTCGCGCCCGCCCTTGATGAGGCTGAGCCAGAAATAGGCCGCGCCGATATTCGGCTCCAGGCTGTGCTGCTCGAAGAACATCCATTGCAGCGCCTCGGCGCGCTCGATCGGATCTTCCGGCGCAAGCTCGGTGCCGCGCGCGACATACCAGAGGATGGCATTCGATTCGGCGAGGTAGCGGTCCGGCGCGACTTCGAGCAACGGCACCTGGCCGTTGGGATTCTTGGCGAGGAATTCCGGCGTGCGGCTTTCGCCCTGCAGGATATCGACCTCGACCAGCGTGTAGGGCGTGGCGAGCTTGGCCAACGCCATGCGAACCTTGTAACTGTTGCCGGATCGTTGCATCGAATAGAGCGTGTACATTGGAATATCTCCGAGGCAGGACAACGGCTCTCATCTCGACGCAGGAACGATAGGACAAGAACGACAGAACAAGAGCGATTGAACGCGCCGCCTTTGGAACGTCAGACTCGGGCAATTGCATGGCGAGTCTAGCACGCAGTTCCCGTGGCGGTCCGTCCTGTTGTCGGACATGTTACGTTAGAGCCATGCCAAGGCTTTTCGCATTTGCGAAAAATTTATGTCGCAGCCGCTGAACGACGCCGTACGGCGCTTTTTACGGCGCTTCGCCGGCAAACCTGGCGGCTTTGATGCGATCATTTGTGTGCATGGCGTAATGTAACAGCCATGTGAACGACAGAAGCATGACGGGCGCGCCGATCGGAATATGCGTCGCCTGCGCAACCGAACGCGCAATCAGCGGCGTCAGCCACAGCGCGGCGAGCAGCGTCTTCTGCCATGGCGGCGCGCCACGCTGGAACGCGTCGGCGGCGAGGAAGGCAATCGCCGGCGCAATGAGCATCATGTCGTAATCCAGACTGTAAGGCGTCGCCAGCAGCGAGCCGATCAGCAGCGCGGCGGCCTTCAGCGCGAAGGGCGCGCGGCTGCGCCACAAGGCGACGATGCCGACCGCAACGCCGAGCGTTGCGATCGCCTGCACGGCATAAGCCACCGGGATGCTCGCGCCCCACATGCGCGCCCATGAAAACAGGGTCTGGATCTTGTGCCAGCCGGTGCTGCCTTGTTCGAGCACGACGGTGCGCGTGAACTCGCCGCTGGCGATGAAGGCGCGCCAGACATCGACGCCGAATGCCAGGGTCACGGCGACGGCCATCGCCGCGACGGTGATCGCGGCGGCGATGAAGACGCGCCAGCGGCCGGTCGCGATCAGCACCAGCGGTATGAGCAGGCCGAATTGCGGTTTGTAGGCGAGGCAGCCGATCAGCACGCCGGACAGGACCGGCCGCTTGTCGAGCGTCAGCAGAGCGGCGGTGAACAGCGCGGCGGTGAGAAAGCCGTTATGGCCGTGGCCGATATTGATGAACACGGCCGGATAGGCGAGCGCCAGCGGGAGCCAGAGTCTGTCTTGCTTCGCCTCGCCCTGGAGCGGGGACGGTGAGGAAAGAATCGAACGAATGGCCAACAGGTAGAGGATGAGCGTCACGCCCTGCCAGACGAGCAGCGCCACCAGATAAGGCATCGACGCCAGCAGCGCCGCCAGCCCGAGAAAAAAGGGCGGGTAGTGCCAGCCGTAGAGCGGCGTGGCGGCGCCGAAGATCACCCGTTCGCGCGCCCATTGCGCGGCCGGATCGAAGGGTTTGCTGGCTTCGCCTTCCAGCACATAGGTGCCGGCGGCGTAGATATTGGAGAAGTCGGTGCCGAGCGGCTGGCCGAGACGGTCGTTCAACCCGTTTGCGGTGGCAAGGATGAAGGCGAGGCCGAGGACCGAGGCCGCCAGCAGGGCGAAGCCGACGAGCCGGGCCCGTTCCCGGGTGACCCAGGCACCGCCGCGCAATGTGTCCAGAATGGCCGCCATGCCGCCTCGTCTAACAGCGCCGGATTAAGGGAGGGTTGCCTCCGGACAGGCCGGAAAACCGGCTCTGGCGCTACCCCGGGCCGACCATCAACAGCGTTGATGAAATGATCATTTAAAGCGCCTTGCCGCCGCCGCCCCCGCGCTCTAGACCACCCGCGCAATCGATTGATTTTGGGAGATCCGGACATGGCCTTTCTCGCCGACAGCCTCAAGCGCATCAAGCCGTCGCCCACCATCGCGGTGACCGACAAGGCGCGCGCGCTCAAAGCGGCGGGCCGCAACGTCATCGGCCTGGGCGCGGGCGAGCCGGATTTCGACACGCCGGACAACATCAAGCAGGCGGCGATCAAGGCGATCGAGAGTGGCCGCGCCTCGAAATACACGGCGGTTGACGGCATCGCCGAGCTCAAGGACGCGGTGGCCAAGAAGTTCAAGCGCGAGAACGGTCTCGACTACAAGCCGTCGCAGATCATCGTCGGCACCGGCGGCAAGCAGGTGCTGTACAACGCCTTCATGGCGACCCTGAACCCGGGTGACGAAGTCATCATCCCGGCGCCGTACTGGGTGAGCTATCCGGACATGGTCTATCTCGCCGGCGGCACGCCGGTCGAAGTCGTGTGCACCATGGAATCCGGCTTCAAGCTCACCGCCGCGCAGCTCGAGAAGGCGATCACGCCGAAGACCAAGTGGCTGCTGCTGAACTCGCCGTCGAACCCGACCGGGGCTGCCTACACGCACGCCGAACTCAAGGCGCTGACCGACGTGCTGCTCAAGCACCCGCATGTCTATCTGATGGTCGACGACATGTACGAGCATCTGACTTACGACGACTTCAAGTTCTACACGCCGGCGCAGGTCGAGCCGAAGCTCTACGAGCGCACGCTGACCATCAACGGCACGTCGAAGGCGTACTGCATGACCGGCTGGCGCATCGGCTATGCCGGCGGCCCGGAGCCGCTGATCAAGGCGATGGCGATGATCCAGTCGCAGTCGACCTCGAACCCGGCGGCGGTGTCGCAATGGGCGGCGGTGGAAGCGCTCAACGGTCCGCAGGACTTCATCGCCAAGCACAACGTCATCTTCAAGGAGCGCCGCGACCTCGTGGTGTCGATGCTCAACCAGGCCAGCGGCCTCAAGTGCCCGACGCCGGAAGGCGCGTTCTATGTCTATCCGTCCTGCGCCGGCACCATCGGCAAGACGACGCCGTCGGGCAAGAAGCTCGCGACCGACGAGGATTTCGTCACTGAACTCCTGGAGTCCGAAGGCGTCGCGGTGGTGCAGGGCACGGCCTTCGGCCTCGGCCCGGCGTTCCGTATTTCCTACGCCACCAAGACCTCGGACCTCGAGGACGCCTGTCAGCGTATCCAGCGCTTCTGCGGGAACCTGAAATAGGCGGCAAGCGCCGTCCACGTCGTGACCAGGATGCGGGACCGAGCCTCGCGGCGCATATCCGCCGCGATGGCGCTGTAGCCGTCATAGTCGATCATTCCGTTTTTCCGGTCGCGGTATTCGATATCCTGGCGGTTCATGGCGAGCCTCCGTAGCGGGTTGCCGGTATCGGCGATGAGGCCAATTTGGGCCGGCCGCTCGCGTCTCGCTTTGAGAGCGCCTTGATTTTCCTTTGAGAAGTCCTTCATTTTGTACGCTGGCAAGCGAGGGCAGCCGTGCGTTATCGATTCGAGGATCGGGTGCTGGATGCGGAACGCCGCGAACTGCGGCAAGGCAGCCGTCTTGTCGCAGTCGAGCCGCAGGTGTTCGACCTCATCGATTTCCTCATCCGGCATCGCGAAAGAGTGGTGAGCCGCGACGATCTCATCGCCGGCGTATGGGGCGGGCGCATCGTCTCGGAATCGACGCTGGCGACGCGCATCAATGCCGCCCGCAAGGCCGTCGGCGACGATGGCGCGTCGCAACGGCTGATCAAGACGATTGCGCGCAAGGGCTTTCGATTTGTCGGCGCGGTGTCGGAAGACGGTGCCGCGCCGCCCACGCCGACGGAGGCGGCCGTACCGGAGCAGACCGTCACCTTTTGCCGCGCCGACGACGGCGTCACGCTGGCCACGGCCGCTGTTGGCCGCGGGCCTTTGCTGGTAAAGACCGCGAACTGGCTCAACCATCTCGAACACGATTGGCAAAGTCCGATCTGGGCGCCGTTCCTGCGCCGTCTCGCCGGCCGTTTCACGCTCGTTCGTTATGACGGGCGCGGCAGCGGCCTCTCCGATCGTTCGATATCGGAGCTTTCGCAAGCAACGCTCGAGCGTGACCTGGAAGCAGTCGCATCGACGCTGGGTGGCGAGCGCATGGCGCTGTTAGGCCTCTCACAAGGCGTCGCCGCTGCGGTTGCTTTCGCGGCGCATCATCCGGAACGCGTTTCGCGGCTCATCCTTTATGGCGGCTATGCGCAGGGCCGCAACCGGCGCGGCTCGCCGGTCGATGCCGCGGCATCGCAAACCATGCTGGCGATGATGCGGCAGGGCTGGGGCGACGTCGATTCCGCTTTCATGCGCGCCTTCAGTTCGCTCTACCTGACCGACGCGTCGCGGGCCTATGTGAATTCCTTTGCCGAGATGCAGAGGCTGTCGAGCTCCGGCGAGATGGCGGGACGGTTGCGCACCGCCTGCGACGATATCGATGTCACCGCGCTGTTGCCCAAGGTCAAGGCGCCGACGCTTGTCATTCATGCGCGCAGGGACAATGTCTCGCCCATCGCACAGGCGCGCCTTCTCGCGGCCAGCATTCCGGGAGCGCAGTTCGTGACGCTTGAATCGGAAAACCACATCCCCGTGCCGGACGATCCGGCCTGGCCGCGCCTGATGCAGGAGATCGAGGCTTTCGCTACAGCCGGCTGAGCGTGGCAGATCGAGGCCTCCGTGCGGGAGGGGCCGGGGTGCCGTGTTGCAGGCGCGACGGACGTGGGCGAATCACGCGCGGCTTGGTTATGGTCTCCGCATGATTTTCCGCGCCGCCGCTGTTTTATTCGCTGTCGCTCTCTCGCCGGCTTGCGCCGTGCCGGCTGCCGCGCAGGAGCGCGTATCGGTCGCGACCATGCGCAGCTCGGCCAATGGCGCGCTGTTTCTTGCCGCGGCCCGCGGTTACTTCAAGGCCGAGGGCATCACGCTCGACATGACCGCCTATGGCTCCGATGCCGACGTCGTCAAGGCGATGGCGTCGGGTGCGAGCGATTTCGGCCTCGCCAACTGGAGCGTCGAAACCGTCAAGCTGGCGAGCGGCGGCGCCTTCAAGGCGGTAGCCGCGCAGTTGCACGAAAAGGATGGCTATGAGGGCAACGAGATCGTGGTCTCCAGCATCGCCTATGACCGCGGCGTCCACAAACTCGACGATGTCCTGAGCGGCATCGTCGTGGTCGATCAGGTCGGTTCGACACTGCATTATCAGCTGGAGCAGGCGCGGCACGCCAAGGGCGCCAACATCACGGGCTTCACGGTGAAGTTCGCCGGGTCGCGCGCCGCCGCCGCGCTCGCGATTTCGGACCGGCGCGCCGACATCGCCGTGCTGCCGATGCTGGAGGCGCGCAATCTTCTCGCCACCAATCAGGCGCGGCTCGTCGCTTGGTGTTCGCAGGTGGCGGAGACGGAGCTCGGCGCGCTGTTTGCGTCACGCAATATGCTCGCCGCGCGCCGCGGCGTTGCCGAGAAATTCATTCACGCCTATCGCCGCGGCGCCGACGATTATTTCAAGGCGTTCCTGCGCCTCGACAAATACAGCAAGCGCATTTCCAACGCGCAATCGCTGGAGGCGGCGAAGATCCTGGCCTTCTACGTCTATCCCCGCGCCACGCTCGATACCGCGATGGCGAATGTGGAAGGTGAAATCCACTACATGGACGCCAGGGCGCAGATCGATACCGCCGATCTCGCCCGCCGTCTCGCCTGGTATCATTCCGAGGGAATGATCGACAAAACCGTCGATGCGCGGGCGCTTGTCGATTTGAGCTTCAAATAATCCCTGTCCGATAAGGTCGCGGCTAAATTTTGCGCTGCAGCGGCGCAATCGACGCTTGCCAGTGTGGACAATGCCTGAAACGATTGCGGCACGGGCCGGGTAAAATTGGTCCAGCTCCCGGCCAGGGAGGTTGCCATGCAGCAGTCCGCGCAACAGAAAGGCACGAGTTCCCCATCCATAAGTTCGAAGGGCCCCCGCACCATCGCGCTGGTGGGCCCATTCCAGAGTGGCAAGACGACGCTGCTTGAGGCGATTTTGGCGCGCACCGGCGCCATCGCGCGCCAGGGCACGGTTGAAGCCGGCTCCACCGTCGGCGACGCGTCGAAGGAAGCGCGCCATCACAAGATGAGCGTCGAGTGCACCTTCGCCACCGCCGAATTCATGGGTGAAAGCTACACATTCATCGATTGTCCCGGCTCGATCGAATTCATTCACGACATGCGTTGCGTGCTGCCGGCGGTCGATGCCGCGGTCGTCGTCTGCGAGGCGGACGAGAAGAAGGTGCCGCAGCTCCAGCTCATCCTGCGCGAGCTCGAAGACCTCGGCGTTCCGCACTTCCTGTTCCTCAACAAGATCGACAAGGCCGACAAGCGCGTCCGCGAGACCATCAGGCTGCTGCAGCCGGCCTCGCGCGTGCCGCTGCTGTTGCGGCAAATTCCGATCTGGAACGGCGACATCATTTCCGGCTTCGTCGATCTCGCGCTCGAGCGCGCCCACGTCTATCGCGAACACGCGGCGTCCGAGGTGATCGAACTCGCCGGCGAAAACCGCGACCGTGAGAAGGAAGCGCGCTTCACCATGCTGGAGACGCTGGCCGATCACGACGACGAACTGCTCGAGCAATTGCTCGGCGACATGGAGCCGCCGCGCGACAAGGTGTTCGACGATCTCGCCAAGGAGCTGCGCGAAGGCGCGGCCTGTCCGGTGCTGCTCGGCGTCGCCACGCGCTCAAACGGCGTGCTGCGGCTGTTGAAGGCGTTGCGCCACGAAGCGCCCGGCGTGAAGGAGACGGCGCAACGCCTCGGCATCCGGCCGGGCTATGACGCCGTGGCGCTGGTGCTCAAGACCTTCCACACCGGGCACGGCGGCAAGATGTCGATGGTCCGTCTGCTCACCGGCGAAGCCGGCGACGGCACGACCTTCTCGTCGCCGGTGGCCGAAGTCGGCCGCATATCCGGCGTCTTCACCGCCATGGGACAGAATTTCGCCAAGCGCGGTCCGGCCCGCGCGGGGGACACGGTCGCGTTTGGCAAGCTCGAACTCGCCAGGACCGGCGACACGCTGTCATCCGGCCGGCAGGCGCGCGGCGCGATCGCGATGGCTGCGCCCTATCCGCCGGTGCTGGCCACCGCGGTGCAGGCCAAGGAGCGCAAGGACGACGTGAAGCTGGGCCTGGCCTTCACCAAGCTGACCGAAGAGGACCCCTCGCTCGGCGTCATCCACAATGCCGAGACCCACGAAGTCGTGATCTGGGGCCAGGGCGAGATGCATCTGCGTGTCGCCACCGAGCGTCTCGCCGACCGCTACGGCGTGCCGGTGCTGACGCATCGGCCGAGCGTCGGCTATCGCGAAACCATCCGCAAGCCGATCACCATTCGCGGCCGGCACAAGAAGCAGTCCGGCGGTCACGGTCAGTTCGGCGATGTGGTGCTGGAAATCAAGCCGCTGCCGCGCACCTCCGGCTTCAAGTTCAACGACAAAATCACCGGCGGCGTGGTGCCGCGCAATTACATCCCGGCGGTCGAGGAGGGCGTCAAGGATGCGCTCCGCCATGGCCCGCTCGGCTTTCCGGTGATCGACGTCGATGTGTCGCTGATCGACGGCTCGTATCACACGGTCGATTCATCCGACATGGCGTTCCGCACCGCCGGCCGTGTCGGCATCGTCGACGGCCTGCCGCAATGTCAGCCGGTGCTGCTCGAGCCGATCCACCTGGTCGAGATCGTCTGCCCGAACGACGCCACCGCGCGCATCAACGCCATCCTGTCCGGCCGTCGCGGCCAGATCCTCGGCTTCGATACGCGCGAGAACTGGGGCGGGTGGGACACGGTGCGGGCGCTGATGGCGGAAGCCGAAATCGGCGATCTCATCGTCGAGGTGCGTTCGGCGACCGCCGGCGTCGGCTCATTCAGCTTCAAATTCGACCATATGGCGGAACTGACCGGGCGGCAGGCCGACGAAGTTGTAGCGGCAAGACGGGCGGCCGAGTAGCCCCCGTTCATTCCGGGACGCGGGCAAAGCGCGCCCCGGAACGACCCTCCCGCATCCGTGATTTGCCTGTGATCCCGAGCCGCCTTACGTCGTATAATGAAGGACGTCAGCGCGACACAGGGATCACATTCTATGAACATCATCCGCCGCCGCGGCTGGGAAATCCCGGAAAGCCAGATCACGCCGGAACATCTCGCCTTCAGCCGGCGCAAGCTGTTGATCGGTGGCGCCAGCGCGCTGGCGCTCGCACCGGTTTTGGCGCCGTCGTTCGCCCGCGCCGAGGATGCCGCCAATCTGCCGGACCCCAATGCCGGCCTCTATCCGGGCAAACACAACGACAAATACACGCTCGACCGGCCGATCACGGCGGAAAAGGTCAACGCCAACTACAACAATTTCTATGAGTTCAACGCGACGAAGGACGTCGCCGATCAGGCGCAGAAGCTGCCGGTCCGCCCCTGGACCGTGAAGATCGACGGCATGGTCGAAAAGCCGATCGAGATCGACGCCGATGACCTGATCAAGAAGATGGGTGTCGAGGAGCGCGCCTATCGCCACCGCTGCGTCGAGGCCTGGGGTATGGCCATTGCCTGGAGCGGCTTCCCGCTCGCCAGACTGGTCGAATTCGCCAAGCCGCTCGGTTCGGCGAAATTCGTCAAGATGGAGACCTTCCTGAATCCGAAGGTCGCGCCCGGCCAGCGCCAGCCCTGGTATCCGTGGCCCTATGTCGAGGGTCTGACCATGGCGGAGGCGACCAACGACCTCGCTTTCATCGCCACCGGCGCCTACGGCCATTCGATGGCCAAGCAGCACGGCGCGCCGTTGCGGCTGGCGGTGCCGTGGAAATACGGTTTCAAGTCGGTCAAGTCGATCGTGCGCTTCTCCTTCGTCGAGGCGCGGCCGAAGGGCATGTGGGAAGCATTGCAGGCGTCCGAATACGGCTTCTGGGCCAATGTGAACCCGAAGGTCCCGCACCCGCGCTGGAGCCAGGCCTCCGAAGAGGTCATCGGCACCAGCGAAAGGCGGCCCACTTTGCTGTTCAACGGCTACGGCGAATTTGTCGCCGACCTCTATAAGGGCCTGGAGGGGGAGAGACTTTGGGCTTAGAGCCTCAAATCTGGGCTTTTCCGGGCTGCAAAATGGTTATACAAAATCAATAAGGCCGGATGACGCAGGACAATATGTCCCGGCCGTAACCAAATGGGCCGTCAGAGCCCTCGTTGGGCAGAGTGTGCCCGGCTCAGGAAACGTTCAGGATTCCCCATGAAGAAATATATTGCGCTTTTCGGCGCGGCGGTTGCCGCGCTTGCCCTGACCGCCAACGCGGCCAGCGCCCAATCCCCCATCGTCATCAAATTCAGCCACGTCGTCGCCAACGACACGCCGAAAGGCAAGGGCGCGCTCAAGTTCAAGGAACTCGCCGAGAAGTACACCAACGGCAAGGTGAAGGTCGAGGTCTATCCGAACTCGCAACTCTACAAGGACAAGGAAGAAATCGAGGCGCTCCAGCTCGGCACCGTGCAGATGCTGGCGCCGTCGACCGCCAAGTTCGCGCCGCTCGGCGCCAAGGAGTTCGAGGCGCTCGATCTGCCCTGGCTGTTCAAGGACGATGCCCAGTACGCCAAGACCATGAAGGGTCCGGTCGGCAAGTTTCTGTTCTCGAAGCTTGAATCGAAGGGCGTCACCGGTCTCGCCTACTGGGACAATGGCTTCCACATGGTGTCGTCGAACCGGCCGCTGCTTGAGCCGGCCGACTTCCAGGGCCTCAAGGTGCGTATCTCGGGTTCGAAGATCGCCGACCAGTATTTCCGCCTCGTCGGCTCGATCCCGCAGATCATGGCCTTCTCGGAAGTCTATCAGGCGCTGCAGACCGGCGTCGTCGATGGCTGCGAAAACACCCCGTCGAACTATCTGACGCAGAAGTTCGACGAAGTGCAAAAGCACATCACCGTCTCGAACCACGCCCATCTGCAATATGCGGTGATCGTGAACACGAAGTTCTGGAACGGCCTGCCGGCCGATATCCGCACCCAGCTCGACAAGGCGATGGACGAAGCGACCGATTACACCAACTCGATCGCGCATGAAGAAAACGTCGACGCCCTCAAGCAGATCAAGGCCAAGGGCAAGGCCGAGCTCCATTACCTGTCCGATGCCCAGAAGAAGTCGTGGCAGCAGGCGATGGCGCCGACCTACAAGTGGGCCAAGGGCCGCGTCGGCCCGGAAGTGCTCGACGTGCTGTCCAAGGAACTTGACGTCAAGATGAACTGATCGTCAGCTCAAAGAATGCAGTTCGGCCGGGAAGCGCGTTCCCGGCCGAATTTGCTTCTGGCGATCATAAAAAAATTGCCGGGACGACTCGGGATAACAAAAGACCTGGGGTAAAAAGAACCCGGGGCGACAAGAAGACTTCGATCGATAAAAGGGTTTCGGTCGATAAAAGGACCTTGGGGGGAAGCCGGTGCTGCTGCGCATTCTCGATAGACTCGAAGAGTGGATCATCGCCACGCTGATTGCGGCGGCCACCGTTCTGATCTTCTTCGCGGTGTTGCACCGGTACGGTTCCGGCGCCTCGATCGATTTCGCCAAATGGCTCATCGCCAACGGCATGCCGGGTCTGGCCGTGCCGTTCATGGCGATCTTCAAATTCCTCGCCGCGCAGGACGTGTCATGGGCGCAGGAGCTTTGCATCTACATGTTCGTGTGGATGGCGAAATTCGGCGCCGCCTACGGCGTGCGGACCGGCGTCCATGTCGGCGTCGACGTCCTCGTCAATCTGCTCAACCCGTCCTATCGCAACCGCGTGATCCTGTTTGGGCTCGCCTGCGGCGCGCTGTTCACCGCGATTGTCGCTTTCTTTGGCGGCGTGTTCGTGACGCAGATGTTCGCGACCGGGCAGCAATCGAACGACCTCGAAGCGCCGATGTGGATCGTCTATCTGGCGATTCCGCTCGGCTCCGGCCTGATGTGCTTCCGTTTCCTGCAGGTCGCCTGGTGGTTCTACTGGACCGGAGAATTGCCGCATCATGACGTCGCCCATGTCGAGGGTATCGAGGTCGAAGGCGGCACCGACAACCTGCATCCGGCCGATGACGTGCAGAAGCCCGCGGCCTGGAACGGCGCCGGCACGCCGCTCGGCCTGATCCTCATTCTTGCGCCGGTGCTGATCGCCGCCGCCTGCTTCGCGCAGAAGGCCGGCATCTTCCATATGCCGCCGGGCCTGCGCGCCGCGACCGTGTTCATTCTGCTGGTCGCGATGATGCTCACCGGCATGCCGGTGTCGATCGCGCTCGGCCTTACGGTGCTCACCTTCCTGTTCACTTTGACCGACGTGCCGATCCAGTCCGTGGCGCTCAAGCTCTTCACCGGGATCGAGAGCTTCGAGATCATGGCGATCCCGTTCTTCATCCTGGCCGGCAACTTCCTGACGCATGGCGGCGTGGCGCGGCGTATGATCAATTTCGCCACGGCCATGGTCGGCCATTGGTATGGCGGCCTGGGCTTGAGCGCGGTGGTCGCCTGCGCCCTGTTTGCCGCCGTGTCCGGCTCGTCGCCGGCAACCGTGGTGGCGATCGGCTCGGTGATTCTGCCGGCGATGGTGGCGCAGGGCTTCCCCAAGCGCTTCGGCGCCGGCGTGGTCGCCACCTCCGGCGCGCTCGGCATTCTGATTCCGCCGTCGATCGTGATGGTGCTGTATGCGGTCGCGACCAACACGTCGGTTGGCCAGCTGTTCATCGCCGGCATCGTGCCGGGCTTCGTGCTGGCCTGCATGCTGGCCGGCACCACCTGGTATCGCGCCTGGAAGAACAACTATCCACGCATGCCGCGAGCCAGCGTCGGCGAGCGGCTGCGCACCTTCAAGGAGTCGATCTGGGGCCTGTTGCTGATCGTCATCGTCATCGGCGGCATCTACACCGGCGTGTTCACGCCGACCGAAGCGGCGGCGATGAGCGCGGTCTACGCCTTCGTCATCGCGGTGTTCGTCTACAAGGACCTCAAGCTGTCCGACGTGCCGCGCGTGCTGCTCGATTCGGCGAACCTCTCGGCGATGCTGCTCTACATCATCACCAACGCCATCTTGTTCTCGTTCCTGATGACCTACGAGAATATCCCGCAGGCTTTGGCCGGCTGGATGACGGCGCAGGGCCTCGGCTGGGTCACGTTCCTGCTGGTGGTCAACGTCATGCTGCTGCTCGCCGGCAATGTGATGGAGCCGTCATCGATCACGCTGATCATGGCGCCGATCCTGTTCCCGGTCGCGGTCAAGCTCGGCATCGACCCGGTGCATTTCGGCATCCTGATGGTGGTGAACATGGAGGTCGGCCTCTGCCATCCGCCTGTCGGCCTCAATCTCTATGTGGCGTCCGGCATCGCCAAGATGGGCATCACCGAGCTCACGGTCGCGGTATGGCCGTGGCTCGCGACCATGCTGGTGTTCCTCGGCGTCGTGACCTACTGGCCGGGCCTGTCGCTCTGGCTGCCGCACGTGCTCGGCATGCGATAAAAAAGCCGCGCGCGGCGCCCGGCGGCGCGCGGCAATCCACGCTCGTAAATTGTGTGTCCGATCGCGCCGCCGCCGGCTTCCCCCGACCGCCGGGCGTTATTATCTGTCCCTCCAGCATCTTTTTGGAACTGGAGGGGCCCGTGCGTCGGATATTCGCTGCATTTCTTGCCGGCTGTTTTGCGCTCGGGCTCGGTCAGGCTGTCGCGGCCGATCAGCCGGACCTGATCTTCAAGAAATCGACGGTCTTCAAGTGGCTGACGCCGAACGACAAGCTCGCGACTTACGGGCTCGACGACCCCGGCGTCGAAGGTGTGGCCTGCCATTTCACCGTGCCGGAGCGGGGCGGCTTCAAGGGCTGGATCGGCGTCGCCGAGGAAGTGTCCGACATTTCGCTCGCCTGCCGGCAGATCGGGCCGATCAAGTTCACCGCCAAGTTCGAGCAGGGCGAGGATGTGTTCCGCCAGCGCCGTTCGCTGTTCTTCAAGAAGATGCAGATCGTCCGCGGCTGCGACGAGAAGCGCAACGTGCTGGTCTATATGGTTTACAGCGACCGCATCATCGAAGGCTCGCCGAAGAATTCGACCTCGAGCGTGCCGATCATGCCTTGGGGCGGGCAGGGCGAGGTGGCAAAATGCGCCGACTGGGTGGAGAAATAGGCTAAGGTGGTGCGGCGCCCCGATCCTGGGCTACCTTCCGCGCGGGTAGTCGCCGCGCCAGTGCCTGCGTGAACCAGACGGAGTTTGTCATGCCGACCGATATACCGACCCCGAAGGCTGAAAACGCCGATATCGCCTCCGTCCAGCGTGCCGTGGCCAAAGCCTTGCACGAGCACTGGAAGCTTTATCTGTTCGAGGGCGTCGCGCTTCTGGTGCTCGGCCTCGTTGCCATTCTCATTCCGCCGCTGGCAACGCTCGCGGTGACCATCCTGTTCGGCTGGCTGTTTCTCATCAGCGGCGTCATCGGTCTCGTCACGACATTCTGGATGCGCAACGCGCCCGGTTTCTGGTGGGCGCTGATTTCGGCGGCGCTCGGCATTCTGGCCGGCGGCTGGCTGCTGGCGCAGCCGATTGCCGGCGCGCTGTCGCTGACGCTCGTTCTGATCGCGTTCTTCATTATCGAAGGCGTCGCCTCGATTTTCTTCGCGCTCGATCATCGCCGCGAACTGTCGGGCCAATGGGGCTGGATGCTGGCGAGCGGCCTTGTCGATCTGGTGCTCGCCGTGATGCTGCTCACCGGCCTGCCCAGCACGGCGGTGTGGGCATTGGGCCTGCTGGTCGGCATCAATATGGTGTTCGGCGGCACGGCGCTGATCGCCATGGCGCTGCACGCGCGCAAGGAAGCGATGTAGTCCGCTTTCGCGGGCGCATCGGGCGTTCAGGTGTTGTGCTTTTCCGCCAGTTGCCGGTCGTAATCGAGCACGGCCTGCAGCAGCACCTGCGCGCCGGCGGCGCATTGCTCCTTGCTCGAATATTCCGCCTCGTTGTGGCTGATGCCGTCCTTGCACGGCACGAAGATCATGGTCGTCGGCGCAACGCGCGCGATATTGGCCGCGTCATGCCCGGCGCCGGACATCAGGTCCTTGGTCGAGAAGCCGGACGCCGCCGCCGCGGCACGCACCGCGGCGATGCACCGGGCATCGAAATACACGGCCGGCTGGTTGATGATGTTCTTGATCGCGACCGCAAGCCCGAGCTCGGCGCCGATCGACTGGGCGGCGGCCGTGATGTCGCGCTCCATGGCGTCGAGTGTGTCCGACTTCGGATCGCGCAGGTCGATGGTGAGGAAGATTTCGCCCGGCACGACATTGGGTGAGCCGGGCTTGACCTCGAGCAGGCCGACGGTGCCGACCGAACCGGGATGCGCCAGCGCCACGGCATTGACCGCCTGAACCAGCCGCGACGCGCCGAGCAGCGCATCGTGGCGGCGGTGCATCGGCGTCGCCCCGGCGTGGCTGTCCTGGCCGATAAAGGTTGCCTCGTACCAGCGAATGCCCTGCACGCCAGTGACGACGCCAATATCCTTGCCTTCGGCCTCGAGATAGGGGCCCTGCTCGATATGGATCTCGAAGAAGGCCGAGAGCGGATGCTCGCCGCAGCTTTGGCTGCCGCGGTAGCCGATGCCGTCGAGCGCGTCGCCGAAGGAAATCCCGGCGCGGTCCTGCCGCGACACGGCCCAGTCGCGCGTGAAGAAGCCGGCGAAAACGCCGGAGGCGATCATGGCCGGGGCGAAGCGCGAACCCTCCTCGTTGGTCCAGTTGACCACCTCGACCGGCGCGAAGGTCTCGTAGCCGGCGCGGTGCAGCGTGCGCAGCGCCTCGAGGGCGCCGAGCACGCCGAGAGTGCCGTCGAACTTGCCCCCGGTCGGCTGGGTATCGAGGTGGCTGCCCATGGCGATGGGCGGAATGTCGTTACGCTGTCCGGGCCGCCGCGCGAACATCGTGCCCATGTCGTCGACGGTGACGGTGCAGCCGAGACCTTCGGCCGTTGCCTTGAACCAGTCGCGGACCTGGCGGTCGAGATCGGTGAGGGTGAGGCGGCAGATGCCACCTTTGGCGGTGCCGCCGATCCTGGCGGTGTCCATCAGGTCACCCCAGAGGCGTTCGGGGTCGATGCGGAGATTTTGCAAGGTCGGTTTTGGCTTGGCGGGTGTCATCATTTCGCCAATGCTACCCGCGCCGCCGCAATTGTGAAAGCAGGCCTGTCATTCCGGGATCGGCCGCAGGCCGGGACCCGGCTCGCAATGGCTCGCGCCGCGGAATGAAGACGTCTTATTGGTCGATGATCGCCACCGCGCGGGTCCAGCCGGCCGAGCCGCCGCGCACCTTGACCGGAAAGCAACTCACCATGAAGCCGGTGGCGGGCAGGCTCTCGAGATTGTGCAGCTTCTCGATGTGGCAATAGCCGATCTCGCGGCCGGCGCGGTGGCCTTCCCAGATCAGCGACGCATCATGCGTCTCGGCATATTTCTTCATCGTGTAGATGAACGGCGCGTCCCAGCTCCAGCCGTCGGTGCCGGTCACGCGCACGCCGCGTTCGGTGAGATACATCGTCGCCTCGCGGCCCATGCCGCAGCCTTTCATGACGTAATCGGGCTGGCCGTAGGCCATTCCGGCGCTGGTGTTGACCACGACGATATCGAGCGGCGCCAGTTCATGACCGATGCGCTTGAGCTCTTTCTCGACATCGGCCGCGGTGGCGACGTAGCCATCCGCGAAATGGCGGAAATCGAGCTTCACGCCTGGCTGAAAGCACCAGTCCAGCGGCACCTCGTCAATCGTGAGAGCGCGCTTGCCGTGATCCATGGTCGAGGCGAAGTGATAGGGCGCGTCGAGATGGGTGGTGCAGTGGGTCGACAGCCGCACCCATTCGAAGCCCCAGCCTTCGCCGTCCGGCAGGTCTTCCTTCTTCAGGCCGGGGAAGAACTTGAGAATGTCCGCGGCGGTCGCCTGATGATCGAGGTATTCGATCTGGGGGCCGTAGCCCGGCGGATCGGCGGCCACGCCATTTTCGAGCGGCACTGAAATATCGATGACCTGACGTGGCATTTGGAAATCCGCTCCGTTCGGCGCTTGCAAGGCGCGGCATCATCGAGGAGCGGCGCGCCGATCGCAACGCCGGATGCCTTATCGTGCAGTGCAACAAATCGCGAGCGCGGGCCTCTGCCCACCGCCTCGGCGGTGGCCGATAAGACGACCGATCAATCCGCTCACGCCGCAGTGGACCATTGCAGCGGTCGCTGGCATTATTGAGCACCAAAGAAAACTAAAACAACTCGGGAGGAAAAAACGGATGCTGCAAAGCCTCAAATCGCGGAAGCTTGCCTTGTTCGCCGGCGCGAGCCTGTCGCTCGCGGCCGCAACGACCCTGGCGGCGTCGAATGCCAACGCGCAGGACACGATCAAAATCGGTTTCTCGCAGTCGCTCACCGGCTTTCTGGCGCCGAATGGCAAGCAGGCGCTGCTCGGCCAGGAGATCTGGGCCGATCAGATCAACAAGTCGGGCGGCCTGCTCGGCAAGAAGGTCGAGCTGAAATATTACGACGACAAGAGCCAGGCTTCCGAAGTGCCGGGCATCTACACCAAGCTGCTCGACGTCGACAAAGTCGACCTTGTGGTCTCCGGCTATGCGTCGAACCAGATCGCGCCGGCCATGCCGGTCGTGATGCGCAAGGGCAAGACCTTCGTCACCTTGTTCGGCCTCGATATCAACGACAAGTTCAAATACGGCAAATATTTCGCGATGATCCCGACCGGTCAGGACGCCAAGGGTTCGTTCACCCAGGGCTACTTCAACGCAGCGATGAAGCAGTCGCCGAAGCCGCAGACCATCGCGCTGACCTATGCCGACGCCGAATTCTCGCAGAACGCCTGCGAGGGCGCGCGTAACACGGCCAAGAAGCTCGGGCTCAAGATCGTCTACGACAAGGCCTATCCGCCGCCGCCGAAGACCACCGACTTCGCGCCGATCGTGCGCGCGGTGAAGGCGGAGAACCCCGATCTCGTGATGATCTGCTCCTATCCGCTCGACTCGATCGGCATGGTGCTGGCGGCGCAGGAAGTCGGCCTCAAACCGAAGATGCTGGGCGGCGCCATGGTTGGCCTGCAGGCAACCGTCTTCAAGGACAAGCTCAAGGGCAAGCTCAACGGCATTGTCAACTACGAGACCTGGGTGCCGGACAAGAAGCAGATGTATGACGGCACCGAGGCCTTCTTCAAGGAATACCAGGCGAAGGCGGGTGCGGCCGGCGTCGATCCGCTCGGCTACTATCTCGGCGGCTGGGGCTATGCCCAGATGCAAGTGCTCGAGGCCGGCATCAAGGGCGCCAAGAGTCTCGACGACGACAAGATCGCCGACTACCTCAAAAAGGCGACGATCAACACCGTGATGGGGTCGATCAAGTACGGCAACAAGGGCGAATGGGCGCAGGACCGCATGATGACCGTGCAGTATCACGGCGTCACGGACGCGGCGAACCTCGATACCTGGCGCGGCATGAGCTATCAGACCGTGATCGACCCGCCGAGCCTCGAGACCGGCAAGTTGATCTACCCTTATGAGAAGGCGATGAAGTAATCGCCTCCGTCATCAGGATTGCGAAAACGCCGCGGAGAAATCCGCGGCGTTTTTTTTGCCTGTCCCGGGCGCGGCGCAGCGCGCCTTCGCGGTGCGCCGCAGAACCGGGGCACGAGAGATCCTACATCCCGAGGTAAAACTGCCGGATCAGATCGTTGTTGTTGAGTTCGTCGGCCGAGGTGCCTTCGAACTCGATGCGGCCGTGGACGATGACGTAGCCGCGGTCGGCGATGCGGAGCGCCTGGGTGAAATTCTGCTCCGCCATCAGCACCGTGAGCTTGAAATGGTCTTTCAGCGTCCTGATGGCGTCGATGGTGCGCCCCACCAGCAGCGGCGACAGGCCGACCGAGGGTTCGTCGACCAGCAGAATGCGCGGGTTGAGCATCAGCGCGCGCGCCAGCGCCAGCATCTGCTGCTCGCCGCCGGACATCGAGCCGGCGAGTTGGCGCCGGCGCTCGGCCAGCCGCGGGAAGGTTTCGAAGCAGAAATCGAGATTGCTCTTGATATGTGCCCGTGCCTTGGGCCGGCTGGCGCCGAGCAGCAGGTTTTCCTCGACCGTCTGGCGCGGGAACAGGCGGCGGCCTTCCGGCACCAGCGCAATGCCGAGATCGACGATCTCCATCGTGGTGAGCTTGGTCAGGTCGTGCTGCTCGCCGTCGATCCGGGCGACGATGCGGCCCTTGCTCGGCCGCACCCAGCCCATGATGCATTTCATTAGGGTGCTTTTGCCGTTACCGTTGGTGCCGAGCAGCGCCACGGTTTCGCCGGAGCCGACGCGCAGCGACACATCGTCGAGCACGCGCACCAGGCCATAGCCGGCGTCGATGCCTTCGAGCGCGATGCTGTTGGCGTCATGTGCCAAGATAGGCCCTCACCACGTCCTCGTCCTTGATCACGTCGGCCGGCGCGCCATCGGCGATCTTGCGGCCCGATACGAGCACGACGAGGCGCTGCGAGAACGCCATCACCGCGCGCATGATGTGCTCGATCATGATGATGGTGACGCCGCGCTCGTTCATCCGGATGAGCAGCGCGACGATATCCTCGACCTCGGAATGCGACAGTCCGGCCATGGATTCGTCGGCAATCAGCAGCTTCGGCTCCGCCGCCATGGCGCGGGCCAGCTCGAGCTTGCGCATCTCGACTTGCGTCAGGTCGAATGGGTTCTTGCCCGCCTTGTCCTGCAGCGCGACGAGGCTCAGCACCTCCATGCAGCGATCTTCGAGTTCGCTCGAGGTGAGGTGGAAGCCGGCGCGCGCGCCGACGGTGTAGATGAGCGGCACGCGGATGTTCTCGGCGACCGTCATGCTGCGGAACGGGCGCGGCAACTGGAAACTGCGGGCAAGCCCGAGGCGGGCGCGCCGGTGAGCCGGCATGCCATCGACCCGTTCGCCATTGAAGGCGACGCTGCCGGTTTCGTTCTGCAGGGTGCCGCTGATGCAGTTGACCAGCGTCGATTTGCCGGAGCCGTTCGGGCCGATCAGGCCGAGGCGCTGGCCCTGCGGTACCGCAAGATCGACGGTGTCGAGCGCGACGAAGCCGCCGAAGCGCTTGCCGAGCTGCTCGATGCCGAGCAGCGGCTTCGCCGGACCGTCGGCGTCTTCCGTTACGGGTTGACCCATGATCTGGCTCATGGCTTGGCGCTCCGGCCTGTCCAGCCCTGCCACAGGCCGACAAGGCCCTTGGGCGCTAGAATGACAAATCCGATCAGCAGCAGCCCGGTGATCAGGAGATTGGCGGCGGACGAAATCGTCACGGTGACGACCTGCTGCAAGGTCGACAGCAGGAGCGCGCCGATCATCGGCCCGATCCAGGTCGTGGTGCCGCCGATCATCGGCATGGCGATGGCGTTGACCGCGTAGGACAGGTTGAACGCCGAGTTCGGCTCGACATAGCCGATGTAGAACGGGAACGGCGCGCCGGCCATGCCGAACAGAGCGCCGGACACGGCGGTGGCGACGAGCTTGAGCCGCAAGGTCGGCACGCCGCAGGTTTCCGCCGCCAGTTCATCGTCGCGGATGGTGGCGAAGCCGACGCCGAGACGCGAGCGCTCGATCAGCCGTGCCGCGGCGAGCGCCAGGACGACGAGCAGCAGCATCAGCACGAACAGGTACTGGATGAAGGTGCCGAACACCGGAATGTTCTCCGGCGGAATGACGTAGGCGCCGCGCGAGCCGCCGACGAAAGGCCAGTTGACGACGAAGGTCTCCAGCACCACGGCGAGCGCCAAAGTCGCGATGGCGAAGAACACGCCGCGCAGCCGCAACGTGAGATAGCCCATGCCGAGGCCGACCAGACCGGCGAAGAAACCGCCGAGGACGATGAGGATCGGCAGCGGCAGCGGGAATATCCACCCCATCGGCGTCAGCATGAAATCCGGAAACACATCGCCCGGCGACTGGCCGATATTGTAGAAAAAGATGGTGCAGTAAACGCCGATGGCGAAGAAGCCGGCGCTGCCGAAATTCACATAGCCGCAATAGCCGCCGAGAATGTTCCAGGCGGTGGCGATGACGATATATTGCAGCACCACGTAGCCGGCAAAAAACAGGTAGTCGTTGCCGAGGTAGCGGAACGCCATATAGAGCGCCGCGGCGATCAGAATCAGGATCGATGTGAAGAGGGGCGTGCGCATTTACCGGCCCAGCAATCCCGAGGGCCGCACGGCCAAAGTGAGCAGCAGCAGGCCGAACGACACCGCCGGCGACCAGGACGGGCCGTAGAAGGTCGCGGTGATACTTTCTATGACTCCGATGAGGAGCGCCGCGATCAGCGTGCCGGGCAGGCTGCCGAGACCGCCGAGCACGCAGACGGCGAAGACGCGGCCGATATATTCGCGGCCGGACGACGGCAGCACCGGCTGGATGATGATGAGAAAGGCCCCGGCAAGCGAGCAGGTCGCCATCGAGATCGAGAAGGCGATGCGCTTGATGCGCGTCGGATCGACCGCCATCAGTTCCAGCGCCTGCGGGTCCTGCGACACCGCCATCACCGCGCGGCCGATGAAGGTCCGCGACATGTAAAGCTGCAGGCCGGCGAACATCACGAACGACACCAGCGCCGGCACCAGCATGCGCAGCGGGAATTCCATGATGCCGAGCTTGAGGCTGCCGCCGATATAGGAAGCATCGACCGACCGGTAATCGACGCCAAAAACGAGGTTGAGGCCGACTTCGGTGACGAACAGCAGGCCGAAGAAGAAGGCGAGCCCACGCATCGAATCCTGCCCACGCTTCTCGAAGGACTGGAAATAGATGCCGTAGACCAGCGTGCCGAGGGCGTAGAACACCGGCAGCGCCACGATCGCCGTGATGATCGGATCGACGCCGAACTGCGCGTTGACGATGTAGGCGATGTAGGAGCCGAGAACGATGAAGCCCGGATGCGCGATATTGACGATATCGAGCATGCCGAAGGAGATCGAAATGCCGGCGGTGACGGCCGCGTAAAAGCCGCCCAGCATCACGCCGGCAATAATGGCATTGATCAACAGATCGAATTGCATGAAAGCGTCAGCCGGATCGGCGACCGCGGAAGCGGCCGGCGGCAGCCCTGCGCGCGACAGGCCGCGTCGCGAATGACGAAGCGCTTATAAAGCCGCGTTCGGCGCCAATGTCCGGCATTTGACCTCCCCAGTGTCTTTTTCTACCGGCCTGTTCCGAAGCCGGTCGTCCTGCAGTGTTTTTTTGGCGGTGCGCGACTTGTTCGCCCGCTCTTGAGCCGCAGTGTGCAGGAACCCCGGCGGCTTGGCTAGCCTGTAGATCAGGCAGGGCATCGGCGCGGCTCCCACGCGACATCATGTTGCGGCGTGGCGATGCTCCGCGGCCCACCCCGGCGCAACCGCGCCGTCGAGGCGCCCGCGCGTCAGGCGGCCGCCTGTGGGCGCATGCCCTCCGGCAGCGGCAGCGGTGCGTTGGCCGAGTCTTTGAACTCGACGGTCATGAACACCATCTCGTCCGGGCCAAGGTTCTCAAGGTCATGCACCTTGAACTCGCCTTTGGCGTAGCTCTCGTGCCGCGTCTCGCCGGGTCGATAGGTGTATTCGACCGTGGTGCCGTCATGCACGTGCTGGCGGCCGCGCCCGCCGTTCACCGAGGTCCAGAAATAATCCAGGACGTGACGATGAAATCCGATGCGCTCGCCCGGCGCCAGACGGATGATCCAGACGCGCGTGCGCTCGTTCTCCGACAGCAGGGTCGAGCCGACGCAAGGGTTAGGATGGGCCGCCTCGCGCGCGAATTCGGCGGCCAGCTCGGGCGGCCACGGTGATGTGGCTTTGGCCTCGGCGGCTTTGTCGGCCATCGTCATCGCCAATTTGCCAAGCGCCATGGCATTCCTCCATCGTCGGTTTGTGCCATAGTATAAGACAAAAGTGCTGGAACAAAAGAGTCGGGAGGACGTCGTGGCGGGCCAGCAAAGGCGTGCCGTCATTATCGGCGGCTCGATGAGCGGCCTGCTGAGCGCGCTGTTGTTGCAGCGCAATGGCTGGCGCGCCGATATTTACGAACGCGTCGACGGGGAACTGTCGGGCCGCGGCGCGGGCATCATCGCGCAGCCGCAGCTGATCGCGCGTCTCGACGGGCTCGGATTGAAGACCGCCGGCCTCGGCGTGCCGATCTCGCGGCGACAGATCCTTAGCGCCGATGGCACGATCACCGGCGAGCTCGACTGTGCACAAGTCGCGACCGCATGGGAGCGGGTCTATCGCCTGCTGCGCGATGCCTTTCCCCGCACGCAGTATCATCGCGGCAAAGGGCTGACGGGCATTACGCAAGCCAGAGATAAAGTCACCGCGCATTTCGCCGACGGTGAGAGCGTGACGGCCGATTTGTTGGTCGGGGCCGACGGCATCCGCTCGACCGTGCGCCAGCATGTGTTGCCCGATGTAGCGCCGCTCTATGCGGGCTACGTCGCCTGGCGTGCGCTGATCGCCGAAGACGCTATCCCGCGCGCCACGCACAAGGCGATTTTCGACATCATGTCGTTCGGGCTGCCGCCGGGTGAACAGTTTCTGAGTTATCCGGTTGCCGGCCCCGACAACGATCTGAATCCGGGCAAACGCCGCACCAATGTGATCTGGTATCGTCCGGCCGGCGCCGGCGACAAGCTCAGGTGGCTGTTGACGGATGCGCAGGGGCGCACGCACGATATTTCCATTCCGCCGACGCTGCTGCGCGCCGAAGCGATCGCGGATATGCGCGAGGCGGCCGAGCGCCTGCTGGCGCCGCCGTTTCGCGAACTGGTGCGGCTGATCGGCGAGCCGCTGCTGCAGCCGATCTACGATCTTGCTTCCCCTCAGGTCGCCTTCGGCCGGGTCGCGCTGATCGGCGATGCCGCCTTCGTTGCGCGCCCGCATGTCGGCGCCGGCGTGTCCAAGGCGGCGGATGATGGCGCGGCGCTCGCCCATGCGCTCGCCGCGCATGACGACGTCGAAGCCGGATTGAAGGCGTTCGAGGCGCCGCGTCTGGTGGAAAACCGCCGTATCATCGAATGGGCGCGCCATCTCGGCTCGTATCTGCAGGCGACGCAAACGCAGGAAGACAAGGCCCGCGCCGGCCGCCACGCCACTGACGCCGCGGTGATCAGGGAAACCGCGACGCTCGATTTTCTGGACGCGTAACGGCCGCGCGCCGTGACGGGAGACGATGAATGAATCTCGGCTTTTTCACGATGCCCATCCATCCGCTCGACAAGGACTGGCGGCAGTCGCTGCGCGAGGATCGCGAGGCCTTCATCCTCGCCGATGAACTGGGTTTCACCGAAGCCTATTGCGGCGAGCATGTCACCGACCGCGCTGAAAACATTACTTCCTGCGTGGTCTTTCTCGCCAGCCTGGCCGACAGCGTCAAACGGATGAAGCTCGGCACCGGCACGATCAATATGCCGAACACCCATCCGGCGACGGTGGCGGCGCAGATCGCCATGCTGGATCACATGCTCGACGGCCGCTTTCTGTTCGGCGTCAGCCCGGGCGGCCTTCTGTCCGATGCCGAGGTGTTCGGCAATCTCGATGCCGACCGCAATGCGATGTTTCTCGAAGCCATCAATCAGGTGCTGGCGATCTGGGCGGGCGAGCCGCCTTACGATCTCAAGGGCAAATACTGGAATATCAACGTTTCGCGGCAATTCGTTCCGGAGATCGGGCAGGGCTTCATCGCCAAGCCATTGCAGCGGCCGCATCCTCCCATCGTCGTCATGGCGACGGCGCCGTTCTCCAAGGGCATCACGGAGGCGGCGGCGCGGGGCTGGGATCCGGTCTCGGCCAACTTCCTGATGCCGCAATGGGTGAAGAGCCACTGGCCGAAATACGTCGAGGGCTGCGAGCGCATCGGCCGCAAGGTCGATGCTGCGAACTGGCGCGTGGCGCGTTCCATCTTCGTCGCCGACGACGAGAAGACGGCGAAGGCTTACGCGCACGACCCCGACGGGCCCTATGTTTTCTACTACAAGCAACTGCTTGAGAAGGTGAAGCGCGGCGGACGGCTCGAACTGTTCAAGACGCGGCGCGACCAGCCCGACGACGAAGTGACGCTCGAAGTGGTGTGCAACCAGCTCATTACCTATGGCACGCCGGACAAGGTCGCCGACGAATTGCTGCGCTATCGCGAAACGGTCGGCGACTTCGGCACGCTGCTTTACGCCGGCAAGGACTGGGCCGATCGCGACCTGGGCCGCCGCTCGATGATCTTGCTGGCGGAGAAGGTCATGCCTAAGGTCAATGCGGCCATCCGCTGACGCATCGGGCTATATCGATGCGCGCCAGATACCGCCGACCAGCAGGAGCACCGACGCCACGATCAAGACCGCCAGCGTGGCGATCATGCCGGAGGCGCGGAATCGGATGTCCTCCGGTTCGTGCGACACGCCGAGGGCGTGAACGACGCGCGCGACCAGCAAGGTGGCGCAGAAGAGGTGTATGAGCCAGCCCTGCCATTCCTGGAGTTCGAGGAAGGTCAGGACGATCAAGGTCATCGGCACGTATTCGGCGAAGTTACCCTGCGCGCGGATGTGGCGTTCGAGCCGGCGGTCACCGCCGTTGCCGAGCCCGACGCGCATCACGCGCCGGTTATTGGCGACGCGGAACGACAACGCCGCGAAGATGAGGCCGAGCACGGCGGCATAGGCCGGAACGATGAGCGGCATGGCAACCCCTCTGTGTCTTCTCGTTTATACGGACGAGCCTCCGGTTTGGATTACAGCCAGATCAACCGCTGATCGTCTTGACGATATCGATCGCGCGGCGCAACAGCGTTTGCGACGCCTCCAGCGTGCGGAACGCGGCGTGCGAGGTCAGCGTCACGTTCGGCAGTTGCGCCAGTTCCGATTTCGAATCGAGCGGTTCGGAATGAAACACGTCGAGCCCGGCCTGGCGGATGATGCCGCCTTTCAGCCCCTGGATCAGCGCCTGTTCGTCGACCAGTGCGCCGCGCGCGGTGTTCACCAGGATGACGCCGTGCTTCATCATGGCGATGCGCTCCGGCGACAGGAAGCCGCGGGTTTCGTCGCCGAGCGTGAGATGCAGCGAGACGACATCGGACGTCTTGAGCAGCGTTTCGAGATCGACCTGCTTGATGCCGAGTTCGGGTTTCGGTGTGCGGCTATAAGCGATGACGTTCATGCCGATGCCGGCCGCCATGCGGGCGAATTCGCCGCCGATACCGCCAAGGCCGATGAGGCCGACGGTCTTGCCCTTGAGTTGCACGCCTTCCTGCGGCGCCCATTTGCCGGCGCGCACCTCGCGGTCCATACGTGCGATGTCGCGGGCGCAGGCGAACAGCAGCGCCATGGCGTGTTCCGCCACCGCGACGTCGCCATAGCCCTTGATGGTGTGGACGGTGATGCCGCGGTCTTTCAGTTCCGCGATGTTCATGTAGCTCGCGGCGCCGGTGCCGAGAAACACGACGTGCTTGAGTTGCTTGCAGCGCTCGACGAGATCGGTCGGCATATAGGAATGGTCGTCGATGGCGATGTCGTAGCCGGCGATCACCAGCGGCAGTTCCTCGCGCTTGAACGGGGCCATATTGACGTCGATCGGCGGATCGTCGGCGCGCAGGACTTGTTCCCAGACCGGCCCAAGCTGGTCGTTGCAGTCAAAGAAGATCGATTTCATAGGGTAAACCACGGTGAAAGGGAGCGGCGAACATACGGCGTTGACGGCCCGGCAAGCAAAGAATAAATGCGGCGGGCGCGGCAGGGGCAGCATAGCGCCTAATGGGGACGAATCCACGCCGCGCCACCGGGCAGGGGCGGGATTTCGAAAGTATAAGGGGCCCGGATATGAGCGGTAATCGCAAAGCGGTCTGCGTCGTCGGATGGCCGGCGGGACATTCGCGCTCGCCGTTGATTCATCAATACTGGATGCGCCGGTACAATATCGACGCCGAGTATCGCAAAGAGGCTATCCCGCCGGAGCAATTTGCCGATTTCATCACCCATCTGCGCGAGCGCGGCTATATAGGTTGCAATGTCACGGTGCCGCACAAAGAGGCTGCGCTCGAATTGACCGCCGCCGACGTGCGCGCCAAGGCGGTCGGCGCGGCCAATACCTTATGGTTCGAGGGCGACAAGTTGCGTTCGACCAATACCGATGTCGAAGGCTTCCTCGCCAATCTCGACCAGATGACGCCGGGCTGGGATCGCGGCCTTGAAAGCGCGGTGGTGCTTGGGGCCGGCGGTGCTTCGCGCGCGGTGGTGTTTGCGCTGATCCAGCGCGACGTGCAGCGCATCCATGTGATCAATCGCTCGCTCGAGCGCGGCGAAGCCTTGCGCGAACAATTCGGCGCACGCATTCATGTCGCGCAGTGGGGCGAGATGACCGGACTGCTCGGCGGCGCCGGCCTGCTGGTGAACACGACCTCGCTGGGCATGGTCGGCCAGCCGCAGATCGAGATCAATCTGCGCTGCCCCGCGTCGATGGTGGTGGCGGATCTGGTCTACGTGCCGCTGGAAACGGGTCTGCTCGCCGCCGCGCGCGACAAGGGCCTGCGCACCGCCGACGGGCTGGGCATGCTGCTGCATCAGGCCGTGCGCGGCTTCGAGTTATGGTTTGGCGTCAGGCCGGACGTGACGCCGGACTTGCGCAAGCTGGTCGAGGACGATCTCGCCGCCGCGCATCCTGCGCCGAAAGTCGAGGCCAAAGATAAGGATAAGGGCAGGGATAAGCCGAAAGACAAGTTCAAGGTGAGAGCGCCAAAAACACCCCGCGCGCCGAAGCAGTCAGGGACGATTTGAGCCTTCGCGGTGTTTATCTTCGCAGGGTGCGCGTGCTCCTGGAGAAGACCCATGGTTCGTCGGTTTCTTGCGGCAGTCGGTATTCTGGCCTTGGCCGGCTTGGCTGGCGGTGTGGCGCTCGCGCAGATCGCGCCGCCTTTGCGGCTTTCCGGCACGATCGAGACGGTCGACGGCAATGCGATCGGGGTCCGGCCCTACGAGGGCGGCGGCTTCTTCGAGATCGAGCTGGGCAAGAAGCTCGCCGTGTACGGTGTCGGCAAGGCGACGATGGCCGACCTCAAGCCGGGCAATTTCATTGGCGTCGGCGCCATGCCGCAGGCCGATGGCAGCCAGCGCGCCATGCAGATTACGGTCTTTGCCGAAAGCCAGCGTGGCCTGGGTGAGGGCTTCCGCCCCTGGGACCGTGCGCCGGGCGGCACCATGACCAATGCGACTATTGATACGACGGTCGGCAGCGTCGACGGGCGGACGCTGACGGTGAAGTACAAAGGCGGCGAGCAGAAGATCGTCGTGCCGCCGGATGTGGTGATCCTCGGCTATGCCACGGGCGATCGCAGCGAACTCAAGATCGGCGCCCATGTCGTGGTGCCGGTGGTCAAGCGCAAGCTCGATGGCTCACTCGGCGCCGACCGCATCAATGTCGGCCGCGACGGCGTGGTGCCGCGCTAGCGCGAACGCGCCTGTCGCAGCGGTACATTGCGCGATGGCACATTGCGCAACGCTACATTGCGCGATGGCATATGCGCCGAACCCGGCGCGTGGACGCCGATATCGGCGGCTAGCTCCGGCGTCTCGCGCATCATCTGCATGAGATCGCTTTCACGGCCGGCCAACCGTTCCTTGATCGGACGGCGGACCTCGTCGGCGCGCATCAGCGCGTCGATGTCGGCGCCCTGTTCGGCAAGGCGGCCCAGGAGGAAAGTGAGGTCGTCGAGCTTGTCGGCGACGATGTGGATGACGCCACTCTCCGACTGCACGCGGCCTGTAACCGCGACGTAGCGCGCGCCGAGCACGATCGGCCGCGCGCGCTCGAACACTTTCGGCCAGACGATGACATTAGCGACGCCGGTCTCGTCCTCGATGGTGAGGAAGACCACGCCGTTGGCCGAGCCCGGCCGCTGCCGGCAGGTGACGATGCCGGAGATTTTGACACGCGCGCCGGTTTTGAGAGTAAGCAGCGCGTCGTTGCGCAAGACGTTGCGCGCCGTGAGATCGGCACGCAGGAATTGCGCCGGGTGCGCGCGCAGCGACAGACGCAGGAAACGATAGTCGTTGACGACTTCCTCGCCGAGCGGCATCGGCGGCAGGGAGATGTCCGGTTCCTTGGCCACGTGCGTGGCGTGTTGCCCGTTCCTTTCAGGGGAAGGTGACGTGAAGGAAGCAAACAGCGGCAGATCGTCATCGCGATCGCCGACACGGCCGAGCGCCTTGGCCGCCCACAGTGCATCGCGGCGCGCGAGCCCGAGCGAGGCGAAGGCATCGGCATCGGCGAGCCGTTCCAGCACGCGCGTGTGCAGCCCGGTGCGAAGCCAGACGTCGCGCGTGGAGTCGTAAGGCATCGCGCGCTTCGCCACGATCAGCCTGGCATCGTCCTCGCTCAGTCCCTTGATCTCGCGGAGCCCGAGGCGAATGGCGTGTGTGGTGCGGATGTCGTCGCGCATATCTTGATGCGCCGGGAAAACGTGATCGGCGGCCCGGGCGCCAGGTTCAAGCGTCGAATCCCATTCCGAATGATTGATATCCGGCGCGCGCAGCTCGACGCCGTGTTCGCGCGCATCGCGCACGATCTGCGCCGACGCGTAGAAACCCATCGGCTGCGCGTTGAGCAGCGCGGCGGCGAAAACATCCGGATAATGGCATTTGAGCCAGGCCGAGGCGTAGACCAGCAAGGCGAAGCTCGCGGCGTGGCTTTCCGGGAAGCCATATTCGCCGAAGCCTTCGATCTGGTCGAAGCAGCGCTCGGCGAAATCGCGCGGATAGTTGCGCGCCAGCATGCCCTTGATCATCTTGTCGCGGAACGTGCCGATGGTGCCGGTGCGCTTGAAGGTGGCCATGGCGCGACGCAGGTTATCGGCTTCGCCCGGGGTGAAGCCGCCGGCGACGATGGCGATCTTCATCGCCTGCTCCTGGAACAGCGGCACGCCGAGCGTTTTCGACAGAACGGCTTCGAGCTCTTTCGACGGATAAATGACCGGCTCCGTCTTTTCCCGCCGCCTTAGATAGGGGTGCACCATGTCGCCCTGGATCGGGCCGGGGCGCACGATCGCGACTTCGATGACGAGATCGTAGAATGTTTTCGGCTTGAGGCGCGGCAGCATGCTCATCTGCGCGCGGCTTTCGACCTGGAACACGCCGAGCGAATCCGCGCGTTGCAGCATGCGATAGACGGCGGGATCCTCGGCGGGAATGGTGGCAAGACTTAACCTGTCATTCCGGGACGCGCCGTCAGGCGCGGGTCCGGAATGACGAAGGGTGTAATGCCTCTCCACCAGATCGAACGCCTTGCGGATGCAGGACAACATGCCGAGGCCGAGCACGTCGACCTTGAGAATACCCAACGCATCGAGGTCGTCCTTGTCCCATTCGACGAAGGTGCGATCGTCCATCGCGCCGTTGCCGATCGGCACCACCTCGTCGAGCCGGCTGCGCGTGATGACGAAGCCGCCGACATGCTGCGACAGATGACGCGGGAAGCCGCCTATTTCGTCGGCAAGCGCCGCGATCTGCTTCATGCGAAAGCTGTTCGGATCGAGTCCGGTGCGCGTGACGCTGTCGTGCGACACGCTGCCGCCGCCGCCGCCCCAGATCGAGGAGGCGAGCGCGCCGATCGCATCTTCCGACAGGCCAAAAGCCTTGCCGACTTCGCGGATCGCCGAACGGCCGCGATAGCATATGACGGTGCCGGCGATGCCGGCGCGCTCGCGCCCATATCTTTCGTAGATGTACTGGATGACTTCTTCGCGCCGCTCGTGCTCAAAATCGACATCGATGTCGGGTGGCTCGTGCCGCTCCATGGAAATGAAGCGTTCGAACAGAAGATCGTTCTTGTCGGGATCGACCTCGGTGATGCCGAGGCAGAAGCAAACCGTCGAATTCGCCGCCGAGCCGCGGCCCTGGCAAAGGATGTTCTTCGATCGCGCGTACCGAACGATGTCGTGAACGGTGAGGAAGTATGGCGCATACTTCATCTCCGCGATCAGCTTCAGCTCATGCTCGATCGAGGTCCGCACGCTGTTTGGCAATTCGCGCGGATAGCGGATTTTTGCGCCCTCATAAGTGAGATGCGCGAGCGCGGACTGAGCGTCGGGAAAGCCGGCGATGTTTTCGTCGGGATATTCGTATTTGAGTTCGTCGAGCGAAAAGGTGAGCGCTTCGGACAGGGCAAGCGTTTCCTCCATTGCCTCCGGCGCGTCGCGGAACAGCCGCGCCATTTCCTCGGGGGCTTTGAGAAAGCGTTCGGCATTGGCGGCGAGCCGCCGTCCGGCGCGGTCGATGGTCACCTTGTCGCGGATGCAGGTGAGCACGTCGGCCAGCATGCGACGGTCCGCGTGGTGATAATGCACGTCATTGATGGCGATGAGCGGCACCTGCGCGTCGTGCGCCAGCGCCTTGAGGCGCGCCAGCCGCGCGCGGTCCTGTCCGCGATAGAGCATGGTTGCGGCCAGCCGGACGCGGCCGGGGGCGGCGGAGCGGAGCTTTAATATGTCATTCCGTGGCGCGGCCTTTTGTCCGCGAGCTGGACTCGCGGCCCGGAATGACGGAGCGCTCGAGTGTTCCATCACCACCATCTCCAATCCAAACGCATGCGCGATCAGATCGTCGAGCGTGAGGATGCAGTCGCCCTTTTTTGCTTTCAGATTGCCGACTGTCAGCAGCCGCGTCAGCCGGCCCCAGGCGGCGCGGTCGCGCGGGTAAGCGAGGATATCCGGCGTGCCGTCGGCGAAGACCAGCCGCGCGCCGGGATGATATTTGAGCGGCAGATTCTGCTCGCGCTTGGCCAGATGCGCGCGCACCACGCCGGCGATCGTATTGCGGTCGCACAGGCCGAGACCGGTCAAGCCGATGGCTTGCGCCTGCACCATCAGCTCTTCGGGATGCGACGCGCCGCGCAGGAAGGAAAAATTCGAGGCGGTGGCAAATTCAACGTAACGCATGACAAGCCTTAACCCTCTCCCCGTGTGGGAGAGGATGGTGCGCCATAAGCGCGGTTACGCGCGTCTTCAACGCGCTATTGACGCGCCGGTAGGCGCGGACCCGGAATGACCCATCACCCGAACATCCCGTGCACGAACCACGCCGGCGTGGCGCGCGCGCCCTGGACGACATCGGCGCGGGTCAGATCGCGATAAAGCCCGGCGCGGAACAGCCAGAAGCGGTGGCCGCTCTTGTCCTCGACGCGGAAGTAATCGCGCGCGCGGTTGCCGGTGGCGGAAGTTTCATTTTCCTCTTGCCACCACGCGCCTTCGATGCGTTCCGGGCCTTCGGCGGCGACGATGTCATGCAGCGCGCGCCGCCACTTGAAGCGTAGCGGCGGGCCATCCGGCACTTCGGCGACGGCTTCGATCGGCTCCGGCCTGGCGAGCAGCCGCAGCGGCCGGGGCGCAAGCCCGGCATCGGTGCGATGGCGGTTGAACGCGGCCCAGCCGTCATCGGTCCCGGTCATCTGCGCCGGCAGCGATACGCAGGCGACTTCGGGAATATGGCTGTCCTGCGCCACGGCGCGGCGAACCCGCTGCGCACCCAGACGCGCGCTGAGCCGATCGACCAGCCGCACCAGTTCGCCGGCATCTTCCGCAGCGCCAATGCCGATCTGCTCGGGCGGGGCCGGCTCGGCGACCAGCACCGACAGCCGCGCCATGTCGAAACCGAAACCGGGATCGATCTCGTCGGCCATCGCATGAAGCCGCTCGGCAAACAGCGCCCGCATGTCGGCCGGATCGCGCAGCGGCCGCGCCGTGCCGGCGGCGATGCGGCGCAGCGCGCCATCGGTGCGGAATAAAGTGAGCTCGATGCGGCGCGCGCCGTCGCCGCGCCGCTCCAGTGCCGTTGCAAGGCGCGCGGCCAGTTTCTCGACCGTGCCGAGCACGTCTTCCTCGCGCGCGATCGGCTCATGAAAGCGTTTCTCGGCGACATAGGGCGCGACCGGCAGGCGCGGCGTCAGCGGTTCATGCTCGACGCCCAAAGCGCGATCGAGCTGGCGCAGCAGATGTGTGCCGAAGCGCGCGGTCAGCGGCGCGCGCGGCCGATCGATGATGTCGCCGATGCGCTTGAGGCCGACGCGGCCAAGCGAGGCCACCGTCTCCGGCGGCAGGCGCAGGGCGGCGAGCGGCAAGGGCGCGAGGATCTTGCGCTCCTCGCCGGCGGCATAGGCATCCGGGTTGCCGTCATGCGCGGCGGCCCAGGCGGCACCAATGGTGCCGGCAATGGCGATGCGATAGGCGAAGCCGGTTTGCGCCAGACGCCGGCCGAAATCGGCCACCAGTTCGCGTTCGCCGCCGTAAAGATGCGCGCAGCCGGAAATGTCGAGCAGCAGGCCATCCGGCGCGTCGCAGGCGACCAGCGGCGTATAGCGCAGGCACCAGTCGGCGATGGTCTCGAGCAATTCGCTGTCGGCGCCGGCGTCTTCGGGCACGACATCGAGCGCAGGATGCATGGCGCGCGCCTGCGCCAGCGCGAGGCCGGTTGAGAGGCCGAGCCGCTCGGCGGCCTCGTCGATCGCGGTCAGCACATCGGCATTGCCGCGTCGGCCGGCGATGACGAGCGGCGCCGCGACGTCACGCAACCTTCTGATGCGATCGGTGGCGAAGCGGGGCAGCCACAGGCTCAGCATGCGCGGCGAGGATGAAGCGCTCATCGGTGTCTCTCCATTCCAGGATCCATGAGCCGGATGGGCCACGGCGATTGCGGGTGAGGTGGGCGGCAAAGCGCGGCGCGCCAAATTCAAACGGATGGCCGAAAGTTTTTCGGTTGGAGACCGCAGCCTCCACGCTCCAGCGCGTCGCGGCGGTGGAGGCGTCATGGGCCGGCTGCGCGCGCAGCAGAAAAGCCAGCGCGCCGGTCTCGCTCGCCGCCAATGACAGCCGCCGCACCGCGACGGCATCGAGTGCGCCGTGGCGCACCTCGCCGATCGCCACGGCGACGGCGCGGCAGCGCAGGGCTTCTTCCATGGCCCACATCAGGTCGTGGCGATGCGCGACGCTGACGCTGAGCAAGCGCCGCGGCGCGAGGCCGAAAGCCTCGAGGCCGGCGCCGTAAGGTGCGCCGCTCTCCAGCAGCGCCATATCCTCGGCGATCCAGAGGAGGTGCTTTTCGCCGCTAGCGAGCGCCGCCAGCCCCAGCGCAAAGCCGGTCGCCGCCGGCAGATGCGCCTCGCTCACGGCCGCGATTTCATGCACCGCCCCGCAGGCCAGCCCGCCGCCGAGCACGCCATCCACCGCCGGGATGCCGAGCGGCAGAACCGCCGGGCCCTCCACGAGCCCGGCCGGCTTTTGCAGGCGTGCCAGATGCTGGCGCAGCTCGTCGAGCATGAATAAACCTCTGAAGAAGCGCGGTAATCCGTCAGAAACCAACGGACAGCCTGCTTTCGTTGTTCCCTATTTGTTCTAGTGTGCCGGAGGCACCGGGGAGCGTCAAGCCGCAAGGACTGGTGGCTGGCAGGGTCGGGAATGGCAGCGCTGGCGTCCGGAAGGCCACGCGAGGCCATTCGCCCGCGCCAACCTTCAGGCCAGCCGCGGGAGGCCAGTTCGTCAGGCCATCCAGGGCCGCTTCGTCAGATGTGGCTCAGATAGACAATGAAAACCGCCGCGGCCAGGACCGAGGCGAGCCACACCAATTGGGGATCGGTTTGCTTGCTGTTCATACTCCGTCCCATTCAAAAAGCAGGCCAATGCCAACAAGAATGATCGGAGGGCAAAAAAGTTCACGCCGATGTGATGAGATGCCAGAAGAAGCCCGGATGACTCCGGGCTTCTTCAACGCGGCCTACGCCGTCTTGTCGACCGCCGTGCCGGTTCCCGGCGCCGGTGCAGCTTGCACCGTCGGCATCGACGTCATTTCGTCACCATCGTTGTCGTGGTCAGGGCCCGGCGCTTCGGCCTTCTCCGGACTGTAAGAGGCGACGCTGCTAGCGCCGATCGCTGCTACGCTCATTGCGAACTTCCTTTAGAAAGGCGCCCCCGGAAGTCGGGGTAACAGCGAAAAGATAAGATCGCATAAAAAAGACACTCAAAAAAACGCACTGTTCTAAAAGAACTAATACCGCGGCGTATGTGCCGGCGGACGATCGCACCGTTGAAACGCGACCTGGCTGCGCGGCTATCGCCGGGCTTCAGTAACCACCTCGACCACCGACGTCAGCGTCTTGTGCACCGGGCACTTGTCGGCGATTTCCATTAACCGTT
>JBAZSM010000042.1:0-35470 GCA_041662425.1 Pseudolabrys sp.
GCCACACCACCGATCTCACCGCCGCGCTGAAGGACCCGAAGGACGAAGTGTTCTTCGATGCCGCGACGACGCAGATGCGCGCCGATTTGCTGACGCAGGCGATCGAAGCCGGCAAGCATGTCTATTGCGAGAAGCCGGTCGCCGACACCATCGAGAAAGCGATGGCGGTGGCGAAGCTCGCCAAGGCGAAGGGCGTCAAGAACGGCGTCGTGCAGGACAAGCTGTTTCTGCCCGGCCTGCGCAAGGTGAAGATGCTGCGCGACTCCGGCTTCTTCGGCCGCATGCTCTCGGTGCGTGGCGAATTCGGCTATTGGGTTTTCGAAGGCGATTGGGGCCAGCCGGCGCAGCGCCCGAGCTGGAACTACAAGAAGGCCGAAGGCGGCGGCATCATCCTCGATATGCTGTGCCACTGGCGCTACGTGCTCGATGGCCTGTTCGGCAATGTCGAGGCGGTGAGCTGCCTCGGCGCCACCCATATTCCGGAGCGCGTCGACGAGAACGGCAAGACCTACAAGGCCGATGCCGACGATGCCGCCTACGCGACCTTCCAGCTCGCCGGCGGCGTCATCGCGCACATGAATTCGTCCTGGGATGTGCGCGTGCGCCGCGACGATCTCGTGACGTTCCAGATCGACGGCACACACGGTTCGGCGGTTTGCGGGCTCACCAAGTGCTGGACCCAGCATCGCGTCAACACGCCGCGCCCGGTGTGGAATCCGGACGTGCCGCAGACCATGAATTTCTACGACCAGTGGGAAGAAGTGCCGGACAACGTCGTCTACGAGAACGGCTTCAAGCTGCAGTGGGAAGACTTCATCCGCCATGTCTGCGCCGATACGCCGTGGCATCACGGTCTGATCGAGGGCATCAAGGGCGTGCAGCTTGCCGAACTGGGCCTCAAGAGCTGGGCCGAGCGGCGCTGGGTCGACGTGCCGGAAGTGACGATTTAACGCCAAGAGCAGGGAACAGTCGCATGGCCACGATTTCGCTGCCGAACGCGGACCGCAAGTTCGCGCCCTACACGACCGGCGAGCCGATCAAGTTTCCCTCGAAGGCGGAGACGGCGAAGTTCAACCGCATCGCCTACGCGGCCGCCCACGTCGTCGCCGATCCCTTCGCCGACAACGACCCGTGGCTCGATGTCGCCATCGACTGGGACAAGACGATGGCGTTCCGTCATTACCTGTGGGACCTCGGCCTTGGCGTGGCGGAGGCCATGGACACCGCGCAACGCGGCGGCGGGCTCGACTGGAACGGCGCCAGGCAGCTCATCAAGCATGCGCTCGAGGCCGCCAAGGGCCGCCCCGACGCCAAGATCGGCTGCGGCTGCGGCACCGATCACCTCGAAGCCAATGATCGCGTCACCATCGACGATATCATCCGCGCCTATGAGGAGCAGATCGAAGCCATCGAAGGCATGGGCGGCAAGCTCATCGTCATGGCCTCGCGCGCGCTGGCGCGTACGGCCAAATCGCCGGCCGATTACGAGAAGGTCTACGGCCGCATCCTGCGTCAGGTGAAGGAGCCGGTCATCATCCACTGGCTCGGCGAGATGTTCGACCCGGCGCTGGCGGGCTATTGGGGCTCGGTCGATCACATGGCGGCGATGGAAACCTGCCTCGCCGTCATGACCGACAATGCCGACAAGATCGACGGCGTGAAAATCTCGCTCCTGTCCAAGGAGAAGGAGATCGTGATGCGCCGCCGCCTGCCGCAGGGCGTGCGCATGTATACCGGCGACGACTTCAACTACGCCGAACTGATCGCCGGCGACGAGCAGGGCCATTCCGACGCGCTGCTCGGAATTTTCGACGCCATCGCGCCGGCAGCCTCGGCGGGTCTCGCCAAACTCGCCAATAACGACCTGCAAGGCTTCCACGGCATCATGGAGCCGACCGTGCCGCTGTCGCGTCACATCTTCAAGGCGCCGACCCGCTTCTACAAAACCGGCGTCGTGTTCCTGGCCTGGCTCAACGGCCTGCAAGACCACTTCTCGATGATCGGCGGCCAGCAAAGCGCGCGCTCGGTGCTGCATTTCACGGAGCTGTTCAAGCTCGCGGACAAGGCCCGCGTGCTGCACGATCCGGACCTCGCCGCCTCACGCATGGGCAAGTTCCTGGCGGTGCAGGGGATGGCGTAAGGGGTCTGTCATTCCGGGGCGCGGCCGTAAGGCCGCGAGCCCGGAATCCATAACCCCAGCGCTGCGGCGTATGGATTCCGGGTCCGCCACTTCGTGGCGTCCCGGAATGACCGAAATATCTACGCCCCGTCCGACTGCGCGTTGAAGTGCTTGCGGATCGTCTTCGTCATTTCGACGAAGCGCGGCTCGGACAGCACGTCAAGCGTGCGCGGCTTCGGCAGGTCGATATCGTAGACGGCGGCGATGGTGCCGGGGCGCTCGCTCATCACCAGCACGCGATCGGCGAGAAACACCGCTTCCGGAATCGAATGCGTGATCAGCAGCACGGTCTTTCTGGTTTCGCGCTGGATACGCTGCAGCTCGACATTCATGCGTTCGCGCGTCATGGCATCGAGCGCGCCGAACGGTTCGTCCATCAGCACGATCTTCGGATCGTGCACCAGCGCGCGGCAGATCGAGGCGCGCTGCTGCATCCCGCCTGACAACTGCCAGGGATATTTGTTCTCGAAACCTTCGAGGCCGACCATCTTGAGGAGCGACATCGCCCGCTCGCGGTACTCCGCCTGCGGAAGCTTTTTGACCTCGACCGGCATCATGACGTTGCGCAGCACGTTGCGCCACGGCAGCAGCATCGCGGTCTGGAACACGATGCCGACATCGCTGTGCGGCTTGGTAATGACCTTGCTGCCGACGCGGATTTCTCCTTCGCTCGGCGGCAGCAGGCCCGCGACCATCTTGAGCAGCGTGGTCTTGCCGCAGCCGGACGGGCCGACCACGACGACAAACTCGCCGTCGAAAATATCGAAATCGATCGGGCGCAGCGATGGCACGTCGCCGTCCTGCGTCCTGTACGTCTTCGAGACGCCCTTGATTTCGATGCTGACGGGCCGCGCCGCCTCCATGGAGGCGGCGCGGGATGTGCGTTTGAGTGACGTGATGTTGCTCACGATGCCTTCCGCTCTTTAGTTGGTCGCGGCCGGCAGATAGGCGTCGGTGTAATAGTTCTTGTAGTCGGTCTTCGCCTTGGCATCGAGACCGCCATACTCCACCATCACGTCGACCGTATCCTTCATGTTCGCGTCGCTGACGCGCAGCGGCTGCTTCGACTTGCCCGCCGGATCCTTATAGAGCGGGATGGTCAACTCAAAGCCCTGGGTCAGGGTGCCGATCTTGCCGCCCTTCGGATTGGCATTGAGGATCGCCTGGGCCGCATCCTTCGGATGCTTCGAGGCTTCCTCGATCGACTTCACCGACGCGGCGAGGAAGCGTTTCACCAGATCCTGGTTCGCCTTGAGATACTCGGTGTTGGTGACGATGCCCGACGACACCAGATTGATGCCGTAGTCGGAGAATTTGATCGGCGTCACGTCCTTGCCGGTCGCGTCCTTGATCTTCATCGACTGGTCCATGACGTAACCGAGCAGCAGATCCGCCTGGCCGTTGATCACGGCGTTGAGCTTGGTGGTGGCGTCGCCCGAGACGGTCTTGAAGTCGGTTTCCTTGAGCCCGGTCTTCTTCAGGAACAGCGGCCAGATCTGCGACATCGAATCGCCCGGCGTGGTGGCGACGGTCTTGCCCTTGATGTCGTCCGGCTTCTTGATGTTCTTGTCGGCGAAGCCCATGGCTGACATCGGGTTGGTCTGCAGCGCGACGCCAACGGCGATCACGGGCGCGCCCTTGACGGCGGCGCGCATCATGGTCGGGACGTCGACATAACCGAACTGCACCGTCTTGGCGGCGACGACCTGCGTCACGGTCGCCGAGCCGCGGCCTTCCTGGATCTCGAGGTCGATGCCCTGATCCTTGTAGAAGCCTTTTTCCTTGCCGTAGTAGAACGGCGCGTGTTCGCCATAGACGTACCAGTTCAGCATCAGCGTGACCTTGTCGGCGGCGAGCGCCGGCGCGGCAACGAGGATCGCTGCAAGCGTCAGAATGGTTTTCAACATGTTTCTCTCCCTGTGGTTTTATTTTTTAGGCGGCGACGATCAAATCCTGGCGTTGGCTGGCGTGCCACGGAATGGCGAAGCGCTCGATCAGGTCGAGGATCCAGAACAGGATCACGCCGATGAGCGAGAGCACGACCAGCGCAGCAAACATGGTCGGCAGTTCAAAATTGCCGATGGAGCGCTGCAGCACGAAGCCGAGGCCCGAATTGGAGCCGACGAATTCGCCGACCACCGCACCGACCACGGCAAGCGTAATGGAAACCTTCAGGCCGGAGAAGATCGCCGGCATGGCGTGCGGCAAACGTACCATCCGGAAAATCTGGAACCGGTTGGCTTCCATGGCCCGGGCGAGATCGAGCATGTCCGGCTCGACCGACTTGAAGCCCTGCACGGCGGACACGACGACCGGGAAGAAGCCGAGCAGAAAAGCCGACAACACCTTCGGCAGCATGCCGAATCCGAACCACACGACGAACAGGGGCGCGATCGCGATCTTCGGGATCGACTGCGAGAACACCAGAAGCGGATAGACGTAGCTTTCCACCGTGCGCGAGCCGACGATCAGCATGGCCATCGGGATGCCGAACAGCGCCGACAGGACAAAGCCCTGCACGGTTGCAATGGTGGTGGGGACGGCCTGGGCGAGCAGATCCGGCCAGTCGGTCCACAAAGTGGCGATGACGTCGGCGGGCTTGGGCACCTGGTAGGGCGGAATGTGGAACAGGCGGATCAGGAGATCCCAGGCGATGGTCAAAAAGACGAGGAAAATCAGCGGTCTAAGCCAGCTGATCTGGATCCGGCTGATCCATCCCTTCTTCGCTTGCGACATTCGCTTCCTCCGGGCCCGGCGTCTTGCAGCGCGCCGCAGCCAGATGTAACCATTTGGTTATTTAAGGAGGTGCGCGCGTTCGGGTCAAGTCGTCCCAACGCGGCGAAAGGGCGCTTCCGTGCGGGAGGACATCATGGGTGGCGAGGCGTCGCGGCTGCGGCTGACCGCAGTCGAATGCTTTGAGCGGCAGGTCGCGCTGCGTTTGCCGTTCCGTTTCGGCGTCGTGACGCTGCGCGAGGCGCCGCAGCTTTTCGTGCGCGCGCATATCCGCATGGCGGATGGCCGTGAAGGCGAGGGGATTTCCGCCGAGCTTCTGGTGCCGAAGTGGTTCGACAAATCGCCGGCGCTGTCCAACGACGACAATTTCAATCAACTGCGCCGCTCGCTGGCCATCGCGCAACGGCATGCGATCGCCGCCGGCGAACAGACGGCCTTCGGTATCACGGCGTCGGCCAACGCCGCGCACCGCGCCGAATGCGCCAAGGCCGGCCTCAACGGTCTGGTCGCGTCGTTCGGCCAGGCGCTCACCGAACGCGCCATCACCGACGCGCTGGGCCGGCTCGAAGGCGTTTCAGCGGGCGCCTTGGTGCGCGACAACAGGCTCGGCATCACCACGGCGCTGACGCCCGATCTCGACGGCTTCGATCTCGGCAAATTTCTCGGTGGCCGCAAACCGGCCGAGACCATCGCCGCGCGCCACACGGTCGGCCTGGTCGATGCCATCACGCGCGCGGACACGGCGGGCCATCGCCTCGACGATGGATTGCCGGAGAGTCTCGAAGAAGTCATCGCAACTTATGGCCAGCGCTATTTCAAGCTCAAGGTCGGCGGCAAGGTCGACGAGGATATCGAACGTCTGGCGCAGATCGCCGCCGTGCTCGACCGCGATGCCGGCGACTACAAGGCGACGCTGGACGGCAACGAGCAATACGAGAATGTCGATGCCGTGATCGCGTTGTGGCGGCGCATGGGCGAGGACAAGCGGCTCGCGAAACTGAAGGCGTCGCTGCTGCTGATCGAACAGCCGATCACGCGCGCCGAGGCGCTGAGCAAGCCGGTGCACCCGCTCGCCGCCGATATCGCCGTCGAGATCGACGAATCCGATGCCGACTTCGACGTGTTCCCGCGCGCCAGGGCGCTCGGCTATACCGGCATTTCGTCCAAGTCCTGCAAGGGCTTTTACCGCGCGCTGCTCAACAGCGCGCGCGTCGCGCGTTACAACGCCGAAGGCGGTCATTTCGTCATGTCGGCGGAAGACCTGACGACGCAAGGCGGCGTCGCGGTTCAGCAGGACCTGATGCTGGCGACGCTTGTCGGTGCGACCCATGTCGAACGTAACGGCCATCATTACGTCGACGGCATGGCCGGCGCGCCGCAGGCCGAGCAGGATGCATTCCTCGCCGCGCACGGCGATCTCTACGCCCGCGCCGCCAACGGCCGCGCGAGGCTGTCGATCGTCAAGGGCGACATCTCGCTGCGTTCGATCGCGCAGGCGCATGGCCTGGCGACGATGGTGAAGCCGGACTGGTCGGCGATGAAGCCCAGCGCCGCGCCGGCGAACATCTGAAATTTGAAAGTGGAGCGACCATGACGACCGAAGGCAAAAAAAACGAGGGCAAAAAAACGGAAGGCCTGTCGATCAATCTCGCCACCGTGCGCCAGCAATGGAAGCTGACCGAGGCGGTGGAAGCCTGTGCGAAGCTGGGCATTCCCTATGTCGATCCGTGGCGCGATCAGGTCGCGGCCGTTGGTCTCGACACCGCGGTGAAGGCGATCAAGGACAACGGCCTGCGCGTCTCGGGCTATTGCCGCGGCGGCATGTTTCCCGCGGCCGACGCGGCCGGCCGTCAGGCCGCGATCGACGACAACAAGCGCGCGCTTGATGAAGCCGCGGCACTTGGCGCCGAGTGTCTCGTTCTCGTCGTCGGCGGCCTGCCGGCCGGATCGCGCGACATCGGCGCGGCGCGGCAGATGGTGCAGGACGGGCTCGCCGCGATCCTGCCGCATGCGCGCGGCGTCAAGGTGCCGCTCGCCATCGAGCCGCTGCATCCGATGTATGCCGGCGACCGCGCCTGCGTGAACACGCTCAAGCAGGCGCTCGATATGGCCGGGCAACTGGGCGATGACGTCGGCGTCGCCATCGACGTCTACCATGTGTGGTGGGACCCCGAGGTCGAGGCGCAGATCGCGCGTGCCGGCCGCGAGAAGCGCATTTTCGGCTACCACATCTGCGACTGGCTGGTGCCGACCAAGGACCTGCTGCTCGACCGCGGCATGCCGGGCGACGGCGTCGTCGACCTGCCGCGCTTCCGGACGTGGATTGAGGCCGCGGGCTACAAGGGCCCGACCGAGATCGAGATCTTCTCGGCGCAGGACTGGTGGACCAGGCCCGGCCACGAGGTGCTGAAAACCTGCATCGAGCGCTACAACGACACGTTCAAGTAGGCTTGTACCCAAGTAGGCTTGCACCCAAGTAGGCTTGCCCGCCGCGCTGACAAATCCGGTGGCAAAACCTGTGACAGACGCTAAAACGCTTCCCGTGCGCCCGTAGCTCAGCTGGATAGAGCATCAGACTTCGAATCTGAGGGTCGGGAGTTCGAATCTCTCCGGGCGCGCCAGTCACGTACAAAGCCACGAACATTCCGGTTCGCGGTCTGGTTGCCGCCAATCACCGCCCGTAGCATATCCGCGCTGCCAATAATCCGATTGACCATTTCGTCGACCGCGATGGCCTCGACGCTTGAGGGGATGGCGGAGACGCGCGCGTCGCATCGTGGCTGAATCGATGGCCGTCACTGCACCGCACGGCGCCGGGCCATAGTCGAGCGCAACCTTGGCCGCCTCGCACGGGGCTAAGCGGTGGCGATGGACGCGGTGCGAATAGTCGACGCGACTTGGTACTATTGTGCCGCGAATACATAAAATGCGCGCGGCGTTATTTTAAAACAACACTATATTGAGGTGAGTCAATCCATCGTTTTCTGTTTGCGTAACGATGTATGCGGGCAGCGACGTTGGCGCCTGGAGGCTCAAATGGCGGCCAGTATTTTTCGGCTCATCGCCGTGGTGTTCGCGCTGTTGCCGGCCGTGGCTTCGGCCGAGCCGATCAAGCTCAAGCTGGCGTACTTCAGTTCGGACCGAAGCCATCTCTACCTTTCCGGTGCCAAACCGTTCGTCGATGCGGTCAATGCCGAGGGCCAGGGCCGCGTTGAAATAGAGGTCTATCTCAACGGCAAACTGGGCGCCGATTTGACGAAGCAGTCACAGTTGGTTCTCGATGGACGAGCGGATATCGCTTACGTCGTGCATCCCTACGAACGCTCGTCATTCCCCGACAGCAGCGTCATTGAGCTCCCCGGCCTATATCGGGATGGGCGACAGGGAACGCTGGCTTTCGCCCACCTCGTTGCCGCCGGCATCATGCGCGGATACGATGATTTTTTCGTCATCGGGGCATTCGCCAGCGAACCGGAAAGCATCCATTTGCGCCCGCGGGCGGCCTCGCTCGCCGATTTGAAGGGCAAGCGTATCCGGACCAACAACGAAACGGAAACCGCAATACTAAAGCAGCTCGGCGCCACGCCAGCCTTTCTTCCCATTAACGAGGCGGCGGACGCCATCAGCAGCGGCAAAATTGATGGCGCCCTGGTGCCGCCGGTCCCCATGGTCGAGTTCGGTATCGGCCGCGTCGCTACCAATCATTATTTTCTCCGGACCACCTGCGTGCCGCAGGCCTTGCTGATGAGCCGAAAGAAATTCGACAGCCTGCCCGGCGACGTCCAGGCCCTTATTCGCAAGTACAGCGGCGACTGGTTTACGCGAAATTATATTCGGATCAACGAGGCTTCGACCTTGGTGGTCATGAACCAACTGGAGTCCGATCCCCATCGCAAGGTCGTATTTCCAACGCCGGCTGACCTGCTGACGGCAGACGCCATTTTCAAATCGATCGTTGACGGCTACGCCGCCGGCAGCTCGCACAATTCCGACCTCGTCGCCGCCGCCAGGGCGGAGGTCGCGAAGCTTCGTCAGGGCAACTGAGGTTACCGATGGCATTTTTCCCGGATATTTCGTTGCGGCGGGCCATCGTTCTGCTGGTCGTTGTTGTATCCATCCTCACGGCCGGCACCGGAATAACGGTCAAACTGACCACCGAACATCTCGTCAACGACGACGCCCGGATCAGTGCCCGCGACTGGGCGCAGTTTCTGGCGGTCAATCTCACCGACCTCAAACAAATCGCCGCCGGCGAATTGCCGAACGCATCCAGTCTGGCATTTCTGGAGGCAACGCGGAAAGCCGGCCAGGTCTTCCGGACCGTGATCTTTAATCGGGAGGGTTACTCGCAACTCGTCGCCGACCACGAAGGGATCAAGTCGGTCGACGTGTCGGATTTCAGCGCCGAAGCTGCACGGTCGGTGGCGAGCGGAAGCACCGTCATCGATATATCGGAAGGAGAAGCCGCCGATCTGCCGGCCTATTTCGCGCGCGCCTATGTTCCGGTCTTCGTCGACGGAGAGCCGGCCGCCAGCGTCGCGGTTTTTGTCAATGAAACGGAGCAGCGCGCCAATTTCCGCAATACCTTTCTCGTCGCGGCCTTGATTTTGTGCAGCATCACGGCGTTGGCGTTCGGCATGCCGGCGATCGCCTGGTACCGCCGCACAAAGGAAAAGCAGCAGGTCGACCGCCGCGTCCGGTTCCTGGCCAATCACGATTCGCTGACCGGCCTTGCCAATCGCGTCCGATTGACCGAAAGGCTGGACGGCGCGCTTTCGGCGCTGCCGTCGTCGGGTGGCCAAATCGCCGTGCACTTCATCGACATCGATCATTTCAAGGAAGTGAACGATCTGCTGGGTCATGACGGCGGCGACTTTCTGCTCAGCACGCTCGGCCAGCGCCTGGGCGCGCTGACGCGGATCGAAGATATGGTCGGCCGGCTTGGTGGCGATGAATTTGTGGTCGTTCAAACCGGCGTGAGCGGCAAAGAGCAGGCCGAGGTTTTCGCGCAGCGGATCGCATCGGCCATGGGCGAGCCGATGTATTTCAAGGAGCAAAAAATAAAAATAGACGTTACGATCGGCGTCGCGCTCGCCCCGGCGGACGGCATGACCTCCGAGCGTCTGCTTAAGAGCGCCGACCTCGCGCTCTATAAAGGCAAAGAAGCCGGACGCAACAGGATCACTATCTATGCCCACGAGATGGACGACCTCCAGCAGGCTCGCCGCGAGCTCGAAAAGGCGATCAATGACGCCATAGCAAACGACCGGTTTGTCGTTCATTATCAGCCGATCTTCGAAATAGGACGCCATCGGCTGATCGGATTTGAGGCGCTGCTGCGCTTGTCGGCGCAGGATGGCACGCTGATTCCGCCAGCGACGTTCATTCCGGTGGCCGAGGATATGCACGTCATCGACAAGCTCGGCGCCTGGGTGCTGCGTAGCGCGTGCCGGACGGCGGCGACGTGGCCGAAAAATCTGACGGTTGCGGTCAATCTGTCGCCGCTACAGTTTCAAGCAGGAACATTGACCGAGGTCGTCGCCGCCGCGCTGAAGGAGTCGGGGCTGGAGGCGCACCGGTTGGAGTTGGAAATCATCGAAACGGTGATGCTGCAAAACAACGAACGCACCGTAGCGCAGTTGCGTGACCTCAAGGCACTCGGCGTCGCAATCGTTATGGACGATTTCGGCACCGGTTATTCGAGCCTGAGCTATCTGTGGAAATTTCCGTTCGACAAGATCAAGATCGACCGCAGCTTCGTGCAGAGCTTCGAAAAAGCCGGCGACGACGCGGCGACGGTCGTCAAGAGCATCATTGCGCTTGGCCGCGAACTGCGCATGCAGGTGACCGTTGAGGGCGTCGAAACCCTCAAGCAGGCCGATTTCCTGCACGAGTCCGGTGGCGATCAGGTGCAAGGCTTTTACTTCGGCCGTCCGCTGCCGGCGTCTGAAATCAATGCCAGTATTCTCGCCGATTTCCCCAAGACGCTGCCGGTGACTGCGCCACTCGATCGGACCAATGTCACGCCGGTCAGATCGTAAGCTGACAGATTGCGGGGTCGATCGTCGTTCGACCTGGCGTGCCATGGCTGGCTCGGTGGCGCGACGCGAGCGAAATCGACCGGTCCCGGACAAAATCGTCAACGATGATTGGCATTTTTGCTTGTCATGGCCTAGAGCATCCCCACATCACTCAATCCGCCGACGAGCCCGGTCGTGCACCGGCGTTGCGCTATTCAATATGGCAACCAGTCAAAGGCTGACATTTCGTGACATTTCTGCCCGCAAATCCGCCACTCGCCCGCGCCTTGGCCGAGCGCAGCTATACCGAGCCGACGCCCGTCCAGGCGGCCGTGCTGGCCGACGCCGCCGTCGATCGCGACCTGCTGGTCTCGGCCCAAACCGGCTCTGGCAAAACGGTTGCCTACGGACTGGCGGTGGCGAAGAATCTTTTGGGTGACAGGGATCGCTTCGAAAGAAGCGCAAAGCCGCTGGCCCTGATCGTCGCGCCGACGCGCGAGCTCGCGTTGCAGGTGCAGCGTGAGCTGGCCTGGCTCTATCAATATACCGACGCGCGCGTCGTTTCCTGCGTCGGTGGAATGGACCCGCGCCGCGAACAGCGCGAGCTCGACATGGGCGCGCACATCGTGGTCGGCACGCCGGGCCGGCTGTGCGACCATTTGCGGCGCGGTCGTCTCGACGTCTCGGAATTAAAAGCCGTCGTCCTTGACGAAGCCGACGAGATGCTCGATCTCGGCTTTCGCGAAGACCTGGAGCTTATCCTCAAGACCACGCCGGAAGCGCGCCGTACGCTGCTGTTCTCGGCGACGCTGCCGCGCGGCATCGTCGCTTTGGCGAAGCAGTATCAGAGGGGCGCGTTGCGCATCGAGGTCGCCGTCGGCGAAGGTGGCCATGCCGACATCGAGTATCGCGCGATCAGGGTCGTCGCGCACGACGTCGAGCATGCAGTCGTCAACGTGCTGCGTTATTTCGAGTCGCCCAGCGCGATCGTGTTCTGCAACACGCGAAACGCGGTCAATCATCTGCAGGCGGCGCTGCTTGAGCGCGGGTTTTCCGTCGTCGCGCTGTCCGGCGAGTTGACGCAGGGCGAGCGGACGCACGCGCTGCAGGCGCTGCGCGACGGACGGGCCCGCGTCTGTGTCGCCACCGACGTGGCGGCGCGCGGCATCGACCTGCCGAACCTCGGCCTGGTCATTCACGCTGAATTGCCGAACGATCCGGAAGTGCTGCAGCATCGCTCCGGCCGCACCGGCCGTGCGGGCCGCAAGGGCGTCAGCGTCATGCTGGTGCCGCCGTCGCGCCGCCGCCGTGCCGAGATGATGCTCGACCAGGCCGGCATCGAGGCCGTCTGGGGCACCGCGCCGCAGGCCGATGAAATCCGCAAGCTCGACCAGCAGCGCATGCTGCAGGATGCCGTCTTCACGGAAGAGGCGACCGAGGACGATCTGACACTGGCGCGCGCCTTGCTGGCCGAGCGGTCGCCCGAGGATATCGCCGCGGCGCTGGCCCGGCTTTACCGCGCGCGGCTGCCGGCGCCGGAAGACATCCTCGATCCCGGCCAGGGGCGCGACTACGACAGAGCCCGTTCACGGGACGACCGCGGCGACCGGCGCGGGCCACGCGCCACGCGCGGCGACGAAGGTGGCGGACCGAAGCCGGGGCAAAGGACCGGCTTTCGCCGCAGTATGGAAGGCGGCAGCGTCTGGTTTCGCGCCAGCATCGGCCGCCGCAAGAATGCCGAAGCCCGCTGGTTGCTGCCGATGATCTGCCGCCGCGGCGGCATCGACAAGAACGACATCGGCGCGATCCGGATTTACGACGCCATCACCGAGTTCGAGATCTCGGCGAAGGCAGCCGAGAATTTCGCCGCCAAAGTCCAGGTTCCCGACAAGGACGAGCACATCCGCATCGAGCAGCTCGCCGACGGTCCGCGCGGCGAAGCGTCGGCCGAAAACGCCGTCGACAAGACCGCGAGCGTCGGTAATCCCCAAGAGGGCGAGGCGCGCCGCGACGACAAGCCGCGTTACGACAAGGCGCGCAAGCATCGTGGCGAGCGCGTTCGCGAAGGAGCACCTAAATTCGGCAAGAAGCCGGGATTCGACAAGAAGCGGCGAGACGAACACAAGCCTGCTCATGCCGGGCAGGCGTCGCGTCAGGATGCAGCCTCCTTTGCAAAGCCGGCATCCGGCAAGAAGCCAAAGAAAAACAAGCATCGCGGCTGAAACGATGCGTCCAGGTTTATTGGTTCGAGGGCGCAGGTTCGGCTCATGGCCTCTGCTATCGAACGGCAATTTCGATGAGACAAGGGATCCTGGCCCGGTCGTTCACTCGTCAGTTTTTGGGTTGACGACGGGGGCTGCCGTCTCGGGGCGATCCGGTTCATCGATCTGATCCAGCGCAATGAGGAGAGACGCCACCCGGTTTGCGGATGAGGTCCACTCCGCCAATCGACCATAACTGTCGGTGATCCAGTTGAAGGCGCCCTGGACAATTGCAAAGGCCGCCGCGGCCTGCACGGTTTCGCCGAGGGTCATGGCTCCTGTGAGATACTTTGGCGTGCAGAGAAGCAGTCCGATGACCGGCGTCAGCAGGGTGTTAGAATGGGATATCATCGTCATCCGCATCAGTTGCCAACAATAGGCCCGCCATTGTGCAATCACCTCGGCCAATGCGGGGCCGATAAGGCGCCGGCCCTCTGACGTCCAGTCCGGCACCGCAGTGCTTTCGCCGCTCTCGCGAAGGTGCGCTCCGACCGAGCGCAAATCGGCCTCGGCGCGTTTGTTGTCCTCCATCACGCGGGTCAGACGGTGGGCGATGAGCATCATCGCGGCCGTTATCAGGAGCGAATAAACAACAACGGCGATGACAAGATAGCCGGGGATCTCCAGCCCGAAGCCCAGGCTGTCGATAACAAGGCGGCCGCCTACGCTCCACAAGACGCCGATAAAGATGATGGCGGTGAGCACGGACGAGACCAATCCAAGCGTGAGGTCTATGGGCAGGTCGGTCGCGACGCGTGCGTCCTCGGCGATCCGATACTCTGGCGTCTGGTGATCGCCCTGCATGAATCTCAGCCGCCGAAAGCGGTCGTTCTGCAGCCAGTAATCGTAAAGGTGGTCGCTTAGCCAGGCGCGCCATTGGCGCTGCATCGTCATGCGAGCCCATACCGACAAGACCGCGAGCGTAAGGCTGGCGCCGGCCAGCGGGACGAAATGCATCGCCTGCGCCCACAACGCCGTCGCGTCCTTTCGCTCGATGGCATCGAAGAAGTCGCGGTTCCAGAAGTTCAGCCAGTATTGCGTCAGCAACTGCAGCAGGATTGTAGCGATCAGCAGTCCTGTCAGCAGCCACGCGCGCCAGGCCGTCGGTCCCCGCCAGAATCCGGAAGCGCTCCGCCAGAACCGCACGATGAGACGTCGTTCGTCGGGAGCGATGTAGATGCGCGGCAAAATTTTGGACAGGGAAGGTGCCGTCGCCAATGTCGGTCCCCTCGATCTCAGACCACGGTGCCGAACAACTTGCCGATACCGGCCGTAATCGCCAGCGCCAACGCTCCCCAGAATGTCACGCGGGCCGTGGCCCGGATTATGTTTGCGCCGCCCGCTCGCGCGCCGACCGCGCCAAGCAGCGCGAGAAAGCCCAGCGATGCCCCCGCTACGACGGGTACCAGCACGTTCGTGGGAGATACAACGACCATGAGCAACGGCATGGCCGCGCCGATAGCAAAGGTCGCAGCCGACGTCAGCGCGGCTTGTACCGGACGCGCTGTGGTGATTTCGGAAATTCCGAGTTCGTCGCGGGCGTGCGCCGTCAAAGCGTCTTTCGCCATGAGTTGCTGCGCCACTTGACGGGCCAATGTCTGATCGAGCCCGCGATTTACGTAGATATCAGCCAGCTCATCGAGTTCAAAGGCCGGGTTGTCGCTCAATTCCTTGCGTTCGCGGGCGAGGTCGGCTCGTTCCGTATCGGATTGCGAGCTGACCGAGACATATTCGCCGGCGGCCATCGACATGGCGCCGGCCACCAGGCCGGCAACACCCGCGATCAGGACCTCGTGTTGGGTCGTGGCCGCCGCCGCCACGCCCACGATCAGGCTGGCGGTCGAGATGATGCCGTCATTGGCCCCGAGCACTGCTGCGCGGAGCCAGCCAATCCGGCTGACGAGATGGCTTTCGGTGTGAAGACGGGTCATCGGGTTTTCTGGCTGCCGATCATATCCGCGACGGCAGCTTGAGGCAGAGCCATGATTGATCCGCCCGTGCGGTCGCTGAACGAATACTGGATATGTTATCGGTATAGTGATCAAACGCAAAGCTATTGCTTTTGTCGATGGAAGTTCCGCTCTTTCCGACGTCCCGGTTCATCGTCCGGAATCCCGCAGTTTGAATGCCACCGAAAATCGAGTGCCGTGGCCGTCATCGCCTCTGGCGAAATGCAATTCGCCGTGGATCTGTTTCACCAGTGCGGCAATGATCTTCATGCCCAATCCGTGCATCGCCGTCGGATCGAAGGCCGCCGGCAGGCCCGGGCCATCGTCGGAGACCGTCAGAGCGTAATTTCCCATCGGCATCGTCCGTAGGCCGACCGTGATTTTTCCCCTCGCGTACTTGATCGAATTGGTGATCAGTTCGCTGGCGATGAATCCGAGAGGAATCGCCATGGCGCTCGGAATCCTGAGTTCGGCTCCTTCAACGCAGATAGGCCGCTCCGGACGTTCGTCGGACGCCATGTCCGCAACGTCGTGGCATAGTTCTTCAAGGTATTGCTTGAATTCGACGCTTTCGATCTTGTCCGGCGTGTGGAGATGCCGGTGAACGCGCGCAAGCGTCGCGACGCGGTTGGCGGCGATGGTCAACTGGGCCGCTGCCTCGGGACTGCCGGTTCCGCGGCTCTGCACTGCGAGCAGGCCGGCGATCATTTGCAGTCCGTTCAGAAGACGATGTTCGGACTCTTTGCTCAAAATCTCCATCTGCAGGATCAGTTCGTCCTTCTGACGCAACAAGTCGCTTTCGCGGCGCATTGCTTCTTGCAGCCGGGATTCCGTCGCTCGATGTCGTTTCAGTGCCTGCTCATACATCGCGATGGCGGAGCACGTCGTGATAGGGCAATTGTCCGGCCGTTGAAACAGCGTTGCCGGCTTCGCTTTGGACGGCCGCCACGCGACTCGTGACACGTCGGAAGCAAGCATGGAACGCCTCCCCAAGTTATGAGACCATGACTTATTGAAAGCAGAGCAATTCAATGTTGCGCGTGCCGCGTGTCCAGCAGACGGGCTACTTCACCCGAAAGAACGCCCGGGAACGTTGACGCAGGTCAACTCTGTCAGATAGCGGACATTGGGAGCCAAATTATACATTCTGAAGCATCGTCGACTTGATGATGCGGTGCACACTTCGGGCCGCAGCGACGCGAGGCGCGGTCCGCTCAGAACGGCTTCTTTCTGAAATAACACGGTATTTCAATTACTTAGATGCCGGCTCGGCGCGGAATGCGCGTCCGGCAAATTCTGGCTACACTCCTGGCAAAACACAGTGCCGGGGGAAGCCTTTGCGGGACGCAGGATCATTCGATTACATCGTCGTGGGCGCGGGTAGCGCCGGGTGCGTGCTTGCCGAGCGTCTGTCCGCTTCGGGGCGCCACCGCGTGCTGCTGCTCGAGGCCGGCGGCCGCGACCGCAACATCTGGATTCATATACCGCTCGGCTACGGCAAGCTGTTCACCGACGCGCGCGTCAACTGGCTGTACGAGACCGAGCCGGAGCCGCAGCTCAACGGCCGTCGCGTGATCCAGCCGCGCGGCAAGGTGCTGGGCGGATCGAGTTCGATCAACGGACTTCTTTACGTGCGCGGCCAGCGCGAAGACTTCGATCACTGGCGTCAGCTCGGCAATGCCGGGTGGAGTTTCGACGACGTGTTGCCGTACTTCCGCCAGGCCGAGGATCAGGTGCGCGGCGCCGACGAACTGCACGGCAAAGACGGGCCGCTCGCGGTGTCGGATGTCGAGCCGCATCCTTTGTGCGAGGCGTTCATCGATGCCGCCGGGCAGGCCGGCTTCCCGCGCAACGACGACTTCAACGGTCCGGGCCAGGAAGGCGCCGGCTATTACCAGCTCACCGCGCGCAACGGGCGTCGTTGCTCGACTGCCAGAGGCTATCTCAAACCGGCGTTGACGCGGCCCAATCTGAAGGTCGTGTCGCGGGCGCTGGCGACGCGTATTCTGTTCGAGGGCAGGCGAGCGGTCGGCGTCGAATATCGCCAGCACGGCGAGGTCTTTCAGGCCCGGGCCTCTGGCGAAGTCGTGCTCAGCGGCGGCGCCTTCAACTCGCCGCAGCTGTTGCAGCTCTCCGGCGTCGGGCCGGGTGAACTCCTCAAGTCGCACGGCATCGGCGTGCTGCACGACATGCCGGGCGTGGGCGCCGATCTTCAGGATCACTTTCAGGCGCGCTTCAATTATCGCTGCACCCAGGCCATCACCGTCAACGACATGATGGCGAGCTTCACGCGCCGCGTCGGCGCCGCGCTCGATTATGCGATCAACCGCAAGGGTCCGCTCTCCATCGGCGCCGGCTATGCCGGCGGCTTTTTCAAGACCGATCCGTCGCTGGCGTCGCCGGACGTGCAGATCCACTTCATTCTGTTCAGCGCCGACTCGGTCGGGCAGAAGCTGCATCCGTTCCCCGGCTTCCTCGCCTCGGTCTGCCAGTTGCGGCCGCACAGCCGCGGCACGGTCAACATCAAGTCGTCCGATCCGGCCGACGCGCCGGCGATCCAGCCGAACTATCTGTCCGCCGCTTTCGATCGCGACGTCATGATTGCCGGCATGAAGCTGACGCGGAAGATCATGGGCCAGCCGGCGATCACGCCGTATATCGCCGAGGAGATCAATCCCGGCGCGCAGTATCAGAGCGATGAGCAGCTTCTCGCGTTCGCGCGCGACAAGGGCACGACCGTATTCCACCCGGTCAGCACCTGCCGCATGGGGCCGGACGCCAAATCCGTGGTCGACGAGCGCCTGCGCGTGCGCGGGCTTGACGGTTTGCGTGTCGCCGATGGTTCGATCATGCCGTCATTGGTGTCGGGCAACACCAATGCAGCGATCGTCATGATCGGCGAGAAATGCGCGGCGATGATGTTGCAGGACGCGATGCGCCCGGCGGTGGCGGCATGATCGCAAAGCGTGGTCGCAAAGATCAGACCACGCTCCATTCATAACCGCGAGCGGGCTCCGGCCTAGACGCCGAGATAGCGTTGCAGCACGGCCGGGTCGGCCTTGATCTCGGCTGCCGGGCCTTCATGCACGATATGGCCGTTATTGATGATGTAAATGCGGTTCGCCAAGGCAAGGGTTGCCGCGAGGTTCTGCTCTACCAGCACGATGGTCTGCCCTGCGGCGGCGAGATTGCGGCAGGCCTTCATCAGATCGCGCACGATGACGGGCGCCAGTCCTTCGAACGGCTCGTCCAGCAGGATGATCTTGGGATCGCGCACCAGAGCGCGGGCGATCGCCAGCATCTGCTGTTCGCCACCCGACAGGTCGGTGCCGCGGCTGCCGCGGCGTTCCTTCAGGCGCGGAAACATCTCGTAGATGCGCTCCAGCGGCCATTTGTTCTCGGCTGTGAGGCCGGCGAGGACGATGTTTTCCTCGACGTTGAGACTGCCGAAGATGCGGCGATCTTCGGGCACCAGCTGCATGCCTGCCTGGGCGATGGCATGGGCCTTCCTGCCGGCAAGATCGGCGCCGTCGAGCACGACATGGCCGCTCTGCGGCGTTACAACGCCCATCAGGCTCTTCAAGGTCGTTGACTTGCCGGCGCCATTACGCCCGATCAGCGCCACGACCTCGTTCTTCTCGACGCGCAAATCCACGTCAAAGAGGATATGCGAATCGCCGTAATAGCTGTTCAGGCGCTTGACCTCGAGCAGGCTCATCAGTGCATCTCCTCGTCCATGCCGCCGAGATAGGCTTCCTGCACCGCCGCATTGTTCTTGATCTCTTCAGGCGTGCCCTCCACCAGCACCGAACCTTCACGCAGCACCGTGATGGTTTCCGCCAGTTCGAAAATGGCATCCATGTCGTGGTCGATCACGATCATGGTGCGGCCGCGCGCGATCGACTTGAGCAATTTCACGGTCTCGACGCGCTCGCGCGGGCTCATTCCGGCGAGCGGCTCGTCGAGCAACAGAAGTGACGGGGAGGTGGCGAGCGCCAGACCGATTTCCAGCCGCCGCTTCTCGCCGTATGCGAGATCCGACACCAGACGGTCGGCGCGCTTGGTGAGGTGCACCAGCGCCAGCGTTTCCTCGACGCGCCGGTCGAGGCCTTCCACCTTCGACATATCCTTCAGAAGATCGAGCCTGAAGGAGCCGCGCTTCTGCGCCAGCGCCGCGATGGTCACGTTGTCGCGGACCGTCAGACGATTGAACAACTGGTTGACCTGATAGCTCTTGGTCAGGCCGAGCTGACAAACTTCGGTGACGCTATAGCCGGTGATGTCCTGGCCCTGAAATTCGATCTTGCCGGAGGTCGGGTGGATTTCGCAGGTCAGCATCTTGAAAAAGGTCGACTTGCCGGCGCCGTTCGGGCCGATAACGCCGCGCAATTCGCCGCGCTTGACCGTGAAATTGATGTTGTCGTTGGCGACGAGACCGCCGTAACGCTTGCTGATGCCGGTTGCCTGCAGAATGACATCGGAGCCCTGGGCAACCGCCGATCCAACCGACGCCGGCGCCGGAGATGAGCCGATTGCGGTGTCGTCGTCATTGTCGGAGATCGACTGCGCTTCTTCCTTGCGGCTGCCGTCGCGTGCGAGCCGGTAGAGATCGATCAGCCCGCCGACAATGCCGCGGCGCAGGAAGCACACCAGCAGCACAAAGACCACCCCGAGTACCAGTTTCCAGGTGGCGCCAAGATTGATCGTGGTCTGAAAGAAGTCGGAGAGAAATAGCCAGACAGTGGCGCCGACCAGCGGCCCGAACAGCGTGCCGGCGCCGCCGATGGCGGTCTGCATGACCAATTGGCCCGACGTCTCGAACATGAACGCGTCGGGCGGCATGAAGGCCTGCATCACGCCGAGGAGGCCGCCGGCAAAACCGGCATAGGCGGCTGCGATGACGAAGGCGGTAAGCTTGTAGCTGTGGATGTTGTGGCCGACCGCAGCGGCACGAAGCGGGTTGTCGCGGATTGCGGACAGCACCGCGCCGACCGGCGAGCGCACGATACGCAGCGCGATCACCAGGCCGAGAAAGTACCAGAGGGCGAGGTACCAGTAGAGCGCCCAGCCGGTCGAGAATTTGTAGGCGAAGAAACCGAGGTCGATAACCGGTGTCGGTACGCCGGGCAGGCCGTTTTCGCCGCCGGTGTATGCGGACAACGGATTGAACTCGACAAAGAAGAACACTTCGGAGATCGCCACCGTGATCATCGCGAAATAGATACCGGTGCGCTGCAGGGCGATCAGGCCGATCAGCCAGCCGACGATGGCCGCGACGATCATACCGATGAACAACGCGGCGGTGACGTGCGGGAAGTCCATCTGGGTCAGCAAGTAGGCCGCGAAAAATCCGCCGGTGCCGAAGAAAGCCGATTGGCCGAACGACAACAGTCCGGTAACGCCGAACAGGATGTCGAAGCCGAGGCCGAACAGGCCCCAGACCAGGATGCGGTTCACGGTATCGGGCGAAAAATCGAGATAGGGCAGGACGAACGGCGCAGCCAGAAGGCCCGCCAGCGTCAGGATTTCGAGAATGTAGGTGCGTTGCTTGAACATATGCGCGTGACCCCTATTCGCGGCCGGCGGTGCCGAGCAGGCCGTAAGGTCGCAGCACGAGCACGAGGGTCATCGCCACGAACAGCATGACGTAGGAATAACCGGGGTTGAACATCGACGTGATCGAGATGATCTCGCCGGCGATAAGGCCGCCAAGCACGGCGCCGGGAAAGGAGCCGACGCCGCCAATAACGACGACGACGAACGTCTGCACCAGGATCGCCTCGCCGACATCGGGTGTGATGGAGACGACCGGGGCATTGACGATGCCCGCAAAGCCGGCGGCCATGGCGCCGATGCCGAACACCAGCATGAATACCTTGTAGACGTCGATGCCGAGGGCATCGACCATGATGGCGTCTTCAATGCCGGCACGCACGATCATGCCGATGCGGGTGCGGTACAGGACGATGTAGAGCGCAATCAATGCGACGATAACGATGCCGAGCAGCGCCAGGCGATAGGTCGGATACAACATGAAGCCGAGCGGCGTGATGCCGGCCAGCCCGGCGGGCGGCGGGACGATTTTCGACAGGCTGCCGAAAAGGAAGCGGGCGCCTTCGACGAATACGATGCCGAGGCCGAAGGTGACGAGCAGCTGGTCCTCATGGGGGCGGTCGTAAAAATAACGGATGATCAAGCGCTCGACGATCACACCGACCAGCATTCCGAACAGCGCGCCCGCGATCACCGCGACGATGAAGGAGCCGGTATACGTATAGGCCATCCAGCCGGCGTAACCGCCAAGCATGAACAGGGCGCCATGCGCCAGGTTCAGCACGCCCAGCGTGCCGTAGATGATCGTCAGGCCGGAGGAGATCAGCGCCAGAAGCGCGCCGAGCACCAGCCCGTTGAAAAGTTGCGATACGAAATTCGCCCAATTGATCACGTTGTCGCCCACCCACTCGACCGAAAAGATGCAGCGATGGCCGGAGCGAAAGGACTGAAGCGCTTCTCGTCCTCGGGCCCGGCCATCGCGGAGATTGCGGGCTCTCTTCGTCTCGATCGAGACGAAGAGAGCCGATTTTGCGTCAGGTGTAATCGCCGAGGTTGCAGCCGAACGCATCCGGTTTCTGCATCAGCGGTTCGCCCGGAACGACTTCCGTCACTTCCCAGAAGTCTTCCTTGTTCTTCATGTCCTTGGGCGCCTTGCCCTTGACGATGACGACGGGGCGGACGAGTTGATGGTCGGCGGCACGGAAGTGAACGTCACCCACCATGGACGGGAAGGTCTCGCCCTTCTCGTACTGCTTGATGACATCCGGCGGATAGAAGCTGCCGGCCTGGCTCACCATGCGCGCCCAGATCGCGAACTGCATGTAAGCGTTTTCGGCGCCCCATTCAGGCTTGTAGCCATACTTCTTGTCGAAGGCCTCGACGAATATCTTGGCCAGCGGATACTTGTCTTCCAGCGTCCACCAGAAGTCGGTGGCGGCGTAGACACCTTCGGTCAGTTCCGCGCCCACTTCCTTGGCGAGGAACGGGATCTGATAGGGGATCACCATCTTCATCTTCGGCGTCAGGCCGAACTGCTTGGCCTGCTGCACCGACAGCACCGCGTCACGGCCCCAGTTCACGTTGATGATGAACTCGGCGCCGGAGTTGGCGATGTTGGTGAGGTACTGAGAGAAGTCGGAAGTGCCGAGCGGCGAGACCTGGTTTGTCACCATGGTCCATCCGGCGTTCTTGTTCAGGTAGTCGTTCATCGACTTGGTGACCGTATGGCCGTATGTGTAGTCCGGCGTCATGAACGCCGCTTTCTTGTTCTTGCCAAATTGCTTCACCAGCACCGGACCGATCGCGTTGGCCGCCGTTTCGCCGTAGAAGCACTGGCGGAACGAATAACGGGTGCAGTCCTTGCCGGTGGTGTCGTTCGAACCCGAGATCGCGACGAGATAGAGAATCTTCTCACGCTCGGCGAACTTGTTGAGCGCCACCGCCACCGCCGACGAGGTCGAACCGGTCATGGCGACGATCTTGTTTTCGTTGATGAAGCGCTGTTGCGCCTGCACCGCGTTGTTCGGCTTTGCGGCCGAGTCGGCGACGACAAGCTTCACTTCCTTGCCAAGGACGCCCTTGGTGATCTTCGGCGCAATCTTCTTGATCAGATCGTGGCCCGAATTGATGTGCTCAATCGCCAATTCCATGCCTTTGAGCTCATCTTCGCCCTGCACCGCGTAGGCGCCAGTGCGCGGCACCGCGGCGCCGATCGTGACGCTCGATCCCGACGATCCGGCCGGATAGGTCCCGATGGCCGGATGATCCTCAGCGAAAACCGGCATCACGAAGCCGCCGGACAACATGGTGCCGCCGGCAAGACCCGCGCCGACGGTCAGTATCTTGCGGCGTGAAACGCCATCCTTGTCGAATAATGTCATTGTTGTTTCCTCCGTAGGTTTGCAAACCCGAGTCGCCCCCGGCACTTGCCAGCCAGTAATGTTTTCTCGTTGCCGATATCCATTTGGCGGACGTCGGATGAAAATGATGACGTAGCCGGCGCACTCATTTTGAAGCGCGCCGACGGCACCACCGCGTGTATCGCGAACTGAAATGACGCGAGCGTCAATGCCACTTTGGTCGGATCGCGGTGTGTGCGCTGCATCGCGGATGTCGGTGTTTGTTAGGTTGTTCAGTGTCGAACCACGATGTGCAATGCACGCGGCGCGATGAAGTTATTTTGGATGCGACGCAGCGCTGGTGGGCAAATGAACTTCGTAAATTTGACGCTCGTCGTTGGTGAAGCGTGCTGGCTTGTCGAATTTGCGCCGTCGCGCGCCATCGACTTTGGTATGACGCGATCGTATAAATATCGGAATATAAACAAATAACTCTGCGCCGTTAAACCTGCTCGGCGTTTAGATAGGCCAGCCGCGCGCCGCAGAAGGCGCAGATCACGCCCAGCGCCAGCGCCGTGAGGCCGGCGATGACGTCGACGGTGCCGCCGAGGTTGCCGCTTTTGCTCATGACGCCGCCCGCGGTCGCGGCCGCGAACACGACGGCGATGAGGAAGCGTTGGGCGATGCGGAAGACGAAGGCGCGCTCGCGCGCCGCGGCGATGAGATAGGCGCCTGTCGCCCATCCGCCGACGAAGCCGGCACCGCCGATCGCCCACCAGGCGATCGCCGAGGCCATTTGCTGCGGGTTGCCGGCGCCGGCGCCGCGCAGCACCGCGTCGAGGCCGACCCCGAACACCGTGAGCGTAATGTGCACCACGAGGGCAGCGAACACCCCGCAGCCGATGGCGGCAGCGTAATGCAGACGGCGCAGAATGTCGGAGTCCATGAGATACTCGAAGATCGGAACGCTGAAGAACGGCAGAAGCGGCATGACCGCCAAGTCGCGATATTATACGATCGTGCCGCTTTCTGCGAATGCGGGAAAGCTCAGCGCGCCGCCGCCTATCTGAGTCGGCGGTCTGTGGATAAGCCCTCGCTTCAGAACGGATCGCGGTCGTTCCATTTCGGCGGCACGGCCGGTGAACCCGAATCGGATCAAGGCGTTAGGCCAAGGCCCAGGGAGATCGAAAGGCCGTCCGATGACCGTCAATGAGAGTACGCCGTCGGGGATGATCGTCGACAGCGATATCCCGGCCCGGCTCGACCGGTTGCCTTGGGGCCGGTTTCACACGCTGGTCGTCACAGCGCTCGGCGTCACCTGGATTCTCGACGGTCTCGAAGTGACGCTGGCCGGAAGCCTCGCTGGCGCGCTCAAGCAGAGCCCGGTGCTGCACTTCGACAATACCGATGTCGGCATCGCGGCCAGCACCTATGTCGGCGGCGCGGTGCTCGGCGCCTTGTTCTTCGGCTGGCTGACCGACCGGCTCGGCCGCAAGAAGCTGTTCTTCATTACGCTCTCTGTCTATCTCACCGCCACGGCGGCGACCGCGCTGTCGTGGAATATCGCGAGCTTCGCGCTGTTTCGCTTCCTCACCGGCGCCGGCATCGGCGGCGAATATGCCGCGATCAATTCCACCATCCAGGAACTGATCCCGGCGCGCATGCGGGGCTGGACCGATCTCGTCATCAACGGCAGCTTCTGGATTGGCGCCGCCATCGGCGCGCTTGGCTCGATCGTGCTGCTCGATCCGGCGCTGGTGGATCCCGATCACGGCTGGCGGATGGCCTTTCTCATCGGCGCCGCGCTGGCGCTCGTGATCTTCTTTATGCGGCTGTGGCTGCCGGAAAGTCCGCGCTGGCTCATGACGCATGGTCACGCGGAAGAGGCGCATCGCGTTATCGCCGGCATCGAAGCGCGCTTCGTCGATCTGCCGCCGGCGCGGGACCTGCCGCGCGTTCGTCTGCGAGCGCGCCGCGCAACGCCGCTGGCGGAAGTTGCGCAAACGCTGCTTCATCGATACCGCCAGCGCTCCATGGTCGGGCTTGCGCTGATGGCGGCGCAGGCTTTCTTCTACAACGCGATATTCTTTACCTATGCGCTGATCCTCACCGACTTCTACGGCGTGCCGGCCGATCATGTCGGCTGGTATTTGCTGCCCTTCGCCGCCGGCAATTTCCTTGGACCGGTGCTGATCGGCCGGCTCTTCGATACGCTCGGCCGCCGTATTATGATCGCCTTCACTTATATCGCCTCGGGCGTGCTGCTGGCCGGCACCGGCTATCTGTTCATGCGCGATCTCATCGGCGCCGAGACGCAGACGATATGCTGGATGGCGATCTTCTTCTTCGCCTCCGCCGCGGCGAGCTCGGCCTATCTCACCGTCAGTGAAACCTTCCCGCTTGAGATCCGCGCGCTGGCGATCGCCGTCTTCTATGCCGTGGGTACCGGCATCGGCGGCATCGCCGGACCTTGGCTGTTCGGCGCTCTGATCGATACCGGCTCGCGCGCCAGCGTCTTCGGTGGCTATCTGCTCGGTGCGCTGCTGATGATCCTCGCCGGTCTTGTCGCGTGGCGATGGGGCACCGCCGCCGAGCGCAAGCCGCTCGAAGCGGTGGCGCGGCCGCTGACTTTTATCGGCGAATAGGGGCGGGCTCCCGCGTCAGCGCTTCTTGCGCGCCTGCCGCGCGCTCATCTTGAGCGCCTCGCGAAAGTCGGCGGTGCGGCCGTATTTCTTCAGCAGATCGCGAAAGGCTTCCTCGGTGATTTCGGACAGATCCTTCATCTGCTCGCGCGCCATCAGCGAGATGGCGTCCCACGTCGCACGCTCGATCCGGATGCGCTTGCCGACGAGGTCGTCGACGGGGGGCTGTGTCCGCGGCGTGCGGGCCGCCGTGCCGGCCTTTGCGGCGGGTTTCGATTTGCGCGCGGTCTTTTTCGCCATGGCGTCATCATAACGCATGGCGGCCTTGGTCCGCAGTCCAAATCAGCCTTCGCCGATCTCCTTGAGGACTTCCGCGGTGTGCTCGCCGAGCTTCGGCGAGGGGCGTTCGCTCGCCGCCCGCCAGCCATCGATGACGATCGGCGTGCGCACGCCGGGAATGGTGCCGCCCTTGGCATCCGCGCTCGGCAGACTGAGTTTCATGCCGCGGTGGATCACCTGCGGGTCTTCGAAAACCTGCTCGACATTGTTGATCGGACCGGCCGGCACGCCTTGCGTCTCCAACTGAGCAAGCAGTTCGTCGCGCTTCATCTTCGATGTCAAAGCCGACAGCTTTCCGATCAGTTCTTCGCGGTGCGTCAGGCGGCCGGTGTTGTCGGCATAGGCCGGGTTCTGCGCGAGTTCGGGCGCGCCGAGAATGTTGCAGAGCTTGATGTACTGGCCGGTATTGCCGGTGGCGATGATGATGTGGCCGTCCGCGACCGGGAACACCTGATACGGCACGATGTTGGCGTGGGCGTTGCCGATGCGCTTCGGCACCTTGCCGGACACCATATAGTTGAGCGCCTGGTTCGACAGCACACCGACGGTCGAGTCCACCAGCGCCGTATCGACGTAGCAGCCCTTGCCGGTGGTCTGCCGTTGGTGCAGTGCAGCCAGAATGCCGACGACCGAATAGACGCCGGTAAAGATGTCCGACATCGGGATGCCGATGCGCGTCGGCTCGCCTTCCGGCGTGCCGGTCAGTTCCATCACGCCGCCCATGCCTTGTGCCATCAGATCGTAGCCGGCGCGCTTGGCGTAGGGCCCGTCCTGGCCGAAGCCGGTCACCGAGCAATAGATCAGCCGCGGGCATTCGTCCTTCAGGCTCTTGTAGTCGAGATTGAATTTGGCCAGCCCGCCGACCTTGAAGTTCTCGATCAGGATATCGGACTTCGCGGCGAGCTTGCGCACGATGCGCTGGCCTTCCGGATCCTCGAAGTCGAGCTCGATCGAACGCTTGCCGCGGTTGGCGGCGTGAAAATAGGCAGCGCCGAGGTGGTCGCCTTCCTTCGCCTCAACGAAGGGTGGCCCCCACTGGCGGGTGTCGTCGCCGGCGCCCTTGCGCTCCACCTTGATCACGTCGGCGCCGAGGTCGGCGAGGGTCTGTCCGGCCCACGGGCCCGCCAGAATACGGGCGAGTTCAAGGACGCGGACGCCTGCGAGCGGCTTGGACATGTTCTAAAACTCCGGGACTCGAAGACAGGGGAAGGTCTTTGCCGCGCTTATAGAGACATCAATCCGCGCTGGCCAGACCGGATTCCCCTGACGCAAAAGGTGCTTGCACTACAATTGCGGGCTGCGCTATGGCGCTGTGTCGCATCACCGGGTAGTGTGGGGCCGGGGCGAAAAATCGGTTACAAAAAGCTATTGTGCCGGCACTGCAAATTGGCTGCGGAAATCCGTTGCCACAAAAAATGCAAATGGAGGAAACCCAATGTCGAAGAATTTAAAACTATTGGCGGCCGCGGCTGCCGCTGTCATTGCGCTATCGGCTTCGGCGCAGGCACAGATGACGATGAAGGCCTCGCACCAGTTTCCGGGCGGCAAGCACGATGTCCGCGACGACATGGTGCAGATGATCGCCAAAGACGTCGGCGACGCCAATGTCGGCTTGACCATCCAGGTCTATCCGGGTGCCTCGCTGTTCAAGCCGAACGACCAGTGGAATGCCATGGTCAACGGCCAACTCGATATGACGCTGTTCCCGCTCGATTACGCCAGCGGCAAGGTGCCGGCTTTCTCGGCCACGCTGATGCCCGGCCTCATCCGCAGCCAGGAGCGCGCCAAGCGTATCAATAACTCGCAGTTCATGAAGGACGTCCGCGCCGAAATCGAAAAGCACGGCGTCATGGTGCTGTCGGATGCGTGGTTCGCCGGCGGCATGGCCTCGAAGGGCGGCTGCATCGTGAAACCGGACGATCTCAAGGGCAAGAAATTCCGCGCCGCCGGTCCGACCTTCGCCGGCATGTGGGAAATGGCGGGTGCGTCGATCGTCAGCCCGCCGTCGAACGAAATTTACAACGCGTTCCAGAGTGGCGTTGTGAGCGCGACCGACACCAGCCTCGGCAGCTTCCAGTCGATGCGCTTGTATGAAGTGACCGACTGCCTGACCGCGCCGGGCGAGAATGCGTTGTGGTTCATGTACGAGCCGGTGCTGATGTCGAAGAAGAGCTTCGCCAAGCTCAACAAGCAGCAGCAGGATGCCGTGATTGCCGCCGGCAAGAAGGCGCAGGTCTTCTATGAGGGCAAGGCCAACGAGGTCAACGAAGCCGCCATCAAGGCGTTCCGCGATCATAATGTGAAGGTCGTGACGCTCAGCGATGCCGACTACGACCTTTGGATCGCCGAAGCCAAGAAGAGCTCCTACGCCAAGTTCGCCAAGGAGGTGCCGATCGGGCAGAAGCTCATCGACGAAGCGTTCGCCGTCAAGTAACCAACCTCGATACCGGCCGGTGCCGTGCGCCGGCCGGTTCTCCTCTCTGGTCTTCGCGCTGACGAAGGCAAATCCCGAAGCGGGAAAGATTGAATCATGGATGCGTCCATCCGTGCTGTGAAGTTCCTGTCGCGTGTTTCAGGCGTCGTGGCGGCTTTGATGATCGCCGCCGCCGTCCTGATCATCTGCGATATGGTCTTCGAGCGTTATATCCTGAACCTGACGACGATCTGGCAGATTGACGCCGTTACCTATCTCGTCGTCTCCGCCACTTTCGTCGGCAGCGCCTACGTGCTGATGACCAAGGGGCACGTCAACGTCGAGATTCTGCCGCTTCATATCGGCCCGCGTGCGCGCTACTGGCTGGCGCTTTCCACCGCGTTTTTCGCCATGGGGTTCGTCGCGGTGCTGTGGTGGCTGTGCACGCAGTTTTTCTGGCAGGCATGGGCCGAAGGCTGGCGTTCCAACACGGTGTGGCGGGCGCGGCTGTGGATTCCCTATTCGGCGATGCCGATCGGGATTGGCATCCTGTTTCTGCAATATGTCGTCGACTTCGTGTGCCTCGCGACGGGACGCACGCAGCCTTTCGGCATCAAGGTCAATGAGGACGCTGAGGAGTTCGCCAGAGAACAGGCCAAGGGATTGCTCGGAGACATGCCATGAACCCGTCGATGCAAGGGGGAATCGTCTTGGTGACGACGCTCCTGGTGCTGCTCTCGGGCATTCCGGTCGCCTTCGGTCTGGGCGCGATCGCGATCGTCTTCCTGCTGCTGTTTCAGGGCGTCGACAGTCTGCACATCGTCGCAGAGACTTTCTATTCCGGTCTCGACGACTTCACACTCGTCGCCATTCCGATGTTCGTCATGATGGGCGCGGCGATCGGATCGTCGCCCGCCGGCAAGGATCTGTACGAGGCGCTTGACCGCTGGCTCTATCGTGTGCCCGGCGGCCTCGTCATTTCAAATCTCGGTGCCTGCGCGATCTTCGCCGCGCTTACCGGTTCGTCGCCGGCCTGCTGCGCGGCCATCGGCAAGATGGGCATTCCGGAGATGCGGCGGCGTGGTTATCCGGACGAAGTCGCGACCGGGTCGATCTGTGCCGGCGGCACGCTCGGCATTCTTATTCCGCCGTCCGTGACCTTCATCCTGTACGGCATCGCCACCGAAACATCGATCGGTCGTCTGTTCATCGCCGGTATTATTCCGGGGTTGATGCTGACGGCGATGTTCATGGCCTGGACGGTCTTCGCCATCTGGCGCAGCGGCTTCCGGTCGCACGCGGCCGGCTTCCGATACAGCTGGAAAGAAAAGTTCGAGTCGGTGCCGAAGGTGGCGCCGTTTCTCGCCATCGTGCTGGGCGTGATGTACGTGCTGTACGGCGGCGTCGCGACGCCATCGGAAGCGGCCGGCGTCGGCGCGGCGTTCTGCCTCGTGCTCGCGATTGTCATCTATCGCCTGTGGCGGCCGGGCCAGATCTGGCACATCCTGCGCGACACCATGCGCGAGTCGGTGATGATCCTGACCATCATCGCGGCCGCGGTGCTGTTCGGATACATGCTGACCTCGCTCTACCTGACCCAGACCTTGGCGCAGGCGATCGCCGACGCGCACTTCAACCGCTGGGTGCTGATGGGCATGATCAACCTGTTCCTGCTGGTCTGTGGCTTCTTCATCCCGCCGGCAGCGATCATCCTCATGACATCGCCCATCCTGCTGCCGATCATCACCGCGGCAGGGTTCGATCCGGTCTGGTTTGGTGTCATCCTGACCATCAATATGGAAATCGGCCTTATTCACCCGCCGGTTGGGCTCAACATCTATATCGTGAACGCCATCGCGCCGGATGTTCCGGTCACAAAAGTAATGTGGGGGACGCTGCCCTACGTCATTTGTATGATGTTGGCGATTGTGATTTTGTGCTTGTTTCCTGATATCGCCACATGGCTGCCTAACTATCTGATGGGGCCCGGCAAGTAGGCCGGCAGGACCGGCGACGGCGGGGATTGGCGATGAACACCTCGTTTTTCGGCGACTTGCTGCAAACGATTTCGGACCGCGGCCGGGCGCTGCTCGACCGCGGCCGTCGCGGTGATACGTCGGCCGCGCGTTCCGAAAATCTCGTCGAGCTTTGCGAACATCTTCTCTCCGGGCGCGGCGAAGCCTCCGGCGTGGCGCGGGCCCGCGACATTCTGTCCCGCTATGCCGAACTGACGATCGGTCCGCGCATTGCGTTTTTCGAGGCGCTGGCCAAGCGGTTCGGCACCCACGCCGAGCGGGTCGGCGAGGCGATCGCCGCCTGGCAGGCCAATCCGAGCGACGAGACGGCGGCGCGGCTGCACGCCGCCTCCGAGCCGCGCCGGCAGGAATTGTTCCGCCGGCTCAACCTGGCGCCGGGCGGCACTTCGGCGCTGGTGCATATGCGCGAGCAGCTCATGGACGTGCTGGCCAACCGGCCTGACCTCCAGGCCGTCGACGACGACTTCGTCCATCTGTTCACGTCATGGTTCAACCGCGGCTTCCTGGTCCTGCGACACATCGACTGGTCGACCCCGGCGAATATCCTGGAAAGGATCATCCGTTACGAGGCGGTGCATGAAATCCGCGACTGGGACGACCTGCGGCGGCGCATCGACCCGGAAGACCGGCGCTGCTACGCCTTCTTCCATCCGGCCATGGTCGATGACCCGCTGATCTTCGTCGAGGTGGCGCTGACCCGCGACATTCCCGAGGCCATCGCGCCGATTCTCGCCACCGAGCGCGACGTGGTCGAGCCGGAGAAGGCGCGCACGGCGGCCTTTTATTCGATCTCGAACTGCCAGCGCGGGCTTGCCGGCGTGTCGTTCGGCAACTTCCTCATCAAGCAGGTGGTCGAAGAGATTTGCCGCGAACTGCCGAAGCTCTCGAATCTGGTCACGCTGTCGCCGGCGCCGAGCTTTGCCAAGTGGCTGCAGCGCGAGCGTGGCGCCGAAACCTCGCAGGCGATCAGCGAGGCCGATCGACAGACCTTGGCCGCACTCGATGAGCCGGGCTGGTGGGTCGATAACGAAAAGATCGAGGCGTTGCGCGATCCGATAATGCGCGCGGCGGCCTATTATTATCTGCGCGCCAAATCGCCGCGCGGCATGCCGGTCGATCCGGTGGCGCGTTTCCATCTCGGCAACGGCGCTCGGCTTGAGCGCATCGACTGGCTTGCCGACGTGTCTGAAAAGGGCATCGCCCAGTCCTATGGGCTGATGGTGAACTATCTCTACGATATCGAGCTCATCGAGAAGAACCACGAAGCCTTCGTCGAGCAGCGCACCGTGGTCGCCGCTTCGACGGTGCAGCGCCTGTTGCGCCCCGCGCTCGAACTGGTGCCGATTTCGGGCTAGCTCTTGCCATATACCGGCACGACGCCGCCGCGCGTGACGGTGTTGTCCGGTGAGGCGAGGAACAGGATCGTCGCCGCGACGTCTTCGACCTTCGGCCATTTGTCGAAGTCGGCTTTCGGCATGGCCTTGCGGTTGGCCGGCGTATCCATGATCGACGGCGCGACCGCATTGACCAGGATGCCGTCCTTCGCAACTTCCTCGGCCAGCGCCACCGACAGGGTCGCGACGCCCGATTTGGCGATCGTATAGGCGGTCATGCCGGCGCCCGAGCGCGGCTCGAGCGCTGGGCGCGCCGCGACATTGACGATGCGGCCACCGCCACCCGCGGCCTTGATCGCGGTCACGGCCGCGCGGCAGCACAGAAAGCAGGAGACGAGATTGCCGTCGATCTGCGCCATCAGCGCCGCTCTGTCGGTCTCAGCCACCGAGCCGGCCGCGAAGCCACCGGCGATGTGGATCGAGGCCCAGAGTTTGAGGCCATCGTAGAGCTTTGCCACCGCCGCCTCGTCGGCGAGATCGCCGGCGGCGACCAGCCTGACAGTCGCGTTGTCGCGGTGGGGAAAGCGCTGCGCGTCGGATTCATGACGGAAGGGCACGATACAGGTCGCGCCGGCCTTGATCAGCCCGCCAACCACCGCCGCGCCGAGCGCGCCAGTGCCGCCGGTGACGAGGACAAGTTTGTCGGTGAAGGTCATGTTCATCCCCGTCCGCGCTTGGCCCTTGTCGGCAGCACCTGGAATTCGACCCAGTTCGCCACTTCGCTGACGCGCAGCTTCTTGTCGAGCACGTTCTGGCTGATGCCATGCCGCCACGACAGTCGCTTGCAGGCCGGATCGCGATCGAGCGCGTCGAGGTCGCGCGCGAATTCCTTCATGTCGGGTTCATCGGCGAAAAAGCCCTCGCCGATCAGCCGCGTGCCGATGCGGCGCACGATCACCGCGAGCTCGCGCAACGGGTATTCGGGGTGATACTGCACGCCCCAGGCTACCGAGCCAGGCGTGCGGATTTCCAGCGCCTGCACCTGCGACACCGCGTTGCTCGCAAGCACGCTCGCGCCGGCCGGTAGCACCTCGACCTCGTCGAGATGCACCGTCGGCGCGTTGAATACATCGAGCTTGCCGACATACATCGGATGCTTGCGGCCGGCCTCGGTCAGACGAATGCCGCGGCCAAAGCCGATCTCGCGGCCCTTCGGATTCTTGCGCACCACGCCGCCGGCGGCGACCGTGATGATCTGCAGCCCCCAGCACGAGCCGAACACCGGCGTGCCGGTGGTAAGCGCCTTGCGCACCAGATCGAGCTGGCGCGTGACTTCCGCGCCGCCGTTATAAACATGCAGCCCGGAACCCGTGATGGCGATGCCGTCATAGCCTTCCAGCGCCGCGCCCGCTGGCAGTTGCGCCGCGGTATCGGCCGGATGGCAGATATCGACCTGCGCCATCGGCAGAAGCTCGCGCAGCAGGTTTGCGTAGCCATTGCTCGCCACGGTGCCGCCGAAAGACACGTGTTCGGCCATGGTGGCGGGCGTATTGCCTTCGATGACAAGCAGGCGAGGGGCGGGCATGGGATCCTGGGACGGTGGGCTTCGAACCGGGGCGGAAACAACGAAAGAGATATGTCGAAGCCAAGGCATTGGCAAATCGCAGGCAAAATTTGTGGCTTTAAGTGGCGTTAACGCGGCCTGCTCTAGATATAGCCGGGCAGGCCGCCCATGCTTCCCGCGGACAGGGCGAATCATCCCAAACCGAGAGCCGCCATGCCGAATTCCAGAATGGCCGTTTCCGACAATGCCGATTTCGACCTCGCCATTATCGGCGGCGGCATCAACGGAACAGGCTTGGCGCGCGACGCGGCTGGGCGCGGTCTCAAGGTCCTGCTGGTCGAGATGAACGACCTGGCCGCCGGTACCTCGTCGGCCTCCTCCAAGCTCATTCACGGCGGTCTGCGCTATCTCGAGCACGGCGCCTTCAGGCTTGTGCGCGAGGCGCTCAATGAGCGCGAAGTGCTGCTCGGCATCGCGCCGCACGTCATCCGCCCGATGCGCTTCGTGCTGCCGCCGGTGCCGGGCCTGCGCGCGCCGCTCAAGCTGCGTTTCGGGCTGATGCTGTACGACTGGCTCGGCGCCCGCAAACTCCTGCCGAAGTCGCGGACCATCGACCTCACGCATAATGTGGTCGGCCAGCCGCTCAAGCGCGGCTTTCGATATGCCTTCGAATATTCCGATTGCTGGGTCGACGACAGCCGCCTTGTGGTGCTCAACGCGCTCGACGCCAAGGAGCGCGGCGCCTCGATCCGCACGCGCACCCGCTGCGTCCGCGCCGAACGCAAGCACATCTGGGAACTGGTGTTGCACGATCACGGTCGCCGCGAAGTCGCCACCGCGCGCGTGCTGGTCAATGCCGCCGGGCCGTGGATCGGCGAGGTCGCCGAGAATGTGATCCGCCGCAAGCTCACCGACCGCGTGCGGCTCATCAAGGGCAGCCACATCGTCGTGCACAAGCTGTTCAATCACGACAGCGGCTACATCCTGCAGGCCCATGACGGCCGCGTCGTCTTCGCGCTGCCATTCGGTGACGACTTCACGCTGATCGGAACGACCGACGAGACTTTCGTCGGCGATCTCAATTCGCCGGCGCCGGACCCTGATGAAATTCTCTATCTCTGCCAGGTCGTCAATCGCTACTTCCGCCAGCCGGTGACGCCGGACGAACTGGTGTGGTCGTTCTCCGGCGTGCGCGCGCTGCACGACGACGGCAAGGGCAAGCCGGAAGACGTGACGCGCGATTATCACCTCGCGCTCGATGCGCCGCGTCAGGAAGCGCCGCTGCTCACTGTCTATGGCGGCAAGATCACCACCTATCGCCGCCTTGCCGAAGCGGCGATGGACAAGATCGGTCATTTTTTCCTCGGACGTCCGCCATGGACGGCCGGGGAAAAACTGCCGGGTGGCGAATTCGCTTCGGAGAATCTGAAAGAAGTTTTCGCCGAAATGCGGACCCGCTGGCCGTTCCTGCCCGAGCCGATGGCGCGGCGCATTCTGCGGGCCTATGGGCTGCGCGCCGAGCGTTTCCTCGGCGAGGCGCAGACCCTCGACGAACTCGGGCCAATCCTGACCGGCGACCTGACCGCGGCTGAAGTCCGCTATCTGGTCGAGAACGAATGGGCGGAGACCGCGGACGATATTCTCTGGCGCCGCAGCAAACTCGGCCTCACCGCCACGCCTGTGGAGCGCGATGGCCTCTCACAGTTGATTGCCGCGCTGCGCCAGCCGGCGGAGAACGGTTAACGCCCGGTAGCCGGCATCGCCGCAATTGGTCCGGCGGCATTCACGGGATGGCGACGACCTTGTGCTTCAATGAACAGGTGACGACGCCGTCATCGGGGCCGCCCATGCAATACGATTTAAGGGAACTGGAACGACGCCTGGAAAAGGTGAAGGTGCTCGTCGTGGACGATGAGCCTTTCATGCGCAAGGTCGTGCGTACGCTACTCACCGGCATGGGTGTCCGCATCGTGATGGAGGCGCCGGACGGCATCGCCGGCCTTGAATCCATTCGCCGCAATATGCCCGACATCGTCATTCTCGACTGGAATATGCCCGGCCTCGACGGCCCGGCCTTCGTTCGCATGGTGCCGTCTCCGCAGACATTC